>JAZPYF010000058.1:0-61136 GCA_045544055.1 Acutalibacteraceae bacterium | reverse complement strand
CACTCACCTACACAAGCAAACAATTAATACTCCTCGTTAGGATAGTCTTTAACGAATTTGTTTATTATCTAAATTTACAACCACGTGCGAATGTTGATAAAATCGCAGCAAAATATTTCACTCATCGAAGGCTAATTTCATAAAAGGATAACTGACAAACAATGAATATAAAGTGTTGAGAAAGATATTATTATATGTTATAATAAATTTAATAATATATTTTTCAATTCAATCCACAAGGAGAGATATGTATGAAAAAAACAAACAGGATTTTATGCTTTTTGCTCACTTTTTCGGTTGTTTTCTCATCTATGGTATTTTTTACTTTTGCGGCAGAAGGCGAAAAGAATTATTACTATATCGATTCTGTTAACGGTGACGATTCAAACAGCGGCACGAATATAGACAGCCCCATAAAAACCTTATTGGGACTTAAAAATCCTATTATTAAGGCAGGTACTCATTTTCTTTTCAAAAACGGGGGCGAATACGAATGCGCCGTAACGCTTACCTGCAGCGGCACAAAGGAAAACCCGATTGTTATTTCCTCCTACGGCGAAGGAGAAAGAGCAATACTGAAAACGGACGAAAAAACAGAGGTTTTCCGCTTTTTTGACTGCTCTTACATAACAGTATCAAACCTGCACATCAAAGCGCCTAACGGTGGCGGAATATGGATTGATACCCTTAATCAAACGAGCGAAGGCATTGTTATTGACAATGTTTATTTCACCGATATGCAAAATTACAGAGTAAACAGCCGTGACGATTTTTCAAACGGTGCCGCAGGTGCGAGAGCGGCGGTTATGGTTAAGGGCTTGCCTGCAAGGTCGAGATATGCCGTAAATAACCTGACGATTAATAATTGTGAGGTTTATAACTGCGGCAACGGCTTCATAATATGGGGCTCATGGAACGACAAGCAGGAGTGGTGGTGCAAAAACGAAGAGGATATTGACCCCGTATTCAACAAAGGGCTGCTCATAGAGGGCTGTTATTTGCATGAAATGGATGCCGAAGCAGTACTTGTCGGTATGTGTGACGGTGCACTGGTTACAAACTGCCGTGCCATCAACTGCTGCCAGGGCCCCGGAACTGATGAAAACGGTGAGATTCTTTATTACACCGCCGCAATGTGGTTCTGGGGAAGCGTAAACAGCACAATTCAATACTGCGAAATTGCAGGACAGAAAAATGTCGGCGACGGTATGTCGATTGATTTCGACTCCTATTCGCACAACTGCACATATCAGTATATCTATTCCCACGACAATATGCGCTTTATCTGCAACTGTCCCTTCCACAGCGGACATAAAAACAATACCGTGCGTTACTGCCTGTCAGTCAACGACAACGGCGGAAGAAGCAGACTTTCGGCAAATCCGGGTGAACACGGACTTAAATTTTACAACAATACAATAGTCAACTGTGCCGATTTTTATATGATAGATATGTATGATTCGGTTATTGCTAATAATATTATTGCGCCTGCCGACGGCTATGTTGTAGTTTGCGATACAGCAGATTATTTCCGCGACGGCAATGTTTTTGCAAACAACTGCTACTATAACACAGTAAATCCGTTTTGCGACCTGTTTTCAAAAAACACTGTCCCGGGATTTGTGAGTAATGATTTTACATCGCTTGAAAGCTTTATGCTCTCGGCAGATTCACCGCTTATCGGTGCAGGAATTGATGTTGAGGGCAACGACCTGACAACAGATATTTTCGGCAACAAAATAACGAGCAACAACATTGGCTGCTATGGTGCAGACGGTGAGGACTCTGAATATGAGGGCGAAAATCTTATTGAAAAAATTATAAGGTTCTTCAAGGATCTTATTAACAGAATCATCCGCGAATCAGACGGACTTAAAGATTATTAATTAATAATTAAGTTGAAATGTAAAATGATATGCACTCCCAAGTCAAACACTTTCGGGGTGCATATCATTTTAATTTCATTTTTGATCAGAGCATTGGCAATTTCCGATGGTATTTGTTTATTGCTGTTTTGGATGGATCTGTACGCGCAAAAACTTCGCTTAATATCACTCAAAAATATCAATAATTAATTTGCGTATTTCTTCAATTGCGATTTCAAATATCTGACGGATAAATCTTATGACCTTTTCAAAGAAGCTTTCTGTTTTCAGCTCAGCTTTCTCTCCGTCAGCGCAATAACAGCCGATGTTGGTGCTTGTTATTTCATTGCCGTAGAAATCCGTCATACAGCCGTCCTTAATCTCAAAGCCTGCGCCGATTAACGGCGAGCCTTCCGCAAGCTGATATGCTTTTATCGGGTCGTCACCGCCAACAAAACCGGGAAGAGTATTTAAGGCATCTTTATCAAATGACGGATTAAAAGTATTGTAGTAGCAGTTATTTGCAAACACATTGTTCCAGGTTTTTGCTTCTTCGTTTATATGATAAAACTTATGGCCGTCCTTGAAAACAATAATGTTGTTTGCAAACAGTGAATCATAAATCTGAGTCATCTGAAATTCCGATGAATTTATTATGGTATTGTTATAAAAGCTGAAATTCCATTCACCGTCGGATACACCGATTTTGTTTCTGCCCTGATTGTCATTGACGGACAGACAGTATCTCACCGTATTGCCTCTGTTACCGCCGCTGGCAGGGTTGTTGCACATAAAGCGCATATTATCGTGTGAATAAATGTATTCGTATGTGCAGTTATAGGAGCCGTGGTCAAAATCAACGGTCATTCCGTCACCGTAGTTTTTCTGACCCGCTATTTCACAGTAGCTGAAAGTACAGTTTGAGGAATAATGGGTCCACATTGCGGCGGTAAAATACAGAATTTTTCCGTTTTCATCAAGACCGACACCCTGACAGCAGTTTATGGCACGGCAATACGTTACCAAAGCACCGTCGCAGCCTTCAAGAACAACCGCTTCACCGTCCATATTATAAAATTCGCAATTCTTTACAAGTGCATTTTTGTTCAAATCCTGACTTCCTGTGAAAAATATTCCGTTACCTACATCGTATATTTTGCAGTTCACTGCCTGGAAATCGTTGACGGGATAAGGTGAGCCGCCGTAACGCTTGATAACTATTGCTGCTCTGCCCGAAATCGGACCTTCGGTATAATTGTCACGAGTGGTTACGGTGTAATTTTGCATATCGTGAAATTCACAGTTTTCTATTCTGACACCCTTTGATTCTTTTGTAACTGCGTCAACCCAGATACCGCCGCCGTTGTGCGCTGTGATTTCAAAGCCCGAAACGGTTACATAGGAACAGTCAAAAAGCTTCATAACCGCATTTCTTTCATCGGTGTTAAGGTGCGGTTTTTCGCCTTCACCGTAGGATGAAATAACAATAGGATTATCCTGAGTTCCCGAGCAGGTAAGCGTAATTGCGCAGTTGTAGTCACCGCCCGCTCTGAACAGAACTTTATCACCTGCTTCAAGCATTAGAGAAGCAATTTTATCAACTGTTTTCCACGCAGATGATTCGGATAAGCCCGAGTTTTCGTCATTGCCCGATATGCTGTCAATATAGTAAGTTGTTCCTGCGGCAAACACAAGCGGTGTTATGCTCAGGGTGATTACAACAGCAAGAATTACCGATAAAAGCTTTTTCATAACAATACCTCCATAAATTAAACAAATATTTTGGAATACTAATCAGCAGTTATTACGTAACATTTTTTGATAAGCTGAATTTTTATTCGTTTATTTATTCAGCAATCAAATTATATCATACATTATCGCAAATTTCCACAGTATGTTTGACATAATCTTGAAAGAGAATTATAATTATTACATCCTAATTCTTTATTATAAATTGGAGCTGATTAAGATGAAAAAGCTTATTACTTTGTTTTTGGGCCTCTTAATTGCAATTAATACGGTTGTTCCGTGTTTTGCGGTTGGTGAATCAAACACACCACAAATTATTGAAACCGTTTATCCGACAGATGAGGTCGTAATAGCCGACATTGTTATTGATGCCGATTCAAGCGGTGAAAGCGATGTTACCGCTGTTATCCAGCAGGCTATTGATAACTGTGCGGCAAACGGCGGCGGCACGGTCTGGCTGCCTGCAGGCAGATACAGAGTAACGGGCAATATTTATATCCGTCAGTTTGTAACGCTGATGGGCGATTATCAAAACCCCGATATCGGCACAGACTACGGAACAATAATAATTGCCGATGTTGAAAGCAGCGACAAGATGAATCCTGCTTTGTTTACGGTTGGCGCAAGTGCAGGTGCAGTCGGACTCACCGTCTGGTATCCCGAACAGAGCCTTGACAACGTAAAGCCGTATCCGTTCACCTTTTATGTGGTTGGTAATGGCGACTATATGCTCCAGACAATAAAAAACTGCACCCTCATCAATGCCTACAGAGGAATAGGTGCGAGTGCAGAATGCGAAAACGGTATTTACGAGTGCCACGAAATGCTGACGGTAGAAAACGTCAGAGGAACTTGTCTCTATCAGGGATTGAATGCGCATAATTCAGCCGACGTTGATACTGTTAAAACTCTTTATATCTCAAACGAATATTGGTGCAAGGCCGGTGCTGAGTTCAATGCACCCGAAAGGCAGAAGCTCGATGAATACACACGCAAAAACGGCTACGGTCTTGTAATAGGCGACCTTGAATGGCCCGAATTTGCCGATGTAAGAATTTCTGATATGCTTTACGGAATGTTTGTCAAAGAAGGCATACGCTACACCTTCAGCGGAGAATTTATCGATTTTTACATAACCGATTGTGATTACGGCATTTACATTCCCCAGGGCAACATAATTTCAAGAAAGTATTCATGGGGCACTGGTATAAGCAACGGTATCATTGAAGGCAGCGAATGTGCAATATACGATCCCGGTGAAAATGCAATGATTCTGACTAATGTAAAAACCGAAGGCAGAATTAAGGGAAAAAATATCCGTATCTACAATGCAGATACAAGCGGGTTTACACCCGATTATGATCACAAGCACAAAAAGCCTGCAGAGATTTTGTATGTTGTATCAGCGGATAAAACCGGCAAAACCGATGCATCTGTTGCAGTTCAGAATAAGCTGAATGAAGCGGCAGAAATGGGCGGAATAGTTTATCTGCCGGCAGGTCTTTACCGCTTTGAAAATCCCGTAACCGTACCTGCGGGTGTTGAGTTCAGAGGTTCATCCTCTGTTGCAACCCGTTGCCAGAGAGATAACAGCAGCGGAACTCTCATTCTTTCATATTACGGTTTCGGTACATCGGATAAACCTCTTATAACATTAGGCGGAAATGCTTCGGGCATCAGCGGAATCAGAGTTGATTATCCTCTCAACAATCCCGTTGATGAAAGCGGAAAATATATGAAAACCACGCCTGTTATCTACAGCGAATATGATGATGTTTATATAATCAACTGTGCATTAACCCTTGCAAGCTGCGGAATAAAGCTCAAAAACTCCGATGGTGCTTTTATGAAAAAAGTAATTGGCTGCTGCTTTGAATCAATGTTTGATTTAACCGATTGCAGCAACATCTTTATTGAGGGCTGCCTGCAAAATGCAAACACGCTACCGAGAAACGGCTATGCAAAGTTCGGAATCCCCCGTTTGACAGAGGATAAACTGTTTGATTATGTTTTCATCCCCATAACAAGAATTCACACCGATTATATCCGGCTTGATTCCTGCGATAATGTCACCGTGTTCAACACGTTTATTTACGGCGGAAAATCCTTTTTGAATTCGGTTGACAGCAATGCCGTATTTGTTAATACAGGCCACGACGGTTCATCAAAAACAGAGCATGCTCTCATTATGTCGGGCGGTGAAATCCACTTTCTCAATTCAATGCGTTCAACCTCTGACGGACAGCAGGGCTATTATTTCTATTCAATCGAAAACGGCACAAAGTTCAAATCATACAACAGTCAGTCTGTCGATATGGCTTATTGCGAACATCCTGTAATTGAAAACATCAAACTCAATGAGCTTGATAAAAGCGAATGGATTTACAGTATTCTGCAGCCCTTTTACAGAATAATAGCATTCTTCGGAAATTTGTATATGAAAAATCAATAACAATATGTTTGAAGAATCTGTTTTAAGTATTACGGATGAAACTTTTTTTGATAATTCATCTTTGTTAAACTTGTTATAACATAGGCAATTACGAAATACAAGAAATTATATAAGTAAGATAAAACAGCAAACAACGAATCCCTTATGAACCTTTTATGAGATTCATAAGGGATTCGTTTATTATTCAACCGATTTTATCAGCTCTTCCATAGCGTCAAGAATTGCTCCTGCCGCATTCGGACCGAGCGAATTTGTTTCTTCATAGTGCCTTCTGCCGTTTTCGTCATCGGTGTTGTTAAAATAAGGTAACCATTCGTGAAGAAGAAAATCATTTTCGGGAATGATATAACCGATTTCATCGTTGCAAAGACCTATAACATAATTATGCTCGCATCGTGACATTTCTGAAAGAGATTTATAATCGGCTTTTGTACCGTTTGCAGCTTCTTCAGCAGAAAGGAAGTTGCCGCTTTCAAGTTCGGGAGAGAGCTCACCCGGAATCATATAAACACCTATCTGCCTGTTGCCGAGCTCCATATATGAAACTTCCGTAATGATAGAGATATTATTGTCATTATCTTTGGCAACATCGTTGTTAAGAACACCGAGGAAACGCACGAGCAGAAGTGCGGTGTTATTGCATTTTATTTCCATCGCTTCGGTTTTTACATTGATTGCAGGCTCAAGAGCAATTTCATTGTTTATGCTCATAACAGCTTCGCCTACATCTTTTCCGAATTCCTTGACATATACAAGACCGAGTTCAAAGTTGCGCAGAACGTCATCAAGCTTTTCGCAGGTGATAAGTCCTCCGATAGCTCCGTTTATGAAAACAACATTTGCGCCGCCGGTCTGTTCAACCATTTCCTTTTCCATATAAGCAGGGAAATCAGCGCTAACAACGGTTGTCCTTGCGCCCAGGCATTCGGCGTGACAAGCCATATTCACTATATAAGTATCATCGCTGCCGTCTGCAGGAGCAAAACGGATTCTTGTGATTGTTGCATCGTAGTCAATTGGTGTTCTTGTATCCGTCAGAAGTCCTTCAGTTTCCGCCGTACCGAAATACAGGATGCCGTCTTTTCTTGCATTGTATGCGTCAATAATTGCTTTTGCGGTAAGTTCTTTGAGGCGGTTCATAAACTTCTCATTTTTGCCGTCTGAGAAGAAATTCTTGCCCCAGAGTCCTTGCGTATCAATAGCGGAATGGGTGTGAGTTGCACAAATATTGATAGATTTGAGATTGGGGATCTTGCCGCTTTCGATAACGATTTTTCTGATATCGTTGATATCCTTGCGGCTGATACCGACACAGTCAATAGCGCAAATGACAACTCCGCCTCTGCCGCTGTTGTCATCAAGATAAACTGCTTTGGCGTGCATATCGTCAAGCACCGATTTTGCGGGATTATTTGTGTTGTAGCCTGCAATATAATAAGATTCTTCGGTAATATCATCAGGCGTGAGAACTTCTTTTGCAAAGCCTACGGTCCATTTTTCGCCGTTATATGAAAACGTTTTGTCGCCCGTCAACATATATTTTGAGGTTTCTTCAACGGTTGTGTATGTTGAATTGGGAACAAAAAGAATTATCAGAGAAAGCAAGCCTGATATTATTCCTCTGACTAAATCAGGAAGCTTCAGAAAACGCAGAAATTCCATTATGAATTACCCCCAGACCTTAAGAAGCTCAAAGAATGCCTTTGAGAATGCAGAGGCACTTTTGGAACCTGTTGAAACAGTTTCTTCATAGTGTCCTTCGCTGCCCGATGAGCTGTAATCGTTATCGGGAACGATATAACCTACTGCATCGTTGCAAAGACCGAAAACAAGAACTTCGTCATCTTTGCCAAAATGAGTTGCAATACCCTCATAGGGATATTCGGTGCCTGTGAAGGAATCCTCAGCAGACAAAAATCCGCCGTAAACAATTTCGGGAATGACCTCTCCCGGTGCTTCAACAATCTTTATATTCTTACCTATTTCAACATAGCCTATTTCGCTTGACATATAAACCTTGCCGTTTTCCTTGAAAGGATCAACGTTGCACATATCACTGCTTGCCACAAGAAGGAAAATAAAGTTATTTACCTCGAAATCAACCTGAGTGTGTTTAACATTGAGGATAGGCTCAACAACTTCGGCTTTTTCGGCAAGGCCGTAGAGAATATCTGCAACAATATTGCTGTATTCTTTCATCTTTTCAAAGGATGTAAGTTCTTCGGGAATACCGTTCTGTGGACCCATATCAGTGTGGATAGCACCACCTATTGCACCCTGAATAAATATGAAATCTGCATTTTTTTCAGTGGTAACTTCTTTTTCAATGTAATACGGGAAATCGCCCGAAATCTCTGTGTTGCTCCAGCCAAGATTTATGGGATGTGCACCGAAATTTGCTATGTAAATTTCCTTTTTACCCTCTGCATTCGGAACGAAACGGAAAAGGTGAATCTTTTCGTCGATCACACGTGGAGCTCTGCCGTCCCAGAACATATCGGGATAAGCGTCGGCGGCATAATAAAGAGTACCCTCTGTGCGGTTATTGTATGCCTCTCTGATTGCGTCGGCAGTTTTCTGAACCACAGCTTCTATATATTCTTCATTTCTGCCGCTATTGGGAATATTGCCCCACAAGCCCTGAGTGTCTATTGCACTGTGATCGTGAGTTGAGCCCACGTCAATGCTGATAAGCTTGCCGTCACCTGTGATATCAGCGAGCTTTTCACGGACATCCTTAATATCTGCGTTCATAAAGCCGATGCCGTCAATCCACGCAAAAGCCGCAGCGCCTCTGCCCGAATTATCGTCAAGTACAACTGCTCTTACGCACAAATCGTCAACAACACCCGTTGCTTCCTGTGCGGGAAATTTGAGAAATCCACCGAGGAAATAACGTGTTTTATCAACGTCATCAGGTGTAAGAACTCTGCGTGCGAAGCCTGCCGACCAGTATTCTGATTTGGCTTCATCAATAAACTCTTTGTTTCCGTCAAGGAAGTTTTCCGCAATTGCTGTAACGGGTCTGTCAGAATAGCCTATTTTTGTAAGGCTCTGAAAAACCGCGCCCAAAAGAGTCGGAAGACCGAGAAGCACCGCCAAAATTGCTGAAACCCATCTAATAACTACTGCCATTTTTACATCTCCTTAAAAGTTGTTTTTAGCAGGCTTTTAAGCTCTGCACGGACAATTATTGATTCTGCCAAATTAATAATACAATAAATTTTCACCTTTTACAATTATTAAAACGGCAGATATTTTGCCTTGATTTTTGTGCTTTTTAATGATAAACTCATCTCGGAAGTGATGAAATGACTGTCAGACCATATAAGGAAAAAGACAAAGAAAAAGTGCGATTTGTATGCTTGAACAGCGATGGACCCTGCAAAAGTTCAAAAAGAGGAATTAATTTTACACTCGCCGTTTACTGTGATTATTATATTGAAAATGAGCCTGAAAACTGCTTTGTTTCCACAGACGAAAACGACAAGGCAATTGGCTATGTTATATCCGCAGAAAATTTTGATAAGTTCAAAGAAATATACATAAACAGCTACTATACCAGAATCAAAAAATGGGAATACCGCCGCAGAAAATCCGCACTCAGAGCGATCGAATCCCATGAAAAACATAAAAAGGATTATCCTGCACATCTTCATATAGATATTCTTCCCGAATATCAGCATATGGGTCTTGGCAGAAAGCTGATGGATGCGCTGTGCGATAATCTTCGCCGAAAAAACGTCAAAGGCGTTATGTTTACAGTCTGGCACAAGAATTATAATGCAATAAAATTCTATGAAAAATACGGCTTCAAGCTTATTGAAACGAAGGAAACAACTCTTGTTTACGGCTTAAAGCTCATATAAAAATTACCGACAAATCTCAAAAGAGGTTTGTCGGTTTTCTCGTTTTATTCCACGGCAGCGCGTATATTCCAGCCATTTTTTTCAAGAAGCTCTTCAGCTTTTTTGTCTGTGCAGCCGAGAATTTCGGTAACAATCCCGATCATTCTTCTGCGGAGCTTTTTATTTGTCGGTTTTAGGTTTATCATCATATTTTCATAGACACAGCCACATTTGACCATTGATGCGGTTGAAATCATATTAAGAATAATTTTTTGTGCCGTTCCCGCCTTCATTCGGGTTGAGCCTGTTATCACCTCGGGGCCCGTATCGGCACAGATATCAACATCTGCCGCTTTGCCAAGTTCGGTATCGGGATTATTGGTGATTGAAAAAGCCTTTGCACCAATGCTTTTGGCAAATCTTACAGCAGAAATAACATAAGCAGCCGAGCCTGAAGCGGAAATTCCTATTAATACATCTTTGTCGGAGAAGTTTCGGTTTTTCAGATCTTCAATACCTGCATCGGGATTATCCTCAGCGTTTTCCGCAGCCTTGAACATACATTTTTCGCCGCCGGCAATAATTCCGTTGAAAAGGTCGTAAGGCACACCGAATGTGGGCGGACATTCAGCGGCGTCACAAACAGCAAGCCTGCCCGATGTTCCGCTGCCAATATAAAACACCCTGCCGCCAGCTTTTACGGCATCGGCAACCGCATCGCAAACAGTTGCTATCTGCGGCAAAACCGCTTCAATTGCAGCAGTTACCTTTGCATTTTCTTCGTTAATTATTTTCAGCATTTCATACGTTGTCATTTTGTCAATGCTATATGTATTATGGTTTCTCATTTCGGTTTTTAACATATGCTCATTCTCCCTGCAAGTGAAATCGCGCCGTTAACCATAGGTTCATCAATAAATTCCAGCAAAAAATCGCCCTCAATATTTTTCTCGAGGAACGGATACAGTATTTCCTTTTGCTTGCAAAGTCCTCCGCAAATAACAATTTTGTTTTCGTTATTTTTCAAGAATCTGCGTGCACCGTTGATGATTTTTGCCGCTTCATAAGCATTGCGGTCGATAATTTCAGAAGCGGCCGAATCACCAAGACCAAATGCTTCAAAAACAACAGGTGCAAAGGATGCAACAAAAGCTGCACCGCCGCCATATATTTCGGCAACGGAAGATTCAAGGCTTTTGCCTATTCTTTTCTCAACGAGCTTCAGAATAGTCTCACTTCCGCCTCTGCCGTCAATAAACTCAAACGCTGAATTAAGCGCATCAGATCCGAAATGAAATCCGCTGCCGCCCTTGTCAATCATATAGCCGCGTCCGCCTGAACGGTGAAGTTTTTCACCCAAACGGGCAAAAGCGACAATTCCCGTTCCCATAATAACAGCAACTCCGTTTTCACCCCTCAATGCCACCTCAAGTGCAAGGTCAACATCACTTTCACAGTTGTAACAGGCGAAGCCAAACTTCGATAAAAATGTATTGATAAGGTTCTGATTATCGCCACTTTTTGCACCTGCAATGCCTGCAAAAACGGATATTTCCGAAAGATCGAATCCTTCGCATATTTCTTTGATACCGTTATTGAGTATGTTATATGTGCTCTCAATGCCCGTACTGACGGGATTCGAAGCTCCCAGAATCAGTCTTCTGATTTCTTTTCCGCTTGAATCCGTAAGCAAAAACTCAGTTTTCGTTCCGCCACCGTCAATGCCCAGTAAGTATTTGCGGTTATCATATACAACCTTGTTACAATTATATTGGACATATTCTTTGCTGCTTGCCATACATACCTCGTCAAAATCTTATTTGTTTATCTCTCAACAACAATTGTTAGCAGTACCGAATCTCTATCTGCGATATCACGGTATTTTTTTTCATTGTTAAAAATTGAAAAGCATAATGCACCTATGCAGATCGGAATTTTACGGTTTGTTTGCTGTATTTAATAACAGTAGCAAAGCCTGCCGTAAGGGGCAGCATCGCCTTTTGTATAGAATGAGTTTACATCGTTTTCGATATAATTATCTGCCCATTTGAAGCTGAATCCGTCGGCTGAATCAACAAGAGCTTTTGAAACTCTGAGCATCAGCTTGTTGCCCTCATATCGTATTTCAGCTTCGCCCGTTTTGGTAAAAACTCCGTCGGTGTTTCTCTCGATGTCGGTTTTACCGTTAACCGGTGCGGTGCGGTTGGCAACAATATTTTCGTTAATGAACAGCGTCATCCAGCTGCCGCCGTCGGAAGAAGAAAGTGCTTTGGCTGTGTCAACATAAAAATAATAGTTTTCCGTATCTTCGGCGACCTTCATATTGACAATATCGTTTCTTCCCGATGAATCGGTTATCGGATTCTGCGCAAAATCAACCGAATTTCTGTGGGCTGTATCGTTTCTGTAATCTCTGTATACTGACTTGATTTGTTCTGAATCCCATTGCGAAAAGCTGCCGTTAATATCTATAGTCACGTTCGGGCTTTTTGCGACCTTACATGTTGTACCCTTGAACTTTGCGATATAGTTCACCATCTGCAGATAATAGTTATCGCCAAGAACACCTGCAGAGGGTTCCACGTCACGGGATGCATTTTCGTCGGCGCAGTCAACAAAAACTATAGGATAATTTTCTTGAGGAGATTGCCTTTGTGCAACCCACTCATTGAATCCTGTTACAAAAATAATATCGGGATTCATTTTAATTGCAAACTCCCATTGCTCCGCAAAATTATAACCGTAAAGCATTGCATTTTCGGATGAATCATTTTCACCGTTATGCCATGAACGTGTACGATCATTTGCACCGTACCATGCAGTTTTGCTGAATGTAAAGGTGTCCGAATGCTGAGCAACGGAAACATTCATTATCTTAATACCGTCTTTTTTGAAAACAGACTGATAAGTGAGTGAACGGTCAAATTCCATCCAGGGGAAACCGTCATCAACTTTGCTTTCGTATGGCCATTGAGATTGCTTTATTCTGAAATACTCTTTAGCCTCGGGTTTTATCTCACCGTCTTTTTCGTTGCCTATAATCAGTGGCTTACCGTCAAGACGGAACCAGAGCTCGTCAAGTCGGGGGTATTTTGCTTTGAGTTCAGTACTGTTATATATTTCATCGTAAATTCTGTTGACAGTATCTGCGGAATAGGAATTAGTGTAATATGCGATTTGCGGAACGTCAAAGCCCTGAAGAAGATATTCGTACCATACGCTGATAAGCTTTTTCGCTGACTCCGAATATGTAAATGCGTTTGTTGCGTCAATAACTATGAAATCAACCGCAGCATCTGTCAGCATCTGAACATGCTTTCTGAAAACCCATTCGTCGCTTGAAGAATAATATCCGAGAATGGGTTCGCCCCAAAAATGGAATTCCTGTTGATTTCCGCCGCCCGCTGTAATCCATTCTTCTTCAGAATTGATTGCATCGGGATGCTCTGCAACAAGTTTTGAATTATCAATAATCCGTGTGCTGCCGTGCTGACCCTGCCAGAGAAAATAAAAAACACCAACCAGCTTTTCGCTTTCACCTGCACAAACAACACTTCTGCCCAGTGCATCTGTACAAGCAAGTGAGCCATTGATATCAGCAGGCTTTTCTGTGATTGTCCCTACACCCGTAATACTGTTTATCAGAGCCATAAAAAACAGTATTACTGCCGTTATTTTACGGACTAAAAACATTTCAAATCCACTCATAATCCATTCCCCCATCTTTAATGATTTTGAATTGTATAAATATTAGGTTCCTATGTAAATCGGAATTTGTTAAGGGTTACCGAAAATACATATATTCACAGAGAATTAAAGCTATTGAGGATTTAGATAAGTATTGGGTATAAAAACAGTAAAAGCTAACCATTATTCAACTAGACAAATTGGAATTTGCTGTTCTGTATAAAGCAGGGATTCTACTTGATAAACGCTCAAAGAACTGATGACATTGATGACAGAGGTCTTGAAAAAAAGATAAAACACGATGACAAAACGAGGCAAGTGAGTCGCACATATCTTTTACAAAGCGCTCGAATTTTGTAAGTCTGTTGCTCTCGTCATAGCCGCTTTTATCTTTATAGACACGAACATAGTCAATAAGCCATTCTATGGGATATTCATTTTCAGGTTCATCCCAACCGCTGAAATCAGAATTTATATACATTGAAAGAATCATACACATTCTGTATTGTGGCGATTCTGTTGTTTGTGCCACTTCTTTTCCGTCAACATAAAACGTTATTCCTTCAGGTCTCCAGTCCATAGCGTAGGTGTGGAATTCGTTCACATAATCTGTCGGCTCTCCGTCCAATTCAACCTTGCTTGCCCATTCGTTAAGATCGGGGTCATTCCAAGCGTGAACTTTGGGTTCAAATACTCCGGGTGATTTGAAAAAGGTTTCCAGCACATCTATTTCACCGTTCTGAACAGAATCTATACCGTCGGTATCATCCTGAGCACCGATAAGCCACCATGATGCGTATCCGACGCCACCTGTATCAGGCATTTTCATTCGTATCTCAAAGTAGCCGTACTGTGTGGCATAACCTTCATAAGGCTCCACTTCCGTCTGCTGAGCACCGCCCGGATGAAGGTGATTCTTTTCCCAAGTCTGGATACCGTTGGCTATCCATAAAAGGTTGTTGGGGTCTGCTGAACCGGGCTGACCGCCAAAATAATCAGGCGAATCCTTTGTGATATACAGATTCAGACAACCGTTCTCGATTTTATATCTTGCGGAGGAGCCTTCTGTATTGGCAGTGCAGTGAGGTAAATATTGCGGCAACCAATACTCTGCATTTAAATTGCCATCATTAAATTCGGTACTGAAAGCAAGAACATAGCCTACCTTTTCGGGAACACTTTCTTCGGCAGATACAACTGAAAACAAAGTGACCAACATAGTTAACGCCAGCAAAAAAGTCATACTTTTTCTAAACATGATTTTTATCCTTTCGCGCAAATTCTTATTTATCAAGGTGAATTATACCATACTCATACCAAAAAATCCACTATGAAAACATCATCCGGAGACGGTGACGCAACTCCTTGCCGACCTTGGAGATATTTGTGCTCGGTTTACCGTCGTCTTTTGTTCGTCGAAGGTGGGTTTCAGATATAGTTTACTGTGCGGAGAGCAAGGGAGTTTATCTATGATAAACTGTCATCTCGAACCGTAACCTCGCTTTATGAGTTAATCAACATCAGCGCGACGGCTAAAAACTCTCCACAGGAGAGTTTTCTTTACGCCCTTTCGAATCCCTTGCTACATAAAAACAAAAAATAACAGACACCACAAGGGTGTCTGTTATTTTTTTGGCGGAGAGCAAGGGATTCGAACCCTCGAACCGCTTTTGACGGTTACACGATTTCCAATCGTGCTCCTTCGGCCAGCTCGGACAACTCTCCATAAGTCAACGCAAAATATAATAACTTAAAAATACAAAAAAATCAAGTGTTTTCGCAAAAATTATAAAAATAAATTTCGGAACAGAGGACTGTTTATGTCTTCTGCTCCGAAACATTCTGATTTATTTGCTCTTTTCTCTCATTTTGCAATCTTTATTATATGCCGATTCAACTGCGCTGTTGACCGCATCCTCAAAGCCGCAACGCTGGAGGGCAGTTATTCCCTCAATCGTTGTGCCGCCGGGAGAGCAGACCTTATCGATAAGCTCATAAGGATGAAGCTCGCTGTCGAGAATCATCTGAGCGCTGCCCTTTACCGCCTGGGCGGCAACCTCGAGAGCCAGAGCTTTGTTCATGCCGAGCTTTACTGCGGCACGTGCAAGCTGATCGATATACATATAATTGAACGCAGGTGAACAGCCGCCTATAACACCGAAAACAGCAAAGCTTTCTTCTCCGATTTCGAACGCACCGCCGAAAGAGCGGCAGAAATCGAGCAGGCAAGCCTTTTCTGCATCGGTAACCGAATCGGTTACACAAACCGCTGTTGCAGAGCCGCAGACTCTTGCATTTCTGTTGGGCATAATTCTGGCAAGCCTTGCACTGTAGCCGAGCAGAGAGCCGATATAGCTCAGCTCAGTTCCTGCAGCAACAGAAACGATAAAAGGATCTCTCTCTTTGAAATATCCGGAATTTTTGCTCAGCAGCTCCGGAAAATCCTTAGGCTTGACAGCGAGAATAACAATATCACAAACAGAAATGAGAGCACTGACGCTGTCAACAGCCTTAACACCGTATTTGCAGATATTTTCAAGGCTCGGCTGAAAAACATCGTATGCAAAAAAACTGTTCTGTGCGAAAAACTCAGTTTGGGATGAGCCTGCAACAAGCGCTGTGGCAAGATTGCCGGCACCGATAAAACCGATATTCATTTTGAAACCAGCTCCGTATTATTCTACGTCAGATGTACAGTTGGGGCACTTTGTAGCCTCGATGTCGATTTCGCTCTTGCAGTAGGGGCACTTCTTTGTTGTGGGTGCTGCAGGTGCTTCCTCTACCTTATTTTCTGTCTTCTCGCGAAGCTTGTTGATTGACCTTACAAGACAGAAAACAACAAAAGACATGATAAGGAAGTTGATAACAGCATTGATGAAGTTACCGTATGCGAAAACTGCAACGCCTGCTTCCTGTGCTTCTGCAAGAGTATTGAATTCGCCCTCGCCGAGAACGATAAACTTGTTTGCAAAATCAACACCCTTTGTGAAGAGGCTGATAACGGGCATTACAAGATCATCAACAAGTGACTTGATGATTGCCTGAAAAGCAGCACCGATGATAACACCGACAGCAAGGTCGATAACGTTACCGCGCATAATAAATGTTTTGAACTCTGTAATGAAACCTGACTTTTTGCTCATAATAACACATCCTATAAATTAAATTTTGCACATTATACCACATTGAAAGTGGCTTTTCAAGTAACAATTGACTATTAAATTAAAATATGTTATAAATAATACTATAAAAATGGAGGAAAATGCCATGCTTCTTACTATCGATATAGGTAACACAAACATCACACTCGGCGTTTTCAAGGGTGAGGAGCTTTTCTTTGTCAGTAGGCTCGCTACACAGCGTGTACGCACACGTGACGAATACGCTTTTGAGCTGCTGAATATGTTCAATCTCAATTCGCTCAACCCCAAAGAATGTACCGATGCTATTATCAGCTCAGTTGTGCCTGAAATCACACGCGATATCGGCAGCGCCGTCAAACTCACAACAGGCTGTGTACCGAAATATATTGACCAAGATATTAAAACCGGTCTTAAAATAGCAACAGATATTCCCGGTCAGCTCGGTGCAGATATGATAGTCGGTTCAGTTGCCGCAATTGACAAATACCCCCTGCCATGTCTTGTAATTGACCTGGGAACAGCCAATAAAATGTTCGTAATTGACGAAAGCGGCACATTCCTCGGCTGTACAATTTCAGCCGGCATCGGAATTTCGCTCAATGCACTTGCAAGCGGTGCATCGCAGCTGCCCGCAATCAATATCAAAGCACCACAAAAGACAATCGGCACAGAAACAATTATGTGTATGCAATCGGGCGCTGTATACGGCACAGCCTGCATGATTGACGGAATGATTGAGCGCTTTGAAAACGAGCTCGGCTATCCGTTCAAAACAATCGTAGCAACAGGCGGCTATGCCAAACCGATAGTCAAACATTGCAAGCGCACAATTCTTTTCGATGATAATATGCTCCTTGACGGACTCAAGAGCATTTACAAAAAAAATCAATAAAACAGTCAGAGGTATCTCAAATGAAGAGCAGAAAAAATCTTACATCACTTATTCTGTTGGCTCTTTTCGCAGCAATCGTTATTGTTTTTACGGTTGTACCGAACCTCGGTTATATTTCAACAGGACCGATTGAAATTACAACAATTCACATAGTCGTAATTATAGGAGCGCTTTTCCTCGGCCCGAAATACGGTGCCGCAATCGGTGCGGTATGGGGAATAACCTGTATTATAAGGGCATTCGTTCTCGGCGGCGGAAGTGAAGTTTTCAAGCCCTTCCTCAACCCGATGGTTTCGCTCGTACCAAGAATAATCGTCGGTCTGCTGGCAGGTCTTGTTTTTTCGGCACTTAAAAAGACAAAGCTAAACAGCATTGTTTCGGCAGGAATTGCAGGTGCGGTAGGCACGCTGACAAACACAGTTCTCGTTCTCAGCTGCCTTTACATATTCGGAATGGGATTTGACAGCTACAACACATTTTTTGAAATGTTCAAAACCATTATCACAACCATAATTTCACTCAACGGCTCAATTGAGCTGATTGCCGCAATAATCGTTGTGCCTGCAGTTTACAGACCGCTTTGCAAGCACACAGAAAGAATGTTAAGGAACTGAAATGCTTGTTAATATGAAAACGCTGCTTGAAGCAGCACAGAAGGGTAAATGGGCTGTCGGCAGCTTCAGCGTAGCCAATATGGAAATGGTACTCGGAATAATAAAAGCCGCCGAAGAAACAAACAGCCCCATAATACTGCAGATAGCACAGGTAAGGCTCAATCACTCCCCTCTTGAGCTTATCGGTCCGCTGATGATTGCCGCCGCAAAGAATGCAAAGGTTCCCGTTGCGGTACATTTCGACCACGGACTTACACTTGACAAAATCGAGCTCGCTCTTGAAATCGGCTTTACAAGCGTTATGTTTGACGGCTCGCATCTGCCGCTTGAGGAAAACATAGCAAAAACGAAAGAAACCGTTATACTCGCCCGAAAATACGGTGCATCAGTTGAGGCTGAAATCGGCTGTGTCGGCGGAAGTGAGGACGGCAGCGAGAATATTGCAATTAACTGCACATCGCCTGATGAAGCGGTAATGTTCGCTAAGGAAACAGGCGTTGATGCACTGGCAATAGCAATCGGTAACGCACACGGCAACTATAAGCAAACACCTCATCTCCGGTTTGATATTCTCGAAAAAATCAAAAATTCCGTAAAAATCCCGCTTGTTCTACACGGCGGAACAGGTATTTTGCCCGAAGAATTTATAAAGTGCCGTGAAAACGGAATCAAGAAAATCAATATAGCCACAGCAACCTTTGACAGTGTGGAAGCTTCTGTAAGCGGTGCATATTCCGCAGGAAAAATCGGCGGATATTACGATCTGCATCAGGCTGAAATTGAAGGAGCATACCAAAACGCATTAAAGCATATAAGAATTTTTGATTGCAGTAACAAAGCAAATCTTTCAGAATAATGGAGGACAAATATAATGAGCTATTTCACCTTTGACAGTACAAGACCCTTTGATGTTATTCCTCTTGGCAGAGTTGCCATTGACTTCAACCCGACAGATATGAACAAGCCGCTTTCCGAGAGCAGCAACTTCAACAAATATGTAGGCGGCTCGCCTGCCAATATCGCAGTCGGCCTTGCAAGGCTCGGCGCAAAATGCGGTTTCTTTGCCAGAGTTTCCGATGACAAATTCGGCGATTATGTAACAAACTATTTCAAGAATGACGGCATTGATGTTTCACACATCGTCAGATGCAAAAACGGTGAAAACCTCGGTCTTACATTTACTGAAATCAAGAGTCCGACAGAATCGAGCATACTTATGTACCGTGACGGCGTTGCAGACCTTATGCTTGACGTTGAGGACATTGACGAGGAATACATCAAAAAGGCTAAAATGCTCGTTATCTCCGGCACATCACTTTGCACATCTCCCAGCCGTGAGGCGGCACTCAAAGCAATGTTCCTTGCCAAAAAGAACGGCACTATTGTTGTTTTTGATATTGACTACCGCAGCTACACATGGAAGAACAAAGATGAAATTTCAATCTACTATAATCTCGTAGCACAGAATGCCGATATGATTCTCGGCTCAAGAGAAGAATTTGACCTGACAGAAGCTATTATGGACGGCGGCAATGACGATATTGCCTCAGCAAAGCTCTGGCACGGCTTCGGTGCAAAGCTCATTATCATCAAGCACGGCAAAGAAGGCTCATACGCTTATGCCGCAGACGGTACTAACTACAAGGTAAATATCTTCCCCGTCAAAATGCTCAAGGGCTTTGGCGGCGGCGACGGATACGCCTCTGCTTTTCTCTATTCGCTCCTCAACGGCAAATCTCTCAAGGATTCGCTTGAATTCGCAACTGCATCCGCATCCATGCTGGTTTCAGCCCACAGCTGCTCCGAAGCAATGCCGACCGTAGAAGCAATCGAAAAATTCATTGCTGAGCAAAAGGCAAACGGCTGCGGAGAAATCGTTACAGAAATCTGAACGGAGGTACAGACTATGCTCAAGGTTGCCATGCTCTCGAAATGGCACGTTCACGCTGCAGGCTACGCAAGAGATGTCAGGGCCACAGGAAAGGCGGAAATCGTCGCAATATGGGACGAGGATGTCACAAGAGGCCAGGAATGGGCAAACGAACTCAAAGTTGATTTTGAGGCTGATATTGACGCTCTGCTTGCAAGAAAAGACATTGATGCGGTTGTTTGCTGCACACCTACCACAATGCACGAAGAAGTTCTAATAAAAGCTGCCAAAGCGGGCAAGCACATATTTACTGAAAAAGCACTTGCAACAACGGTTGAAGGCTGTGAAAGAATTGCGGAGGAAATTCGCAAAAGCGGCGTGACCTTTACAATTTCATATCCTCAGCGCTTCAGCAAAGCAACAAAGCTCATCAAATCATATATGGATTCCGGCAAGCTCGGTACGGTTACAACAATAAGAATCCGTAATGCTCACAGCGGTGTCAGCGGCAGCTGGCTGCCCGGATACTGGTTTGAAGAAAAGGATGCCGGCGGCGGAGCAATGATGGACCTTGGCTGTCACTCGATGTATCAGCTTTCGGCACTGTGCGGCAAGCCCAAAAGAATCAGCGCGCTGTTCAACTCCCCTCTCGGCTCAAAGGTTGATGAAAACGCCGTATCAATTATTGAATTTGAAAACGGAATAATCGGAATATCGGAAACAGGCTTCGATTCATTTGCTTCCCCCTACCGAATTGAAGTATACGGTACCGACGGTACAATCATTTCAGACGGCGGTGAGCTGAAAATCAAAACCAAAGAAACTACCGAAATCAGCAACGCTTTTATTGAGCCCAAGGCAGAAGATGCTGACAAAAGCCCGATTATTAAATTCATCGATGCCTGCACAGACGGTACAGGCACTCCCGACGGAATGGGACTTGATGAGGCAATCGCACTTACACAGCTGCTTGAAAACTCATATCTCTCAGACAAGACCAACACAACCGTAAAACTTTAATATCAATAAAAAATCAGCGAAGATTCCCACTGCGGAGAATTTTCGCTGATTTATTTTTTTACCTTTATTTACATTGAAGTGAGAACTATCTCTGAATCCTGAACACTGAGCGCAACGGCTGTAAGCGGAGTCGAAGCGTTATCTACAATAAGATTTGCAATCTTATCCTCAACACTTCTTCTGATTACGTTGCGCAGGTCACGCGCACCGCGTGTGCCGTTTTCACATTTTGAGGCGAGAACGGCAGGCACTTCATCGCTCCAGGTAAATCTGATGCCCTTATTCTCAAGCGGCTCAACAAGCTCCTCGAGCATAAGAATTGCTATTCTTTCATAATTCTCAACCGTAAGATCGTTGAAAACCACAATTTCGTCAACTCTGCCGATAAACTCAGGTCTGAGGAACTCACGAAGTGCTTTCATGGCTCTGTCGGAATTTGCCTCACTCTTACTCTTCGCAAAGCCGAGTGAACCGTCCTTACGGTCACTGCCTGCATTTGAGGTCATAATAATGACTGTGTTTTCAAAGCTGACCGTTCTGCCCTGTGCATCATTGATTTTTCCTTCATCAAGAATCTGAAGAAGAATATTCATTACATCGGGGTGAGCCTTTTCAATTTCATCAAAGAGGATAACCGAATAAGGTTTTCTGCGGACCTTTTCCGTCAGCTGTCCTGCCTCATCATAGCCGACATAGCCGGGCGGTGAGCCGATGATTCTGGAAACGCTGTGCTTTTCCATAAATTCAGACATATCAAGGCGGATAAGAGTTTCGGGAGTATCAAAAAGTTCCTGAGAAAGCAACTTTACAAGCTCAGTCTTACCTACGCCCGTAGGACCGACAAAGATAAAGGAAGACGGTCTGCGTCTGGGGCTTATCTGCACTCTGCCACGTTTTATTGCAGAAGCAACAAGGCGGATTGCATCATCCTGACCGATGAGCTTTGCTCTGAGCTTATCCTCAAGGTCAGCAAGTCTGCGCAGGTCACTTTCGATAACCTTCTGGGCAGGAATGCCTGTCCAAAGCTGGATTACTCTTGCAATATCGTCTTCTGTAACATTATTATCCATGGCAAGCTCAGAAAGGTTGCTTATCTCGCTCTCGCACAAAATAATTTCAGCCTTTACTTTTGATACCGCCTCATAGTCAATTTCCTTTTCCTCGGAAAGGCGCTGATGCTCAACCTTGAGTGCGGCAAGACGCTTTTCGGCAATTTCACACATACTGATGTACTTGTTTCTCAGGTTTGCGCAGGTGCAAGCCTCATCAAGCAGGTCGATTGCCTTGTCGGGAAGAAAACGGTCGTTGATATATCGCTCAGAAAGAACAACGGCACTGTAAACAAGTGAATCGTTAATTCTTACTCTGTGATAGCTTTCGTAATAATCCTTGATACCCAAAAGCACCTTATATGTGTCCTCAACAGAGGGCTCTTCAACCTTGACAGGCTGAAGTCGGCGCTCAAGAGCGGCATCTTTTTCGATATATTTGCGGTACTCGGTGAAAGTAGTAGCACCGATAATCTGAATCTCACCTCGTGAAAGAGCAGGCTTGAGGATGTTTGCGGCATTCATTGAGCCCTCAGCATCACCTGTGCCGACAAGGTTATGAACCTCATCAATAAAGAGGATGATATTGCCCTCTGCCTTGACCTCGTCAACAAGACCCTTGATGCGGCTTTCAAACTGACCTCTGAACTGAGTACCTGCAACAAGAGCTGTAAGGTCAAGAAGGTGAATTTCTTTATCAGCAAGCTTTGCAGGCACATCACCTGCAGCTATTCTCAATGCAAGACCCTCTGCAATTGCGGTTTTACCTACACCGGGCTCACCTATAAGGCAGGGATTATTCTTTGAGCGTCTGCAAAGAATCTGCACTGCGCGGTAAATTTCATTATCTCTGCCGATAATACGGTCAATTTTACCTTCCTTTGCCTTTTTTGTAAGGTCGGTACAGTAAAGACCGAGATACTTTCTTTTATTCTCATCGGGCTTCTTTTTCTTCTTTCCGAAGCCCCTCTTAGGCTCATCACCAGATTCAGGCACACCGCCATCCTCGGTATCTTCGATTTCGGGAGCATTGTCCGACATACCGTTCATAAAGTTCTGCACAAACGGGAATGTAGGTGCGCCGCCGTTTTCGAACGAGCCCTCGTCAATGCCGGCCATCGCCGCATCCATCTGCTCGGTGACTGCATCAACATCATCCTCGGTTATGCCCATATTTTCCATCATCTGCTTTATCGGGCCGATATTCATCTCCATGGCGCACTTAAGACAAAGTCCCTCAGGGGTTGTCTGTCCGTTTTCAACGCGCTGGATAAATATAACCGCAGGACGTTGGTTGCATTTACTGCACATCATTCTTTTCATTTCTTAATTACTCCTGAACATTAAAACTTATTTCTTTGAAAATCTTTCCTTACACTGCTTGTAAACACCTGGCATATATGAGCCGAAAGCGACAAGAGTAAGGATAACTGAAATTACAACAAGTACTATGCATACTGTGCTCGGCAGAGTGAAGAAAGAGCCGAAAACACCAACCTCGGGACCGAAAAGGAAGAGCGCAACCATAACGCCGTAGAAAACAAAGGTTGCAACCTTACCGTAGATTTCAGCTGCGCTGGGCATCATACCGAGAGAAATCATGATAATACCGCCGATGACAAAGAGTGCCTCTTTTGCAAGGAAGATAAGGAAAACCCAGCTGAATGCACGCATTGTCTGATCGCTGCAGGAATTAAACTCAAGGAAGAGAAGAATTGCAAGCGTAATCTGTGTAAGCTTATCTGCAAGAGGATCGAGCATTTTGCCAAGCTCACTTATCTGGTTGAATTTTCTTGCAATTTTTCCGTCAACAAAATCGGTAAGACCCGAAACAACTATTGCAACAAGAGCCCAGCCGAGATATCCCTTATGAAAAAGCACGCCGAAAACAGGTATAAGAAGAATTCTGAAAAACGAGATAAAATTGGGAATGGTTTTCCAACCTGAAAGAAATTTTTTAAGATCCATAACATTTCACACTCCAAAGTTAATTATTTATTTCTGTTGTATCTGAACCGATTTGAGTAAAATCGATTTTGCCTAAATCTGAAAATTCAAAACTGCTTACAGCATTACATATGCGTGAATTTTCAACACACACGGCAACCGTGCTGTCTTCGCCCGATAATGCAGCAAGAAAATTTGCAAGCATACACAGAGCAACTGCAATCACAACGCCCTTGATTGCTCCGACAAGTGCACCGAGAGTTCTGTTTGCACCCTTGAGCAAAGGCAGCTTTGCAACCTTTTCAACAAAGCGTGAAAGAATACCGAGCACAAAGCGGATAGCAACAAAAAGCAATACAAAGCACAACATTTTCAGAAGAACAAGTGCTCCTGGCCTAATGATGTCATAAGAAATCTTCTCTGCCGTATCTTTTGCCGAAAGCTGCATCTCGGATATATTCTTGCTTAATTCACCGATATCAATTCCGAAATCCTCAAGCTGATTTACGATCATATCGGGAATCATCTCAATAACCTGACTTACGGTTGATGCCGCCGCCTGACTGTCAAAGCCCTCGGTCATTGCCTTTTCGACTTCGTTGACAACATAACCCGAAAGCACATTGTCATAAGTCCATTCCGAGGCAGGCTGGCTCAGATTTATTGCGGCAAAAAGAGCAACCGCAGCACAAACCAATGACAAAATGCAGCTCAGAAAGCCTCTTCTCATAGAACTGATTATGCTCACCGCAAAAACGATAATAAGCAGTGCATCAATTCCGAAAGCCAACAATAAACTTTCCATAAACTCCTCCTTTTATCCGTCTTTACTGTTTCTTACATCAATCTGTACAACAGTACCGAAACAGAGGGCGTAGCACTTATTGCCGCTTACGGCAACATCCTGTGCGGCGGTATCGAGCTTGGTTTTACCTATCAGCTTACCGCGTTTGTTGAAGGTGTGAACATAGTGGTCACTGTCAACAACACAAACGGTTGAACCGTCGTAATCAATACATTCAATCTTACTCTCAAGCTCAACGCTGAACAGCTCCTCACCCTTGCTGTTGAGCAAGGCAACCGTTCCCGAATCAATGCTGCCGTATTTTGAAAGCACAACAGCAAATTTTCCGTCCTTTACCGAAGAACATCTTGAAATCGTATTATAGCCGAAATTGATCTTCTCTTTTTCGCTGTTATTTTTAATAACGGTATATGCATTCTCGCCAACAACAATTATATTGTTATTATCCGAATAAAGAACTGTATGAAGCGACTCGCCGTCAAAATCAAACGAATTGATAACTTCCTGATTCTTTATGTTTATGATATAGAGCTTTGAATATATACAGGCATCTTTTGAGCCGACACCTATCATAGCCAACTGCTTGCCGTTCGGCGAAATTGAAAGACCGATTATGTATTCGTCGGCACATTTGAAATCAAACACCTTTTTGAAGCTGCTTGAATAATAGGAAACCATACTCGCCGCACCGTCTGTTCTTATAGAGAAAGCATAGCTTCCGTTTTCAGCAAGAGTGCAGGCATAAGTTTCTGACTGAAGCTCCTCTTCACGGAGCTTATCACTGCGGTCAATTATCATATAACGGCCTGTTACTCTGTCGCAGAAAAGGATTCTGCTCTGCTGAACAGAAGTCATAGGCTTTGAATATGAATGTGTCTGTGCGGCAACCTTTTTAGCGGTACGGTTGTAGAGAGCAAGCTCATCGTTTTTGATGACAACCGTAGAATCGCCGAGCATCAGCATATCCTGCACGGAACCTGAGCCTATCTCGAGCGGATAGCCCTCGCCCGCTTCAAGATTTGAAAAGCCGTCCTTTATATAATCTATAATTTTTGTAAAAGTAACATTACCCAATGAACGAGCGGCAATAAACAGCAGCGAAAACGCAACTACCGCAATCAGCACAATTATGCCGACGGTTGAAACTCTGTTCATTTTCTTCTTTTTAAGAGCTTGCTGCTCTTCACGCTTTCTTTGCTGAGCTTCACGCTTTTTCGCGTTTTCTCTTGCGCGCTCACGCATTCTTTCCTCCTCTTCCGGAGAAAAGCCGCGCTTATTTTCGTTATCCATCTTTTTCACACCCTTCGTAAAATACCTTATTAAGGTAAAGCCCCTGCGCAGGTGCCGTAATTCCGGCACGGTTTCTGTCAAGAGAAGCTATTATTTCGTCAATAGAATCCGGAGCTATTCTTCCAAGAACGATATCGGCCAATGTTCCGACCATTATTCTTACCATATTGTAAAGAAAGCCGTCGGCGGTAACATAAAACCTTACAATATCACCGTCACGCTCTACACGGAAGCTTTTGACATTCCGCACCGTTGTGGCAACACTGCTGCCTGCGGAGCAAAAAGCCTTGAAATCGTGCAAACCGCAAAAGGCCTGTGCCTGCCCGTTCAGAAAGTCAGCATCAATCGGCTTATTGAATTGCCAGCATCTGTCAGTAAGGAACGGATCGGGTATATTAGAATTGTTTATGATATACACGTACTCTTTGCCTGTACAGTCATACCTTGCGTGAAAATCATAACCAACCTCACGGCAAGCGGTAACGGAAATATCGTCCGGCAGATGAGCGTTCAAGCCTCTTACTACCACATCGCACGGCAAAGCACTCTCAGTTCTGATATTGCAGCAGTACATATTGGCGTGTACACCTGCATCGGTACGGCTGCAACCCACAACATTCTCACGCACGCAAAACAGCTTTTCTACAGCATCCTGCAGGGTTTGCTGTACCGTAGGAGCGTTTGCCTGCACCTGCCAACCACTGTAAGCAGTGCCGACATATTTTAATGTCAACAGTAAATTTCTCAAAAAAACACCCGCCGAAAATCAAATCAGATGAGCGAAGAAGCGGTTGAGTAATATTACACCCGCTATCAACACCGCCATTGCAACAATAAACAGCACGTCCAGCCACGAAAACTTCATTTGCTTCATTCGTGTGCGCTCGTTGCCGCCCGTATAGCAGCGGCACTCCATAGCAAAAGCAAGCTCATAAGCCCTGCGAAAAGAGCTGACAAACAGCGGAACAAGTATTGGAACAAGAGCCTTTGCCCTGTCGATAATATTGCCGCTCTCAAGGTCGGCTCCCCTTGCTTTCTGAGCGTTCATAATCTTGTCTATTTCCTCAATCAGCGTCGGGATAAAGCGAAGCGCCAGAGTCATCATCATTGCAAGAGTATGAACCTGAATTTTGAACACCTTGAGCGGAGACAACAGTCTTTCTATCGCATCCGTCAGCATTGTAGGCGTTGTGGTATAGGTCATAAGCGAGCTGCCGATTATAAGGCAAGCGATTCGTACCATCATAAAAACAGCGGTATAGATTCCCTTATCGGTAATTTCAATAAAGCCCGCCTTGAAAAGGACATTTCCGCCTGTTGTATAGAAAAGATTGAGAACAGCGGTAATGATGATAATCAGCAGAATCGCACGAAGACTCTTGAGAAGCATTTTGAACGGAACACCGGAAATGCATATTCCGCCAAAGAGAAAAGCCGCCATAAGTCCGAGCGCCCAGAAATTTTTACAGAAGAAAATTACGAAGATAAATGCGAGAGTCAGTACAATCTTAATTCTCGGGTCCATTTTATGAAGCAGAGAGTTGCCCGGATAATACTGACCGATTGTGATATCTCTTACCATCAGCGCTCGCCTCCCTTCATCAGGGAAACAAGCCTTCTGCAACCCTCTTTGACTGTATATACATCAGTATCAATCTCAACACCTGCAGCCCTGAGTCCCATAAAAATACGGGTTATCTGCGGAACGTTGAGCCCCATTTTCTCAAGCTCATCCGCACGGGAGAAAACGTTTGCTACCGTATCGTACATGGCAACGCGTGACTTGTTCATAACGAGGATTTTAGTGGCAATACTCGCAACATCCTCCATACTGTGAGAAACAAGAAGCACAGTACTGCCTGTCTTATTCTTATAATCAACTATCATTTTAAGTATTTCCTGTCTGCCCTTGGGGTCAAGACCTGCTGTGGGCTCGTCAAGAATCAGAATCTCGGGATTCATAGCCATTACACCTGCAATGGCAACTCTGCGCTTTTCACCGCCCGAAAGGTCAAACGGAGATTTATCAAGCAGCTCACTTCTGAGACCGACATACTCGGCGGCTCGTCTTACGCTGGAATCCATGTCTGCCTTGCTCATACCCATATTCTTCGGACCGAAGGAAATATCTTTATATACTGTTTCTTCAAAAAGCTGGTATTCTGGATATTGAAAGCAAAGGCCAACCTTGAAACGGATTTCACGTATTTTTTTCTTGTCTGCCCAGATATCGCGGCCGTCGATTGAAACAGAGCCGCTCGTAGGCTTAAGCAAGCCGTTGAGATGCTGAACAAGAGTACTTTTTCCCGAGCCTGTGTGGCCGATAATGCCGACAAGCTCACCCTTTTCAATATCCAGATTTATATCCTGAATTGCGCTCACGCTCAGCGGCGTACCGCTGCTGTATGTGTGAGACACATTTTTCAATGAAATAATCGGCATCGTTTACTCCTTAAGTAATGCAAGTATTGCATCAATACACTCTTTTTCATCAAGAAGGTCAGTCGCTATATCAATCCCCTGAGCCTTGAGCATATACGCAAGCTGAGTTGACTGCGGCACATCAAGACCGACGCTGACAAGCTTTTCCGCCTGAGAGAAAACCTCACGTGCGGTGGAATCCATTATGACCTTGCCCGAATCCATTACCACAACACGGTCCGCTTGTACAGCTTCATCCATAAAGTGAGTTACCAGTATAACGGTTATACCCATTTCTTTATTAAGACGCCTGATTGTGGAAATAACTTCTTTTCTGCCGTTAGGGTCAAGCATTGCGGTAGGCTCATCAAGGACAATGCACTTTGTCTGCATTGCAATAACGCCTGCAATGGCAACCCTTTGCTTCTGACCGCCTGAGAGCTTGTGCGGCTCGCTGAAGCGGTAATCATACATATTGACAGCTTTCAGCGCATCATCAACCCTGCGCCTTATTTCAGATGGCTCAACGCCGAGATTTTCAGGGCCGAAAGCAACATCATCCTCGACAATCGTTGCAACGATCTGGTTGTCGGGATTCTGAAAAACCATTCCGACCGTTCTGCGGATACTGTCGGTAAGTGATTCATCAGAAGTATCCATACCGTTAACCAGAACTCTTCCGCTTTCCGGTACGTTGATTGCGTTTGTGAGCTTGGCAAGTGTTGACTTGCCCGAGCCGTTGTGACCGAGCACCGCAACAAAGCTGCCCTCTTCTATTCCGAGAGATACACTGTCAACGGCAAGCGGAAGAACAGCTCCCTCTTCATCAGCCTCATATCTGAAGCAGACATTTTCAAATTCGATTATGTTACCCATTTTATTTATCCTGTTTTCTCCAGATTGCGGTTGCACCGCACGGAAGCGGCATTCCCGAAAGAGCAGACGGAAGACCGAGCTCACTTCCGCTGACTTTACCGCCGTGAGTAGGCACAACGGTTGAACCGAGTATGTACTCCATAACCGACGGTGAAAGACCGGTTGTATATGAATTTATAAGCATTGCAACAGCATCATCAGACAAGAGCTGCTCGCAAAGCGAAACAAAACCGTAGATCTCATCCTCGAGCTTCCATACCTCGCCGCCGGGGCCTCTTCCGTATGAGGGAGGATCCATTATGATGATATCGTATTTATTACCCCTGCGTATTTCACGCTGGACAAACTTGATACAGTCATCAACAAGCCAGCGTACGTTCCCGTCAAGAACGCCGCTTGAAGCAGCATTCTCCTTTGCCCACTGAACCATGCCCTTTGAAGCATCAACATGGGTAACAGCTGCGCCGCTTTTGAGAGCGGCAACGGTTGCACCGCCTGTATAGGCAAAAAGGTTCAGCACCTTGAGCGGTCTGCCTGCGGATTCGATCATTTCTCTGACCAGGTCCCAGTTGGTTGCCTGCTCAGGGAAAAGACCCGTATGCTTGAAGCCCATTGTTTTTATATTAAAGGTCAGATCTCCGTAAGAAATCTCCCATCTGTCGGGAAGCTTACCGAGAAGCTCCCACCTGCCGCCTCCTGTCTGGGAGCGGTTATATCTGGCGTTTGCCTTACGCCACATAGGGTGACGTCTGCCTGTTTTCCAGATAACCTGCGGATCGGGTCTGATAAGAATTACATTTTCCCAACGCTCAAGCCGCTCACCGTCGGTACAGTCAAGCAGCTCATAATCTTTCCATTTGTCAGAAATTCTCATTTTCAATTCCTCTAAACTGTATTTCAAATTAATCGCTCTTTTACAACGAGCGCAATTTCATTTGCAAGTCTTTGTATCTGTGCTTTGTCCTTGCCCTCAACCATTATACGAATCAACGGCTCAGTGCCCGAAACACGGACAATTACTCTGCCCTCTTCACCAAGCTCCTTTTCGGCGCTCATAACAGCCTTTCTGATTTCTTCATCGGTTGAACAACGCACCTTGCCGATGTTTGAAACACCGACATTTATCATAACCTGCGGATAAGTTTCAATTCCGCTTGCAAGCTCACTGAGCTTTTTTCCGCTTTGTTTAATTATCTGCAACAGCTGAATTGCCGTAAGCTGACCGTCACCGGTTGTGGCATAGTCAAGAAAAATAACGTGTCCCGACTGTTCACCGCCGAGAGAGTAACCACACTCAAGCATTTTTTCCAGAACGTATCTGTCACCTACTGCGGTGGTTTCAACAGTAATGCCATGTTCTTTGCAAAAGCTGTAAAGCCCCATATTGCTCATAACCGTAGCAACGGCAGTATCTTTTTTCAGCCTGCCCTGCCGCTTGAGAGCTGCAGCACAAATCGCAACGATTTTGTCTCCGTCAACAGCCTCACCGTTTTCATCAACGGCAAGAAGCCTGTCAGCATCACCGTCAAAAGCAAAGCCGACTGCACAGTTGTTTTCTTTTACAAATCTGCTCAGCTGCTCAAGGTGAGTTGAGCCGCAATTGCGGTTTATATTGATTCCGTTCGGCACAGCCGAAAGAACCTCAAAGTCGGCACCGAGCTCAGTGAACAGCTCAGGTGCAGTAAAAGAAGCCGAACCGTTAGCACAGTCAAGGGCAATTTTTATGCCCGAAAAATCTTCCTCGACAGTTTCAAGCAAATGCTCGATATAATCAAAGCGGGACATATCGGCAAAGCGGATTCTGCCAACATCACCGCCGATTTTAACATCGGGAATAACCTTGCCGTCGAGGATTATTGATTCAATTTTTTCTTCAACCTCATCAGGTAATTTATAACCGTCTGACTTGAAAATTTTGATTCCGTTGTATTCACACGGATTGTGCGAAGCGGAAATCATTATGCCTGCATCGTAGCCGTATTCCTTTACAAGAAAAGCAACGGCAGGCGTAGGCAGCACACCGAGCAGGAGCACATCCGCACCAACAGAGCAGAGCCCTGCAGAAATTGCAGACTGAAGCATTTTTGATGAAATACGTGTATCCATGCCGATAAGCACCCGTGGACGTTTTCGGTCAGTATCGGAAAGTACAATCGCAACCGCTCTGCCTATCTGCATTGCAAGCTCACACGAAAGTTCACTGTTTGCAATTCCTCTTGCTCCGTCTGTACCGAAAAGTCTGCCCATGATGTATCAACCTCTCAAAATAAAGTTTGTTGACCTTCAACGGGAATTCCCAGATGAGCGTAGCCTGCAGGGGTAACCATTCTTCCCCTTGGCGTACGGCTCAGAAAGCCAATCTGCATCAGATAAGGTTCATAGACATCCTCTATTGTAACCGCTTCTTCGCCTATTGCCGCCGCGATCGTTTCAAGTCCGACCGGACCGCCTTTATAGAATTTGATTATCGAAGAAAGCAGTAGTCTGTCGATATTATCGAGTCCCAGTTCATCAATTTCCATTCTGTTGAGCGCAAGCTGAGCACTCTCAAGATCTATCTCGCCCTTACCGAGAACCTGAGCGAAATCACGTGCACGCTTGAGCAGCCTGTTTGCAATTCGCGGGGTTCCGCGTGAGCGAGAGGCAATTTCAAGTGCGCCGTCATCGTCGATTCCGATATTAAGTATTCCCGCAGAGCGGCGTACTATACCGGCAAGCTCCTCGGGAGTGTACAGCTCAAGGCGGAAAATAACGCCGAATCTGTCACGCAGAGGTGCGCTGAGCTGACCTGCTCTGGTTGTTGCACCGATAAGAGTAAAGCGCTTGAGGTCAAGGCGGATTGATCTTGCAGAAGGACCTTTGCCGATTATAATATCGAGCGCATTATCCTCCATTGCAGGATAGAGCACCTCTTCTACCGCACGGGAAAGCCTGTGGATTTCATCAACAAAAAGGACGTCGCCCTCGTTGAGGTTGGTAAGAAGAGCTGCAAGGTCACCAGGTTTTTCTATTGCAGGACCGGAAGTAACCCTGAAATTAACGCCCATTTCGTTGGCGATAATTCCTGCAAGAGTTGTTTTACCAAGACCAGGAGGACCGTAAAGAAGAACATGGTCAAGCGGCTCACCTCTGGTTTTTGCCGCCTCAATATATATACGCAGATTCTCTTTGACTTTTTCCTGTCCGATATAATCATCAATATGCTGAGGTCTGAGTGAAAGCTCAATATCGTTATCATCCGAAGTAAATGACGATGAAACGATACGGCTTTCAAAATCCATATCATCGTTCACAAACAGTCACCTCCCTATCAATCAAAAGCCGCCCGAAAGGCTGAGAAGAGCCTTTTTAATCAAATCATCAAGCGGCAGGCCCGGGTCAAGCTTACCAACTGCAAGGCTTGCCTCGGAGCGGCTGAAGCCGAGAGAAATCAGAGCATCAACAGCATCGTTTCCGCCACCCGAAACGGGAGCGCCCGAAACATCGCCGAGAGAAACGGAGGAAGCACCGCTTGCAAAGGGAGCAAGCTTATCTTTAAGCTCGACTATAATCCTCTGTGCAATCTTCGGACCGACGCCCTGAGCAGCTGTGATTGCCTTCACATCACCTGAAGCAACAGCCTGTGAGAGCTTATCGGGAGTAAGGCGGGAAAGAATTGCAATTGCCGCCTTGGGACCTACGCCCGAAACGCCGATAAGAATTTTGAAGCAATCAAGCTCAGCAGGCTCGGCAAAGCCGAAAAGATCAAGCGCATCCTCACGTACGCTGAGATATGTATAAAGCGTTACCGTTTCGCCTGTTGAACCGATTTTGCAAAGGGTATTAAAGCTGGTGTAGCATCTGAAAGCAACACCCGAACAGCTAAGTGCAACGCTTGTTTCATCGGTATAAACAACCTTACCTGTCAATGAGTAAAACATAGGTTAACCTCCGTAGTTATATTCTGCCGAGAAGGGAACCGGAAGAATGAGCGTGGCAGATTGCAAGCGCAAGCGCATCAGCCGTATCGTCAGGCTTGGGAACAGCTTTGAGACCGAGCAGCAGCTTCGTCATTTCCTGCACCTGCTTTTTTTCTGCTCTGCCGTAGCCGACAACGCTTTGCTTGACCTGAAGCGGAGTGTACTGAAACACAGGAACACCTGCCTGTGCGGCTGAGAGAACAATTACTCCCCTTGCCTGTGCAACATCGATAGCGGTAGTTGTATTGGTATTGAAAAACAGCTTTTCAATTGACATAACATCGGGCTTGTGAACCGAAATTATCTGATTAAGCCCCTCATAAATCAAAGAAAGTCTTTGTTCAAAATCGGTGTGTGCCTTTGTGGTGACCGCACCGTAATCAACAATAGAAAAGTGATTTGAGCTGTAATCAATAACACCGTAGCCTACGATTGCATAACCGGGGTCAATACCAAGAATCCGCATACTTCTACTCCACTATTATAATATCAATGCATTATAACATATTTATTATAATAAAGTAAAGAGTTTTGGAATTTATTTAACAACTTGTGTTACCGCTCTGACAACATCGCCAAAAACAGGTGCACAGTCCTGCGAACCCGAAGTGCCGTCCTCACACATTACAACAAGTGTGTACTCAGGGCTTTCGGCAGGGAAAAAGCCTGCAAACCAGGTTACAAGCCGTTCCTTTCCGCTTGAAAAATCGCCCGTCTGTGCGGTTGCTGTCTTGCCGCAGACAAGCACATCTTCAACCGCGGCATTTTTTCCCGTACCCTCTCTTACAGCAAGATCAAGAAAAGATATCAGCCACTGTGAGGTTTTCTTTGAAAAAACCGAGTATGGCGGTTTAGCGGTATGAGCCGAACGAAAGACTCCCTCACCGTCACAGAAGCCTTCGACAAGATAAGGCATACGGAATGAGCCTGAATTTGCCAGAGCAGAATAAAGGCAGGCAATCTGCACGGGAGTAGCCGTCAGCAAGCCCTGACCGAATGAAAAATTGGCACTCTGAGCGGTAGATGCAAGCTCCTCCTCATCGGGCAGATAACCGCTGTAAGTTTCCACTCCGTCGGCAAGCACAGTTTTACGCCCAAATCCTATTGAATCAGCAAGCTCACGAACCTGCACGCTGTCAATTCTATTCATCAGATCAACAAAATAGCAGTTACACGAAAAAACGAGTGCAGATGCCATATTTACATTACCGTGGCTTTTCATACACCTGAACTCAACTCCGCCCGCAGAGGTTTTGCCGCTGCAATAAAACTCGGCCGAGGGATCAATACCCTGCTCCAGAGCGCTTGCGGCAACAAGCGGTTTGAACACGGAGCCCACGGGATAAGCACCGAAAGCGCGATTAAACAGGGCTTCGGATTCATCATCCAGATAATCCGAAACTGCATCGGGATTGAAATTCGGTCGGCTGACAGCGGCAACAACAGCACCTGTTTTTATATCAAGCATAACGGCAGCACCTTTTTTTATCCCTCTGTAATCCATAGATTTTTCAAGAGCAGACTGAAAGCTTTTTTTAACACTCAGCACAACACCGCCGTCGGAATTGTAGTTTTCATCAACTTTCTCTGATTTTCCGCCCTCCATTATACCGCCGGCACCGTTTGAGAAAAAGCGCACGCTCACTCTGCCCGAATACTGTGAAAGAACGTTGTCAAACGCCTTTTCGATTCCGCTGATTCCCTTTGTGCCTGTGCTGTCGGTATAACCGATAATATGGGCAGCCAAGCAGCTGTTGTTATACCGTTTGTATATTCTTTCTGAAATAATTTCGTCGGAAGTTATATCAAACTCAGGATGAAGAAGCATAGGGTTGTTTTTGGAAACTGCCTCAACCGCCGCGACATATTCCTCTGCTGACAGAAACTCACGAATTTCTGCAAGCGCTTTTACGCTCGGCTTTACCGCACAAACAAAATCGCTTTCGGTGCAAGTAAGACGATTTAATTCCGTATCGTAAATCACGCCCCTGCTGACGCCCAGAGTCAGGCTCTTGCTTGTGTTTATTTCAGAAGCCGCACTGCTGTAGCGAAAATTTATCATAGCAACACGCAAGCACGAAAAGCCGATTCCGAGCAGTAATATCGTAAACAAAGCAACTGCTCTGACTGCTGATAAATTCTTAACGCTGTTTTTCACCGAATGTCCCCTTGCAATAATCTTAGGTATATTATTTGTAGAGAGGACAAAAAAATACCGATGCTCAAAGCATCGGTATTTATACAAATTGTAGATTTATTTTGTGATTTTGTGGAATACCTTCTTACCCTTTTTGACGATTACAAAACCGCCGTCAGCAAGCTGAGCCTCATCAACAGCTACATCGATTGAAGCAACCTTGGCATCATCAAGAGAAACACCGCCCTGCTCAACGAGCCTACGTGCCTCACCTCTTGATTTGGCAAGACCTGCCTTTACGAGAATGTCAATGATACCAACCTTACCGTCGGTAAAATCATCTGCTGTAAGAATAGTTGTGGGCATATTGTCTGTGTTTGCTCCTGTTGAGAAGAGAGCCTTTGCAGCCTCCTGAGCCTTGACAGCTTCTTCCTCACCGTGAACGAGCTTTGTAAGCTCGAAAGCGAGAATCTCCTTGGCCTTGTTGAGCTGACTGCCCTCCCAGCTGTCCATAGCGTCGATTTCTTCAAGCGGAAGGAAGGTCAGCATACGGATGCACTTAAGAACATCAGCATCGCCGACATTGCGCCAGTACTGGTAAAACTCGTAGGGAGAAGTCTTATTCGGGTCAAGCCATACAGCGCCGGAAGCGGTTTTACCCATCTTCTTGCCCTCGGAATTGAGGAGAAGAGTAATTGTCATAGCGTGAGCGTCCTTACCAAGCTTTTTACGGATAAGCTCAGTACCGCCAAGCATATTTGACCACTGGTCATCGCCGCCGAACTGCATATTACAGCCATATTCCTTGAAGAGATGGTAGAAATCGTAGCTCTGCATAATCATGTAATTGAACTCAAGGAAACTAAGGCCCTTTTCCATTCTCTGCTTGTAGCACTCGGCACGAAGCATATTGTTAACAGAGAAGCAAGCACCGACCTCACGAAGAAGCTCAACATAGTTCAGATCAAGAAGCCAGTCTGCATTGTTGATCATCATAGCCTTACCTTCACCGAACTCGATAAAGCGGCTCATCTGCTTTTTGAAGCACTCAACGTTGTGCTGAATCGTTTCCTTGGTGAGAACCTGTCTGAGGTCACTTCTGCCAGAGGGGTCACCAATCATACCTGTGCCGCCGCCGAGAAGAGCAATAGGCTTATTGCCTGCCATCTGAAGTCTTTTCATAAGACACAGAGCCATAAAGTGACCAACGTGAAGGCTGTCAGCCGTAGGGTCGAAGCCAATATAGAAAGTAGCCTTACCGTTGTTGATAAGCTCTTTGATTTCGTTTTCGTTTGTTACCTGAGCAATAAGACCTCTGGCAACAAGCTCGTCATAAATTGTCATTTCAAATTCCTCCGAAATATAATACTTTGAGATAATATAACAAATTTATATGTTTGTCAACATTTCTTCAGCCATATCAAGCTGAGCCTTTGTAACCTGCTCGCCGCCGATTATGCGTGCAAGCTCGTATTTTCTGCCCTCTCTGTCAAGAGGTTTGACGCTTGTGTAGGTTTTTCCGTCAACCGAAGCCTTGCTGATGCTGAAATGGTGGTCTGCCTGGCAGGCAATCTGTGCCAGGTGAGTAACGCACAAAACCTGTCTGCCTTTTGAAACCTCACGCAGCTTTTTGCCAAGCTTGACTGCTGCACGACCGCTGACACCTGTATCAATTTCATCAAAAATCAGCGTTTCGATGCCGTCTTTATCGGACAAAACATTTTTTATTGAAAGCATTATTCTTGAAAGCTCACCGCCCGAAGCTATTTTTGCCAAGGGTTTCGGTGATTCACCGACATTGGGAGAAATCAAAAACTCAATTTCATCCGCTCCGTTTTCGCCAAGCTCTGCCTGCTTTCTGTCAACGGCAAAAACAACATCGGGCATATCAAGGAATTTCAGCTCTTCACATACCTTTTCGGAAAACTCAACGCCCTTTTCAACACGAATACGTGTCAGCTCTGCGGCAAGAGCGGTAACCCTGGACATAAGCGCGCTTTCTTCAGCTTTCAATGAGTCAAGCCGCTCATCGGAAAACTCAATTTCTTTCCGCTCACAGCGGCACTGCTCACAGTACGAAAGCATTTCCTCCTCAGTAGAGCCGTATTTGCGGCTGAGCTTATTAAGATAGTCGAGCCTTGCTTCAACCTGTGCAGCATATTCAGGGTCATACTCAAGCTCATCAAGGCATGAGCGAAGCCTGTCATCAATATCCTCAAGCTGATATGAAAGCTCTGCAAGCAGTTGTGCATTTTCAGCAACAGAAGCGGAATACTCAGCTACATCATCCAGGCGGTTAGCCGCCATTCTTACTCTGCCGTAAGCACCGTCCGCATCCTCATCACCGTTTATCAGGGTATATGCCTCATTGACCGAAGCGATAATCTTTTCTATATTACGGTAAAACAAACGGGAAGCTCTGAGTTCCTCCATTTCACCGACAGTAAGCTGAGCATTTTCAATTTCGTCAATCTGGTAAGTCAGAAGCTCAATTCTTCTGTTCTTTTCTTCATCATCCGTTACAAGCCCGGATATCTCTCTGCGCACGGCACAAAGGCGGTAATAATTCTCTCTGTATTCAGCAAGAAGCTGAGCATTATCAGCAATCTCATCAATAAATCCGCAATGACTCTCCGGGCTGAGAAGCCGCTGGCTGTCGTGCTGACCGTGAATATTGATAAGCTCTCTGCCGAGCGTTTTCAGCATTCCGACCGTAACAGGGCTTCCGTTGACACGGCAGGTATTCTTTCCGTCTGCCGATATTGTTCTGCGAATCAGTAGACTGCCGTCAGCCTCAGGCTCAACACCAAGCTCATCAAAGACAGATGACAAACGGCTGTTATCAACAGAAAACAGAGCGGTTACGGCCGCTTTGCTGCAGCCTGTACGTACAAGTTCTTTTGACGTACGCTCACCAAGCACAGCATTGATTGAATCAATAATAATTGATTTACCTGCACCTGTTTCACCTGTCATAATGTTCAGTCCGCTCTCAAAGCTGATATCGGCGCTTTCGATTATGGCAACATTTTCTATTTTAAGGTTCAGGAGCATATCTCCACCTCGTTTATTTTGATATCATATCACGAACGCTGTTCATAAATTCAACAGCAAGTTCCTCATTCCTGCAAAGAACAAAAATTGTATCATCGCCTGCAAGTGTGCCGACTACGCCGTTAAGCTCCATTGTATCTATTGCGGCACAAACCGCCTGAGCCATACCTGCATAGCATTTGATAACAACAGTATTAACGGCATAATCCACCCAAAGCACAGACGGTGCCATTATTGTATAGAAGCTCTTAACGGCTTCAGTTGTGGTAGCCTTAGGTGCGGAATAACGGTATTTTCCGTTTCTTCCCATAGATTTGATAAGCCCTAACTCCTTGATGTCACGGGAAACCGTAGCCTGAGTAACATCAAGACCGTGTGCTTTCAGGGCGATGAGCAGCTCCTCCTGTGTGGCAATATCCTGCTGCTCGATTGTCTTGAGAATAAGTTCAAGTCTTCTTTTTTTCATAATAATTTCCCTTTCAAGAGTGTGACATTTTTGTGTTAAGTATTTCTATAAAGTTATCCGACTTTATTCTGATAAATTCAGCGTAAAGTGAAGAGCGCTGAACGGTAATGCTGCAGCCCTCGCCAACAGGAATCGGCTGCTCGCCGTCACAGATTACGCAAAGCTCAGTTTCGTCATCCTTGGTGGCATAAACACGCATACGCTCATCGGGACGGAAAATCAGCGGCAGACTGAAAAGAGCGTGAGAGCAAATAGGAGTTAGGATTATACTCTCAATCGTAGGGTCAACAACAGGACCGCCTGCAGACAGAGAATAAGCGGTAGAGCCTGTAGGAGTGGCAAAAATCACACCGTCGCCAAAGTAGTTATTGACAAGGCGGCCGTTGCTTTCAACAGTAAGTTCAATAATCGTGCGCCTTGCATTCCTCGAAAAAACAGCATCGTTAATACAGTTGATTTTTTCGGTACACATTCCTATTTCATCAAAAAAGCAAACCTCAAGCATCATTCGCTTGTCAACGGTATATTCCCCTGTTTTAAGTTTGCTCAGCAGGTCAAGCTCATGTCTTTCAAGGCCTGCCATAAAAGCAAGTCTGCCTGCATTAATTCCGAGAATCGGCTTATTGTAAGAGGCGGCTATCTTGCCGTAACGAAGAATTGTACCGTCACCGCCGATTGCAATTACAACATCGCATTTTTTAATTGCATCCTCAACAGGGAGAGCTGTTACACCCACGGGCTTTTCATTAAGCTGTTCAAACGCATAGTCTGCAACAACAGCATCAAAGCCATTCTTCTGAAGCTGAACCAACACATCAACCGTTGTTTTAAGCGAGTATTCTCTTGTAAGATTGGGTATGACCGCAACAATCATATCAGTCACCTTTATTCTTTATCTAAAGTTTGATGAGAAAGCTCGACAGTTGCCTGCGCATCTATCACAGCTTCTCCCGCCTGTACTTTTGAGAGATACAGCAGATATTCAATATTGCCCTCAGGACCCTTTACGGGCGAAAACTCAAGACCTTTTACAAAAAAGCCATTCTCCTCGGCATATCCTATGCATTTTTCAATAACCTCAAGATGCACCGCCTTATCGCGAACAACACCTTTTTTGCCTATTTTCTCTTTGCCTGCCTCAAACTGAGGTTTTACAAGGCACACTGCCTCACCCTCTGCAGAGAGAAGAGAATAGAGAACAGGCAGAATAAGTTTAAGTGAAATAAAAGACACATCAACGCTGGAAAAATCAATCTCATCAGGCACCTGTTCACGGGTAACATAGCGGAAATTTGTACGCTCAAGATTTATGACACGCTCATCACTGCGAAGCTTCCATGCAAGCTGACCGTAACCGACATCAACAGCGTAGACCTTAACCGCACCGTTCATCAGCATACAGTCGGTAAAACCGCCCGTTGATGCGCCGACGTCCATACAGATTTTACCCTCAAGCGAAATCGGGAAAGATTTCATAGCCTTGTCGAGCTTATAGCCGCCACGGCTGACAAAGGGCATTTTTTCGCCCCTTACTTCAATTTTATCTTCTGCTTTTATACTGTCACCTGCTTTGAGCGATTTCTGACCGTTCACATAAACCTGACCGGCCATTATAAGCGCCTTAGCTTTTTCGCGGCTTTCTGCAAGCCCCATATCAAAAAGTGCGACATCAAGTCTTTTTTTATCAGCCATTAAACGCACCTCCGACAATTTCGACCATTGAATCAGCATCGAGCTTATTCTTGCGGATTGTAGATTCAACGCTGCCCTGCTCGACAAAGCAGTAATCCACAGCGACAAGGCGATAATCACCCTTATAGCCTGCTTCAAGAAGCCTGAGGGCAAGCTTTTCGCCAACACCGCCGTTCTGTATACCCTCTTCAAAGAAGAATATACTGCGGTCGTTTTTAAGGATTTCAATAATACTGGGGTCGAGCGGTTTAATCTTGTTGAGCTTGACAATGCGTATGCTCTTGCCCTGAGATTTCAGCGTTTTATAAGCCTTGCAGGCGTTGCCGAAAATGCGACCGTATGTGACGAGAGTTACATCAGAATCCTCATCACCATAGATATCGTAAACATCATAAGCAGGTGCAAAATCGTCGGGAATTTCACATTCACTGCCGCGCGGATAACGGATTGCAATTACATTGCTGTCCTTATACACAGCCCTGTACATATCCTTACGCATTTCTTCATAAGTAGAGGGAGCGTAAATTGTAAAATTTGATATTGTGTTCATAAACGCAACATCAAAAATACCCTGGTGAGTTTCACCGTCCTCACCAACAAAGCCTGCACGGTCAACAGCAATTATCATCTTCTGCTTCTGTAGAGCGGCATCGTGCACAAGCTGATCGTAACAGCGCTGAAGGAACGTTGAATAAACAACAAAGAACGGCACCATTCCGCCCTTTGAAAGACCCGAGGCAAAGACGACGGCATGCTCCTCAGCAATGCCTACATCAAAGAATCTGTCCGAATAATCACGTGCATACTCACTCAGACCCGTACCCAATGACATAGCCGCAGTAATGGCACAAATGCGGCTGTCCTTTGAAGCAAGTTCGCAAAGGTATTTACCGAACTCATCTGAGAAATTAGGCCCTTTCGGTACGGTTTCGCCCGTATCGGTATCAAATTTTGAAATTCCGTGAAACACACTCGGATTCTGCTCTGCAAGCTCATAGCCCTTACCCTTTTTAGTGTGAACATGGAGCAGTACGGGACGGTTGATATTCTTTGCCTCTTCGAGCACCTCGCAGAGCTTACGGATATTGTGACCGTCAACAGGTCCCATATATCTGAAGCCGAGATCCTCAAACATATTACTGTTGTAGAACTTATTTTTGAGAGCCGTTTTCAGCTTGTAAACACGCTGAGAAAGGAAATGACCGATAACGGGTATATGATTAAGAGCACGTTCAAGCCCTGCCTTGAGCCTGAAGTACTGCTTTGTTGTGCGTATGTTGGTAAGATATTTTGAAACAGAGCCGACATTCTGCGAAATTGACATCTCATTGTCATTGAGAATAACAATAAGCTTTGCATCCTTATTTCTGCCGACATTGTTTATTGCTTCATAAGCCAAGCCGCCCGTAAAAGCACCGTCACCGATTACTGCAACGGTATAATCGGAGTTGCCCTTGATACAGTTTGACACACTGATTCCGTAAGCAGACGAAATTGAAGTGCTGCTGTGACCGCTGAAGAAGGTGTCATGCTCACTTTCGGTAGGACGCGGAAATCCCGAAAGACCGCCCTCGGTACGGATTGTGGAAAAGCGGTCATAACGTCCCGTAAGAAGCTTATGGGTGTAGACCTGATGGCCTACATCAAAAACGAACCTGTCCTTAGGTGAATCAAAGCATTTGTGCATAGCAACCGTCAGCTCGACTACTCCGAGATTTGAGGCAAGGTGACCGCCGTTTTTGGAAACAGTGGAAATCAGCTCATGCCTTATCTGGGATGAAAGCTCATCAAGCTGTTCATAGCTCATACCCTTGATATCTGAGGGCGATTTTATATTTTTGAGAATTGAATTGTTCATCTCTTAACGCCTCAAAAGCATTTATTTTGTGCGGTTTGAAAGCTTAACCGCATAGTCGGAAAGGAAGCTTCCCTCCGAGCCGAAAGCAGACAGTGCATCAACCGCATTCTGCGTAAGCTCATTGACAAATTCCCTTGAACGCTCAAAGCCGAGCAAAGCAGGATAGGTTGATTTTTCATTCTCCTCGTCACTGCCTACCGGCTTACCAAGTTCTTCGGCAGTAGAGGTTATATCAAGCAAATCATCAACAATCTGGAAAGCAAGACCGATATTTTCGGCATAAAGCTCAGCCGCAGAAACGGCAGACGAATCACCGCCGCCGACAAGACAGCCGAGAACGCAGGCAGCATAAATCAGCATACCTGTTTTGAGCGCATCTGTCTGACGGAGCTGCTCTAAAGTAATGCTCTGACCCTCATGCTGCAAATCCATTGTCTGACCGCCAATCATACCCAAATGACCTGCGCAGTCGGCAAGAATTTTTACAGCCTTTACTGCAACATCGGTAGGCAGCTTTGCACCCGCTATAACCGAAAAAGCAAGTGTAAGCAGACCGTCGCCTGCAAGCAGAGCCGTCGCATAGTCAAACTGTTTGTGACACGACGGCTTGCCTCTGCGGAAATCATCATCATCCATACAGGGTAAATCATCGTGAATCAGTGAATAGGTATGAATCATCTCAAGCGCACATGCAACGGGAATTGCCGCCTCGACATCACCGCCGCAAAGCCTGCAAAACTCGAGAACAAGCATAGGTCTTACACGCTTACCGCCGTTTTTAAGGCTGTAAACCATTGCTTGAGAAACTCTGTCCTCCTCACCGCCTGTAAGCAGAACATAATCATATAAAGCAGAATTAATCATCGAAACATATTCTTGTTCGGTAAATGACTTATTCAAAATCCTCTTCCTCCGAACCGTCGCCTGTCAGGCGTACAATTTTCTGCTCAGCCTCGTCAAGACACTTCTTGCAAAACAGAGCAAGTGCATTTGCCTCTTCAAAAAGCTCAAGCGATTTTTCAAGCGGAATACTGCCCTGCTCAAGCTTATCAATTATGGTTTCAAGCTTTTCGAGAGCCTGTTCATATGTCATTTTTTCCATAAAGAGTCACCTCTCGGCCGATTTTTAATCAGCGGTTACTTTTATCGTTTTACACTCAACCTGTCCGTCAGCAAAACGGACGGTTAGATTTTTGTCAATTTCAGCTTTTTTGACGCTGTCAATAATTCTGCCGCCTGAATAGACAGCCGCATATCCTCTTGAGAGAACCTTAAGCGGACTCAAAGCATCAAGCTTTGAACAATCGGAAGCAAAGCGCGAAGCACTCTCCTGCACAATCGCACGCTGGGCAAAAAGCAGACGGTTCATCAATGAATCAAGTACCTGTCTGCCGTTTTCTACAACAGCAAGAGGATTTTTGAGAACATATGATTTTGAAAGAGTATCAACATAGGTTTTATTCTGCGAAACCATTCTGTTTACGTTTTCTAAAAGTCTGAGCCTGATACCCTCAATATAGTAAAGCTGTTCACGCGCATCGGGTACAGCTATTTCAGCCGCTGCAGACGGAGTAGGTGCACGCAAATCGGCAACAAAATCGCATATTGTAAAATCCGTTTCGTGACCGACAGCGGAAATAACGGGAATTTCACTCCTGCTTACCGCAAGAGCAACCTTTTCCTCATTAAATGCCCACAAATCCTCTATTGAGCCGCCTCCCCTGCCGACTATCAGCACATCGGCGGCATGGTGAGCATTGAACAGATCTATTGCATCGGCAATCTGTCCTGCGGCACTTTCACCCTGCACCTGAACGGGACAGAAAACGACCTTTGAATACGGAAATCTTCTGCCGAGGACATTGAGAATATCTCTTACCGCCGCACCGGTCGGTGACGTTATAACGCCGACACTTGACGGACAGGACGGGATAGCTTTTTTTCTGTCGGAATCAAAAAGGCCCTGGGCCTCAAGCTTTGCCTTGAGCTGTTCAAAAGCAACATTGAGCGCACCCGCACCGTCAGGCTGCATATCATCGGCATAAAGCTGATACTGACCGTCACGCTCAAATACAGAAATTCTGCCGCGGATAATAACGCTCATTCCGTTTTCAGGCATAAAACGCAGACGCTGAGCACTGCTGCGGAACATAACGGCTTTAATTGACGATTCCTTGTCCTTGAGGGTGAAATAGAAGTGACCTGTTCTGTAATGGTTGGTAAAATTCGATATTTCACCGACCACGAAAATATAAGTAAGATTAGGGTCACCGTCAATAAGCGATTTGATGTAAGTATTAATCTGTCCGACTGTCAAGACAGGTGTATTCATAGTTTTTTCTCCGTTATAGCTGTCAACACCGCTGTACCGGCGGCATTGTCACAGGAAAATTCGGGCTTTGCAAAATAAGCCCCGTACTTCTCGCTGAGAGATTTGCTGATAATGCTGTTGCTCATAACTCCGCCCGAAAAAACAAGAGGCATCTTGCCGTATTTTTCAAGCAGAGCCGTTGCCATAGCATCTAGCGAAGAACGGATGTATTCAATACAGTATGCTGCAACCTTTTCGGGCGGCTCACCGTCATCAATCATCTTTTTGCACTTATTCTCCACACCGGAAAGTGAACAATCACAGCCCTTGAGTACAGGCCTGATCTTGATTTTTCCGTCATATCGGCAAGCCAGCTCATCGAGCTGTTTACCTGCAGGGAAACGCAGACCAAGAGCTACACCGACACGGTCAACCGCTTGTCCCGCCTTCAGGTCGAGCGAGGAAGCAACAAGTTCAGTTCTGCAGATTTGCTCCTCATCGGGTGAAACTATAACCGCCTCGGTAGTGCCGCCAGAAACATGAAAAGCAAGAAAGCGCTCACCCAGCAAATCAAGCCTGTCTGCCGAAAACAGCGCCGCCGCAATATGCCCTTGCTGATGCGAAAAACGGTGAAGCGGTAAACCTGAGGCAGAGGCAAACGCCGTTGCCGCACTAATGCCGCTGAGGAAGCACGGCATATATGAGCCCTCTTCACTCCTGGGCGTAACCGAAACGCCGACAGCACTTACCCGTGACAGGTCACATTTGCTTCTGAGGTCTTCAAAAAGCTGAGGGAGCTGCACCGTATGGTGAAAAACAGCATCCGACTGACGAAGACCGAGTGCGCCCTCGGAAACAGGCAGTAACTTTTTGCTGTGAATTGCAACACGGTTGTCCGTATCCACAACGGCGAGTGAGGTTGTATAGTTGCTTGTATCAACACCGAGAAACAAAGACATTACTTTGACCTCACGGCTGTACCGAGAATGCCGTTGATAAACGAAGCATCCTCAGGGGTTGAGTAAACTTTGGCAAGCTCAACGGCTTCGTTTACTGAAACGCCGTCGGGAATATCGTCGATAAAAAGAATTTCTGCCAGAGCAAGACGGATTATCGCAAGAGAGACCTTGGGAATACGGTTGATTTTCCAGCCTCTTGAATTGGCGGCGATAAATTCATCAATCGCTTCAAGATTGTCGCAGGCTGTATGTACGAGCTGAGTGACAAACTCGTCATCCTCGAGCATACGAAGCTCACCTGCAAGCTCAATCAGATCATCAATTGAAGCTTCGGTATTGAACGATTTTTCGAAGAGCAGAATAAACGCCTGCTCTCTGGCTTGTCTTCGTGTCATTGGCTTGTCCTCCGAAAAAATAAAAAAATACCCTCCGCAATCACAGCTGCAGAGGGGAAACAAAATCGATTTTCTTTTGATTAGGTACGTTTTTCAGAAATATCTGCATCTGCAACCAAAACATTAACTTTTGAAACCGCACAGCCGGTCATGTTCTGAACAGCGTTCTTGACCGCTTTCTGAACCTCGGCAGCAACAACGGGAATTTTCTCTCCCTCTTTGATAGCTATGTGGATTTTGATGGTGTACACAACATTGTCGCTCGTAGAAACCTCGACATATTTGAGAGCACCCTCGAAAATGTTCATCACGTTGCGGACATTGGTCGGACGCTGAACAACTCTGCCGACACCGGGTATATCTTTGGCTGCGTTCATTGCAATTGATGCAATTACATCATCGGAAATAACGAGTTTTGAAGCAACCTCGCTGTTAATAGGTTGATTTCCCATAGTTTGCAACCTCCTTTTCCTGTTTATTATAACACACTTTTCAAAATAAACAACCTATTTTGCTTCAAATATTGTAATATTTTCAGATTTTATACTTGTATGCTTTAAGAATATGTCTTTGATGTGCAGAATTGCAGTGCTGTCAAGACCGCCTTTTTCGCATACAACCTCTGCCGAATCGCCGTTAATTATCACAACACAGCCAAAGCCGCACTTTGATTTTACAAGCGCTTCTATATCAGCCTCCAGCTTGACACAGTCTGTCAGATCAGCCAGCTGCTGTGCAGCAGAATCGACAGCTGATTTGGCGGAAGACGGGTTGCCGATAACGTCCTTCAGCTTTTCAAAGGCTTCATCATGCGTCTTTTTTCTTGTCATGCGTGTTTCACTCAGCTTATCTTGCTCCGTTGCCTGCTCAGTTGAAATCCTACTTGATGAAACATACTGCGCATCCCCGATAACTGAGTAACTCACAGGCTCTTTGTTATCCGCAGGTGCAGATTCGGGCTTTGTGAAATACCAGTTAATAAAGACGGCTGAGCCAAGAGCCAGCACAAGAGCTGACATAATTATCTGTCTTTTTTTGATGATTACGTTCATGCCATTAACTCCTCACTTGATTTTATTTGATTTTTGCAACGCTGATATGATTTGCTCCGACATCGAGAAGAGCCGACATCATTTCGACAACGGCCGACCTGACATACTGCAAATCGCCGCCCTCACACACCACGGCAACTCCTCTTACACGCGGTGTGACGGTTTTTAGAAGCAAGCCCTCCTCCGATTTTTCACTGTCGATGATTATGTATTCGCTTTTTTCATCGGTTGTTCCCGTTCTCTGGCTTATCCCTATATCACGGGCATAAACAGTTTCATAGTCGCACTCGAGTGTTACCGCAACCTCTGTGCGCCCGGCACCGTTGACCATAGAAACCATACCCTCAAGCTTGCTTTCAAGCTGCTGAGTATATGCCGCTTCATCAAAATCCGTATCCGTTTCAGGTTCAGCCACAGGTTCGGTTTCGGCAGCTGAAGATATTACAAACAGTATAATCCCGACAATTCCGATCAACAGTATAACAAGCGCTTTTCTGTCGTTTTTCACCCTATCAATCAATCTTTTTACATTTTCTTTATCCATAATCCTCCTCGCTTTTCACAGTTATATCTGGAGCAATTCCGAAATTTGAAATGACGAAATCCCGAAGCGGATTCGCATCCGTTTCCGCTTGCAAATCAATGTCGATTTTCCTTATTGATATTTCATCATTTGCATCAATTTCAATATAAGCATTCACCTCAAAGCCGTTCTCTCCCCTGTCTGTAAGATATGCGCCGATTCTTGATTCAATTTCATTAGCGAGATTGTCGGCAAGCTGTTTTCTGGCTGTTTTTTCAAGTCTGCTGTCTTCAAGCCAGCCTGTTACTCCGTTTAGAATTTCACCTGATTCAAAATCGAACTCCACCTTCGAAAGCGGTGACAAAAAGCAAAAAATCATAAACACCGCAAGCAGAACTTTAATTGATTTACTCGCAAAGCCTGACGGAGTTATAAAGCTGAAAACGGCACAGATTCCTGCCGCCGTAACCGCAGACACAGCCCAGCTTTTTATCGTTTCCATCATCCGCCGCCTTTCATCAGAGCAATAAGACCGATTGACAAAATAAACACAACCGAAACAAGCACCAATAAGGCTGTAAGCAGCGTTACCGCAGAGGAAACTGAACGAATCAGCGGCGATATTTTTTCGCCCGACAGCATATCCGACAGCATTGCCAGCAGATTAAGCGAAAAAATCCAGCTAACACATTCCGCAATTACCGGCAGGCTTATTACACAGATTGCCGCTACGCCAAACACCGCAACCGTACTTTTGACAAGCACAAGCGCACCTACCACCGACAAATAAGCATCGCTCATTGCTCCGCCGACAACGGGAATAAGGTTGCCTATCAAAAAGCGTATTCCGCGCACTGCAACGGTATCAGATGCAGAGGCGAGCATTCCTTTTATTGTCAACATTGTTATAAACACAGTCGCCATAAAGCTCATAAGAAACATAACTGTCTTCTTTACAAACGAGACAAGGCTTTCAAAGCTTACGGATTCGGCAACACCCGACATAAAGCTCAAAGACAGGCAAACACGAATCACAGGCAATATTACGTTTGCCGAAAGCTGAGAAACGATCTGAGCCAGAAAAAAGCAAAGCGAATTATATGTCAACGCCGCTGCAGGATTGCCGCTGACTGTCAAAACTGTCGCGAGCACCGGAATCAGAGCCAGCATAAAGTCTGCCGCCAGTTCCACCGCAGAAGCAACTCGGGTAATGCAGGTACCCAATGGCAGAATCAGAGCAAGAGCAATACACAAAGATGAAACCGTGTTTACCGCTGACAGCCCGGAGCCACCCAAAGAAAAGAACTGCTTTGCAAACGCTGCCGCAACAACCATCAGCGCAACACCCGTACAAGAGCTGAGGGCAGAAACATAGCGACCGCTTACCGCCTGATAGATTAAATCAAAAACCTTGCGCGGAGATACAGAAAAAGCGCTTTCAAAATCGAGGCTGTCAAGCCCTAATTTTTTCAGCATTTCAAGCTGTTCATCATCAAGATATTCAAACAGCTCATCTGCTCCGCTGGCCTCAATCTGTTCATTAAACAGCACACTATCTTCTGCAAAGCACGGCAAGTTAAAAAGCAGTACACCAACCAAAACAAACAAAAAAGAAAATAAACGTTTTATCACTTTATCAATTCCTTCGCAAGCTGCATCAGCGACCCCAGCAAGGGCAAAGAAAGCAGCATAACGGCAAGTCTGCCCACAAGCTCAACTACACCCGACAGAGCCTTGTTTCCGCTATCCGAGCAGATATCGCTTACCACACCGCAGGCGATCGAAACAAGAAGAGCTTTAATCAGCAGTAAAATATACTCATTGTTGATTTTTAATTCATCAGCAAAATCCGAAACAGCTACGGAAACATCTGCAAAACTGACAAGCGAAACAGAGATAGCAATGCCGATTATTCCCAGCTTCAGCAGAAGAGAAAATTCAGGTCTGTATTGGTTCAGAATCACCGTAGCCACACAGCCGACAATGGCAACAGCGAGAATTTTAATTACATCCATAAAGCATTAAAAATCAATCAGATCCGTCAGCTCTGTTAACAAGTCTTTGAGCTGAGGCAAAAGCAGCATTACAACCACAAGCACACCTGTGAGCGTTGTAAGCATTGCATATTCTTCTCTGCCCGACCTTGAGAGCACCTGGTGCATTACAGCAACAGCAATACCTATTGCCCCTATTTTGAAAATCAGTAATATCTCCATGCATCCTCTCCTTTGGTCAGATAAACAGCACAAACACCGCTGCACCGCAAAGCACGCCTGCGCTTCTGTATAACCTGAGCCGTTCTTTTTTATTTTTCTCCGCCTCCTCATACTGCTTGAGGAAATGCTGAGCATAATCGCCGCACAGCTTTGTCTGGTGCGCTGAATCCGTAGTGCCGAGTACTTCCCCAAAGCTCAATAAAAGTCGGATATCTTCCTTTTTCAGCGGAGAATTCAATGCAAATTCTTCAACTGACGATTTCCACCGATTTGAAAAATCCGCCTCTTCTCCGTTTGCCAATTCGCTCAGAAACGTCAGCTCCCTCAGCTCAGCGTTTTCTTCGGCACTTTGGATAATTGACATTACCGGCTCACTGAGATAACCGATATCAACATTAAAAAGCCGCACAAGGCTTATGCATTTTTCCAGCAGCATTACTCTTCCCGTCAGCCGAGCAGCCGCATAAAAGCCCGAAGCGCTCAGCGCCGTCGCAATAATTGCCAACGCTATGAATTTCATTCAACAGTTCACCCGCCGTTACAAATTCTTTGATTTTTGAGGGATTCTCTCTTCCGTCAAGGAAAGCTACCGCTCCGAATTCGCCTGTTTCAAGCAGCCGTACTATATGCTTGCGCTTGAGCAGCTCCGATTTGTCCGATGCGTGAGCAGACAGATAAAAATTGACACCCGAATTCAAGCCCGCCTCAATCCTTAAAGCTTCATCCTCATTGCCTATTTCGTCAATGATTATGTTTTCGGGAGACATTGAACGAAGCGCAATCATCACGCCTAAACTTTTCGGATAGCCTGACAGAACATCGCTCGCAACGCCTATATCGTTCTGCGGCACCCCCTCAAAGCAGGCGGCTAACTCCTCACGCTCATCAATCAACACCGTTTTGCGGTATCCGCCGCGCTCACTCGCAAGAATTCTTGCAAGATCACGCAAAACCGTTGTTTTTCCGCTCGACGGAGGACCAGCTATGATAACACTTTTTCTTTCGAGTGCGGATATACGTTCGTACATCCCCTCTGCAATGCCCCTGAACTGCCTTGCGATTCTGATATTTACCGATGAAATATTCCGAACAGCACTTATTTCGCCGCCCGATCTGACGGCTGTTCCCGCAACTCCTGCTCTGTGACCGCCTCTGACGGTGACAAATCCCTCGCAAATTCCGCTCTGGTGCGTATGTATTGAGTAGCCGCAAATAATCCTGAAACACTCATCAATATCCGTTATAGAGGCTTTTACGGTAAACGGAGAGCAAATTAAGCTTTCTCCGCCGTTTTCACAAAGAAAAACATCGCCGAAGCTTCCGCTCACGGTAACCGGTCTGCCACTCCTGAGACGGATTTCACTCGCATTTGCCTTTACGTAATCCGGCAGAGTCATAAGTATGCTTCTGATTCTCGCTCCTGTACATTTTGCCGCAGATTCAAATCTTTCGATATTTTCGTCTTTCATTTTTTCATTCCTTTCAATCGGTTTTAACACATTCTATGTACTCTTGTCCCGAAATAGAACAGAATAACGAACACGAAAATGACCAAAATAAATTTGATACCGGGCAGTATTTATAGTCCAAACAAACAGTTGAAAACATTGGTATATTGTGTTATTATAATTTTATTATTCTTAAAAGGAGTGTCAGGAAGTGAAAAAGAACAAACTTGTTCAGGCAACGGTGAGAAACAAGTATTCCCTGCTCGCTTTTGCCGCCTCAGCATTTATAATGGTAATTGTTTATTACTGCTTCAATGTAATTCCTTTCGGCGATTACACAGTGCTGAGAATGGACCTTTATCATCAGTACGGCCCGCTTTTCGCCGAACTGTATGACAGAATAACTCAGGGAGAAAGTCTGGTTTATTCGTGGAATTCGGGTCTCGGCTCGAGCTTCCTCGGAAATTTCAGCAACTACCTCGCAAGCCCGCTTGCAATTGTAATGCTTCTGCTGGGTCACGAGAATATGCCCGAAGCAATAGCAATAATGGTTCTGCTCAAGGCAGCGTTTGCCAGCGCATTCTTCTCGTATTATCTCAGAAAAACAACCGGTAAGAACGATTTTTCAATATCCGCATTCGGTGTTCTATATTCATTCTGCGGTTTCTTCATCGCCTATTACTGGAACATCATGTGGATTGACGCAATGGCGCTCTTCCCGATTGTGATGTACGGAATTGAGCAAATAGTTACCCACGGCAAATTCAGAACTTATCTTTTCTCTCTTGCGCTGACGATGATAACAAACTACTATATGGCATACATCGTCTGCGTTTTCTCGGTAATTTATTTCCTTGCTTTTTATCTGAGCCGTTACACATTCGGCGACAAATTTGCTGTTACCAAGTATGTTGACGGTGAAGGCAAAAAGGTAAAAGCACCAAAGAGCAAGAAAAAACCTGTAAAAAGCCTTTTCAATTCCAGATTCTTCAATGCAGGTATACGCTTTGCAGGTGCTTCAATCGCAGCCGCAGGTATTGCAGCAGTGCTTCTTCTTCCGCTCTACTTTATACTTCAAAATTCCTCTGCAACCTCAGGCACGTTTCCCTCAGAGGCCAAGACATATTTCAAGATTTTTGACTTTATCGCAAACCACCTCAATTCTGTCAATCCCACAATCAGAAGCAGCGGTGAAGACGTGCTTCCCAACGTTTATTGCGGCTTGATTTCGGCTATGCTCGCGCCGCTCTACCTTTATTCCAAGCACTATTCCGTACGTGAAAAGACATGCTATGTTGCACTTCTCGGTATTCTTTTCATCAGCTTCAACCTCAATATGCTCAACTACGCATGGCACGGCTTCCATTTCCCCAACGACCTGCCGTACCGCCTTTCCTATATCTACTCTTTTGTTCTGCTTGTAATGGCTTACAAGGCAATTGTTCATATTAAAGATTACAGCCCGAAAATGCTGCTTACCGTCGGCATTTCCGCACTCGCTTTTATCATCATCACCCAGAAAGTCGGTTCAAAGAACGTAACAGAAGACACAGTTCTTGTCAGCGTAATTCTCGTTGTTTTCTACACACTTGTAATGATAATGATGAACAGCGGAAAATATCAGGCAAGCGCAATTGCGCTTCTCCTCTTCTGCTGTGTGCTTTCCGAAGCTGCAATAGGCAACACCTCGCACTATGTAATGCAGCAGCAGAAAAACTACTATGTCAGCGATTACGACAAATTTGTCACGATGAAGAAAACGCTTGACACAAGAGAAAACAACAAGTTCTACCGCATGGAGCTGACCGATTTAAGAACCAGAATGGATCCCTCCTGGTACGATTACAACGGCGTTTCCATCTTCTCGTCAATGGCTTATGAGTCCACATCAAACCTCATAAACTACCTCGGTGTTGACGGCAACTTTATTAACAGCTACACCTACAACGGCTTCCAGACGCCCGTATTCAATATGATGACATCGCTCAAGTACGTTGTAGATAACACAACAACTACACCTGCACCGACAGAAGACCTATTCTCCTATGTTTCTCAAATCAGCAAGTTTACTGCTTACCAGAATAACTATCATCTGAATATCGGCTACTGTGTTGACAAAGAAATACTCGGCTGGAACTATTCCGACGATAATCCTTTTGTTGTGCAGAACGATTATTTTGAGCGTTCAACAGGTATTGCAGATGTATTTACAAATGTACCGATTGACTATGTTGATTACAGCAACATTGATGAGTTTTCATCAGGTCTTGACACAGGCGAGCTGACATTCTTCCGTACCGTTAACGATTCGGATGCAAACTTCACGCTCTGCTACGAGATTACAGAGAGCAAAAACTACTATATTTTCATTGAATCAAGCAACGTCAAGGATGTTTCAATCTCCTACGGCGACACATACTACGACCACAGCTTTGATTCAGAGCACATTGTCGGCATCGGCTATGTAGAAGCCGGACAAACTGTGACTGTAAATATACCGATTGATTCCGGCAATTCCGGCTATGTTGATGTATATCTCAACGGCATTGACATGGAAAAATTCACAAAGGGCTACGAACAGCTCAAGGCTGAACAGATTGAGTACAAAACCTTTGAGGATACCAACATCAAGGGCACAGTAACAGCCGCTGAGGACAGCGTATTCTACACCTCAATTCCCTACGACGAAAGCTGGCAGGTTTTTGTTGACGGAAAACGAGTAAGCATTGAGGAAATGCAGGAATGCAAGCTCGGTAACGGATTCATCGGCTTCTACCTTGATGAGGGTGAGCACGAGCTTGAATTCAGATATGAGGCACGAGGTCTCAAAGCAGGTATGATAATCTCAGTTGCTTCAATCCTTTTACTCGCTCTTGTATTCATTGTTCTTCGTAAGAAGTCACCCGTTGCAAAGCTGCTTGGCGGATACTCCGATACTGTTGATATCAGCGTTATCTGCGTTGAGGAACCTCAGCCGGAAGTTACCGAAACTTCCCCGGCAACAGATGAACCTGAACCCCCTGCTGATCCGCAATAAAAACTAAAATCTCCCGTTACGGTTTTCACTGTAACGGGAGATTCTTTATAATATTGAATTTTCAGCCCTCAGAATCGTTCGGATTGTTACGAGCAAGGAATTCTTCCATTTCTTTCCAAAGCTCGGGAACAGTAGTCTGATTCCTTGTTTTGAGCACAGCCGAATAAGGCGACGTACCACTTCTGTCGACCGACTCGGGACCGTACAGTACACCTGATTCGGACAATGTACAGCTGAGCGACGGATACTTTTTCAAAACGAGAGACGAGGCAAAAGCAAGATCCGTTGTATCCATAACCGAAAGATTTTTAATTTTGCGGAAGCAGTAAATATAAAGGAATATCAGGAATCCGTAAAAGAGCACGGTAGCCGCAGCGGTATCCATTGTACAGGCATAGTCATACAAGCCATGAGACAACACAGGCATCACTATGCTGAGCACAAGATAACGTGTGCCGGAAAATTCATTTTTTACGGTTATAACTCTATTGCTGTGCAGATCTCTTTCCTGCTTACGTGCAAGCTCATAAACGTGCCAGAAGCTGTAATAATAGCCCATAATAACAGCATCAAAAACATGACCGGGTACAGCTGTAGCAGCCCTAAGAATAACAGTACCCCAACCGCCTGTAAGCGCATAGAGTATATTTTCAAATGCCGCAAATCCCAAAGAAACAAACACTGCATAAATCAAACCGTCAAACAGGCTGTTGAAGTGTTTACTCTTGCGGGTTAAAAGGAACATGGCCAACCACTTAAAGCCCTCTTCAACAAAAGCTACAGCAATGAAATATGTACAGGCGTTGTATACCCTTGACATTACTGGACCGAGAATAAAACCGCCGTTTTCATATTCAACGAAAAAAAGTGAAAAAACGGAATCAATAACTCCCTGCAAGAAATTACCGACCTCAACTACGGGAAAGCAAATAACTACACCTGAAAGCAACAAAAGCAACAGCAAACCGAGCGGTTCCTTATCGACACGGTCTTTTCTGAAAACATATATGCCAAGAATAACCGCAGGTATCAAAGCCGCAGCTATAAGCAGAATACTGTTCATAATGTCTTTCCTTTACCAATCAAAAATCATCTTTTTCCTGTTCTTCGAGAGGGAGCTTATCAAAATCTACCAGAAGATTGTGAACCTTTGCCGCACGGTCACGCTCTGCGCCGTAAACGAAGCCTTCAGAACGCATATAGGCGTTCCATCTTCTGTGTTCAAGACGGCGTATATTCCACAGTTCTTCATCCGTGCGTTTTTCCGGAGCCTTATCCGCTCCGGGTATTTTACAAAGGCGCTTCATTTTTGTATGAACAACCGAAGCGGAGGATGAACGGTAATTATACTCACTTGCCCAAAAGCCCGACTCATCGCCCCATCTCTTGTGTCTTGATAAAGCTGCCTTTTCAATTTCCGTACCGAGAATATCGGCGCAGTAAAAAGACCTCAGATCGCCGATAAAGCTTATATCATAATCTTTACAGAAAGAAGCGCCGCCGGTTGAAAGAACAGCCTTTTTATCGCTGTCAAAGACTACTGAATCAATTACAGGATGATAACCTTTTCTGCGGAAAAACACCCGAAGCTCAAGCGCTGTTTTCAAGTTGAGTTCATCTGAACCGAGCGCAACCAGAATATAAGTCACCTGACCGAGTCTATCAAGCAAAGAATAAAACTTATCTGTGACGACATCGCAATCTGATTCAATATTAATGCGGTATGTTGCTTCACCGGGAGTAAAATTGCCTGTGTTAAATTCATCATTTAGCAGATCGGGACAGAGAGCTCTGAAGCGCGAATCAGCAACAGGGTCTTTGTCAAAGGCGGTAAGATGCAGGCGGTATCCGTCCATCTGTGTAAACCACGAGAGTGCTTTAACCATTTCTGTTCCGTGCTGACCCATACCGATAACGAGAGCGTTAATCTCCTTAAATCCATTACGAGCAGGAGCAGCAGAGGCAAAAAGCTTCTCATAGCCACTGTAATAAAGAGTATTGTAAATCAACGACTGAATCTCATTGACCTTTCTGAACCTTACCTTACCTTTATCTATACTGTTAAATAAAAACTCACTTTCAGAATTAAGCGAAAAAGCAAAAATATCTGTATTTTCTCTGTTGCGATAGTGCTCTATGAGAGCTATTGACTGCTGGAGATTTTCAGCAATATTTTCACCTATCACAAAGAAAGAAAGCTTTGTCTTTTTGCTGTGAGAGTCAAATTTAATTAGTGTTATATCTTTCTTGAACAATATGGCACGAATTTTTTTAGCCTGATCAATCAGTTCAAAGCTTCTTTCTTCGTTCTCATCAAAAACATCTGTAAAAACTATCAGGCTTTTGGGGAATTTTTTATGCAAATCACTTGCCAGCGCCATTGAACGCGGATTAAGCTCAGAAAAAACAAAAGCTGAACGCATCCAACCACGCCAAAGTCTAAAATAACCTGAAATGTTCTTGAAAAATGCCAGAACAAAGCTAAAGGTAAGCACAGGAGCCAGCAAGAACAGCAGCGTTATCAGGAATGAATACATCTGATAAATATAATGTTCGGGAAAAACCACATTTTCGAGCATTGATTGAAAGTCACCGTCAATCACAAACAGCTTCAGAGCATTGTAAAGTGACAGTAAAAGTGATTCAAAGCGCTTCAAATCAATATTATTTTCTTCCGCCAACACACCGAAATAATTCAGCGGCAAAAACAATGATGTTGCTCCCGTAAAAACGCCGAATATCAATGCATAAAGCGGCCTGTCAATCAGTCTTCCGGGGTTTTTCCAGATACGGAAAGCACCAACCGCACCAACAATTATAAAAATAACAGAAACAGCAAAACATACTTTCCAGCTCATAAAAACTCTCCTAAAGCAATAACTGTTACAGTTTAACATAATGACAAACCAAATTATAGCAACGACACACAAAAAAGTCAAACATAGCAATTACTTAAGTAAAAAAATCAAGTATAATTATTGAAAAAACAGTGCTGATAAAATATAATGTGCTTGAACAACAGGAACGGTGATAAAAATGTCTGTAAAAATACATAACATCGGAATACTTGCTCACGTTGATTCAGGCAAAACTACGCTGACTGAGCAGTTGCTTTACCTTATGGGCGCAATCCGTCGCATAGGCAGCGTTGATGAGGGTACAACCGCAACAGACAGCCTTGCTATTGAACGGCAAAGGGGTATATCCGTTCGCACTGCGGCGGCAAGTGCCGTATGGAAAGATGTAACAATCAATATAATTGATACGCCAGGTCATATTGACTTTGCGGGTGAAGTTGAACGTGCCCTTTCCGCGCTCGACTATGCGATTGTGGTTGTATCCGCAGTAGAGGGCGTAAGAGCGCATACAGAAAGCATCATCAAATCGCTTGATACCGCAAAAATCCCCAGGGTAGTTTTCATAAACAAAACAGACAGAGCAGGTTCAGACGTTAAAGCTGTTATTGACGAACTGAAAAAAGTATCGTCAAGTACATATTTTTCAATGTCAAAAGTAGAAAATGAGGGCAATGAAAGCACAACCTCCTCATTAATTGACGGAGATGAATTTCTGTTTGAAGCCACAGCAGCACTTGCAGATATATGTGACGAAGCGGCTGATGCCTTTTTGAATGAAGAAGTGCTCGGCTACGAAACCGTCTGCAGCATTATGAGGCGTGAAATTTCAGCCTGTAACCTCACTCCGATTCTTTGCGGATGCGCCAAAAGTTCAATCGGAATCAAAGAGCTTGCAGATACATTGGTAGATCTCATGCCCTGTGCCGACCGTAGGGCAACCGATGAGCTCTGCGGAATTATTTTCAAAATTGAGCACGATAAGTCACTCGGGAAAATATCGCATATCCGTCTTTTCGGCGGTGAGATTTCTACACGCGATGAGGTTGAAATTATTTCTGCAAGCGATGATTTATCAGCTGCCAAAACAGATGAAAGTGACGCTGTGGAAACAGAAGAAAAGCCCCGAATTAAAGAAAAGGTTTCTCAAATCAAGAAATTCTGCGGTGCAAAGCTTACAGATTCGGGAATACTGAGAAGCGGAGATATTGCCGCAGTATGCGGTTTGCCGTCAGCAAAAACAGGCAATTACATAGGCTCAATCATTCGTTCTGAGACTGCAAAGCTTGTTCATCCTTTCCTCAGAGTAAAGGTAACACCTGCCGACGGCAACGCACAGCAGCTCCCCTCCCTCGCTCAGGCTTTAACCGAGTTATCGGAAGAAGAACCGTATATCGACGCAAAATGGGAAAACGGTCAGAACGAAATAACAATCAGCACAACGGGAAAAATTCAGCTTGAGGTAATTGATAACCTGCTCAGAGAAAGATACAACCTTTCGGCGCATTTTTCTCCGCCTACGGTTATTTATAAGGAAACACCAGCCTCAGCAGGTATTGCACGAGCAAGCTACACAATGCCCAAGCCTTGCTGGGCGGTTGTTGAATTCAGGTTTGAGCCTATGCCTCGCGGCTACGGAGTTTCATACCACGGCAGACTACCCTCAAACCAGTGCTTTTACAGATATCAATCACATATCAGAACATCTTTCAATTCCTGCCTTGAGCAAGGTCTTTACGGCTGGGAGGTAACAGATTTCAAATGCACACTCATCGGCGGCGAGCACCACACAATACACACTCACCCGCTCGATTTCTTTGTATGCACGCCTATGGCATTTATGAACGGACTTGAACAGCTCGGCTCAACAATACTTGAGCCCCTGCTCAAGGTAAGAATTTCGGCACCGGCAGAGCTTTCAGGCAAGCTGCTTTCGGAAATAGTAAAGGTTGGCGGTGAATACGATTCCCCCGTCACCCACGGTCAGACCGTTTCAATCGAAGCGATTGTACCCGTTGCCACATCAATGGATTTCCCGACAAGGCTCGCCGTGATTTCCTCCGGCACAGCCGTTATGAGCCAGACGTTTTACGGCTACCGTGAATGTAAAGACGGACTTGAACACATCAACCCCAGACGAGGAGTAAACCCACTCGACCGCTCAAAATGGATTCTATGGGCACGAGGAGCGTATCAGCTCGATTAACGCAACACACCCGACCTGAACTTAAATTCAGGTCGGGTGTGTTTTTTATTTTGCTATTGATGAAAAGATAAGATCAAGTATTTGCTTGACAAAGCTGAAGATTACAGAGATAAATTCTTCAATATCAAATTCATCGTTTTCCTCTGTCGGCTCGTCTTTTTCTGCAGGAGGTGTGACAATGTCGGGAATCTCCTGCTCGGATTTGTCGCCGTTAAGGGTTACAGACTGGCTGACAAATGAGCAATACTCAAGATAAACAGAATTAGTTGCAAGCTCTGCTTGTGTTGCTGATTGGTCGATATCATCAAGCAGTATGCTTGCCTGGTTGAGCCGGTAGAAGTCAGCGCTGTCAACCGTACCGTCGTGGTTACAGTCTGCCGCTCTGAACTGAGCCTCGCTGAGACTGTCGGCCGAGATAAGACCGCTTGCGATCATATTTACGATAAATGCATCGTTAGCATCGTACCAGCCGTCGCCGTCGATATCGCCGAAGATGACAACGGTGTATTCAGCAATGATCTCATCGCCGTTTTTAAGAGTTGCAACCGTACCTGTGCCGAAGCCGTACTGACTTTCATCATAGCTCCATTCATAGCCGTCAACCACAAATTCCGTGTAGCTGTCGAGAGAATCTACGCCTGCATCAAGACCGTAAACAATACTGTCAGCATAGTCAACCACCATACCGTTTGTCGGCTCAAAGCCTGTTGCAGGTAAGAACACCATATCGCCGATCATATTGCCGCAGGAGTTACAGATATAATAATCAAAACCGGGCTCGGTAGAAGAAGGTGCAGTGAAATACCTTTCCAGGTCGTGGTCAGCAAACGGAAGTTTTACGGAATAGCTGTCGCCGCAAGCGCAGGTGTATTCCGCAAGACCCTCTGCCGAACAGGTAGGAGCAGTGATTATTTTCTCCTCGTGGCTATGACCCTTTGACGGAATCAATTCAGTTTCAAGGATTTCGCCGCAGACTGTACATTCTTTTATTTTTGTGCCTTCGGTTTCACAACCGGGTTCAACCGTGGTTTCCCATTCGCCTGCAGTGTGACCCTTTGCGGGGATTACCGTCACGCCGTATTCAATAAAGCATTTCTGACACTGATAACAGCTTTTACCGTTTTCAATACAGGTTGCCTCAACCTTAACCTGTTTGAGCGAGTGACCTGTAGCCTTTATTGTTTCGGTATAGCTGTCGCCACAGACACAGGTAAAGGTTTTGACACCTGCTGTTGTACAGGTTGCAGGGGTTGTAATTTCTTCTTTGTAGTTATGTTCTGCAAGTTTCGGTATTGATTCCGTTTCAAGAATCTTCTGACAGATTGTGCACTTTTTGACCCTTTGTCCTTCGTCGGTACAGGTCGGCTCGGTTACCGTCTCCCACTCTCCCGATACATGGCCATCGGGGTGGTTGTAATATATTGCAGCGGAAGTCAAAGG
>JAZPYF010000057.1:0-24813 GCA_045544055.1 Acutalibacteraceae bacterium | reverse complement strand
GTAGAATCCCAGCCTTCCAAGCTGGTCGCGTGGGTTCGATTCCCATCACCCGCTCCAAATGTGCGCTGGTAGCTCAGCTGGATAGAGCAACTGCCTTCTAAGCAGTAGGCCAGGGGTTCGAGTCCCTTCCAGCGCGCCATTATGGTGGACATAGCTCAGTTGGTTAGAGTGCCAGGTTGTGGCCCTGGAGGTCGTGGGTTCGACTCCCATTGTCCACCCCATAAAAACAAAAAGCGCACAAAGTCACACGGCTTTGTGCATTTTTTGAATATAAAGCCAAATATTGGGGCGTCGTCAAGCGGTAAGACAACAGACTTTGACTCTGTCATTCGCTGGTTCGAATCCAGCCGTCCCAGCCAAAAATCGACAAACCTCTAACGAGATTTGTCGATTTTACTTTTTGCTTGACATTATGTTTATAAACTAAAATTGTGTTTAGCCGTATGCGGTTGTAAATATTCTTTATCGTACAAAACATACTTCACATTACGTTTTTTTATGATATAATCAAGGTAGATTACAGTGATTAGTATCTGTTTGAGACTTTTTCAGATTCCACTCGCCTCTTATATCAAGGTTATAAACAGCGAAACAATAAGGCAGGTAATGCATAATGAAAATTGCACTTTTCGGCAGCAATCAGCAGCAGTTTTCCAAGGTTTACACACCGGAGGTGCTTAGAGAATTAAGTGCGTACGGTGAGCTTTCACCGATAATAAATAAGAACAATATTACACAGCACAGAGAATTTCTCAATGGCTGTGAAATTGCCTTTTCCACTTGGGGAATGCCTCAATTTACCAAAGAGGAAATTGCCGAATATATGCCTGACCTTAAAGCTGTGTTTTATTCTGCAGGCACGGTGCAGTATTTTGCACGCCCGTTTCTTGAAAGCGGAATAAAGGTTTATTCTGCCTTTGCAGCAAACGCCGTACCCGTTGCGGAATACACCTTTGCACAGATTACCCTTGCGGCAAAGGGATATTTTCAAGCGGCTAGAATTTACAGTATATTTCCCGCGCACTCACGTTCTTTTGCATATTCCTTCACAGGTAATTTCGGCTGTAAGGTAGGACTTATCGGTCTGGGTGCAATAGGAAAAATGGTTGCGGAAAGGCTCAAAGCACTTGACGTTGAGGTTTATGCCTGCGACCCGTTTATTTCAAAGGAAACGGCGGACGAGCTTAGTGTTACCCTTGTTGATATGGAAACACTTTTCAGCGAGTGCGATGTAATCAGCAATCACCTTGCCAATAAGCCCGAGCTTGAAAACATATTTAACTATAAGCTTTTCAAAAAAATGAAAAAACATTCAACTTTCATCAATACAGGCAGAGGTGCGCAGGTTGCGGAATATTCGCTTGCGCTTTCCCTGTTGCTTCATCCGTCAAGAACTTTCGTAGGTGATGTAATCAAGCACGAATCCTTTCCATATATCAGTCCGCTTTTCTGGGTTCCCAATGCAGTACTTACTCCGCACATTGCAGGCAGCACAGGCAATGAACCTCAAAGAATGGCTTACTATATGATTGAAGAAATGGAGAGTTTCCTTGTCGACGCACCGACGCGCTACGAGGTGACACTTGAAGCTCTTGAGCGGATGGCTTAAGCCTTTTTTACTATGCAAATTGAACGAAAGCTTATTCTCTTACCGTAACCGCAAAAAGCACCTCCTACGGCAAAATCGAAAGCTGCCGCAGGAGGTGTTATTATTACTGTGTAAAATCAATATGTATTTATGCTTTCTTACGGTAACGAACCATAGAAACAATAATAGATATAATGGCGATCAGCGAACCGAGAGCAGGACCGTAGGCTCGGGAAATATAATTATAAACCAACCAAAAAGGCGCACTGCAAAGACCGAACTTCCGGATAGTCTGTTCATTATCGCACCACAGACCTCCGGTCTGGAAAAGCGCTCCTGCAATAGGCAAAAGCTCAATCCATTCGTGCTGAAGAAAAGCTGAAACAGAACCGACAACCACAATGATAATCATATTGGACCAGGCAAGAATACGGGAATATTTGCTAAACGGCGGATCGTTTTTCTTAGCAGCAAAGAATGAAGACACGGTTGACATAATATCCATAACCGCACCCGAAAACGCGCCGAGCAACAAATACTGCAAGACATACAGAGCGTTGGATATGCAGGTAACCCAGACTATCTGTTTCCGCTTTTTCAGCTGATAGCTCAAAAGATAAAGCCCGACGGCCGCAAAGCCGATAATCTGCGAAGCAATATCCACTTATATACTCCCCTTTCTTTTTGTGCGAATGTGTTTATTCTATAATAAGTAAAAGATTTTGTAAAGCATATTAATTCTAATCTGATTGTTGAAATTTTCTATTAACAGTAGAATTAACTAAACAACCGCTTTATTGTATTTGTCCCCAAAGGTTGTTATTATCAAACTGTAAACAGCGCTGTTACACAAAAAAAACAAGAAAGGTCGGATACGGTATGAACCTGCATTTCGCAGAAACATTAAAGGCATTGCGCAAGGAAAAGAATCTCACACAGGAAAATCTTGCCAATTTCCTCGGAGTATCATTCCAGGCGGTAAGCAAATGGGAAAGGAACGAAAGCTACCCCGATATAACTATGCTGCCGTCAATAGCATCCTTATTCGGAGTAACCGTTGACAAGCTGCTGGGCATTGATCTTATTGAAAGGGATAAAAAAATTGCCCAATACATTGATGAATATGTATCACTCTGGAATGACGGCAGGCTCAACGAGGTTAAATCACTTATGAAGCAGGCAACGGAAGAATTCCCCGGTGAATACACTCTGCTTGTAAGATATTTCAACGCAATTATTTCAGCAGACGATACAGACGAATACCTCATCGGAATACGCAGCGAGGCACAGACAATTTACGATACGATACAGAACCACTGCACCGTTGACAGCATACGCATTTGGGCCAAAAAGCTCATGTGCCGCTATCTGCGTGACCTGAGCTTTGTAAAGAACAGCGGCTGCAATATTGAAGAAGCGGAGAGAATACTTGACACAATGCCGCTGATGCAGAACACAAGGGATTATTACGCAATGTACATGTATCCGCACGATGACAAGAAGCGTTCTGAGGCTTGTGCAAACGGAATTTCTGAAATGCTGAGGCTATTCGGAGAAATCATGAACAGAAAATACTCAAGCTTTCTTGATGCCGACGATAATATTTCTCAGGCATATATCAATCTGCTCGAGGCGGTTATGCCTGACGGAGACTACGGCAAGAGCTACTATCTTATGGTTATTCATCAGCAAAGACTGGGTATAAAAAAACTCCTTAAGGGCGATGAAAGAGCCGCACTCTATCACTTTGAAAAAGCTGTAACGCTTGCTAAGAAATATGACCTTATGCCGCAAATCAGCCGCCACACCTCCCCTGCCGTTGAAGGGCTTGAGTTTGACAAATCAAAGGCGTACCGCTTCTGGGAGGGTTCATTTGCCAATGATGTGAAAGAAGGTTTGCTTAACAGACCTCAGCTTACGGATGAATTCAAGAAAAGCAAGGAATTTCTGAGGATAATGGAAATATAGCTCAAACAAAAAAGCAGTCGCAAGACTGCTTTTTCTGTTTGTTATTCATTGCTCCACGATTTAATATCTTTCATGGCAAAGGTCCGTTCGGCCTGCTTTTCGGTATCAAATGCTCTCATCAGCCACTGATCCTCTTTATGCCATTCGTTATGTCCGAAAAGAATCTCTATCGGCACAATTTTTCTTACAGCGGTAACGCCTTTATAATTGGTGTATACGACAGTTACTGTTTTTTCGGTATTCATCAGCTTTACTCTCCTTAATAATCTGATTCCGTCCGATTTCATCGAGCAGAATAGTTAATCATATTGTGTTTAATCAGTTTATCATATTTTGGGGGCAGTTTCAACAATCGGTAAAGATGTAAGTAAGTTTTTTACTTTGATCAAACCAAGTCAACAGTTGTCAATTTTTCAATTATTTGTTATACTGTTATTCTACACTCAATCGTAAACAACACTAATAATGGAGACCCCACAGGGTCTCCACTACAGTAGCCAATTATTTGCAGAGGTGATTATCAGGCGATGATAAATTTAGCAACAAAGGTTAAACAAATTACTGTAGAACCAGGAAAAAGGATACTTGTGACAAGTGATATTCACGGAAACCTTACCTATTTCAAAAAGGTTTTAGAAAAGGCATCATTTTCTGATAACGATATTCTTTTTATCGTCGGTGATATAATAGAAAAAGGCTCTGAAAATTTGGAAACTCTGCGTTACGTTATGGAGCTTAGTAAAAAAGGATACGTCTTCCCCCTTATAGGCAACGTTGATGCTTACAGATTGAAACTGATATATGAGCTGTCAGAAGAAAACGTATGCGGCTTTTACAACTATATTTTAACCTTGAGAGAATGGGCAGGTTCGAGCTTTTATGAAGAACTCGCTAAAGAATGTGGATTTAGCATAAATTCCCCTGAGGATATACTGGCATCAAAACAAGCTGTTATATCTCATTTCGAAAATGAATTTTGTTTTCTCGCAAAACTCCCCACAATCATTAAAACACAAAAATATGTTTTTGTTCACGGCGGATTACGTAATAAAAAGGTTGCGGACAACTGCGACAAGGGAATTTTTGAACTGACAAAATTTGATGAGTTTATGAATAAAACTCCACATGTTTTTGATGATTATGTTATCGTTGGACATTGGCCTGTTGTTCTTTACAGTAATTACATACAACAAATGAATCCGATAATTAATCGCGATAAAAGAATCATTTCAATAGACGGCGGTTGCGGAATAAAAAAAGAGGGACAATTAAATCTCCTTATTATCCCCGATATAAACTGTTCGGTAGAAGATATAACCTACATAAGCTATGATGCAATCCCCACCATTACAGCTCTTGAAAATCAAGAAGAAAGCCAAAATCCGATTTACATATCATGGCTTAACAGAGAAATACGTATTATTGAAAAATGCAATGATTTTTCTTATATTGAGCACTTGCAAAGCGCACGAAAGCTTTATATTCCAAACACCTATTTAAGAAATGAAGCGGAATGCTATGACTATACTGATTACGTGCTTCCAATAAAAAAGGGAGACAAGCTCTCGTTGATATCAAAAACTTCAAAGGGTTGTATTGTTAAAAAAGACGGAATTATAGGTTGGTATTTAGGAAAGTATGCTTAAACAATTAATTAAAACTGAATCAAGCTGGGAGTTTCTGAAAAGCACTCCCCTGCCGATTGCGGTATACGGTACGGGAAACGGCGCCGACCGAGTGTTCCGTGAATTTGAAAGGCTCTCAATTACTGTCTCGGCGGTAATTGCAAGCGACGGTTTTGTGAGAAAGCGCACCTTTCACGGCTTTGAGGTGAAATCCGTTTCACAAGCTGAAGAAGAATTGGGCGATTTTGTCATAGCTCTCTGCTTCGCAAGTCCACTGCCGCAAGTTACCGACACTATCAAGAATTTATCCAAACGGCACAGGTTAGTTATGCCCTCGGTGCCCGTTTTCGGTGAAAATATATTCAACAAAGATTTTTTGAAAAACAATCTGAAAGAAATTGAAAGCGCTTATTCCCTGCTGAGCGACAAGCAATCTGAAAAGGTTTTTGAAAGCATTGTACGGTTTCAGATTACAGGCGATCTGAACTGCTGTTTTGGCTGTGAAAGCCCGAAAGATGAGGCTTTTTCGATTCTCAGTTTAGGGAAAAACGAGAGTTTTCTTGATCTCGGAGCGTATCGCGGCGACACTGTTGAAGAGTTTTTGAGGCACACAGAATCACACAAAAAAATCGTTGCTGTCGAACCAGACAAAAGAACATATAAAAAACTGCTTACTTACTGCGAGGGCATTGAAAACTGTACTGCAATCAACAGCGCTATATGGTCAACAGACTGTATGCTGAGCTTTGACGGCAACAAGGGCAGAGGCGCCAGCGCACAAGCAGACGGTGAAGAAATCGGCGCACTGTGTGTTGACTCAATTTTTGGTAAATACGGCGATTTCACCTACCTGAATATCGACATAGAGGGTGCTGAAAGTGAAATGCTGGCAGGTGCAAAAAAAGCCCTTAGTCACAAACCGAAGCTCTGCATGGCGGCTTACCACCGAAGCGAGGATATATTTGAGCTTATAAACAAAATTCACGCTATCAATCCCGAATACAAAATATACCTACGCCACCATCCGCACATATCATTCTGGGATACTAATATCTACTGCATTTAGGCCAAAAAACGGCAGCACACAATGTACTGCCGTTTTATTTTTTGCTTATCCTTTAACTTTGCGTATCAAAGCTTATCAGCAATATCAAGAATAAGTCTTTCGGTTTTTTCCCAACCGAGACAAGGGTCGGTGATGGATTTTCCGAAGATATGCTCGCCCATACCCTGAGCGCCGTCCTCAATGTAGCTTTCAATCATCAGACCTTTGACCAGATGACGGATGTCTTCATTCTGGTTGCGGCTGTAAACAATATCCTTGGCAATACGAATCTGCTCAAGGTACTGCTTGCCCGAGTTATTGTGGTTTGTATCAACAATTACTGACGGATTAGCCAGCTTTGACTTTTCATAAAGCTCACGGACTCTCAGAAGGTCTTCGTAATGATAGTTTGAAACGCTTCTTCCCGTATAATCAACGTATCCGCGAAGAATTGCGTGAGCGTAGGGATTGCCTTCACTGGTTACTTCCCAGCCGCGGTATAAAAAGGTGTGGCTGGACTGTGCGGCTATAATTGAATTCATCATAACGCTCAGATCGCCGCCTGTGGGGTTCTTCATACCGACGGGTGCACCTATACCGCTGGCGGTAAGTCTGTGCTGCTGGTTTTCAACCGAACGAGCGCCGACAGCAACATAAGAAAGCAAATCGGAAAGGTAGCGGTAGTTTTCGGGATAAAGCATTTCATCCGCACACGAAAAATCATAATCACGCAAAGCCGCAAGATGAAGATCACGAATTGCTACAATGCCCTTATACATATCGGGCTTAGCATCGGGGTCGGGCTGGTGAAGCATACCCTTGTATCCCTGGCCTGTCGTTCTCGGCTTGTTGGTATAAATTCTGGGTATGATGATGATTTTATCCGAAACCTGCTCCTCGATTCTGCGAAGCCTTGAAATGTATTCAAGAACAGGCTCACTGTGGTCTGCAGAACAAGGACCGATTACCAGAATAAACTTATCGGAGCTGCCGTCAAAAACAGCGCGTATGCTCGCATCACGCTCTGCTTTAACCTGTACCATTCGTTCTGTCAAAGGATATTCCTGCTTGACCTCCTGGGGTACCGGCAGTTTCCTGTGGAAATTCATTTGCATTGTAAATTACCTCTTGTTTTTAACGCTGACCGGATATTACAGCTTATCTACGTCTGCCTCGGTTATAATTTTGAATCCGGCATTTTTGAGTGCAGCTTCCGCAGCCTCATTATCCTCAACACGAATTACAACATACGCATGCTTCTCTGTACGAGCCATAAATGCGTAAAGATATTCCATATTGATCTCGTTTTCATCAAGAACCTTAAGTGCTGCAGAAAGCTTACCGGGAGCATCGCCGATTTTTACGCCGACAACATCGGTAACCTTAACGATATAGCCCTCTTCTGCAAGAATCTTTTCTGCTGTTTCTTCGTCACTTACGATAAGACGGAGAACACCGAAATCCTGAGTTTCTGCAATGGAAAGTGCTCTGAGGTTGATATTGTGAGCGGAAAGTGTATCGGTTACGGAAACAAGTGCACCCTGTTTATTTTCAACAAATACTGTTAACTGTTTGATAGCCATAATTAAAACTCCTCTCCCGAATTATATAAGTTTTCTCTTATCAATAACACGAACGGCTTTACCTTCACTTCTTGTGATAGCCTTAGGTGCTACGAGATGAACAGCAGGATTGATACCGAGCATTGTCTTCATTGCATTTGCAAGGGATTTTTCCATTGCAAGAATTTCGCTGACCTTATCGGTGAATTTATCTGTTGTCATTTCAACATTGACCTCGAACGTATCGTTATTGTTTACACGGTCAACAACAATCTGGTAGTTAGGCTGATAACCCTCGTTGAGAAGAACTGTTTCGATCTGGCTCGGGAATACGTTTACACCGCGGATAATAAGCATATCGTCTGTTCTGCCCATGGGCTTTGCCATCTTTACGAGAGTACGTCCGCAGGAGCACTTTTCACGGGAAAGCACGCAGATATCACGGGTACGGTAACGGAGCAGCGGAAATGCTTCCTTATCGAGAGATGTGAATACAAGCTCGCCCTTGCTGCCCTCGGGAAGAACCTCTCCTGTATCAGGGTCAATAATCTCTGCATAGAAATGGTCTTCGTTTACGTGCATACCTGTCTGCTCGCAGCACTCGAAAGCAACACCGGGGCCAGATGTTTCGGTAAGGCCGTATATATCGTAAGCCTTGATTCCGAGAACCTCTTCAATTCCGTGGCGCATTTCTTCAGTCCAGGGCTCTGCACCGAAAATACCAGCCTTAAGCGGGATATCCTCAGGCTTGTAGCCCATTTCCTTAAGTGTTTCACCGATATAAGCGGCGTAAGAAGGTGTACAGCAAAGAATTGTTGCACTAAGATCAGTCATAAACTGAATCTGACGCTCTGTATTGCCGGAAGACATCGGCAGAGTAAGACAGCCTACTCTGTGAGAGCCACCGTTAAGACCGGGACCGCCTGTGAAAAGACCGTAGCCGTATGCAACCTGGCAAACATCCTTATTACTGCCGCCTGCCGCTACAATGGCACGTGCACAGCACTCCTCCCACAAATCGACATCGTTCTGAGTATAGAAAGCAACAACACGGCGACCTGTTGTACCGGATGTGGACTGAATACGTACACAGTCCTCAAGCGGCTTTGCAAGCAAACCGTAGGGATAAGCATCACGCAGGTCAGCCTTAGTGAGGAAAGGCAGCTTGTAAAGATCCTCAATGCCCTTGATATCTTCGGGCTTTACACCCTTTTCATCCATAAGATTACGATAATAAGGTACATTATCGTAAACGTGTTTAACCTGCTTGACGAGCTTTTCGGACTGGAGCTTCCTCATCTCTTCGCGAGGCATTGTTTCAATTTCTTTTTGATAGTAGTTCTGTGACATTTTGACCACCCTTTCGTTTTACGAACCAAGATTAAGGCACTAATAATTTGAACACGTCGGAGTGTGAAAGAGCAAATAAAAAAAGCCCTCCGCATTCCGATAAAGAATACAGAGGACGAGAATTTCAACAATCCCGTGGTACCACCTCAGTTTGTTGCTATCTCACGGTAGCAACCTTATCGAGTACAATCATACCCTAGTTCTGTAACGGGAACACCCGTTGCATCCTACTTAAGATAAATCTTGTTCAGTGCACTGCTAACAGAATGAATTCGAGAAGGACTTCAGCTTTGCCTCGCACCGACCGGCAACTCTCTCCAGCTTATTTCCAACCTACTGGTTTCTGCTCATCGCATTTAACATATGCAACATATTTTGTTGTGTTTGCATTGTAGCACTTTAATCCGAAAAAGTCAACAGTTTTTTTGATAACCCCAAAACTTTTTTATTTTCAAAATCTCTGTGTAAAAAAGCCGACAATACTTACCGTGTTACACTTGATTTAACGTTTGAAAATTATTATAATATCAAATGGTGATAAACAATATGAACACTTATATTAACGAAATAACATCAAAGCCCGTCAATACTGTTGACGGCAAAATTCTTTACAAAATACCTGCAGGTGCACTCAGCGGCAACGGTGACCTCGGCATTGTTTTCGACAATGATGACCAAGGGCTGATCATTCACATTTCAAAATGTGACTTCTGGAAATTCACTCCCGGCGCTCAGAATGACGGCGGAATCAAAACCGTAGGCAATCTGAGGATAGGCAACGTTAGTCTTAACGAGTATAATATCAAGCAGTATTTTGACTGCGGTCTGCTCGAATGCAGCTTCGGCAACGCTGAATTGGAGATTTTTGTTGCGCCTGAGAATATCATATTTTTTCAGCTCAACGCTCCCGAATCGGCAGATTTCCCGAAAGTTGATATTGAAATGCCGGACACCTGCGGTTCAGTAAATTCCGTACAGGAAACAGAGCAGACAAAATGCTTGAGCCGTAAGTTTGACGGTAACGGAATCGAGATTAAATCAGGTGTAACCGCTTGCCTGCGAAAGATCAGTTCAAGCGTTGCAGACGGTAAAAGGTGCGAAAGATACTGCATCAGCGTTGTCACAAATTTTGATGACAGCAGCTATACCGAAAAGGCAACCGAAACAGCGCTCAACTGCAGCTATGACGGCGGCAAGCAGAGAACGCAGGAGAAATGGCAAAGTTTTTTCTCAGCCTCAAAGGTAACTCTTGAGGACAAAGTGATTGAAAGCTATTACAATTCCAGTCTCTATCATCTTGCCGGCTGTATGGGCAACAAAGAGTTTCCGCCCGGACTCTTCGGCAACTTCATAACAGATGATTACTTCCCCTGGGCGGGAGATTATCATATGAACTACAACTATGAAGCCCCGTACTACTGTGTATTTTCTTCAAACCATCCCGAGCTGTTTGACGGTTATATGACACCGATAAATGATATGGCGGAAAATGCAAAGAAGTTTGCAGGCTTTTTCGGCTGCAAAGGCTATGCGTTTCCTGTCAGCTTCGGTCCGAAGGCTCTTGATGTTTTCAGCCAGAAGGACTGCAAGGAGCACGGCGTGCTTTTCCTTGGTCAAAAGAGCCACGCAGCTTATGCTGCCGTAATTCCGCTTATGCATTGGTTTTCAACATATGACAAAGACTATGCACTTAAAAACTACTATGATTTTGTGCTGAACACAGCCGCTTTCTGGGAGGATTACCTTGTAAAGAAAAACGGCAAATATATAATTAAAAATGATGCGGCACATGAAATACCCTACTACCGCGGAAAGAAATTCCGATACATTACGCATAAGGGACAGATTGAAGCGGTAAACGCAATCAACTCACTCGGTCTTGTAAAGCTGCTGTTTGACGGTATTTACGATATGGCAAAAGAGCTTGGGCTGAACAAAGAAAAATATGCGCTGTGGGAAGACATTATAGAAAACCTGAGCGAATTCCCGACATTTATAAAGCACGGCAAAAAATGCTTCCGATACTCCAAAAGAGGTATACGCTGGAGAGATAAAAACACGGTAGGTCTTCAGCACATCTACCCTGCCTCACAGATTGGCCTGGCATCGGGCGAAAAGCTGCTTAAAATCGCAAAAAATACATACTTTATCAATGACAGGCGCCTTGATGACAACGGCTCAAACTCCTATCTGCCTGCAGGCGCAAGAATCGGCGTTGAACCCGCTTTTCTGCTTGAGGGAATACATCAGAACATCAAGGAATTTGCAATGCCCAACAGGCTTTTCCGCCACCACGGCGGCGGAATTGAGCATCTCACAACAATTCCCGCAACCGTAAACGAAATGCTTATGCAGAGCCACGAGGGTATCATAAGGCTTTTCCCCTGCTGGGACAAAAAGATGTATGCGGCATTTGAAAACCTGCGCGCTGACGGTGCGTTTCTGGTTTCTGCCGAGAACAAGGACGGAAAGCTGACCTCTTTGAAAATCAAGAGCCTTATGGGCAGAAAATGTACGGTTGAATGTCCGGAAAGCAAAAAGGTTGTAAGAGAATCCGACTCAGCCGAAATTGCGACAAAGCGTGAGGGAAACACAGTTTCCTTTGAAACACAGGCGAACAGCATTTATATATTAATATAAAAACAGAAAGAACAGGGTGATTAATTATGGGAAGATACGCAATTTACGGTGCAGGCTCTCTCGGTACCGTTCTGGGTGCATTCATCACAAAGAACGGCGGCGAAATTGACCTTATCAACAGAAACAAGGCTCACGTTGAGGCACTCAACAAAAACGGCGCAACCATTAAAGGAACGGTTAATATGACTGTTCCCGTAAAAGCAATTACTCCCGATGAAATGCAGGGCGAATACGATGTTATTCTGCTTATGACAAAGCAGCTTTACAACAAAGAGGTTGTAACAATGCTCAAGGAGCACCTTACCGAAAACGGTGTTATCGTTACACTTCAGAACGGTCTGCCTGAGCCGGGTATTGCCGAAATTATCGGTGCGAACCGAACAATGGGCTGTACTGTTGAATGGGGCGCAGCGCTTGGTGAGCCCGGAGTTTGCACACTCACAAGCGAGCCTGACAGTCTTTCATTCCACATGGGAAAAATGGAAGGCATTTCCGATGCACAGTTCAATATGGTCAAATCTCTGCTTGAGCTTATGTGCCCCGTTCACGAGGAGGATAACCTCATCGGTGCACGCTGGTCAAAGCTTCTTATCAATGCCACTTTCTCAGGCCTCGGTGCTGTTGTAGGCGGCGTTTTCGGCGATGTTTCCGAAAATAAGGCAGGTCAGAAGGTCGCCGTAAGATGTATGAAAGAGTGTATTGATGTAGGCCACGCAACAGGAGCAGTTTTTGCACCCGTTCAGGGAAAGAACATCACCGCTTTGTTCTACTACACCAACCCGATTAAGCGTGCCATTGCAACAATGCTTATACCCATTGCAATGAAAAAGCACCGCGATATCGAGCCCTCAATGCTTCAGGACCTTAAGAAAGGCAAAGCCTGCGAGATTGACGCAATCAACGGCGTTGTATGCGAATGGGGCAGAAAGTGCGGCGTTCCTACACCGATAAACGACAGAATTGTTGAGATCATTAAAAAATGCGAGAGCGGCGAGCTCAAGCCACAGCCGTCGAATATCAGAATGTTTGACGATTTGCTGTAAATCATTTGTGTTATGATTATAAAAAGCCTGATGTGGATTTACTTCACATCAGGCTTTTACTATTCTGTTATTTCGATTATTCCGTTAGCATTTTCAAACTCTTCAACATAGCGTTCAAGAACAAACTCAATTTCTTTATTGGCTGAGCGTTTGTTTTTTGCAGCTATATGCTTGATTTTTTCTAATAATTCTTCCGAAACTCTGAGTGAAAAAGGCGGATAATAATTACCTGCCACAGCAATCCCCTGCTTTCTGCGAAAGTTTGATATCAAAATACTACCATTTTGAATTAAAAACATATGAATTATTGTTGACATCAATTTGATATCAAATTATAATAAGAGCAACAATATTAAGGATGTGAAAAAATGGCAAGCAAAAAATGGCTTATCGCTCCTGCGGTTGTTTTAACCTCAATTGCAGGAATTACCGCAATTTCATCAAGTGATTCCGATGCTCCAAGCACAACAGACCCAAATACATCATACATTCACGAAGATTCCGCTACGGTACCAAGCCCTACATCGCCTTCAAGCATAGTTATTACAAAAGCACCCGAAACCAACAGCCCTACTTCTAAAACAGAAACCACAGCAAAACCCACCACAACAAAGAAAGAAACAACCACAGCCAAGCCCACTACAACGAAAAAAGTAACTACTACAGCCAAGCATACCACTACAAAGAAAGTAATTACTACAGCAAAACCTACAACGACTAAGAAAGTTACGACAACAAAGAATCCCGAAAATTCAAGGACTGTTTATATTACAGAAACAGGAAAGAAATATCACTATGAGAATCCTTGTGGAAACGGAACGTATTTTTCTGTCAGCCTTAGCGAAGCAAAATCACTGGGACTTGAACCATGTAAAAAATGTGTACTGCATTAACCTTTAACATAAGGTGATTAAAATGAAGTTCGGAATGAGAAAGCCATCTTTTAAGCGCTCGATAAAAGCACGAACAACAGGAAAAGCAAAGCGAGCAATAAAAAAAGCAATTGTACCGGGTTACGGTAAAAAAGGCAGTGGTTGGATTAAGAATCCTAAAAAAGCTGCATATAACAAAATTTACAGAAAAACCACTTTCAGCCTGTTTGACATTTTCAAATAAAATCAAGAGAGCTATCTTGCCTGACAAGCGGGACAGCTCTCTTTTACTTTAAGTTATTTATTGAAAACCAATTTACTTTGTGTTATTATAAAAATCAGGAGGGATGAGATATGGAGCTTATGACCTACAAGTGCCCCAACTGCGGCGGCGCAATTACATTCGAAAGTGAAAAACAGGAATTTAAGTGTGAAAGCTGTGACAGCGTATTTACCAAGGAACAGCTCGCGGAATATGACGAAATTCTCCGCAACAGCGGTCAGCCCGAAGACACTAAGCCCGTTGAAGAATTCGGCTGGGAAGACAAAGAGGGCGGCGAAACACTCGACAATGTCAACACCTATATCTGCCAATTCTGCGGCGCAGAAATCGTAACAGACCTTACTACCGCCGCTTCGGAATGCCCGTATTGCAACAACCCGATTATTATTGCACCTCAGCTCACAGGCGGTCTGAGACCCGATGTTATAATTCCGTTCAAAATTCAGAAAGAACAGGCAGAAGAGGCTCTGCGCCAATTCTACAAAGGCAAGCTGTTCCTGCCAAAAGAGTTCAAAGATGCAAACAGAATTAAAGAAATCAAGGGCGTTTATGTCCCCTTCTGGCTGTTTGACTGCACAGTAGGCGCAAACATCACATACGACGCGACTCGGGTCAAGCACTGGCGCGATTCAAACTACGAATACACCAAAACCGACCGCTACCGCGTATGGCGTTCTGGTCAGCTCAGCTTTGAAAAAATACCTGCCGACGGCTCGTCAAAAATGGACGATGCTTATATGGATGCAATTGAGCCGTTCAACTATGCCGATATAGTAGATTTTGATGCCGCCTACCTTTCGGGCTATATGGCAGACAGATACGATGTTACGATCGAGCAAAACGCACCGAGAATCAACGGCAGAATTGAAAACACAACCGTTGACACATTCCGACAAACGGTAACCGGCTACACAACAGTAAGCGTAAACAGCAAAAATATAGGTGTGCGTGACGGCAGAGCAAAATATGCCCTTATGCCCGTATGGATGCTGAGCACAAAATACAAGGATAAAATGTACACCTTTGCAATGAACGGTCAGACGGGTAAGCTCGTCGGCAGTCTGCCCGTTGACAAAAAGAAGTACTGGGGCTGTCTGCTCGGCATTGCCGCAGGACTTATTGCAATCGGTCAGTTTTTCGTATTCTGAGGGAGGGTGAAACTATGAAAAAACTCATTACTTTTGCCGTTTCCCTGCTTGTTCTGCTTTCTCTCGCTCTGCCCTGCAGTGCTATGATTGATTCGCCGTATATGATTGACGAAGCAGACCTGCTCAACGATTATGAGGAACAGTATCTGCTCACGGAAATTGAGAATCTGATAAGCAAACACGGCTATGACATAATAATCCACACAACGCTCGACACATACGGTCAAGACATCGTCAGCTACTGCGACGATTACTACGATAACGGCGACTATGCCGAAGACGGCTTGATTTTTGTAATAAGTATGGCTGAGCGTGACTATTACACAAGCACCTGCGGCACACTTGTTGACAGTCTCACAAGCTATGAGCTTGAAATGATCTGCAACAGCGTTGTCCCCTATCTTTCCGACGGCAATTATTACAGCGCATTTGAAGAATATCTGCGCAGGCTCGACTCATTCCTTTCGGGTAATGAGTACATATATGCTCCGCCCGATATCCACTACGGTGATGACAGCTACGGAGATGAATATTACTACGACGATTATTATGACGGATACGACACTTCGTATCAGCCGAGTACACCCAACTATTTTGTAAGGGAAATTGTTGTTGTAGTTGTTGCCGCAATAATTGCGTTTGTTATAACATCAATAATCAAAAGCAAGATGAATACCGCTGTCAAGCAGCATGATGCAGACAACTATGTTACACAGGGAAGCTTTATTCTCAGCGGTCAGCGCGATGCTTTTATCGGCTCACATACAACACGCAGAGCCATACCCAAGAACAACACCAACCACGGCGGCAGAATCGGCGGCGGTGGCGGTGGCGGCGGTCACATTTCGTCCGGCGGAGTAAGACACGGCGGTGGCGGCGGAAAGTTTTGATTACAAGCACAAATTCAATAAAGCGTTTTTGTTCAAGAAAACATTTTCATTCACAGATATAATAGCGTTGTAAAGGTCGATTTTTACACACTATTCTGTTAAGGAGATGTTCACTACGGAAAACACAGAGCTCATAAACAACGCTGTAATTTTTGCAAAGCAAAACGCAACAGACAGCACAATATCAGTTGAAACCGTTGCAAAAAGCGCAGGCTTTTCTATTGATTACTTCAACCGAATTTTTCTTTCACATACAGGTTATACCGTAACATCGTATATCAACAACTTACGGTTAAAACAAGCCGTCATATTGCTTCGCACAACTGATAAGTCGATATTGGATATTGCACTTGAAATAGGTTATGAATCTCACGAGGGCTTTACAAAGGCTTTTAAGAAAAAATACGGAATCGCTCCAAAGAAATACCGTGATAACAACAAAAGCCAAACGATGTATCTTGGTGAAATAACCGATGATACAGTTGCTTCTCGATTTATTCACGGCAACGCCGATTTTCAAGCGGTTAATACTGACGAAGTAATAGATTATTTGCTTGAAACAGATTCTAAAAGATACGGATATTTCTGCACAACAATAAAGTATTGCGGTCTTACAATCGTCGCACCGAACGGAAATTATAAAAACGGATTTATCGGTATAGGTGACGATTGTAACGGCGGAAGTTATCTTGAAATGCAAACCGATGATTTTAGTTTATTATCAGATTGGATAAAACGTTTTCCGCAACGAAAAGTGTTTTATTCAAATAAAACTGAAACGGAAATTAAAGATATTCTTGAATCTTATGGTTTTTCGGGCAAGCTTAAAGCGACACCGCAGACTTTATATTTTGGAGAACCTTTCGAAGTATTGATTCCTGACAATGTTACAATCAGATTGCTTACACCCAAAGACAAAAAAGCAATTCTTAAATGGGCAAACGGCAAGAAAGACGGATATATAAAACACCTGCTCAATGCCCGTGATTATCTTGACGAAAACAACCTTGAATACGGTGCATTTGAAAACTCAGATCTAATTGCCGTTGCAGGTTGCGGGATTGACGAAGTCCATGGTATGAGACTCAACAATTGCTGTGCAATACGTTTTTTATCAGGTAAAGAAAGTGACAATCTTTATCAAGTAATCTTTAAGTTTATCACAAACGATATAATTACTAAAGGTGCTCTGCCTTTTGATGATATCCAGCATGGCGAGTATGCTCAAAGCCATGGCAAATTCACATCAATCGATTTTGGCTATACGATTGTCAATCGGAGATTCGACATAATATAGGTTGTTTTGAAGCACCAAACAATCCTGCAATAAGATAACACACCCGACAGATTTTTCGGTCTGTTGGGTGTGTCTGTTTATATTTCCGTATAAAAGCAATCATCTTGCCATTTAATCGGATTTTCTTGAATGTACTGAGCTATTCTTTCATAGTCTCGTTCATCGCGAATTATATGGTCATGAAAGTCTCGTTGCCAAACACTTGTGTATCCGAACATATTATGAATTCTCTTAGAAGAATTCATTTTAAGATATCCAACCAGTTTAGAAATTACAGACCGACACCGTAGGGGCGATTCACGAATCGCCCGTAAATCTTCATCGTCTGTAATTCTAACAAGCAAGTGTATATGATTTGGCATAATGACATACTGCTCAATACTTGCTTTAATGTGCATCGGAATATTTCTAATGATATTATCAACAATTTTGCCGCATTCGGTCAATTCAGCTTCGGGCGATTCGTGAATCGCCCCTACGATATGGGATAATGTGCATTTTTTGTCATAGGTACATATTGTTATAAAATATGCACCCGGCATACTGTAATCATAGTTTTTCAAACGCAGCCGTTTTCTTTTTGGCAATTTATTATCTTTAATCATATTATCACCAACATAATCATATCGGAAACAGTCCGTTTTTATTAAAGCTATGCTATTCCGAATACATAAACAACATTATAATTTTAATTGCGGCAAAAACTTTTGTCAATAAATCAAAGCTTTTTATTGAGAGTTTCGGTAATTTATGATATAGTAAATAAAAAAACGAAAGGTACTTACATTATGGTTGTTTTATTTATAATAATTGCCGTTTTGTTGCTCATAGTTGCTGCGGTTTTCGGAACAGTAGCCTATGCTCACGGCTTACTTTTCGGTAAGCGCTGTGACGGCGACGAAAGGCTCAGATACTTCACTCACGAGGACTTTGATTCGCTCAAGGCGGCTCGCGTAGAATTCCCGAACAAAAACGGCGAAACTCTGCGCGGTGCAATATATGCAAAAGCAGGTCTGGCACAGCCCGAAGCCCTTATTATATTTTCTCACGGAATGGGCGGCGGTCACCTCAGCTATATGACCGAGATAAATACCTTTGCACAAAACGGCTTTGCCGTACTGGCGTTTGACAACACAGGCACATTTACTTCCGACGGAGATAAGCTCGGCGGCTTCATCAGCGGTCCCGATGACCTGAAAGCGGCACTGAAATTTGTACGTTCATCCCCTAAGCTGAATGCTCTTAAGAAAGTGCTCGTAGGTCACTCATGGGGCGGATTCTCCGTATGCCGCACACTTGGCGACCCCGAAACAGATATCTGCTGTGCCGTTACATTCGGCGCACCGCAAAGTGGCTACCATGTAGGTGCTTATGCTCTTGGTGAGAAAGGTAAATTCTTACTGCCTGTTGTAAAAGCTGTATTCCGCCTGAAAGAGGGAAAGGATGCCGCCATAACCGCAGCCGAATCAATTGCCAAAGCTTCGGCCCCTATTCTTCTGCTGCACGGTGCTGATGACAGTATCGTAGCCGCCTCAACCTCAGCCGCAGCAGCTTCAGCCTCTCTCCCCTATGCCAAAACAGTTATTTTTGACGGACGCGCACACAATGTCTACCAGACAATCGAATCGGAAAAATATATGAACGAGACCTTTGCAAAAATAAACGCACTCAAGAAAAACAAAAACGCAAGCGCAGAGGAAATCGATGCTTGCTACGATATTGACTATGAGCTTATAACGAGGGAAGACCCCTCCGTTATGGAGCTTGTGATGCAGTTTATCAGACAGAATATTGAATGAGGTAGAACACAATGAAAATATTAATTGCGTCAGACATTCACGGCTCTGCTTTTTATTGTGAAAAGCTGGTTGAAGCCTATAAAAGAGAAAATGCCGAAAAGCTGTTACTGCTCGGCGATATACTCTATCACGGTCCGAGAAACGACCTGCCTGAGGGATATGACCCCAAGGCTGTAATCGAAATGCTCAATGCGCTCAAAAACGAAATACTTTGTGTCAGAGGTAACTGTGACACAGAGGTTGACCAGATGGTTCTCAGCTTCCCTGTTCTTGCAGATTACGCCGTAATATTCGATTCAGGGCTTACTGTTTACGCCACACACGGACACGTATACAACGAAAACAATCTGCCGCCGATACAAAACGGTGAAATTCTGCTGCACGGTCATACTCATGTACCCGCCTGCAACATTCACGAAACTTACACATACATTAACCCCGGCTCGGTTTCAATCCCGAAAGATAACAGCCACCACGGCTATATGATACTTGAAAACGGTACATTCTTTTGGAAAACGCTCGAGGGCGAAACGTTAAAAGAATACAAGGCATAAAAAAAGATAACAGCCATTGGAATCTGATACTTCCAATGGCTGTTTTTTAGTCTTCAATATGAGAGAGTGTGGCTTCAACCGCCTTATCGATATTGACGGTTTCAATGCCGAAAATTGATGTGTTGATTTTACCGTTAACAGGCTTGCTCCAGCATTCGTCAATACAGTCATCCGTACCGCGCATACCGAGGATTGAGCCGACGGTAGCACCGTTACAATCGGTATCAAAAGCCATACTGACGGCACAGCAGATCGACTTGCCAAAATCGCCCTCGCCGTACAGCAAAGCGGCGGTAACTATCATCGCATTCGATATAGTATGGCACCAGCCGTGGTCGGTATGCTCATCATAGTCGGAATGAATCATATCAAAGCACTCATCAACGGTGAGAGCGTTTTTGTAGCCGTTCAGCACTTTCATAACCGACTCATAAAGGCGTGATGTTGAGGGAATCTGTGCAAGACCGCCGAGGATTATATCCTCAATATTGTCAGTCACAGCGGCACAGGCAATCATTGCCGAAACGAACATTTCACCGTAAACACCGTTTTTGACGTGAGAAATAACCGCATCACGGTATGCCATTTCAGCCGCCTTTTCGGGATTACCGGGGTTGATATAACCAAAATAATCACCGCGTATCTGTGCGCCTATCCATTCGCGGCAGACGTTTTTATAAACGGCAGATGCCGGAGGATTGATACAGTTTATAAAGTTGATATAAGCAATTCTTTCAGCCGTAAAATATGAATGAACCGACTGGTATTTCATCCAGGCCTGAGCAACATCCTCCGACTCGAAATCTCTGCCGAATTCATTGATAATCTGCTGAGCAAGCACAACATAATTCGTGTCATCATCAACCGGCATACCGTCGACCGTATCAGCATAAGGCTTATTAAAAAACCAGAATTTGTAACCCTTTGTATTTTGTGGAGTTGCATCCGTACTGAGAATATATCTTCTCATAGGATAATTGCCGGTTGCCTTGAGAAAAGGAATCAGCTCGTTGCTTCTTATACCCTCAACAGGCTTACCGAGCAGACAGCCTACCGCCCTGCCGAGCCAGGCACCTTTCAGCTTTTTTCTGAGCGTTTCTTTATCAAGGGTTACTTCTTCAAAGCTGTGCGGCGTTCTAAGAGCGTGGATTTCGGAAAGCGCTGAGGGCTCGTTATATTTATAATCCGCGCGTATATCTGCATTGATAACTATATCGAAAATTATATCGCTGAATCTGGTTTTGATCTCACCCGCATCAAGAGCGGCAACCGATTCAAACAAAGACTTATACTTTTCTATATCAAGTCCCTCTTCAATTGACTGTATATACTCAGTCAACAAATCCGAAGGGTATCTGTTGAAGCCGTGTACGTTAGCGTAATCAGGCTTGATTTCAACGCCGTAATTCTTTGCAAACATTTTTACACCTCATTGCTTATTTACATAGACGCAAAAACAGACTTGACAACCTCAAACATAAATTTGAAGAACCTTGAAAGAGCGTCAAAGAAAGTTACGTTCCATTTTTCGGTTGTATTCATATTCTCTTCAGTCATCGGAGAAAAAGTATCGGTATCATAATCAAAGACAAGATACTGAGGGTATTCGGGGGCAGAATTAACCGTAAAGCCCTCGTTATTGACAATATCGGAAACAAGTGAGCTGACACAATCAGGGAAATAATTATGCTCAAGGTTTTTGATAAACCAGGTTGTATCGGGCGAAATGCAGGTAGAGGCATCAATCTGCTTATCGGGCGAAATGTACTTGAACGTGCCCTTTGCCTTTGCGGCTTCGATATATTCAGCCGAAAGAGTTGATGTTGCAAGTGAAGCGGTTGCGCCAAAGCTGCTCTCTTTGACCGTTACAATTCCGTCAGACATATCATCTGCATCCTTACTGATAGGTGCATCCTGCACGCCGTATTTCACGATATTTGAAAACTCAATTCCGCGCTCAGCCTGCTCCATTGAAAAATCGGCAAATTTGAGCTGAACATTGTTGCGGTAATTCTCAATTTTATCAATTAGACCCTTATACTCGTTTCTGTCAGAGCCGTAGAACACAGTTTCCATAGCCTTATCATAATCGTCAATACTGACCATGCTCCAATAGGACGGGAAAGTACCAAAGCTGTTGATAAGAACCTCGGGAACAATGTCAAGATAGATATCTTTCATTACATTGTTGACCGCCCAGCAAGCTATATCGAGCGAATAGTTCTTATTCATAAGCGATATGAGCGACTGAATCAGCCCTGTATAGTACTCGTCTAATCCGAGATCGTAATCATACATAAATCTGTCTATGCCGTCAGCATGAAGATAAAGTTCGCCCGTAAAGGACTTGCTGCACATTGTTGCACCGTAAACGCTGCTTGCATAGTGGATAACTTCCTGGACGTGCTCACCGTCATATTTCTGCATATAAGCGGCAACAACGTTTGAGCCAAGGCATCTGCCGTAGAGGGTAACCTTTTCAGCACCGGTAACATCAAGAATATCCACGATATACTGATGAAGCGTATCGGCAATAAGAAGCGGATCAAGACGCCAATCGTAGTGAAACTTATATGAGGTCGGGTTATACTTACCTGCGGCGTTTTTACGGTCACGCAGAGTTTCCTTTGACCATGTCCAGTCAGCACGGGTGTTGTTAGTTGCCTCACCGTTTTTATCAAGCGCAACAGGCTCAAAAACAGGCACAAGTGCATCAACGAGAGTATCGCAGAATTCACCCCACTGCTGAGAGAAAAAAGCCTCTGCAAAAACAGGGAGAATCTCATTGGCTTTTTCTTCAATATAGCTGTCTGAAACCTTGAGCGGATAAATCTGCTCCTTTGTTCCGTCAGGCTTTTCCTTAATAAGAAGTGCACCGTAGCCGCAAACGTGGATTACAGGAATATTCGCGCCGTCAGAGGCTGCAGAGGTAACGGGTGCAACCGCCAGACAAGCAGAAGAAACCAGAACCAAAGCCAGCAGAACAGATAAAAGTTTTTTCATTATTTTTTGACTCCCCTCTTTTACTTAACTTAATATAACATTTATCAGATGATTAGTCAACGGATGTGAAGATTATGTGCTTAGAATAAAAAAGATAAAGTGCAGCAGAATTTGCATCCTGTTGCACTTTTGATTAATCGTTATTCGGAATATACGCACCGAGATTCACGAGATTTTCTTGCAGCTTTTTAACAGATATTTTTCTGACATCTTCGGTTTCGCACGCAAGAGAAGCTGCCGCACCAGCCGCCTGACCGGTTATAAAACAGCCCGGCATAACTCTTACAGATGCTTGCATCTGCCTGTCAGTACCGATGCATCTGCCGGCAACAAGCACATTACTAAAAGAAACGGGAATAAGACTACGGTAAGGTATACCGTAGGATTCGCCTTTTTTATAGCGGAGCTTTTGCTGATACTCTTCTCTGAAACGCTCATATTCTTCCTTATCGGTATTCATAACATGCATGTCAACAGGATAACAGTAACGACCGATTTCATCTTCAAACATGGCTCGTGATATAAAATCGTTCACATTAAGCATATAATCGCAAACAATTCTTCTTGATTCACGCACGCCGAGTAAAGATGCGGTTGAGCAAAGCTTCATATTTTCATATCCCGTAAAATATGTTTTGAAATAATCATCAAATTCAAGCATTGATTTTCTTCCCTCAACCATAGCAGAGGAAAGTGATTTTTCATCTGTTGGATTTATTCCGAATGTATGTCCTATATTACCGCCGCTTATACCGTCTTTCCTATGAAAGAAACCGGGTATATGTCTGTCCTCATGGGTTAACACACCGTCGCGGTGAGCCTGTTCAACATATTTGTTCCATGGTTCGTTACATTTTTCTTTATCAATATCTGTCCAGATACTGCAAAGCGTCTGCGGCATAACCTCTCCGTTTTCATCACCGATTTCATAGTCAGCACCGCCGAATGCGCACAAGTCACCGTCGCCTGTGCAGTCAATATAAATTTTTGCCTTTACCGCAAACAGACCGCTTTTTGAGCCAAGAATCACACAATCAACTCTGCCGTCATTGACAATAACATCATAAACAGATGTAAAAAACGAAAAATCAACACCTGATTCCACAATTATTTTATCATATTCTCTTTTCAGCTCCTCAACATCGAGAGTCGTCCAGTTTCTTAAAGGAGTGCTTCGGGAAAGTCTTTGACGAATTTCATACCCGATTCCGCTTGCCAGTATATTTTCACCGTCATCAAAAGGAGCAAATGCAGGAACAAGTCCCGATGTTCCCAAACCGCCAAAGCAACCCGTTGCTTCAGCCATAAAAACCTTTTTTCCGCTTCGTGCAGCTGCAACGGCTGCAGCTATACCCGACGGACCACCACCTGCAACAAAAACATCGGTTTCATATTTATAGTCTAAAAATTTGGTGTAAACCATTTCAAACCTCCACGGATTATATGATTTCATTATACAAATTTTTTATTAAAACACAAGTATATTTATTGTCAATACATTTACCTTATTTGGAACCACTCACAAAGCTTATTAAATTAGAGGTTATGTTGCCATAGTATAAATCCTCAAGTGTTGTTTTTTATTAAAACTACTCCTTTACAAACAATAAAAGTGCAACAGGATTTTGTATCCCATTGCACTTTAATGTTTTATTCAGTTAGACAAACCGGGATTTTTCGGTTTATTGATTATGAGAAAAGGCCCTGTCTTAAATGTATCTTTTTCTGTGTGACATTTTATTTACCTTTATAAAACTTCTCCCAAAATTACAACCCGTATTTTCGGATGAAATATGACGGTGTGCAGCTCCACGCGTGGCAGAGACTGTTTATCACTCTGTCCTCGTACGGTGAAAAATCAAGGTCATCGGGAATATATGCTTCCCAGAATGTATCGGCACCGAGTTCAAGCATACCACCCCAGAATCTTTTCAGATATAATACCGCTTCATTCTCCAAACCAAGTTTTATCATAGCCTCTGTGACATAATGGCGCATATAAGGAGTAACGGGTTGTTTTGCCTTATCGTTATCAAGGCAGTGTATCAGAAGATTTTTGGCTTCTTCTCCGTTTATTACACCGCCCAATATCATCCATAAGTCGGATCGTAGCCATGTCGTTCTGTGAGCCAAGGAGTTGCCCTGG
>JAZPYF010000056.1:0-28918 GCA_045544055.1 Acutalibacteraceae bacterium | reverse complement strand
ATTGGTAGTTTGACTTTTTGGGGCGATGAAGACCGAGCCCGTGCGATTGAAGCCTGTGAACCTTGTCAGATGGGGAACCAAGCAGCAATAAGCAGTAACTTTGATGTGTTACGGTAAACTCGGTCGGAGCCTTTAAATGTATGATATACGCCTTTCGATAAAAAAGGCGTTTTTTAATATAGTCGGAAAGGATAGTTATGGCACATTTAGCTTTATATCGTAAATGGCGTCCCGATGTATTTGAAGATATAGTCGGTCAGGAGCATATTACGAAAACGCTCAAAAACCAGATACTGACGAACCGTGTAGGTCATGCATATCTGTTCTGCGGCACACGCGGTACAGGTAAGACTACCTGTGCGAAGGTTTTTTCACGTGCAGTAAACTGCCTTTCACCCAAGGACGGCTCGCCTTGTAACGAGTGCGAAATCTGCCGCGGCATTGCAGACGGCTCAATTCTTGACGTAACCGAGCTTGATGCAGCTTCAAACAGACGTATCGACGATATCCGTGAGGTCATCAGCGACGTTTCATACGTTGCCGCCGAGGCAAAATATTCCGTCTATATCATAGACGAGGTGCATATGCTCACAACCGAGGCATTTAACGCACTTTTGAAAACTCTCGAAGAGCCGCCGGAGCACGTTATATTTATACTTGCAACCACAGACCCGCAGAAGGTTCCGCAGACTATCCTGTCACGCTGTCAGCGCTTTGATTTCAAGCGTATTGAGCCTGAAGATATTGCAGGCAGAATAGATGAGGTTGCAGCAGGCGAGGGCTTTACCGTTGAGCACGAGGCCGCAATGCTGATTGCCAGAGTTGCGGACGGCGGAATGCGCGATGCTCTTTCTCTGCTTGATCAGTGTGCAGGACAGAGTGATAACATCACCGCTCAGCTTGTCAGCAATGTTGCCGGCTTCACCGGCAGGGATCACCTTTTCAGCCTTGCCGACTGTATAAAAAAGAGTGACTGTGCACGTGCGCTTTCTATCATAAATGAGCTTCATAATTCATCCTGCGATATGGAGCGTCTTTGCAGTCAGCTTATCGAGCATTACCGAAATCTTATGATAATACGCTCTGTGAATGATCCGTCGGGTCTGATTGTCTGTACAGCCTCTGAGCTCAAGCAGATGGAGGAACAGGCGATGAGCTATACGCTGGAGCATATTATGAATATACTCAGCGTGCTTGAATCCACTTCGGGCAATCTGCGTAAAGGTCTCAACCGCAGGATTGAAACGGAAATGGCGTTTGTGCGCCTTTGCTCTCCGAATCTTGACAGCAGCGTGGAATCGCTTCTCAAGCGTATTGCGGCTCTTGAAAACGCAGTCCGTACAGGTGTTTCCGTCAAGGTTGGCACCACTCATCCGAGTCAAGCTGCAGAGACAACTGTCGAGCAGAGCGAACCTGAATCAGCACCGCAGATGTTACCTGACGGTGAGCTTGGCTGCTGGCCCGATATTATTGAGGAACTCAAAACTATAAATATCCCTCTTGCAAGCGTGCTTGCAAATTCTGCGGCATATATCCAGGGCGACCATACGGTAGTTTATACAAATAATCCGGCGGTTTCGGGTTTGTTGAAGGTCAAGGACAATTCCGTTGATTTGCGCCGTGCGATTTTCAATATCACGGGCATACGCTATAAAATAGGTCTGAAATCAATGGAGCAGACTCCCGAAGCTCCTCCTCCGCCTGAGGATGAGCCTGCGGGTAAAGATCCGCTGGAGGCTTTTCTGGCACAGGCAGAGGGCTACGGCGTAAAAATTACAAACTAAAAACAATTTGAAAGGACAGATAAAAATGAAAGCAAGAATTCCGGGTGCACCTCAGGGTGGACAGGCAGCAATGCTGCAGAGACTTCAGGACATGCAGGAAGAAATGCAGAGAACACAGGAAGAGGTTGAAGCAACAGATTTCACAGCTTCCGTCGGCGGCGGTGTTGTTGAAGCAACAGTAACCGGCGCAAAGGTTGTAAAGGATATTAAAATCAGCCCTGATGCAGTTGACCCCGAAGAGATAGAGATGCTTCAGGACCTTGTAATCGCCGCTGTAAACGAGGCTCTGCGTAAGGCAGAGGATGCAATGATGCAGGGTATGGAAAAGGCAAAGGGCGGCCTTAATATCCCCGGTTTGTTTTAATTATGGGGTATGAGGTAGCAAGCCTTGCGCGGCTTATCGAGCAGTTTGAACGTATGCCGAGCATAGGTCATAAAACGGCACAGCGCCTGGCTTTTCACGTTCTTAATATGAGTGATGAGCAGGCTAAGGGCTTTGCAAAAGCAATTCTTGATGCACACGAAAAAATCCACCGTTGCTCGGTTTGCTGTAACCTGTCGGAGGATGAGCTTTGTCCTATCTGCTCACGTGCGGACAGAGACAGCTCTGTAATCTGCGTTGTGGAGGACCCGAGGGATGTTATTGCAATTGAACGCACACACGAGTTCAACGGCACGTATCATGTGCTGAACGGTGTTATTTCACCGCTTAACGGTATAGGTCCCGAAGAGCTTACGATCAAAGAGCTGATTGCGAGAATGGGCAACGGCGAGGTCAAAGAGGTAATTATGGCAACTAACCCGACTGTTGAGGGCGAGGCGACAGCTATGTATGTTTCGCGTTTGCTCAAGCCTATGGGTATTGCCACAACCCGTCTGGCTTACGGTGTGCCTGTGGGCGCCGACCTTGAGTATGCGGATGAGGTTACGCTTCTTCGTGCGCTTGAGGGCAGACAGGAAATATAAAAATAACGGAGATGGTTCGTTTTAGAATCATCTCCGTTTATCGTTTTTAAGCGGATTGCGTTGTTGGCTTTTTCTTTCTGCGGTTTGCTCTGGTGAGCTTATAAAGCTCCTCTGTTGCAAGCCTTGCCTTTGCTACGGGGGTGTTGTCTTTGGGGAAGCAGTAGTACAGCACATCGCTGTTGCCTATACAGATCACATCGCCGATTTCGTACCAGAAGTAGTCGGAATAAAGGCTGTAGCTTGACAGCGGGCTCTGCGAGTAATTCAGCTTACCGTCGCAGCCTGTAAGAGTAAAGCCATCGGTGCTGTGATGAAGTCTGCCGTCACCCACCATATATATCGCCTTGTAGTCAACTATTATTCCGATTTTAACCTCGGTATCGAGCGAATAAGAGCCGTTTTCAAGCTCTTCTTTTACGCAGGCTCTTTCCCATGCGTACCAATCGGGAATGTGAGTGAATCGGGATTCACCGTCAACTGCTTTTAATTTGCCAAGCGGTGTCAGCTCCCACTTTTTGCCGCAGTTTTTGCAGAGCAGATGTGTGCCCTTGCCTTCGGTTTGTCCTTCTGCGCCGCATTCGGGGCATTTGTAGAGTATACGTTGCAGTCCGTCTGCACGGAACGGCTCGTTTATTTCAATTTTGTTGTTCTCCTGCCATTCAAAGTTGTCAAAGCAAAATTCCCTGTCAAGTATTTCATCAAGCTCTTTTGTGGTTTTTTCTTTGATTTCCTGCGGTGTGAACAGGCATCTGACGTGTGCGCTGACGTTTACCTTTCGAAGCTGGAGCATATTGTACAGCGGATCGCGGGTGAAAGCGCCTTTGGTGATTACCGTAACAACGGGTACACCGAGCTTTTTGAAAAGTACACCCATTTTTCTTGGCAGGGCTGTTGCGGTACCGTCAAAGGAATAGCTGGCTTCGGGGTACATCAGCACGCTTGTGTTCTTTTCTTTCAGAAGGTACTGTATATCCTCTATAAGTGAAAAATCACTTACAAATTTTTTTGTAGGGAAGCAACCTATCATTCGCATAAGCTGTCTTTTGCCGACGAATCCGTCTGAGGTGCAAACTATTCCGTATGGCTTCGGATAAAAGATTTTTGAGACTATTTTAAGGTCAATAAAGCTGGAATGATTCATCAGTATCAGGCAGGGCTTGTCCTTGACCTCGTCCATTCTCTCTTGGGTATAAGTGAAATTTGTCGCAAGCAAATCAGGGATTGCCGCAAGTCGTACAATACTTGAGAAAACAATATTTGGCCTGAGCGGATTTTTATGCTCAGGTCTGGGCAGAGCCATAACTTCCTCATAGCTCAGATTTTTAGCTTTTATTTTCATTTATTTCACCTGTTTTCTTTTGGGTGATATTATTCTACTATATAAAAATACAGTATTCAATAATTATTTAATTACAAATAAGTTAAAATTCGGTAATAGTTTTTAAGAATTTATTTGACAATCGGGATGATTGGATTGTACAATGTTTTTCGGAGATGATTGAAAATGAAGGTTTACAAAAGAAATTTGGGCTTAACTCTGCTTTCTGCGCTGATGTCAGCGGCGGCGATAGCTCTTACTCTTTTTATAATTTATTATTTTGCTCCCGGCAGCAGCGAGAGCAGGGTTTTCACCTATGCGATTGTTGTTTCTGCGGTGCTGTTTTTGTTGGTTTTTATTCCTTGTCTTAAAGAACAGGTGACCGTTACTGAAAATGCATTCGTGCTCAAGGGTTTCAGAGTAAAGGATGTTAATTCCGTAAATTCCGGCAAAAAAACTCCGTTCGGATCACAGGGCAGCGACCCTGCAAAGGAGATAGCCGTTCTTTATTCCGATGTTGTCAGACTTGAAATTGTCAGGGATATTCTTTTTTGGCGTCAGAACCTGCGGATCACGGCGGATGGCTTTTATCAGCCTGTGAATATAAGCAACGTTATGAACAGCCACAAGCAGCTTTATGCCGAGATCATGAACCGTGTAAAGGCAGAAAACGCAGATGCTTTTATAGACCCGAAGCTTATCAAATACTTGAAATAAAGAAAAATCACTCTTCAATTGTGCTGATTGCATGGCTTGAAGAGTGATTTGTTTTTTTGTTAGTTGAAGATTTTGGATACGGGGTTCGTATATCGGTTAAACCTAAAATATAATCTGTCGACGTGTTGAAATAGATAGACAGCTTAATCAATATATCTATTTCTCAAGGCGGTTCGATACGAACCGCCTTTTTAGTTGGTTTACGCCTTTTGAAGTGAAAATCGCTGAAAATTATTGAAAAAAACGGATGATTTTATACAAGAAAAAACGAATTTTTTTCTGTTTTCTCTTTATTATATTATTATAATATGTTATAATAGCAAAGTATTATTGGGTTATTGTACGCCTTTGTCAAAAACCCGAAAACAAAAAACTGAATCCCTGCGGAGGAATTGAAATGAATATAGCAATTATGGGCTACGGCGTCGTTGGTTCAGGCGTTGCCGAGGTTCTCAAAAAAAACCACGCAAGCATCGTCAAAAAAAGTATGCAGGAGTCACTTGAGCTGACCCGCATTCTCGATCTGCGTGATTTCCCCGGAGACGAAAACGAAGCTCTCCTTACCAAGGATTTCAAGGATATTCTCAGCGATGATTCAATCGGCATTGTTGTTGAAACAATGGGCGGTGTTCATCCTGCTTACGAGTTTGTTCTCGACTGCCTCAATGCAGGCAAGAGTGTAGTTACCTCAAATAAGGAGCTTGTAGCCGCAAAGGGCAACGAGCTTCTCAGAGTTGCAGAAGAAAAGAATGTCAACTTTATGTTTGAAGCAAGCGTCGGCGGCGGTATCCCGATAATCCGTCCGATTATAAGCTGCCTTGCCGCAAACGAAATTGACGAAATAGCAGGTATCCTCAACGGCACAACAAACTTCATCCTCACTAAGATGATAAATGACGGCATGACCTTTGAGGAGGCTCTCAAAATTGCCCAGGAGCTCGGTTATGCAGAGCGTGACCCCTCCGCCGATGTTGAGGGTAAAGACGCTTGCAGAAAAATCTGTATACTTGCTTCTCTTTGCTTTGGAAATCATGTTTACCCCGATTCCGTTTACACAGAGGGTATTACAAAAATCGCACTTGCCGATGTTGAATATGCAAAGGCATGGGGCGGCGTTATAAAGCTCATCGGCCGTGCAACACGCTACGGCGACGGTAAGATAAGCGCAATGGTTTCACCCGCTTTCATCCAGAACCACAGCCAGCTTGCAAGCGTTGACGATGTTTTCAATGCAATTCTTGTACGCGGTGATGCTCTGGGCGACGTAGTGTTCTACGGCAGAGGTGCAGGTAAGCTCCCGACAGCAAGTGCAGTTGTGGCTGACGTTATCGACTGTGCAAGACATACCGAGCGCAGAAAGTTCTTCGGCTGGGATGACAGCGTAGAGGATTATGTTGTCGATCATCTCGATATCAAGCATCCTTTCTTTGTCCGTGCAAGTGCTGCCGATGTTGCTGCTGCAAAGCAGAGCGTTGCAGAGCAGTTCGGCGATGTTCAGTACCTCACATACGATGGTGCAGCCGCAGACGAAATCGGTTTTGTCACAGGTGTGCTTACTCAGCGTGAGTTCGATGCAAAGCTTGCTGCCTGCGCATTTGAGGTTGGCAGCGTAATCCGTGTAACAGATTATTGATTTTTCAAATAGCTTGTTAATGCGGTGTTTTTTAATCCGTTCAGAATTACTTTTGAAGGCCGTCGTTCAAGGCGGTCAACCACAGGAGGTTATCATAAATGGGATTGATAGTACAGAAATTCGGCGGCAGCTCCGTTGCTGATGCAGCCCGTGTGCGCAATGTTGCTTCTATCATCATCGATACCTACAAGCAGGGTAATGATGTTGTTGCAGTTGTTTCAGCACAGGGTGACACAACGGACGACCTTATCGAAAAGGCAGCCGAGCTTAATCCGAAGGCATCCAAACGTGAGATGGATTCACTTCTCAGCGCAGGCGAGCAGATGTCCAGCGCACTTCTTGCAATGGCAATAGAGGCAGAGGGCTATCCGGTAGTTTCTCTTCTCGGCTGGCAGGCAGGCTTCAGGACAGACAATGTCTACGGTGCAGCAAGAATCAAGACAGTTCAGCCTGAAAGACTCAAGAACGAAATCGGCAAGAGAAACATTGTTATTGTTGCCGGCTTCCAGGGTCTCAATGGCTTTGACGACATCACAACCCTCGGCAGAGGCGGTTCCGACACAAGCGCAGTTGCAATCGCAGCAGCTCTTCACGCTGACCGCTGCCAGATCTTTACCGACGTTGAAGGTGTCTACACAGCAGACCCCCGTAAGGTAGAGGGTGCAAGAAAGCTTGCAGAAATCACTTATGACGAAATGCTTGAGCTTGCAACGCTCGGCGCACAGGTTCTTAACAATCGCTCGGTCGAAATGGCCAAAAAATACAACGTCGAGGTAGAGGTTCTTTCGAGCCTTAAGAGAGTACCCGGCACAATTGTCAAGGAGGTAGCTAAAATGGAAAAAATGTTAATCAGAGGTGTTACTAAGGACACCGATGTTGCACGTATCTCAGTTATCGGTGTACCCAACACTCCCGGTATCGCTTTCAAGCTTTTCTCAAAGCTCGCATCAAAGAATATCAATGTAGATATCATTCTTCAGTCCGTCGGCAGAAACGACACAAAGGATATCACATTCACAGTTGCAAAGTCCAACGGTGATCTTGCGGTTGAAACAATCAAAAATTCATTCGACCTTGAAGACGGCAGCATTGTCTGCGACACAAATGTTGCAAAGGTTTCTGTTGTCGGTGCAGGTATGGAAACTCATCCCGGCACAGCCTCCAAGATGTTTGAGGCACTCTATGAGAAGGATATCAACATCCAGATGATTTCCACAAGCGAAATCAAAATCTCTGTTCTCATCGACGCTCAGCATGCAGACAAGGCAGTTTCCGCTGTCCACAAGGCATTCTTCCCCGTAGATTGATCTAAGTCACCTATTAAAACCTCTGATATAATTCTCGGCAATTCCTTTTTCGCCATGCTTTGCGAAAATGCTTTTACTGAAAATTTAACGGTTTTAATCGCTATCTTTGAAAAAGTAACTTTCAACCAAATATTTAGATAAGGAATGCGGTTGCATCCGGAAACCCGATGTAACTGCACGGTGATAAATATGGGTTTTGATGCAGAATCGGTTGCTAACCAAAAAATTATAAATGTAGAAATAAATAACGAGATGCGGACATCGTTTCTGAGCTATTCTATGTCGGTTATCACTTCGCGTGCCCTGCCCGATGTCAGAGACGGTATGAAGCCCGTTCACAGAAGAATTCTCTACACGATGTACGAAAACGGTCTTTATCCCGATAAGCCGCACAGAAAGTGTGCCGATACGGTCGGTTCCGTTCTCGGTCGTTATCATCCTCACGGTGATGCTTCTGTTTACGATGCTATGGTCCGTTTGGCTCAGTCTTTCTCAATGCGCTATACGCTCGTTGACGGCCACGGTAACTTCGGTTCAATCGACGGTGACCCGCCTGCTGCATACCGTTATACCGAGTCGAGAATGAGCAAAATTTCGCTCGAAATGCTGGCTGATATCGACAAGGATACAGTAGATTTTATTCCTAACTATGACGACCGTCTTAAGGAGCCTACTGTTCTTCCGTCAAGAATTCCCAATCTGCTTGTAAACGGTTCTACAGGTATTGCTGTCGGTATGGCTACCAACATACCTCCCCACAACCTCGGTGAGATTGTTGACGGTATGTGCTGCCTTATTGACAATCCCGATGCTGAGCTTCCGGAGCTTATGGAGCATATCAAGGGTCCTGATTTCCCGACTGCAGGTATCATCATGGGCAAGTCGGGTATCCGTGCTGCCTATGCGACGGGCCGCGGCAAGGTTACTGTACGAGCCAAGGCAGAGATTGAGGAGGATAAGAACGGTCGCTTCAGAATCAGCGTTACGGAAATTCCCTATATGGTCAACAAGGCAAGGCTTATCGAAAGCATAGCCGACCTTGTAAGAGACAAGAGAATTGAAGGTATTTCCGATATCAATGACTACTCTGCAATTGAGGGTATGCATATTGTTATCGACCTTAAGCGTGATGCTAATCCGCAGGTTGTTCTCAACCAGCTTTATAACTTCACACAGATGCAGTCCACCTTCGGTGTGATTATGCTTGCTCTTGTTGACGGTGTGCCGAAAATACTTACACTCAAGGAAATGCTTGAAAACTATATCAAGTTCCAGTGTGAGGTTATTGTCCGCCGCACTCAGTACAACCTTAAAAAGGCTCAGGACAGAGCACACATCCTCGAGGGTTACCTCATTGCTCTTGATTTTATTGATGAGGTTATCAATATTCTTCGTTCTTCACCCGATCAGCAGACAGGTAAATCACGTCTTATGGAGCGTTTCGGCCTTGATGAAATTCAGGCACAGAAAATCGTTGAGATGCGTCTTGGTCAGTTGACAGGTATGGAGCGCCAGAAGATTGAGGAAGAAATGGCTGCTCTCAAGGCAAAGATTGCCGAATATACAGAAATCCTCGGCAGCGAGGAGAAAATCCGCGGTGTTGTCAAGTCTGAGGCTCTCGAAGCAAAGGAACGCTATGCAGATGAGAGACGCACAGAGATCTGCAATGTCAGCGGTGAGGTCGACATAGAAGACCTCATTCCCGAGGAGGAGAGTGTTTATACTCTCACCAACAAGGGCTATCTCAAGCGTATGCCTGCTGATACTTACAGAAGCCAGCGCAGAGGCGGCAGAGGTGTTATGGGTATGACCCGCCGCGAGGAGGACTTTGTTCAGACGATGTTCACCTGCTCAACGCATGACTTCATTATGTTCTTTACCAACTTCGGCAGAGCATATAAGCTAAAGGGCTACGAAATTCCCGAAAGCTCACGTACGGGCAAGGGTATGAATGCGGTCAACATTCTTCCGCTTGAGGCAGATGAGAAGATTTCCGCAATGATAAGAGTACCTGCTGAGGCTGACGGTGAATACCTTTGCATGGTTACCAAAAACGGCATTATCAAGCGTACGCTTCTTGATGCTTATAAGAATATCCGCAAGAACGGTGTTATTGCTATCAACCTTGATGATGACGATGAGCTTGCATGGGTTAAGCTCACACTCGGCAACGATGATCTGCTTGTTGCAACACGCAACGGATATTCAATCAGATTCAACGAAAACGACGCACGTCCCATCGGCAGAACTGCACGAGGTGTCAAGGCTATTGAGCTCAGAGGTGACGATAAGGTTGTCGGTATGGATGTTATATCCGATGAGAGCTTTGTCCTCACCGTAACCGAAACAGGTTACGGCAGACGCAGCTCGGGCGAGGAATACCGCTGCCAGACAAGAGGCGGTAAGGGCGTCACAAACTATAAGACAGAAAAGTACGGTCCGGTTGCCGCACTTATGACTGTTAAGGAAGATGAGGATATTATCCTCATTTCTGCAGAGGGTATTGTCATTCGTATGCCTGCTGATTCAATCAGCCTGTTCTCAAGAACATCAAAGGGAGTACGTGTTATGCGAGTAGGCGATACAGATAAGCTCGTAACCGTCACAACAGCGGAGCGTGAGCCCGAAGGTGACGAAACTGCTTCCGAAGAAACAGCTGAGGTTCAGTCAACGGAGCAGACAGAAGAGTAAAGGCCTTTTGCAAAAAATAAAGGGAAAGATCTATGGAAAATTATCAGAACAAAAAGACGGAATTTGAAGATGTCTATTCCGACAGCTCGAAAAGCCCGACCTATCGGCGCGGTCACAAGCCGCTTTCTGAGCGTGAGATATGCTATCCCAACAAGTTCACTGAGTTTCTGCTCAAGAACAATAAACGCAACACAAAGCGTATTCTCATCGGAATTATAGTGTTTCTTCTCGTTTTTATAATTGCTCTGGTTGCCGTATATGTAAACAATAAGCTGGATCTGATTCAGTTCGGTACCGAAGGCTGGACGGGTAATGAGGATTACTCCGAAAGCTTTGAGGAAAACCAGTTTGAAGCTATGCATGAGGTTTCAGATGCAGCTTCTTTGAACGACCTGCTTAAAAAGTGGTACAATCTCGACGGCAGCATAATGGATCAGGACTATGTTGTAAATGTTCTGCTTCTCGGTATTGACGGTAAGGACGGCGTAAAATTCGGCGGTAACTCCGACTCGCTGATTCTCGTCTCAATCAACAAGAAGACCGAAAAGATAACTTTGGTTTCATTTATGCGTGACAGCCGCACCTATTTCGAGGTTAACGGCAGAGATTACTGGACAAAGATAAACGCCACCTATTCCAGAGGCGGTGCGGCGGCAACCGTCAGAACAATTGAAAACGACTATAAAATAGATATCGACTATTATGTTGCGGTTGACTTTACTACATTCCCGAAGCTTGTAGATGCTCTGGGCGGTGTAACGCTTGATATTGAAGAGTACGAACAGAGATATATCAACCGTACAACAACAAAAATCAATAAGATTCCCAACTACGGCACCGTAACTCTTGACGGTGACCAGGCACTCGTTTACTGCCGTATCAGAAAGAGTGATGCTGACAGTGACGTTTCCAGAACAAGACGTCAGCGCAACTTCATCTCTGCGCTTATAGCAAGCGCAAAGGGTGCTTCTTTGGGTCAGCTCAATAATGCTATTGATACGCTTCTGCCGCATCTCGCAACCGACTGTCCCAAGTCAAAGATAGTTTCTTTTGCGGCTCAGGCGCTTTCTCAGGGGTGGATGAACTATGAGATAGTTCAGCTCACAATGCCCGATGAAGAAACGAGAGCAGATGCGAACTTCAGTGGAGTGTCGTATTGGGTTGTCGACTATCCGCTTGCGGCACAGAAGGTGCAGACGGCGATTTACGGCACAAGCAATATTGAGCTTAGTGATGATCGTGAATCAGCGCTTGATTATGTTAAGTACAACGGTGGCGGTTCAAGCTCAGGCAGTACCGGCGGTTATGAGGAAGAGTCCGGTAACGGTCTTGAGCCTGTTACCGATGATGAGGTTGAGGAAACCACAACCCGTAGAGGTTTTCTTCCCGGCTGGTGGTGGGATGATGACGATGACGAAACCACAACCGTTGTCGATGAAACCACTGATTCCGGCGAAGATACCGGAGAAGAAACCACTACTGCATCGGATGACGAAGGTGAAGAGGTAACAACCTCGGTTCAGGAAGATCCCGGCTTTGCTTTACCGGAGTCTCTGCTCAATCCTTTTAAGCCTGCCGCATAAAAACGGTAAATTTTTTTATGGCTGTATCAAAACTTGAATTTAACAATTAAGTTTTGATGCGGCCTTTTTTTAGAAATTTTTTCAAAAGGTAGGGTGTAAAAATGCCGTATTCCGAAAGATATATGCTCAAGAAAATTGATGATGCGATCAAAACGGTAAAGCCTGCAATTTACAAGAAAATTGCCCCACTTTCCGTTAAAGCCTATGTTACGGATGAGCCCGTGAAGTTTGCAGACCGTATGAGCGGCGAGGAAAGAATCCTCGGCGTTGGTGAATCGTGGGGCAAGCTCTGGGACTGTGCATGGTTTTATTTCGAGGGCAGAATTCCCGAGAGTGAAAGAAGTAAAAATCTTGTTCTTATGCTTGACGTCAGCGGTGAAATGTGCGTGTTTGACAAGGCGGGCGTACCTGTTGCCTGTCTTACAAATGTCAGCTCACAGTTTGACTATGAGCTTGGCGGGCCCGGCAAGCGTATTTTCATCCTTGATAAAGAAACAAGGGAAAGCGGCGAAGTAGGTCTTTGGGCTGATGCCGGCTGTAATGACCTTTTCGGCAAGTATCAGGACAGCGGCAAGGTTATGGAGGCTGATATCGCAGTTTGCAACGGTGAGCTGCGTGAGATTTATTATGATCTGTACGTTCTCTGTGACTTTTTGAAATGCCTTGATAAGAGTACTGCACGCTATAAGCGCCTGCTCGGCAGAGTGTACGAGGCTGCCTGCCTTATTACTACGCCTGCTTTTGAGCGTGAGCCCGTAAAGCGTATCCTCAAAAAAGAGCTTGAGCGCAAGTGCGGCGATTCCTCGCTGAGAGTTACGGGAATAGGTCATGCACATATCGACCTTGCCTGGCTCTGGCCTATCCGTGAAACGAAGCGCAAGGGTGCGAGAACATTCTCAAATGTTATCAGCCTTATGGAGCGCTATCCTGATTTTGTTTTCGGTGCAAGCCAGCCTCAGCTTTATAAGTGGGTAAAGCAGGATTACCCCGAGCTCTACGAGAAAATCAAGCAGAAGGTAAGAGAAAACCGCTGGGAATGTCAGGGTGGAATGTGGGTTGAGGCTGATACAAATGTCAGCGGTGCAGAGCCTCTTGTCCGTCAGTTCCTTTACGGTAAGAAGTTCTTTATGGAAGAGTTCGGTGTTGACGCACGCTCTCTCTGGCTGCCCGATGTTTTCGGCTATTCTGCAGCTCTGCCTCAGATTCTCAAGAAGAGCGGCGTTGATTATTTTGTAACACAGAAGCTCTCATGGAGCGAACACAATGTTTATCCTCACCACACATTCAACTGGGTCGGAATTGACGGCACGAGTGTGCTGGCTCACCTCTGCCCCGAAGATACATACAACGGCCCTGCACTGCCGCGTTCGCTCAAAAAGATAGAGCGTAATTACAAGGATAATGCTGTATGCGAAGAGGCGCTGATGCTCTTCGGTATCGGTGACGGCGGCGGCGGACCGAGCACATTCCACCTTGAAAGCCTTAAGCGAATCAAGAGCCTTGAGGGTCTTGTACCCTGCGAGCAGGGCTATTCAATTGATATGCTCGACCGTATTGCAGCAGATTCCGACTGCTATAAAAAATGGGTAGGTGAGCTTTACCTCGAGCGTCATCAGGGTACATACACCACTCAGTCCAGAATCAAGCGCTACAACCGTAGAACAGAGTTTGCTCTGCGTGATACGGAGTTTGCCTGCGTCTGGGCAAAGATTGCGGCTGATGTTCCTTATCCGAAGGCTGAGCTTGACGAAATCTGGGAGGAATTTCTCCTTTATCAGTTCCACGATATTCTCCCCGGCTCATCAATCAACCGCGTATATAAAGAGGCGGAGGAGCGCTACAAGGCTATGCTCAAGCGCCTTTCCGAAATCAAAAAATCCGCTCTGGCAAGTGTTGCAGCTACAATAGGCAGAATGAATGAGAGCATTGTATTCAACTCTCTGCCTTTCGAGGTTACCGAGCAGTTTAAGACAACAGGCGGCTACCGCACAATTACTGTTCCTGCTATGGGTATGAAGAGCCTTGATGAGAGCAGTGAGAGCTATGAGCGCTGTGTAGCCGATGAAAGCGGACTTGAAAACACAAGGTTGTCCGTAACATTTGATTCAAACGGTGCAATCACAGAAATATTCGATAAGGTAAACGGCAGACAGGTTCTTCTCAGTCCGGAAAAGGCAAACGAGATTCGTGTCTATGTTGACAGAGGCGATGCGTGGGATATGCGCTTTGACTATGCCTGTGATGTTTGCGAAACAATGAAGCTCGAAAGCGTTGAAAGTGTTGTAGAGGGCAGCAACGCTGTCAGAATACAGACCTTCAGCTACGGCTCATCTGTTCTCAAGCAGAGGGTAGTTCTTACCCCTGCAGGTATAATCCGTTTTGAAACAGAGATTGACTGGCGTGAGCGTGACAGAATGCTCCGCACAGCATTCCCGATAAATGTTGTTACTGATACCGTCGAGTGTGATATTCAGTTCGGTTCAATCAAGCGTTCAACAACTGAGAATACAAGCTGGGAGAACGCACAGTTTGAAATCTGCGCACAGAAGTGGCTTGACGTTTCACAGGCTGATTACGGTGCGGCTGTACTCAATAACGGCAAGTACGGTTACAGAGTTAAGGACACAACGATTGATGTCAACCTTCTTCGCAGCCCCTGCTATCCCGATACAAATGCCGATTACGGCAAGCACGCTTTCACCTATGCGCTCTATCCGCATAGCGGCAGCAGAGTTGAGGCAAAGGTCAGTGAGTATGCCTATGCGCTCAATATGCCGCTGACCGTTGTCAAGGTCGGCACAGACGGTCAGATTGAATCCAAACCGTCAACCCAGCTTATGAGATTTGAGGGCGGCACTGCCGTTATCGAAAGCATAAAGGCTGCAGAGGACGGTAAGGGAATAATTCTTCGTATTTATGAGAGCGCCGGTGCAAATACCGCTGTTACGCTTAATCCGAATTTCCGCTTCCAGCGTGCAAGCGTTGTTGACCTTATGGAGAATGAGGTTACGGAATGCTCCGTTATGGGCGGTGTGATTTCAGCTCAGCTCAAGCCGTTTGAGATTCTCTCGATCAAGATAAACTGAATAAAATTAGAAAGAACTTGCATTGATCAGTCAATGCAAGTTCTTTTTTATCGTTTATCAATTTTATCCCAGATAACTATATTGCCGCTTTCAAGTGATTTGGGCAGGTCAATTATTCTCTGGTTTGATGAGCCGCGGAATCGGAGCATAAGGTTTTTCTTATCCTTTTCAAACGGTCCGTCAACCAATATGTCTATAAGGCTGAGCAGCTCGTCCGTTGCTTCGCATCTCGGATGAGGCTCTTGGTTGAGCAGCTGTTCGAGCGTGAAACCTGTGAAAGCCCATATATTCTTATTGGGGTATGTCTCCTTTACTCTTTTTACAAAGGGGAGGAGAGCACGCTGGTTTTCGGGCTCAAACGGCTCGCCGCCGAGAAGTGTAAGACCGTTTATATAGTCGGGTGCAAGCATGCTGATTACCTGCTCCTCGGTTTCTGAAGTGAACTCCTGACCGTAGCAGAAATCCCACGTCTGTGGCTGAAAACAGCCCTCACACCTGTTGGTACAGCCTGAAACGAAGAGGGTGACACGCACCCCTTCGCCGTCAGCTATGTCGCAATTTTTGATTTGTCCGTAGTACATATTACAGGTGGAGCACCCTTTCCTTGATTTCCTGGGTGCGGCCTTGGTTCCAGTACTGAGTTCCGATGTAACCGCAGGTGCGTCTTGCAACGTTCATCTTGTCCTGATCTGTGTTGCCGCAGTTGGGGCATTTCCAGATGAGCTTGCCGTCTTCTTCGACTATTTCGATTTCACCGTCGAAACCGCATTCCTGACAGTAGTCGGATTTTGTGTTGAGCTCAGCATAGATGATGTTATCGTAGATGAACTTCATAACCTGAAGTACAGCCTCGATGTTGTTCTGCATATCGGGAACCTCGACGTAGCTGATTGCACCGCCGGGGGAGAGATGCTGGAACTGAGCCTCAAAACGGAGCTTTTCAAAAGCATCAATTTCTTCGGTAACGTGTACATGATAGCTGTTGGTGATGTAGCCCTTGTCTGTAACGCCGGGGATGATACCGAAGCGGCGCTGCAAGCATTTTGCAAACTTGTAGGTTGTTGATTCAAGCGGAGTGCCGTAGAGCGAGAAGTCAATATTGTGCTCTGCCTTCCATACCTTACAAGCGGCATTCATCAGGTCCATAACCTCAAGTGCAAAGGGAGTTGCCTCGGGGTCGGTATGGCTCTTGCCTGTCATATATTTAACGCACTCGTAAAGACCTGCATAGCCGAGTGAGATTGTTGAGTAGCCGCCAAAGAGCAGTTTGTCAATCGGCTCGCCCTTTTTAAGTCTTGCAAGAGCGCCGTGCTGCCAGAGAATCGGGGCGGCATCGGAAAGTGTGCCCTTGAGTCTTTCGTGGCGGCAGAGGAGTGCCTGATGGCAAAGCTCAAGTCTTTCTTCAAAAATCTTCCAGAACTTTTCTTTGTCTCCGCCGGAGGAGAGAGCAACGTCAACAAGGTTGATTGTTACAACACCCTGGTTGAATCTGCCGTAGTATTTTGCATTGCCGTTTTCGTCAACATAAGGAGTGAGGAAGCTGCGGCAGCCCATACAGGTGTAGCAGTGGCCGTCACCGTTTTTGTCAACCTTGAGCTCAAGCATCTTCTTTTCGGAGATGTAGTCGGGTACCATACGCTTTGCTGTACACTTTGCAGCAAGCTCTGTGAGGTACCAGTAGGGAGAATCCTCGTGGATGTTATCTTCTTCAAGTACATAGATGAGCTTGGGGAAAGCAGGTGTAACCCAGATACCTTTTTCGTTCTTGACACCCTGGCAGCGCTGAAGGAGAACTTCCTCGATGATGAGTGCAAGGTCCTTCTTCTCCTGCTCGTTCTTTGCTTCACCGAGATACATGAAAACGGTTACAAAGGGAGCCTGTCCGTTTGTTGTGAGAAGTGTTACAACCTGGTACTGGATTGTCTGTACGCCGCGGCTGATTTCGTCGCGCAGTCTCTTCTCTGTCATCTCAACGAGCTTTTCTTCGCTGATTTCGGTGCCGATATCATTCATCTCTTCGATGATTGCCTTGCGGATTTTCTCGCGCGAAACCTGAACGAAAGGTGCAAGGTGAGTAAGTGAAATAGACTGACCGCCGTACTGGTTGGAGGCAACCTGAGCGATTATCTGTGTAGCGATGTTACAGGCTGTGGAGAAGCTGTGCGGACGCTCGATAAGTGTGCCGGTGATAACTGTACCGTTCTGGAGCATATCCTCAAGGTTTACAAGGTCGCAGTTGTGCATATGCTGTGCGAAATAGTCCGAATCGTGGAAGTGGATGATGCCCTCGTTGTGAGCATCAACAATCTCTTTGGGGAGGAGGATTCGGTTTGTGATGTCCTTGGAAACTTCACCTGCCATATAGTCACGCTGGGTGGAGTTGACAATCGGGTTTTTGTTGGAGTTTTCCTGTTTTGCTTCTTCGTTGTTGCACTCGATAAGAGAAAGGATTTTGTCGTCTGTTGTGTTACTTCTTCTGACGAGTGAACGTGTGTAGCGGTAGGTGATATAGCTCTTGGCAACCTCAAAAGCGCCGTGGGCCATAATCTTCTTTTCGACAAGGTCCTGAATTTCTTCAACCGTGGGAGCACGGCCGAGAGCTTCGCAAGCGATAACTACCGACTCGGTAATGCGTCTGATCTGCAGGTCCGTCATGCGGACATCTTCTTCAACTGATTCGTTAGCCTTGGTAATGGCAATAAATATTTTTTCTTCGTTGAAGTTTTCTTCTGCGCCGTTACGTTTGATAATTTTCATTACGCAGTCTCACTTTCTTTGAATTTTTGTCACATTTTTTCGTATTTTTGCAAACACAAGATATTGTGCTGAATAAGCAGTGTACTCACATTATACGGCACAAGTTATAGAGTGTCAATATGGAATAATATACAAAAAAAGCACAATATTTTGTTGATTAGTGCCCTTAAACACAAAAATCCCACAATCTATGGGGTTTGAGCGTAGTCAAAATGCCCGAAAGGGCGCAAAAAAGCCGACACTTTTTGGTGTCGGCTTGAGGTGTGTAAAGCTATATCACTTTACTTTTGATGCGGTTTTGTTGTTTCCGAAGCAAACTACAAAGGACTCAGGTTGAAGGTTATCTCTTGGCGGAAAATCGGTTGAAACAATCTGAGCACCACTATATATTGCGTTTTTCAGGCGCTCATCGTTTGCATCGGTATATTTATCTGTCCTTGTGCGTACGATCAGCTTCTGCTTGTCAAGCATTTCATCTTTACAGGTTATGACGATTTCAGGGTTGTTTATAAGCAGAAAAGAGGCACATTCACGGTCTGCCGCACCCTCTCGCAGCATAGGGAACATTGCCTGTGACTTGATTGACGGATCAAGTGCAATGTAATCCTCGGTAGCGCCGGTATCGTGCAGCAGTACAAGTACCTTGCCGAGCATATCGCTGACCTTGCACCAATCGTCGGCAGCCCTCATTTCACCAAAGCTGTTGTAATCACGGAGCATATCTTTCGGAGTAAACAGCTTATCTCCAAGACTGTCGCGCAGTACAGTGTCGAGCTGCTTAGCATATTCGAGAGAAAAGAACTTCATATCGTTGATGGGAAGAAACACCCTTTTCGGCTCGACGATAATTGTGATGGGCAGGTGATTCGGATTGTTGTCGGACCATATGCTGATTTCTTTGAGTGCCAGAGCAAAGTCATAACAGGTGGTTGACATATCGATAGGCGGACTGTGCAGGCAGGCAAAAGAAATGTGTCCGTCTTTATCAACTGTTTCAATGTCCATTTCAATGCTTCTTATTCCGCAGTTGAACTGCTGAGTCAGAGTTCTGCTATCAAAGTCTGCCTTTGCGGATGAAACCGCACCGAAGGTGAGCTGAGAAAGATTGCGGTAGATTTTTCGCATAGAGGGTACGCTGGCTTTTTGGTAGCTGTTGTGTGTGGCGATGAAAGATATTTCATTGAATTTAATACCTGCCTGAAGCTCCGCCTCAAGGTTGCCGTCAAAAAAGTCAGCCTCATTGACGGGTAATAAGTCGCCGTTTTTATATGCTTCTTCAATTGCAGCTAATCGCACAGGCTGTTCTGCAATGTCAATCTCAAGCTGAGCGGCACTTTCACCAAAGGAAGTGGAAAAAGCAATCAGCGTTGACAGCAGTAACGGAATAAACCCGAGTATATAATTGAGGATGAATTTCATTAATAATGCCTCCCCGAATTTCTGAGTCGGCAATATTATACATTATATATGTGCAAATTTGCAATGCTTTATATTTACTTTACGAAAGAATTGTGTTAAAATTTCAAGCATAGATTTGTATGGGAGATGATAAAATGCCTGCGCTTGTGCTTGAAGGCGGTACATTCCGCCCGATGTTTTCTTGCGGCGTAATGGATGCCCTGATCGACAGCGGCGTTGAGTTTGAATATGTTATAGGCGTTTCGGCCGGCATTTCAAATGCGTCTTCGTATATTTCAAAGCAGACCGGAAGAAATCTTGAAATTATGCAGAAATACCGCCACGATAAAAGATATCTCGGTTTCCGCAACATTTTTTCGGACAAGTCAATTTTCGGCAGAAAGTTTATTTACGAAACAATTCCGCGTGAGCTTATGCCGTTTGATAACGAAACGTTTTTTTCAAGCTCTGCAGAGTTTGTTGTAGGAGTTACAAATGCTCATACAGGTGAAATGGAATACATGAACAGGAAAGACCCTGTCAACGGTCATATTCTGCTTCAGGCAACCTGTGCTCTGCCTGTCATTTTCCCTCCGATTGTCTATGAAGGTAAGCAGTATTATGACGGCGGACTTGTTGATTCTATTCCTGCACAAAAGGCAATTGATGACGGAAATGAAAAAATGCTTATTGTCCTCACCCGTACTAAGGACTATGTAAAAACCGAATCAAAGGCGTATAAAATAGCGGCCTCGATATTAAAGAGGAAGTATCCGCAGGTTGCTCAGCGCTTGTTGACACGCCACACCCGCTATAATAAAGAGGTTGAGTTCTGCAATCAGCTTGAGCGGGAGGGCAGGGCGGTAATTCTCCGTCCGAGCGAAGAGGTGCAGATTGAATCGCTCGAGGGTGATATGGAAAAAATTGAGCGTATTTACAAATACGGCTATGATCTGGCAATAGAGAATATGGACAGAATAAAAGCTCTGTTTGATTAATAAAATACCGGCGGCAATCCATAACGGATTACTGCCGATTTTTTATATTGTGATAACCTGATTAAAAGGAAGTTTTGCAGACAATTGCAATTGTGACTTACTTGATGTAAAATAAAGAAAATACAGTTAAAGGAAAACACCTTATGTTTGATGAATCATTATATCTTATAGAATCAGGTATAGGCACTGCATTCCCCTGTGCGGCGGTTGCCGTCGGTGCAGGGCATAAGGTTTTTGCGCGCTCTTTTTTCGGACATCGGCAGGTTTTGCCGAGCGTTCTTGAACTTATACAGGATACTCTTTTTGACCTTGCTTCTTTGTCAAAGCTCGTCGCAACAACAACGGTTGCGCTGAAGTTTATTGAAAGCGGCAGGCTAAGCCTTAATGATAACATAGGAAAGTTTTTGGGCTATACGGGCACAAGCTTTTATGTCGATTCTGAAACAGGGCTTTGGGGTGTTCTGCTGACAAATGCCGTTCACTACGGACGGGAAAACAGAAGTAAATATTTTTCGCTTAAAAGAAGCTTTTATGATATGATAATTACGGAATATAAGAATCTGCAGAGGAAAGATGAAATATGAAAAACGCAAAACATAAAGTTCTGTGCGGTGCAGATATTATTGCAAAAAACGGATATGATTTTAGCGGCAAATGCGGACTTATAACCAACCCCACGGGTGTTCTGCGTGACCTTTCTTCAACCGTTGATATGCTTAAAGAAAAGTGCAGACTTGTTGCCCTTTTCGGACCTGAGCACGGTGTAAGAGGCGATATGCAGGCAGGAGAGAATATAGCTTCATATACCGATAAAGAATCAGGACTTCCCGTTTACAGCTTGTACGGTGAAGATATATCAGTAAGTGAAAAAATGCTCGCATCTCTTGATACGGTAATTTTTGATGTTCAGGATGTCGGTGCGAGGTTTTACACCTATGCCTACACTATGACCGACACAATGAAGCTTTGCGCCCAAAACGGTGTGAGGTTTGTTGTTCTTGACCGACCGAATCCGCTCGGAGGAACAAGAGCAGAAGGGACAATGCTTGACAGGAGGTTTTCTACATTTGTCGGAAGATTCCCTACTCCGACACGCTGCGGTCTTACAATAGGTGAATTTGCCTCTATGATGAACGAAACGGAAAGCATCGGCTGTGATCTGACGGTTGTTCCTTTGAATGGTTGGAAAAGAGATGTGTATTATGATGACACCGACCTTGTGTTTATTCAGCCGTCACCGAATATTCCGACAGTTGATACGGCTTTTGCTTATATCGGCACATGCATTTTTGAGGAAACGAATCTTTCGGAGGGCAGAGGCACAACCAGACCATTTGAAATTATAGGTGCACCCTGGCTTGACAGCAAAGCAGTTATTGCAAGAGTCGGACGGCAGAACGGTGTTATTCTCAGGGAATGCTCGTTCACACCGACATTTTCAGACTATAAAGATATGTTCTGCCATGGTATTCAGCTCCATGTTACCGATAGAGATGCATTCTCACCTTTTGCTGTTGGTATAAGGCTGCTGGATGCAATCGGAAAGATTCATCCCGAGCTTGAAATCAAACAGTCCATAGTTAATCTTATCGGTACAGACGATATTTTTCGCTCGGATTTCGAGCCTGAATCATTTATCGCTCATCAGCAGAAAAGGGTTGACGAGTGGCAAGCTCTTTCAAAAAAATGGTACATATATTAGCGTAATAATAAAAACCACTTCAGGCGAAAAAATACCGCCGGGAAGTGGTTTTGTTTTCAGTTATTTTCAGTCGATTATTCTGCCGTCGGTGGAGATTGTAACAACTTGCCAGGGAATGAATTTGCCGCTCGCCTGTAACGCTCTTTTAACGGCGTTTTCAATACCACCGCAGCAAGGCACTTCCATTCTGACAACTTTAACACTTTTAATATTGTTGTTAGCTATTATTGCAGTCAGCTTTTCTGCGTAGTCGCCCTCATCGAGCTTAGGACAGCCAATGAGGGTGATATGCTTGCGTATAAATTCGTTGTGAAAATTACCGTAAGCAAAAGCCGTACAGTCTGCCGCAACAAGAAGATTAGCGCCGTCAAAATAAGGAGCGTTTACTGGAACAAGTTTTATCTGTACAGGCCACTGTGAAAGTTGGCTGTGTGCGGTATTAGCAGTCATAACAGGATTTGCTTCCCTGTTTATTGCTTTGGATTGTGTTCCGGGACAGCCGCAGGGGAGGGACGCCTTGCTTTGCTTTGCGGCAAGAACGGCAGCTTCGTTGTATGCGGGCGCCTCTCTTTCTTCAAACGTAATTGCATCAACCGGACAAGCTGGCAGGCAATCGCCCAATCCGTCACAGTAATCCTCACGGGTCAGCTTTGCTTTTCCGTTTATCATTTCAATTGCGCCTTCGTGGCAGGCAGCGGCGCACGCACCGCAGCCGTTGCATTTATCTTCATCAATTCTTATTATCTTTCTTATCATTGTTTTTTCTCCTCTCTTGAATTTTACAGCTTGATTATAGTACAATAAATACAACAAGTCGGTTGTATTTACAACAGAAAGAGATGCTTTTATGAAAAAATATATCCATATTCTCAAACGGACAAAACTGTTTGCAGGAGTAAGCGGTAATGATATCGAATCCTTATTGACTTGCCTGGGAGCAAGATTAACACACTATAATAAGGGCGAGTATGTTGTCAGGCAGGGTGAGAATATCAGCAGTATAATGGTTGTTGTTGAGGGGAGCCTTAATATACAAAACGATGATTATTGGGGCAAGCGCAGTATTCTCGGCAATATAGCTGTCGGTGATATGTTCGGCGAAGCCTATGCGGCACCGGATAGCGGAGCATCGCTCAATGATGTGGTTGCACTTGAAGACAGTGCCGTAGTTTTCTTTGACGTAAAGCGTATTATCACAACGTGTTCATCTGCCTGCCGTTTTCATTCAATGATTGTGCAGAATATGTTTTTTGCAATATCCGAAAAAAACCGAAAGCTCGTTCAGAAGCTCGGACATATGTCCAGGCATACCACAAGGGAAAAGCTCATCTCATATTTATCGGAAGAAGCCAAGCGTCAGAACAGCTCGGAAATTACAATACCGTTTAACCGTCAGCAGCTTGCGGATTTTCTGTCGGTTGACAGAAGTGCTATGTCAAACGAGCTTTGCAAAATGCGTGATGAAGGGCTTCTGAGGTTTGAAAAGAATAAATTCAGCCTGCTGGATGAAAGAATATAATTTGCTGTAATAAACTCCGATCCGCTTTATGCTCGGACTGTTCTTTTTATATACAAATCTTGTTGGTTTATGTCGTTAATGGAATTGAAAATTTTGGCTGATACTGTTATAATATATTCATTAATATCCTGTAAATGGGAGTGAATTTCTATGAAAGAAAATTCAACGATTATAGCTCTTTCGGGTAAGGGCGGAGTAGGCAAAACCTCTATTTCCGCCGCAATAGTAAAGCTGCTTGTGCAGGCTTATCCCGATAAAAAAATTCTCGCTATCGATGCTGATCCTGCCGTCGGTCTTTCGACCGCGCTCGGCATTGATGTCAGAATGACGATTGACGATATCCGCAAGGAGATTGTAGAAACCGTTGAGGACGGTCAGACTAAGGCTGCTATTGAGCTGTTGGGCGATGCAAGATATAAAATTTTTGATGCACTTGTCGAAACAGACGGCTTTGCATTCATTGCTGTCGGCAGACCGGAAAGCGCAGGCTGCTACTGCAGAATCAATTCCTACCTCAAGGAAGTTATCAGCATTCTGTCAAACGAATTTGACTATGTTGTCATTGACGGTGAGGCAGGCATTGAGCAGATTAACCGCCGCGTTATGGAAAAGGTTACTCATCTTCTGCTTATTACGGATGCAAGCAAGAAAGGCACACAGGTAATTTCAACAATCAAGAGTGTTGCCGATGAGCTGGTGATGTACAAAAAAATCGGTGCAATCGTCAACCGTATTCCCGATGAAAGCGTCATTCCCTATATTGATACAAACGGCATACCCGTTTTGTCATACATTCCGACCGATTCAAACCTTGCCATTTATGATATTGAGGGTAAAAACATAACAAAATTACCCGATGATTCAAATGTTGTTGAAGGAGCTAAAAAGGCTCTTGTAGAAATGGGGATTCTGAAGTGAGAGATCTGAAACACCTTTACGAATTTGAAAATTTGCTTCAGGAAGCAAACAATGCACTTGTTCAGCAGGCAAAGAACGAGGGCGGTATTGCCCTGGGCTACACCTGCTACCACATTCCTGAGGTTCTGCTCAATTGCTCAAATGCCTTTTCCGTAAGGCTCAGAGCACCGCGTACAGGCTCAATGGATATTGCAACCTACTATATGAGCAACTTCCTTTGCGGCTATTCAAAGGCTATTCTCGAACGAGCAATTGAGGGCGGATACAATTTCCTCAATGCACTTCTCGCAAGTGAAACCTGCTCCGAAATGAACAGAGCGGCAGAGCATTTTGAGCTGCTCAACCTTGTTGAAAACGATAAGTTCTTCCTGACTTTTCTTGATATGCCGTTCAAAATTGCAGACCACACGGTAAAGCACTACGTCAATCAGACAAGGCTCAAAATTCTTGACAAAATGACTGAGGTTTACGGTATTGACACCTCTGATGAAGCTCTCTTAAAGGCTGTTGAGGAGCATAATGAGGTCTGCCGCATTATGACGGAAATAGGCAACTACCGCAAAGAGGATAATCCGAGAATAACCGGCTACGAATACCATATTCTCAGCCTTGTTACATACTGCTGCCCCAAGGCACTCATTCTGCCGAAGCTGCGTGAAACCGCTGAGGAGCTGAAAACCCGTGAGCCTGATGCAAAGAAGAGCTTCAGGGCAAAAATTGTTGTTGTCGGCTCTGAGATGGATGATCCCGATTTTACCGCACTTATTGAAGACAGCGGCGCACTTGTTGTTGCGGACAGATTCTGCTTTGGTACTATGCCCGGCAGAGAGGAAATTAAAATCAATCCCGATGAGGATATACTCACACAGATTTGTACGCACTATCTCAGAACAAGTCAGTGCCCGAGATATATGAGCCACGAAAAGGTTCAGGAGCGCAGGGACTATGTAAAGCGCCTTGTTGATGAATACCACGCAGACGGTGTTATGTACGAGCAGCTGAAATTCTGTGAGTACTGGGGCTATGAAAGAGCGCTCGCTTCCTATGTTATGAGCAACGATTACGGCGTACCCACAGCCGCAGTTGACAGACAGTACACCGCTTCTGCATCGGGTCAGTTGCGCACCCGTGTTCAGGCTTTTGTCGAAAGCCTTGAAATTAAGAAAATCCAGAAGGAAAGGCAGGCGAAGAACAATGGCTGACCTCGGAAAGCTCTATTCCAAGGACCGTAAAGCTGTTCTCAGGCACAGAGAATGGCGCGGCTTCAAGGACACGATGTATGACTATTACCGCTGGCTTGTAACGTGGAAAGATATGATAGTAATGGTGCTCAAAGCACCGGTTTCAACGGTAAAGGGCTTGTGGAAATACCGCTGGATGGCGTCTTACCTTTCAACACCCTCGTTTATTGACAGGCATACCGCAGGTCTGCGAGGCACGCATCTTCGCATTGTTCACCTGCATTTCAATATGATTGTCAAGCACGCAACGGGACTTATCAATACATCATTTGTTGCAGACGAAAAAATAAACCCCAAAAACAAGCTCTCAAAGAAAATTGTTCTCACAGATGAAATAATTCCGAACGAGATTTTTTCGGGCTTCCCGAATCTCAAGGTTGTTCCGTTACAGACAATTCCGATTTTCCTCACATCAATGGTTGACCAGCAGATTACTCCGCCTTACCTTGAGGTTACGGAAAGCTTCGGCGTGCCTGCCGATGTCTGTCCGTTGCCCTCTGCCGAGGCAGGCGTTGCCATTGATGACGATTATCCGAAAATGGGCTGCTGTATGATTGCAACAAATATGCCCTGCGACGGCTCGGTTATGAATTCAACCTTCCTTGATCGCAGACTTAATCTTCCCGTTCATCTTTTCAACATTCCGCTTCGTTATAACGATGAGGATGTTCAGGAATATGCCGTTGAAGAGGTTAAGGAGCTTATTAAGTTTATCGAAAAGCAGACGGGCGAAAAGTTTGACTGGGATGTGTTCTTCAAAGCACTTGAAACATCAAACAAACAGCTTGAATACGAGCTTGAAAAGTGGGATATAAACAAAACGAAATATCCGCAGATGACAGGTGCGGCATTCTGGCTTTACAGAATCTATTACTTCAACCTTTCGGGCGGTGTTGACAAGCGCTTCCTCAAGGTTGATGAAAAGGTCAATAAGCTTATGCTTAAGGGCTATGAGAAGAAGGAAGCCGTTTCAAAGGAAATGCGTCACCGTGCAGTTGTATGGAGCTGTCCTGCAAACTATTATACAAGCTTTGCAAACTGGCTTGAAAACTGTTGGGGTATGAACGTTGTTATGGATATGGAAACAATGATTTCCTATATCAAATACGATACCTCTGACAAAGAGCAGGCTCTCAAGGACGTTGCAAAAACATATCAGCGCTCGATTATGCGTAAGCACACAAAGGGCGGCTACAGAAACGTTGTTGATGAGCTGTGGAGAATTGTTGAGGAATACGGTGCCGATACGGTTATTATGTACGACCAGATATCGTGCAAGGGTATGGACGGACTTGCAGGCATTTTTGATGACCAGGCAAGAGAAAGAAACGTCAACTTCATCTGGGTCAAGCAGGACCTGATGGATCCCAGAACAATCTCAAGGCGCGATATGCGCGAGCAGGTCAACAAATATGTGCAGACCGTTCTTCAGGAGGAGCCGCTCGACCCCTCGCTTGTTGATTTTGAAGACGACTTAGCTTGGTAAAGGAGAAGGTTATTATGAAATATTTCGGCGGATGTGACGTCGGCTCAACATATACCAAATGCGTTATTCTTGATGAAAACGGCAAAATCGTTGCCAGCGTCACAAACAGAAGCAAAATAAATCCCATTGCAAGTGCAGAAATCGCTCTCAATGATGCGGTTGCACAGGTTGAAGCACTCAGTTCGGCTCAGGAGCTCACTTACCTTATCGGTACAGGCTACGGCAGAAACAAGGTTCCGTTTGCTGATGAAAACATTTCCGAAATTAGCTGTCACGCAATGGGCGTTCATGTCACAAACCCTGAGGTAAAGGCAATTATAGATATCGGCGGTCAGGACGTCAAGGGAATTTCAATCGATGCTGACGGCACAGTCAAAAACTTTGCAATGAACGATAAATGTGCCGCAGGTACGGGCAGATTCTACGAGGCTATGGCAAACGCATTTGAAATGACTCTGCCCGAGTTTTCAAAGCTTTCGCTTGAAGCAAAAAACGTAATTCCGATTACTGCACAGTGTACGGTGTTTGCCGAGAGCGAGGTTATTTCACTTGTCGGTGAGGGTAAGCCGATGGATGAAATTGCAGCAGGTATTCAGCTTGCTGTTGCCAAAAGATGCTTTGTTATGGCTAAAAAAGCAGGTGCAACCGACAGCATAACCCTCACGGGCGGCTGTGCAAAGAATGACGGACTTAAGAAGGCTATTGAAAAGGTACTTAAAATCAAGGTTGTTGAGCTTTCAACCGACCCTCAACTTATGGGTGCGCTTGGTGCGGCTGAATATGCACGCCAGAAGGGACTGGATAAATAATATGGAAATTATTCTTATAATTCTCGGTGTTATCCTTGCACTTTTTATAATCACTTTTGCAATTTATTTTTTCAATCTGGATATGAAACTTATCCGCAAGGTTTATGACCTTCTCAATAAGCATTACGACACTATGAAAAGGGATAAAAAGCTCTGATGAAATTCTTCGATTCGTTAATCAGCGATACGGAAAAGCTTATATCCGCTTTTGTGCAGAAAGTCTTTTCGGCAGATACTCCCTGGACGGATGTCGGGCAGATGCAGGTTATTATGCGGCGCGATACAGCTTTTGAGCTTGAGGGTGTCGGTTTTAATATTGTCACTTCGGGTGAGGTTAAAGACGGTGTTGTTCTTGTCGGCGATGACCTGAGCGAAATAAAGGGCAACAGAAGGTTTGCACGCATCACGCTTATTCAAATTGAGGACAGCGACGATGAGCAAAAGGCATACAGCCTTATAAAAAAGATTGACTATGTGAAATACCATACCTTTCCCGACGGGTATATGATGCGCAGCACCTCACGCTCGCATAAAGAGGCTGTGCGTGTTTCAACGCAAGCACTGAAAGACGGTGTGAGCTTTCAGAAAATCGGTTCATTGCTGGTTGAAAAGTACAGAGAAAATCCTGCTGTAAAGGGTGTCAGGGTGATATTTATAACTGCGCCCGATGCCGATTATTCGCAGACGGAAAGAATTGCAGAAAAGAATTATGCAATTACCGAAACGCTCAATCACGTAATGAACAGCGTAACCTTTGACTGCGACACCTGTAACCTTAAAGCTATTTGCGATGAGGTTGAGGGAATGAAAGAGCTTCATTTTAATAAATAACACAGCTTAACAGAAAGAGCCGCACGAGTTATCTGAACTGCCCCAAATTGTTCAGACAGTACAAAAAAGCCCTTATGGCAGAAATATTTAGTTAAGCGACATACTGACTTCGTTTTTCAAGCGGAGTCAGTTTTGTTTTTAATTGGATTCTTTCGTTGTTGTAAAAGTGTATGT
>JAZPYF010000055.1:0-26855 GCA_045544055.1 Acutalibacteraceae bacterium | reverse complement strand
AGAATCCAATTAAAAACAAAACTGACTCCGCTTGAAAAACGAAGTCAGTATGTCGCTTAACTAAATATTTCTGCCATAAGGGCTTTTTTGTACTGTCTGAACAATTTGGGGCAGTTCAGCTTTTCATCAGCTTTATTATGGGCGCGATTATAACAATATCCGAACCGGATCTGCAGGTGCTTGCAGAACAGGTGCCGTCAATTCCTAACGAAGTACTGATATTAACGGTTGCCGTAGGTGTGGGAATTTTCCTTGCGCTTGCGTTTATCCGTATCAAATATAAAACCAGCTTATCGATCATTTTGATCGTACTTTATACAATACTGATCGGCATTTCATTTTTCATCCCTAAGGATTTTATCGCCGTTGCATTCGACTCGGGCGGCGTTACTACAGGACCTATGACCGTTCCGTTCATCATGGCAATGGGTGTAGGTCTCGCCTCAATGAGAAGCGACAAAAACTCCGCCAACGACAGCTTCGGTCTTGTTGCACTCTCGAGCATAGGACCTATACTTGCCGTTCTGATTCTCGGCTGTTTCTTTAAGCCGACAGAGGCGGTTTTCTCCCCTATCAGTATGGAAAGCGTTGTAACAACGAGAGACGTTGTGATCGTTTTCACAAAAGGACTGCCACATTACGCTAAAGAAGTGTGCATATCTCTGTTGCCGATTGCGGCAGTTTTTGCACTGTTCCAGCTCACGACCAAGCGCTACCACCGAAGACAAACAAGACGTATTATTTTCGGTATAATTTACACCTATATCGGACTTGTTCTCTTCCTTTGCGGCGTTAATATCGGCTTTGCACCCGTCGGCTCTTATCTCGGCAAGGAGCTCGCTTCCACAACGTTCAAATGGCTGCTCGTTCCTCTCGGTATGGTTATCGGCTACTATATAGTCAAAGCTGAGCCTGCGATACAGGTTCTCAACCATCAGGTTGCAAATGTGACAGACGGGGCGGTATCTGTCAAAATGATGAACCGCTGCATGTCAATCGGCGTTTCCGTGAGTGTCGGTCTTGCAATGCTGAGAGTACTGACCGGTCTGCCGATTCAATGGATAATCATTCCCGGCTATATAATTGCACTTATTCTTTCAAGGTTTGTACCGAAGATTTTTGTCGGTATTGCCTTTGACTCAGGCGGTGTTGCCAGCGGACCGATGACGGCAACGTTTCTTCTGCCGCTCAGCATCGGCGTTTGTGATGCAATAGGCGGCAATCTTATGACCGATGCATTCGGAATGGTTGCTCTTGTTGCAATGACACCGCTTATCGCTATTCAGCTTATGGGTCTTGTATACCAAATTAAACTCAATAAACACCAAACACCCGCTGAACAAACTTCGACAATTGATGATGACAGCGACATTGTAGTTGATCTTGAGTAGGATTGACAAATGGAAAACAATCCCAAAAAACTATCCTTTCAAATGCTTATGCTGATTACAACTCCGAAAATCGCCGATAAAGCGGCTCAGATGTTTAAGCATGAGAATCTGGCTTTGCAATATCGTTTTCACGCTGAGGGTACTGCACCTAACGAAATAATTGACATTCTCGGATTGGGAAGCATAGACAAGTGTATTCTTGCCGGTATACTGACAAAAGATATTGCCGCAAGAATGCTCGAAAAACTCAGAACAGAGCTTAATTTCAGCGCAGCAAACAGCGGAATTGCTTTCACAGTACCGCTCAACGGTGTAAACAATCTTATTTTGCGTATGCTCTCACAAAACGAAGAAGAGCGCACCGCTTCAGCCGGAAAGGATGAAATTAAAATGACAGAATCAAAACACGCTTTGATAACAGCAATAGTAAACCGCGGCTTCAGCGGTGACGTTATGGACGCCGCAAACAGCGCGGGTGCAAAAGGCGGTACGGTTATTTTCAGCCGCCATGTCGGAAACGAGGAAGCATCCGGTTTCTGGGGTCTTGGCTCACAGGAAGAAAAAGAAATTGTTCTGATTCTTACCGAGCTCGAAGACAAGGTAGAAATCATGAAAAGCATATGCGACCATTGCGGAATGCACAGCGAAGCTAAAGGTATTGTTATTTCTATGCCTGTAGATTCCGCAATCGGTCTTTGAAAAGCACAACATAATACAGCAAAAACCGAGGGTGTTTGCTTAAACAGCTTCCCTCGGTTTTTTATTTCTAAATTTTAATTATACACTTGAATCGAACACAGTATTATGCTAAAATAGAACAAAAGGCAAATGAGGTGTAGCAAATGAAAGCTGTTTTTCACAATATTTTCTACAAGATTATAAGTCTTTTGGTCGCCGTGGCTTCAATTTTCGGTTACTCGGGCGAGTGCCTGAAAGCAGACAGCAGCGAATGGAACACGAACTACAAATATGTTTTTGTTCACGGTCTTATGGGATGGGGCAGTTATGATGCCGCAAACAAAATAATGCCGTACTGGGGAATGTTCGGCGGCAGCCTTATGAAATATCTTTGCGATAAGGGGTTCGACTGTTACGCCGCTTCTGTTGCACCTACCTCCAGCGCATGGGACAGAGCTTGTGAGCTATACGCTCAGCTTACCGGCACCGTTGTTGACTACGGTGAGGCGCACAGCAAAGAATGCGGACACGAACGATTCGGTGAGGATTTCACGGGCAGAGCGCTTATTGATTCCTGGAGCGCTAAGGATAAAATCAACCTGCTCGGTCACTCATTTGGCGGAGCAACGGTAAGAGTTTTTGCAAGCATGATGGAAACAGGCTCCGATGCGGAAAAAGCCGCAACAAAAGCAAGTGAGCTTTCCGACTTTTTCAAGGGCGGCAAGGGCGACTGGATATACAGCGTCACATCTCTTGCGGCACCGCACAACGGAACAACAGCCTACAACGCAGGTGACGGCAGTGAAGAAATCGGTGCAAAAGATACGGCAGCTTACGATATGTATATTGACAATGCACTTGAACTCAACAAGACCGTTATCACCTATTCAGATACATATTATTTTTCAATCGCCTGCGATGCAACTCAGAAAAATCCCGACGGTACATACTCCCCTGTCACTTCCAAAATGGAGCCTATATTCATAAGCTCATCAAAAGAGATAGGCGCGCTTACAGGTGTTACAAAAGGCGGATATGTAATTGACGAAACATGGCAGAGAAATGACGGACTGGTCAACACGGTTTCCGCTCTCGCTCCGTCAAGCGCACCCACCACCGAATATGACGCAGACAATGTAAAAACAGGTGTATGGAACATTATGCCAGTATATGACGGAGACCATATGGCTCTGCAGGGCGGACTGATGAAGCCTAACGATGTTACTGAATTTTATGTTGAACACCTGAGCATGATCAACAAGCTAAAATAACAAATAAGCAGGGACGAACAAAAACGTTCGCCCCTGCTTATTATTTAGATCTGATTAATTGCAGAGAATATCGGTTTCCATATATCTTACACCCATATCATAGAGCATTTTTGCATCATCTATGGTATTTACAGTCCAGAAAGAAACGCCTATGCCTGCATCGATAGCAAGCTGAATTGAAGCCTGATTGTTTCTGTCAAAATTGGGTGAAAGCCATACATTGTCGCCTATTGCCTTTGCCTCGGCAATATTTTCAGCGGTGATTTCATCGATAAGGTACCAGAGCTCGATTGTGGGATCGATTTTATGAATTTCTTGGAGCTGTTTGAGGTCGAATGAAATAATGATTGCGCTCTTCTCAAGGCCCTTTGCCTTAACAGCATCTACAACTGTACCGAGCATATCGTATGTATCTGCCTTGATTTCAATCTGCGGTCTTGTATTTGAACCGACAAAAACATCGAGATATTCATCTAGCGTCGGGATCCTGAGATCCTTATACTTCCAGAAGTTGCTGCCGGACTTATAGCTGAAGGTTTTAAGCTCGGCAAGTGTATAATCCTTAACCTCGCCGTACTGACAGAATCTCGCATCCGTTGAACCGTTATGAATTACAACCCATTCGTTATCCTTGGTAAGGTGGATATCACATTCTGCGGTATAGAAGCCAAGGTCAACAGCAGCCTCAAATGAGGGAAGTGAATTCTCGGGAGCAACCGCACTCACACCGCGGTGAGCCGTGAGATAAACAGGATCCTCTTTAGAGCCTATGTTGTTTTCCGAAAGAGATATGAGCTGCTTGGGCTGATTGAAAATCTTGGCAATATGCACCACAGGGGTGTAGGGTGAAAAATAAATCGGAACAAGAATAAGAGTTATTATTTTGTTGATAATCGGAAGCATTATACCGTCACCTTTCTTATGAAACATTTGCAGATATTATAACACTTACACAACACAAAAACAATAGCTAAATCCGATATAGTATCATTGAGTATATACTGTTTGTCGTTATTCACCAAAACAGAACCGTTCAGGTTGTCTTTATTGCCCAAAAATCCATTTGATGATTGAAAATAACAATTATTAATGATAATATTATTTCAGCACAATAAAGGAGCGTGAAAATCCATGACATTTTTATTCAAAATAATCGGTTTTATTCTCGCAGTTATCACTCCGTTGGCATCACTTATTGTTGTTGACCCAACAGTTCCTTTTGACAAGGAAATTGCCGTTGCAGAAGAAAAGGCAGGCGGCTTCATCAAGGGTGTTTGCCATGCAAGAGAGCAGTATGACCTGCTCACCGATGCAAATATCGGCTGGATTCGTGACGATATTCCGTTTGCCTTCAACAAAGACGGTTCACTTTCACAAAGCTATATTAACTGGAAAGCTGAAATGCAGGAATATGTTGACCGCGGAATCAAGGTTATGGCTATAACTCCCTACCCCGAGGATTACATAGACTACGGTCTTGACCCCAGAGATGAGGCTAACAAAAAGGCAATTCAGGACATTGCACTGTTCTATCTCAAGGACCTTAAAGACATTGCAGGTGCTTTCCAGATTACAAACGAAATGGGAATTGACCGCTTTACTCTGCCGCTCACGCTTGAAGAAGCTGCAGAATTTATCGGCATTCAGCTTGAGGCAATGTATCCCGAACGAGGCGATATCATTATCGGTTACAACCTTGGCGGTCTGGCAATTCTCCAGCTTCCCGGACTTATGAAGGATTATCACAAATACTGCGACTATGTCGGCCTTGATATGTACCTCGGCTGCTTTGAGCCCGTACTAAAAAACGTTAATCAATATGTCACTATTCTCAACTTTGTACGCAGAATCACAGGCAAGCCGGTAATCATGTGCGAATTCGGCTATATCGGTCTCGGTGAGCCCAAGACAAATGAAGAGAAGAAGGCAATTCTTGAGGGCTACGGCTTCAGCAGCGAAAAGGAAGCACGTGAGCATATTGACGAATTCATAGCAAATCTTCCCGAGGACCTTGCAGATGAATTTGACAAATACGCTGACCAGACACCCGAATTCCGTGCAAGCCAGATGTTTGACGGTGAGTATTCAAACCACCTTTACAGAGAGCTTCCGGACGGCTACGGTCTTTACGGATTCCCACACACACCGGAGGGACAGGCAGACTTCTTCTCATACGTAATCCCCAAGGTACAAAGCCTTGACTATGTTATAGGTATGTTTGTTTACTGCTGGCAGGACAGCGGCGACTGCTATGTTTGCGGTCAGGTAGACTGCCCTGTTGAAACAAAATGGGGTCTTATCGACTATGAAGGCAAACCGAAGCCCTCATACTTCGCAGTTAAAGAAGCATTCTCCAAATAAACCAATCACAGCAAAACCCGTACAGACAAAAATCTGTACGGGCTTGTTTATTATTATTGATCGCTTACCATATCTGCCATTTTTCCGCATTTTTTCCAGATGATATCTGCTCTATTACACCATTCCTCGAAGCCATTGGGGGTTTCGGGGAATTTTTTGTAGTGACCCGATATCTTACCACCGTTCATTACGGCTTTTAGCAGAGCGAATATTGTAGAAAGACGAAGCTTACCTGTTACTATACCCTTTATAAAACGGTAAGCCATAGTAAGGATTTCGCCTATGGTGAATTTCGGCATACCGCCCTCGCCCATTGCAATAAAGTTCTTTGTACTGAAAATAAGATCATTTGCAAAGAAATATTCATTTTCCTCTGCGCTTGAAGCAACCGCACCAATTAGCACAGCCATCTGGTTTGCAAAATCAGCGCCCTGTGCATCGATATATTTTTTGTTGATAATCCAAAGATTATCGCGGCTGCAATCCTTACCTGACCTGAGAAGCGGAATAATCACTTCAAGAGCAGCATCCATCTGCACCATAGCAGCGGTTACACCCTCGCCGCAAGAGGGTTTTGTGATACAAGCTGCATCACCGAGAGCTATAAACGAATCCGACACAAGTGAATAAGGCGGGCGGCGGTAAGGCGTGAAGCCACGCTCGAAGTAATCAATCTTATGAGGAGTAAGCTCAACAGCCGCCTCAAATTCTTTATACACCTTGTCACACATATCAAAGCTGAGATTTGCGCCTATGCCGAGAATTGCGCCATTTGGGTTGTGTTGAGGAGCTTCCCATGTTTTGTAAAACGGCCATGAACGCAGATTCATTTTATCATCGGGGTTAACAAAGCTTATGTAACGCAGAACAACATAGAACATATCCGTCGGGTCAATTTCAAAGGTTTCCACACCATAATTTTCGGGCAGGCTTCTTCTGACAACAGCAGGAATGCCCGAGCAATCCGCAACGAGCTTTGCCGAAACAGTAATCTCTTCGCCGCCGTGTCTGCACTTCACGCCCGTTATTTTGCCGTTTTCGTACACGCAGGAAACAAACTCTGTATCGTATGCGATCTCAGCTCCGCCCTCAATTGCCCAGCGATTAAGACGCAGCGTATAATCGTGCATATGCATACCGACAACCTTACCGGGAGAGTACTTGGGATAGTGACCGAAAGCCGAGCAGACATGGGTGCTGTCAAACTCAAAGGCATAGTCCTCACCCTTGACAGGCCACGGAATGCCGAACTTATCAAAATCCTCTCTGCCGACGTGGAAAATATCGTACTTTGTACCGACCTTTTCCGCTGGCTTTGACTCAATAACAAGAACGCTGAATCCGTTTTCGGCAAGCTTACGGGCAAAATAACTGCCTGCCGTAGCCGCGCCGACAACAATTACATCATAGCTGTTTTTCATAAGTTTACCTCCGGCAAGTTATAAAAAAATTGTAGCATATAAATTCTGTTATTGCAATAAAAATTACCTTTCCGATTTCAGCAGCGCATAATAGCAGGCATCGCAAATACCTTGGTTATTCCAATCGGAGCTGCGCAGAGTTCCCTCATATTTCATGCCGCATTTTTGCATTACCTTGCCCGAATACGAATTTCTCGGATCGTGTCTTGCTTCAATACGGTTTACATCTACAGTATCAAACAAAAAATCCATAACAACTTTAAGAGCTTCTGACATAATTCCCTGATTCCACCAAGCTTTTCCGAGGCAATAGCTGATTTGCATTGATGAAACCTCTTCATTCATATGTCCCACTGCAATAGCACCAATCGGCTCATCGCCGTTTTCTTTCAAAACAATGCCCCAATGATAATACTTTTCGTCAGAATACTGCTTTACCCAGTCATCAATTATGCTTTGGCTTTCTTCTTGATTTGAATGAGTTTTCCACATCAAAAACCTTGTGACTTCCGAATCCGATGCCCAATTCTTAAACATTGCGGCTGCATCTTCGCTCACGTATCTTCTCAAAACCAATCTTTCTGTTTCAAGCCTTTGTGTTCCGCAGTGTTTCATATTTATTTCACCTCATAAAACTCCATAAAAATATTTTTTAATATTATCAGCATCGGGATAATTCAATTCATCAATCGCTCTTATTACTTCGTCAGCATCATAATTAAGGTCAATTACTTCAACATCAACAATTCCGTTTTCAATATTTACAATACCTGCTCTTGCAATATTCTTGTCATGTGCCGGGCAACCGAGCGAGCCCACGTTTATATAAAACTTATCGCCCACACAAACGTTTCTGCTATGGTTATGACCATATACAACTATATCGCTTTTTATGCCGGAAAACATCATATCAAGATCGGCTGTTTCAGGATTTTTCTTGCCGTAGATATAATTACCGTCGCTCTGCATACAGTAATGCATTACGCTCAGCGTAACTCCGTCACAAGCAACACTCATCTGATACGGTAACTTTTCAAGAAAGCTGATCGACTCATCTGACAGCAAGCTATGCACCCATTTATGATGCTTCATTTCCTCATATCCCATCTTTTCTTCGTTCGGGTATTCATTCGGCATTTCATCAAGCAGATATTTCTCGTGGTTTCCGCGCACAGCAATCAAATCGGGAATCTGCATCAAATACTGTACCGTTTCTTCGGGGAAAGGTCCGATTCCGATAATATCTCCACAGCAGATAATTCTGTCGCATTGCCGCCGCTGTAATTCTTCTGCAACAGCTTTTAATGCCGTAAAATTGTTATGTATATCTGTAATCACACCAAACTTCATACCGTCACCTGCCGTCCTGTTAATATCAAAATTATTATAGCACTCAAAACAAAGCGTTTCAATATTTATATAAGAGTGTCATCCTGAACGCATTGAAAGATCTGTAACTCCTGCAATTTAAGATTCTTCGCTTTTCGCTCAGAATGACAAACGCACTGAGAATGACAAAATATCTTGCAGGTTTTATTGTGATGTGATATATTCATTTTATAACAAAACAGTATTTACGGAGGTTTGACAATGGTTAAAAAAGTTATTTCCTTACTGCTTGTAACTATATTTATGTTCTGCAGTATTACGGTTGCTTTTGCTGAAGAAACCGGTGCTAGGCTTTACACAGTTTACGGTAACGGTATGCTTTTTGAACAGAGCAAAGCTGCAATTTTTGCCGGAGAGGGCAAACCCGGCAGCGTAATCAGAGCTCAGCTGCTCAACGAAAACCATTGGCCTGTACGCACCGCTTCGGGCAAGGTTTCGGATGACGGTACATTTGAAATATCGTTCATTGCGCCCGCAGGCAGCTATGACAAATACACCGTTGAGCTGACTCAGGACGGCAACGTATTTGCAATGCTGGAAAATGTTGTATTCGGTGAGCTTTGGCTTGCAAGCGGACAGAGCAATATGATGTACCCTCTCATTCAATCAGAAAAAGGAATGGAAATGTTCAATAACAATCAGCTGATGAGCGAATGGCTGAGAGTGCTTATTGAGCCTGCCTACCCGACATACAACGGCACAAACGAAATACCTGTTGACCCTCAGAACGATATTGAGAGTGCAAAATGGTATTTCGGCAATCAGCCCGAGGCTTACAACATGAGTGCGGTAGCTTACTTCTTTGCGGAAGAGCTGATGAAAGAGCTTGATATGCCCGTAGGCATTCTCAATTCCTCACTCGGCGGCTCATCAATCAGAAGCTGGCTTTCAAGAGAAGCAATTGATGCTGACAGCACACTCAAAGACGAGCTTAAAAGCAATGGTCTTTATATCGAAAAAGCCGATTGGAGCAAGACAGACAGAGACATATACAACGATATGAGCACAAACTACAACCTCCGTACTCATGCATATCGCAACTTCCGTCCCTCAGGTCTTATCTGGTATCAAGGCGAAACCGATCTTCTTTCAAGAAACGGCTTTGATTTGTATGAACACAGCTTCAACGCTCTGCAGCAGATATACACAGATATGTTTGACTGCAGAGATAAGTTGTTCCCGATGATTTATACTCAGATCGCACCGTTTGATTACGGCGAAAACGCTTTAGCGGAATGGAACTTCAACTATACAAAAATGCAAGCCGCACAGAATGACAGCAGAGCGATGATCACACTCTACGACCTGCCGCTCACCTACATCACCGAGTTGGGTGTAATTCACCCTGCAACAAAGCTGCCTGTCGGACAGCGCATGGCATCGGCTGCGTTAAGCCTTGTTTACGGCGAAAATTCACCTCACACCGCCGCTTCACTTGACACAAGCGAGATTAAGGATTCGAGCATTTACGTAACATTCAAAAACACAGGTGGCGGTATCAAGGCTGACGGCAATACTCTCAGCGGTTTTGCAATCTGCGGTGAGGACGGAATATTCGTACAGGCTGAGGCTGAGATAGTTTCCGAAAACACGGTTAGAATTCGGAGCGAATACATCAAAAAACCCGTAGCTGCAAGCTATGCATACTGCACATTGAATACCTACTCAAATCTGTACACAACGGTTGACGGTGAAATGTTTATGCCTGTCAGCCCGTTTGTGACAAGGAGCATAAAAAACGCAAAATTCTGGGTAAATAAGCCCTGGACAGACTGTGAGCAGGAAGAAGCCTGGCATCTTCTCCCCGACCCGTACAGTGCAGAATTTGGAACATGGAAAGCTGACGGCGCAAGCGTTTCATTCGATACAAACAGCGCTTACAGCGGAGAAAAGGGACTCAACATTAAATCTGACAAAAACAGCTTCACCGTAGAGCCCGTACAGCTTTACAAGATTGATAAAACCAAGCCCTTCAATGACACAGACACCGATTGGAGCAAATACGGCAAAATCAGCTTCTACGCCAGAAACAACGGCAAAAGCGATATCACGCTTGATGCTTTGAGAATTTATATCGACTCTTATTTCTGGTATTCCCCTGCTGTTGAAGGCGCAAAGGACAGCCAATTCATTCTGCCCGCCGACGGCAAGTGGCACAAAATCACACTCGACCTTGATACGCTCTACCTTTCAGCAAACGAGTGCGGATTTACCTATGCAAATGAAAAGCTCGACTATGTTTTCAAATATCAGCTTGACTTCTCTGGTGAAAACGCAGATATAAGCATTGACAGCTTCCGTTTTACACCCTCTGCTGAATCAGTCGGTACACGATTTGAAGCAAACATTGCCGATGCTGATAACATATTTGAGATTATCAGCGCAATGTTCACAACGGTAATAGGTTTTTTTGCAGGAATGTTCAGATAAAACCAAAGAGCCGCTCAGTAAGAGCGGCTCTTTTATATTTGAGATAACGGATTAAAGGGAAATTTCCATAGCACAGTTGTAAAGGTCCTTATCAATTGTCTTGGACATTTCAAGTGCTTCGTTGATATCGTGGTCAGTAATCTGTGCGCCGTGCATAACTACAACACGGTTGCTCTTACCCTCATAGAGGAGATGAACAGCCTTATAACCCATCTGGCTTGCTGTAACACGATCACGAACGGAGGGTGAACCGCCGCGCTGAATATGACCGAGAACGATTGATCGAGCCTCTACGCCTGTTTCATCCTCAATTCTCTTTGCGATTTCATCAACAGTAATACCGTCACGGAAACGTACACCTTCAGCAACCATAACGATGAAGTGGTTCTTGCCTGTTTCCTTTGTACGCTTGATCTTTTCGATAACGTTCTTCTCAATATCGTACGGAATTTCAGGAATAACGATTGCTGTTGCACCTACTGCGATACCTGCATTGAGGGTGAGGTAACCTGCGCGTGCACCCATAACCTCGACAACCATGCAACGGCTGTGGCTCTCAATTGTATCACGAAGACGGTCAACAAGAGCCTGAACTGTGTTAAGGCAGGTGTCAAAGCCGATTGTATAGTCTGTGCATACAATATCGTTATCGATTGTGCCGGGAATAGCAACACAGGGAAGGCCGAAATTGGAAAGGTCACGTGCGCCGCGGAAGGAACCGTCGCCGCCGATGACAACAAGGCCCTCGATATCGTGATTCTTAGCGATTTCAACTGCCTTACGAACAGACTCTTCTTCTCTGAATTCGGGGCAGCGTGCAGTATAAATTTTTGTGCCGCCGCGATGAATTATATCGCAGACGTTACGCATGTTAAGCTCAATAAAATCCTCTTCAAGAAGACCCTTGTAGCCGTAGCGTATACCGACTACTTCCATGCCAAGATAGCAAGCTGTACGAACAACTGCACGGACAGCAGCGTTCATACCAGGTGCGTCGCCGCCGCTTGTAAGAACACCGATTTTTTTCATAACTCAAATCTCTCCTATGTCTGTACTGAAAAATCAATTTCTTCTATATTACACTAATTAAAAATTATGTCAAGCCATTTCGGGCAACTTTCACTGAAAAACGACATTTTCTGCGCCCAATATCCGCTTGAGTTCATTCAACAGCGGATCATTTATATCAACAGCAATCGCCTGCGATGAATACTTCTTACTATCATTATAGTAAAAGTAAGCCGGTGTGCTTCCGTCAAAAATCGAGAGCAGATTCCGTGCTCTTGCGGTAAGCTCACTTTCGGCAGACGGCACACGCAGGAACAGACCGTGCTTCACCTTTTTTTCATTCGGCTTCTGTATAACCTTATCGGGGTCGGGACAGGGCGACAACGTTTCACAGACGATGCTCGGCTCTTTGTCCTCACGCAGGCTCAGTCTGCCCTTGAGCAGTACAACCGTACCGTTCCGGAGCATTGAGAGAGAAGCTGCCACCGTTTTCGGAAAAAGCAAAGCCTCAATATTGCCGCTCACATCCTCAAGCGTAACAAAAGCCATTTCCGAATTGCTTCTGGTTACTTTTTTCTTAACAGAGGTTATGATGCCAAGAACACTTACGGGGGCGTTGTCCTCAAGCGTTTCCCCTTCCGTCAAGTCAAAGATACTAACACAGCCTAGCTTCTGAGCCAGCTCTGTATAGCCCGACATCGGATGACCGCTGACATAAAAGCCGATAACTTCTTTTTCTCTGAGCAGCTTTTCATCAGCAGGAAGCTCGTCCGCATTCGGGACATCGGGACCTGCATTATTCTCTTCGCCAAGCAGGCTGAAAAAGTTCATCTGGCCGCTCAAAGCACCGTTCCTGTCAGACTCAAGCTCAGAGAGAATTGACGGGAGCATAAGGAGCATTTGTCGGCGGTTGAGACCAAGACCGTCAAGTGCACCGCTGTAAATAAGACTCTCTACCGCTCTGCGGTTGAAATTGCGACCGTACACACGCTTGCAAAAGCTGTAAAAGCTCTCAAATCTGCCGTTCTTTTCACGTTCCTCGACAATGGTTCCTATAAGTGCTCTGCCGAGGTTTTTAATAGCGAGCAGACCAAAAAGAATTTTTCCGTCCTTAGCAACAAAGCCCTCATAGCTGGAGTTGATATCGGGCGGCAAAACAGCAATCCCCAGACGATTGCACTCGTTTATATAGCCGCTGACCTTCGGTGCCTGGTCAAGCACACTGGTGAGCAACGCCGCCATAAACTGCTGCGGATAGTGGCACTTGAGCCACGCCGTACGATAAGCCACCAGCGAGTATGCGGCGGCGTGAGATTTGTTGAAAGCGTAAGAAGCAAATGATGACATATCTTCAAAAATTGAGTTTGCGGCGGCAGCGTCAATACCGTTCTTTGCCGCACCCTCAATAAAGGTCTTACGCTCTTTTTCCATTACATCGTGTTTTTTCTTGGACATCGCCCTGCGGACAACATCCGCTCTGCCGTATGAATAGCCCGCAAGCTCGCGGAACACCTGCATTACCTGCTCCTGATAGACCATACAGCCGTGTGTAACGGAAAGTATAGGTCTGAGCTTGTCCGCTTTATACACGGTTTTCTGCGGATTCCTGCGGTTTTGGATATAAGTATCAATCGAATCCATAGGTCCGGGTCTGTAAAGAGATATTACAGCAATCAAATCTTCAAGCGATTCGGGCTTGATTCGTGTAAGAACTGAACGCATACCTGCCGATTCAAACTGGAAAACGCCGTAGGTCTGACCCGAAGAAAAAATTTCATAGGTTGACGGCTCATCAAGCGGAATGTTCTCAATATCAAAATCGGGTACAATTTCCCTGACTGCCTTTTCCGCATCTGAAATTACGGTGAGCGTTTTAAGACCGAGAAAGTCCATTTTCAGCAGACCGAGCTCTTCAAGCGCCGTCATTGTATACTGAGTAACAACAAATTCGTCACTCAAAGCAAGCGGAACATAATCCTTTACAGGGTCACGGGTGATAACAACGCCTGCCGCGTGCTTTGACGCATGGCGCGGCATACCCTCAATCTGCATCGAATTATCAATCAGCTCACGCACGGTTTCGTCATTTTCATAGCGCTTGCGAAGCTCAGTTGAGCGAACGAGCGCCTTTTCAAGAGTTATGCCCAGCTCAAACGGAATCAGCTTGGCAACGGAATCGACCGTAGCATAAGGCAGGCCCATAACTCTGCCGACATCGCGCACAGCCGCCTTTGCGGCAAGCGTACCGAAAGTAACAATCTGTGAGACATGATCCGAGCCGTATTTTGAAATAACGTAGTCGATTACCTCATGTCTGCGCTCATAGCAAAAGTCGATATCAAAGTCCGGCATACTGACCCTTTCCGGATTGAGAAAGCGCTCAAAAAGCAGGCTGTACTTCATCGGGTCAATACCCGTGATACCGATACAGTATGCGGCAATACTGCCCGCACCCGAGCCTCTGCCCGGACCTACCGGAATGCCCTTGCTCTTTGCATATCGGACAAAATCGTGAACTATCAGATAATAATCCGTATAGCCCATTGAATTTATAACATTAAGCTCGTATTCAAGCCGTTTACTGTACTCCTCAGGAGCATTCTCACCGTATCGGTTTATAAAGCCTTCACGGCACATACGGGCAAAATATTCAAAATGGTCCTCGCCGCCCGGGGTATCGAAGTTAGGCAGCTTTGTGTTGCCGAATTCAATATTGAGGTTACATCTGTCGGCAATTTTCGCGGTATTTTCAATTGCTTCGGGAGAATCGGCAAATGCCGCTCTCATTTCAGCCTCGCTTTTGAGATAAAACTCATCCGCCTCAAACTCAATTCCCGTATTTTCGCCGAGAATATGATTGGTCTGGATGCAGATAAGAATCTGCTGAATTTTAGAATCCTCTTTGCGGATATAGTGTACGTCGTTAGTAGCAACAAGCCCTATACCCGTTTCCCGGGAAAGACGCTTCAGCAGCGGCATAACACGAAGCTCTTCCTCAATACCGTGATTCTGTATTTCGATAAAATAGTTTTCCTTACCGAAAGTTTCGGCATACCAGAGGGCGGTCTGCTTTGCACCGTCATAATCGCCTTTGAGCAGAGCCTGCGGTATTTCACCCGCAAGACAGGCTGAAAGAGCAATCAGACCCTCGTGATGCTTTGCAAGAAGCTCCTGGTCAACACGCGGTTTTGTGTAAAAGCCCTGTGTCCACGCATCGGAAACGAGCTTTATAAGGTTGCCGTAGCCTACATCGTTTTCGGCAAGAAGAATAAGATGATAGCGCTCATTATCAATTCCGTGCACCTTATCAAAGCGTGAACGTGCCGCAACATAGACCTCACAGCCGACAATCGGCTTGATTCCCTGTGCGACAGCTTCCTTATAAAAATTTACGGCGCCGAACATAGCACCGTGGTCGGTAATGGCAAGGCTTGTCTGCCCGAGCTCTTTTGCCGCCGCAATAAGCGGTTTTATACGGCAGGCACCGTCAAGCAGGCTATATTCACTATGCAGATGAAGATGAGTAAAACCGGACATTACAAGCCCTCCTTCCGATAAAATGTTATATCAATCAGTCCTCGCTGTTTGCGATGCTGACAATCTTATTAAGCCTGTGATAAATACCCGAGCGTGAAAGACTTACAGACAAAAGTGTTCCTAACTCTTTAAGGCTTGCTTCGGGATACTTTTCGCGAAGCTCGGCAATCTCTCTCAGCTCCTCAGGCAAACCGTCAAATCTGCCGTCAGCCCTGAGACGGCGAATTGCTTCACGCTGTTCAGTTGCAGCGGCAACTGAACGGTCAATATTAGCGGTTTCAAAATTAACCTTGCGGTTGATTTTGTTGCGCACATCCTTTTCAATTTTGACTTCCATAATTTCAAAGGCACTTTTGCGCGCGCCCATTGTCATAAGCAAATCCTCAATGACTTCGCTCTTCTTGATGTATACAACATAGCTGTTCCTGCGCTTTGTCATTTTGGGAGTTACGTTCAGCTCCTGTAAAAGGTTAAGCAGGTCATCAGCCAGATGAAGATAAGGCAAAAGGAACTCAAGCTGATAGCTCTTTGACGGGCTTGTGACCGTTGCACAAGAGAGAAAAGCACCCATAGTAAACGCCGCATGGCAGCAATCATCGGCAATATTCGCCCTGTTGATTCTTACACCAACGGTCTTTTCTGAAATACCAAAGGCGGAAAGCACCTTAAGCCTGTCCTCCTTATGGCTGACAGACACCGAATACTTACCCGAATCAGAGAGCTTTACCTCAGGCGGATTGCCTGTAATTTTTCCGACTGCCTGAGAATATAGCAGAGCTGTACCCTCATGCTCCGTTACAAGCATCATTGAGGACGAATTGAAAGACCTGCCGCACAGCAGCAGCCCGTAGGACAGTGCGTGATAACAGCAGGTTTGCAAATCGGCCGATAAAAGACATATCTCATCCTTTGCTCTTGCTGCGAAGGATTTATTCTGTGATTCTACACTCATATCTTTACCCAATATATTTTACTTCCATTTCGAGCCTTACGCCCGTTTCATTGAACACTTTTTCACTTACCAGACGACCAAGCTCCATAATCTCGGCAGTAGTTGCACCGCCTTTGTTGACAACAAAGCCTGCGTGCTTTTCACTGACCTGAGCACCGCCCACACTGAAGCCTTTAAGACCGCACTGCTCAATCAAGGCGCCTGCAAAATAGCCCTCGGGACGCTTGAAAAAGCTGCCTGCGCTCGGCAGGTCGAGAGGCTGCTTATCGATACGGCGTTGAAGAATATCCTTCATTTTTTCTTCAATTTCCTCACGGTCACCTTTTTGAAGTGAAACAGTTATGCCTGTTATTACAAAGTACTTGTCCGTATATGCACTACGGCGGTAAGATAAGCCAAGCATATCGCCTGAAATCCTGCCCGGATTACCCGAATAATCCAGATGATTGCAGGAAACAAGAACATCTTTCATTTCGCCGCCGTATGCACCTGCATTCATATATGCCGCACCGCCTGCCGTACCGGGAATGCCGTATGCAAATTCAAGGCCCGTAAGTGAATTATCGAGCGCAAATTTACACAGCTTTGCCAGCTTTGTACCTGCAGTACAGAATATCATATTGTCATTGAGCAGACGGATTTCATCATAGTTTGCCGAAAGTCTGATTGAAACGCCCTTTATGCCGTCATCGGACACAAGGAGGTTTGAACCGTTGCCGAAAATGAACGGTCTGACACCCTCATCGGAACAAAGCCCGAGCATGGCACGAAGCTGCAGCTCATTTGAGGGAAAAAGCAAAATTTCGGCAGGACCGCCCGTTCTGAACGAGGTATATTCCGACATAGGTGCATCAAGGCGGTACTCAACGCCCGCCTTTTTTGCACCGGAGATAATATTTTCGGTAATATTCATAGCACGAACAACCTTAAAAGAAATTATTTATCGAGCAGAGCTGCACCGATAATACCTGCATCGTTACCGAGAACAGCACAGCAAAGCTCAGTCTGCTTTTCTGAATAGATGCTGTATCTGCCTCTGCCTACGTGCTTGCGAAGCGGAACAAGAAGATTGTCCTTCTCGTGGCTGATACCGCCGCCGATACAGATTACATCGGGCTGAAGAGCATTGATTACATTTACAAGGCCTACTGCAATATAGCGGATGTAGGTATCGACAACAGCCTTTGCAGTAGCATCACCCTTGCGCATTGCATCAAAAGCTGTTCTGCCGCTTACTCTTGCTATATTATCATCTACAAGATCCCACATTATGCTGTCAACATTCTTTTTCATGGCATCCTTGGTCTGTGCAATGAGTGCTGTTGCGGAAGCATATCTCTCCCAGCAGCCTCTTCTGCCGCAGTTGCACTGCTCACCGTCCATGGCAATTACCATGTGACCCATCTCACCTGCAGCATAGTTACAGCCGTTGACAAGCTTACCGCCGATGACGATACCGCTGCCAACACCTGTGCCGAGAGTGATTGCAACAAAGCTGTCCTTATCCTTACCTGCGCCTGCAAGTGCCTCACCGAGAGCGGCACAGTTAGCATCGTTATCGATAAAGATTTTATCCATACCGAGGCTTGCGGAAAGAAGCTCCTTTGCAGGAACGTGGTCAAACGCAAGGTTATTTGCATAGTCAATCATGCCAAGCTCTTTATTTACCGAGCCTGGTGTACCGATACCGATTGAAGCGATATCGTAAAGTCTGAGATTAGCATCATCAACAGCCATTCTGATTGCTGTTGCGATATCGTCAAAAATAAGCTTTGCATCACGGGGAGCATTTGTCTTCATCTTGCCCCTGCCGATGATATTGAAATTATCGTCAACTACTCCGACAGCAATATTTGTGCCGCCAAGATCTACGCCTACTCTGTACATTTTGAAAATCCTCCGTTTTTATATTTAATTATTTTGTTAGCAAATCAGACATCGTGCCATATTTTCATTTCTTCGGGTTTGGGCGAAATATCCTCATCCATACCAAGGCCGTGAAGCAGCTCACGCGCAGCATTGTAGCCGAGCTTGCGCTGTCTGTTATTCATTGCCGCAGCCTCGATAATAATAGAGAGGTTTCGGCCGGGACGTACCGGAACAACCGTACTCGGAACATTGATGCCGAGTATTTCGGTATATTGAGTTTCGAGGCCGAGCCTGTCATAGGCCTTTTCTACATCCCAATGCTCAAGCTCAACAACCATATCGATTTTTTCGGTGAGCTTGACAGAGCCCATACCGAAAAGACGGCGTGCATTGATTATACCTACACCGCGCACCTCTATAAAATGGCGGATATTGTCGGGCGCCGAGCCGACAAGTGTTTTTGAAGAAACCTTGCGGATTTCAACAGCATCATCAGCAATAAGACGGTGTCCCCTCTTGATAAGCTCAAGCGCAGTTTCACTTTTACCTACGCCGCTGTCGCCGAGAATAAGCACACCCTCACCGTAAACCTCAACAAGAACGCCGTGGCGCGTAATACGGGGAGCCAGCTCAACACCGAGGAAAGAAATCAGCGTTGACATACAGCCCGAAGTTGAATCCTTGGTAGAAAGAACAGGTACGCCGTATTTTTCTGCAAGCGGCAAAAATTCCTTCGGCAGCTCAAGCGAACGTGTGACAATACAGACGACGGGCCTGTGTGAGAGATAGAAATCCAGTCTCTCCTGACGAAGCTCATCCGTCATTCCTCTGAGATACTCAATCTCAGTAAGACCGAGGAACTGCACTCTGCCCGGATCGAAATAATCGTCATATCCGGAAAGAATTAGACCCGGACGGATAACCTCCTGCATTGTCAGCTTGATTTCAGCAAGATCTGACGGAGTATAGAGAACAGAAAAAGAATGGACATCAATTACTTTTTGTAATGAAACCGAGTATTTGGAAGCCATATCAATACCCTTCCCTTTCGATAATAGTTGGGTATATTATAAATAAACGGCTTCAAAACTTCAAGACATAAAATAAATTTTCTTTATTTATTTTTAGTTTCGTTTTTATATTTTTCTTTTGTCGCAAGTCCGCCTCTGATATGCCGCTGTGCTTTATTGATATCAAGCACAGCCCTTACCCTCTCATAAAGCTGAGGGTCGAGCTTTTCAAGTCTGCGTGAAACATCGGTATGTACGGTAGATTTGCTTATGCCGTACTGCGTAGCGGCGGCACGCACTGTAGTATTGTTTTCTACGATATATCTGCCAAGCTCAACAGCACGCTCTTCAACGAAAAATCTCAATAAAATAACCTCCCTGAATCATATCGCTACATTGATATGACGGGAGGTTGTTTTTTATTCGTGACTTGTCCGGAACAATCAGCCGAAATAATCCGCCTCAAGCATTGCACAAAGGCAATGGTAAACAGGAAGTGTCAGCTCCTGGATTTTGAATGTTTCGGTTTCGGGAAGCATAATACAAACATCGCACTTTTCACTGAGAAGGCTCTGTTTTGAGCCTGTTATGCCGATTGCGGCAATACCCTTGGCCTTTGCAGCCCTTACCGCATTGACAACGCTCGGAGAATTGCCCGAGGTGCTCAGCGCAATCAACACATCACCGCTGTTGCCCAGACCGTAAACCTGCTGAGCATAGGCATAATCAAAGCTGAGATCATTTGCAAAAGCTGTCATAAGTGCAGAATGAGCGTTAAGTGATACGGCAGGCAGAGCACCTTGCAAATGAGACAGAATTTCATCATCACCGTTTACAGCAGGAGAAGTAATTTTTCTCCCTAGCAAAAAGCCTTTCATCAATTCACCGACAATATGGTCGGTATCGGCGGCACTTCCTCCGTTTCCGCATGCAAGCACCTTTCCGCCGTAACGGTAACAATCGGACAGTAAAGTATACGACGAGTATATTTCTTCGCGGCATACTTCAAGTGCAGGATAACGTTCAAAAAGCTCATCAAAAATCATTTTTGAATCTTTCATTTCAAACACCTCATTCGTTCATAAACGCAACACCGAGAGCGGCAAAATCACCGATTGAATCGCCGAGCACCGCAGGAACAATACGGCACACTTCTCTTGCCTGAGGCAGAGCCTCAGCAGCAATAACTTCAGCCATTTTTTCTTGAAGTAAAGCCGATGAACGCTCGTATATGCTGCCGATAACAATTACTTCGGGATTGAGAATATCAATGATTAAAGCAAGACCTCTGCCGAGATATTCGCCGCAAATGCAATATATTTCAAGGGCTGTTTCATCACCGTCGCAAGCCGCCTGGGCAACAGATTTAGCCGTTATGTCATCAAGCATCTCAGCCGTCGGACAAAATGACGGTTTAATACCGTTTTCAAGCTTATATAATACAATCTGTTTAGCAAGGTTTGCTATTCCTCTGCCGCTGCAAAAGCCCTCAAAAGAGCCTTTTTTGCCGTAGCCTATAGGGCCGTCATCAGCTAGACGGATGTGACCGACCTCACCTGCCATATCGTTAGTTCCGCTGTAAAGCCTGCCGTCAATAATCAGACCTGCTCCCATACCCGTACCGAACGTGAGAAAAACCATATTTTTTGAACCCATACCTGCACCGAAGCGCCACTCTGCAAGAGCACAGGCATTGGCATCGTTCTGGAGATATGTTTTTATGCCGAGCCGCTGTTCAGTCATCCGTGTCAACGGCACATTATCCCAATCAGGCAGATTGGGCGGCGACATTATGACACCCTTTTTACTGTCAAGCGGACCACCGCAGCTTATACCGCAGCCAATCACCTGCTCAGGCTTTACGTTGTTACGGGAAAGTATATCCTCCGCACTCACAAAAAGCTGCTCAACTATTTTTTGCCAACCGCGTGACTGAACGGTATCAAAGCGTATTTTATCAATTATAAAATTTTTGTCGGGTTCTGCAGGAATCTCTCCCCTGCCGAGCACAACGGCGCACTTTGTGCCGCCTATATCAAAGCCAAGTGTATACTTACTCATATTTTTCACCTCGAACAAATAAAAGTATATTCTCTTTTTTGTTTCAGGTCAATGATTTTTGCAAATAATAAAGCTATACAAAGAAACGGAGGAACATAATGCTTACAACACTAATCAGAGGTTTTATACTTTATTTTGTGATAATGCTTTCAATCCGTCTAATGGGCAAAAGGCAGATAGGAGAAATGCAGCCCACAGAGCTTGTTATAACCATACTGATATCGGAAATTGCGGCAATTCCGCTTGACAGCAACGACGTGCCGCTGATTAATTCAGTGCTGACTGTGCTTTTGCTTGCAGGGCTTTCAATACTCACATCTGTACTGACGCTGCACTCACCCGGATTCAGAAAAGTATTTGACGGTCACCCTGCAATAGTAATCAACAACGGAAAGCTCGACCAGCAGAAAATGAAAGATCTGCGTCTTACAGTACAAGACCTTATGTCAGCAGCGAGACAGCAGGGCGTATTCGATATTGAGCAGATACAGTATGCAATTATTGAAACGAACGGCTCGGTAAGTATTATGCAAAAGCCCGAATTCAGTCCGCTGACAGCTCAGCTTGCAAAAGTAAAAGCGCCTGAGGAAGCGCTTCAGCACCTTATAATATGTGACGGAAAGCTGATTAAGCCTGCCCTTGCAGAAGCCAAGCTTGACCGTAAAGCACTTGATAATCAGCTAAAAAAAGAAAAACTGCAGATTGAGGAAATAATGCTGCTCACCTACGGCGCAGGAAAATTCTCAAAGGCAGTGAGAAAGGATTCGAAATGAAAAGAGGTATAATTGCCGTCGGAATGCTGACAATCATATTGATATCTGCTATTACCGTCAACTTTTCTCTTATACACAAGGCAGACGCACTGCACACGCTTGCCCAATATGCAATTCAGGATAAGAAATCACTTGAAAATCTCGATACAGAGTGGGAAAAACAGATTATTTACTTTGAACTTTTTACAGACCGCAGCTACTTTGAAGCACTTGATAAAAAGATAAAAAAGCTCTCATATATCGACGGGGAAAACTATCGTATAACCTGCACGGAAGCGATGCTTGAAATCGCCGCACTGCAAGACCATATTTCTTTCACTTTCTCAGGCATTTTTTAGCCGTATTTTTTCGTGTGTGTTCACAAATAATTTACAATGATTTTGTATACAAACTCCAGTATATGCACAATAGCAAAACACTATATATTGTATGGTTTTACCGCTTGTGACACATCATGTTCCGACTTCCGACGCAAAATAATTGCATTTTGATTTGCAATATGCTATAATGCAATCAAAAGGAGGTGGTAATGTGGTTTTTGTCTGGATAGCATTAACAGTAGCTTTCATTATCATTGAAGCAATGACAACTCAGCTCCTGACAATCTGGTTTGCAGTAGGCTCTGCAGCGGCAATAGTTGCAACTCTGCTCGATGCTTCTCCCCTTATACAGTGCATCGTTTTTGTTGCCGTTTCGTTGGCAGCACTTATTGCCACAAGACCGCTTGTCAAAAAGCTGACAAAGCAGAAATTTTCGCCGACCAATGCTGACCGATTCATCGGAGAAGCAGCAGTTGTAACCGAGAGCATCAACAATATTGCTCAGACCGGTCTTGTCAAACTGCAGGGCACTTTATGGACCGCTCGCTCTGACGACGGCTCAGAAATACCTGAAGGCGAAACAGTAACAGTCAAGCGAATTGAGGGTGTAAAGCTCATCGTTGAAAAAGCGGCATTGCCCGCAGAAACAAAAAGCTAAAATCAAAAAACATCAAAAAGGAGAATATTTATGGAGTTTGTTATTCCCGGAATCGTTTTGCTAATTATCGTTCTTCTTGCACTCAATATCAAAATCGTACCGCAGTCAAAGGCATACGTACTTGAAAGACTCGGCGCATACAAAGAAACCTGGCAGACAGGCGTTCACTTCAAAATTCCGCTCATTGACAGAGTAGCAAAAATCGTTTCACTCAAAGAGCAGGTTGTTGATTTCCCGCCTCAGCCCGTTATTACAAAAGATAACGTTACAATGCAGATTGATACTGTCGTTTTCTACCAGATTACTGACCCGAAGCTTTACTGCTACGGTGTTGAGCGTCCCCTTTCAGCTATTGAAAACCTGACAGCTACTACCCTGCGTAACATCATAGGTGAGCTTGAGCTTGACCATACTCTCACATCGCGTGACACAATCAACGCAAAAATCAGAGGTATTCTTGACGAAGCAACAGATGCCTGGGGTATCAAGGTAAACCGCGTTGAGCTTAAGAACATCCTGCCTCCCAAGGAAATTCAGGATGCGATGGAAAAGCAGATGAAGGCTGAACGTGAAAGAAGAGAAGCCATTCTTCGTGCCGAAGGTGAAAAGGCAAGCCAGGTGCTTGTTGCAGAGGGTCAGAAAGAATCAAAGATTCTCGCTGCAGAGGCTGACAAGCAGTCTGCTATCCTCCGTGCTGAAGCTGTAAGAGAAGCAAAAATCCGCGAATCCGAGGGTGAAGCACAGGCAATCGTTGCAGTTGAAGAAGCACGTGCACAGGCGATCAGACTTATTAATGAAGCTAATCCCGGTCAGGCTTTCCTCACAATCCGCAGCCTCGACGCATTTGAAAAGGCAGCTGACGGACAGGCAACAAAAATCATCATCCCCTCTGAGATTCAGTCTGTTGCAGGACTTGCTCAGGGAATTGCAGAAACGCTCAAATCATAAAACCGTTTAACCAAAGCAAATATCAGCGGACAGAACCCTCTTTTTCGGAGGGTACTGTCCGTTTTTTGTATCAAATTTGTCAATATTTTGTGTTTTATATAAAATATATTGCTAAATTTAGTTTTAGGGCTTGTATATTTTCGAAAAATAGTATATAATTTAGCCTGTTAGTTTTTACTACAAAAAACATAATTGAAAAAGGTGATTTAATGGCTACCGAAAAAACTTCCAACGACTACCGTGAGGAGCGAAAGGCACGAATTGCCAAATCTGCCAAGAAGAACTCTAAGAAGTCTCACAAGATTTCTTCACGCTCACTCAGCAAAAAGACAAAGTCAACACTCGCTATCATTGTTGCAGTTGTTGCTGTTGTCGCAATCACTGTCGTATCCTGCACAAATCTCGGCGTTTTTGAGAGAATGAAGAAGATCGATACTGTTGCAGGCGAAAGCTACTCCGCAGTTGAATACGAGTACTACTACCGTTCAATGCACAACTACTACTATTCAATGTCCCAGCAGTATGATTCATACTACGGACAGGGCTACGGCTACTACTACACAGGTTTCGATTACAACAAGCTCCCCGAAGATCAGGAATATCCTTTCGAGGATTACAAGCTTGAGGACGGCTCCAAGGCTTCCTGGAAAGAATACCTTGAGTATGCTGCAGCAAAGAGCCTTCAGCAGTACACAGCACTTGCTGATATGGCAGCTAAGGATAACTTCAAGGTTGAGCAGAACGTTATGGACGAAGCTTACGAGCAGATCGATCAGCTCAAGCAGGACATCAAGGACCAGGCTGCTCAGGCAGGCTCAGCAAACGTTTCTTTCGGCAAGTATCTCCGCTCCGCTTACGGCAAGGGCATGACAGAGAAGATCTTCATGGGCATTGTTGAGCGTGAAACAATTGCAAGCGAGTACTCACTTGCAATGGGCGATGAAAAGGCTGACAGCTACGACCTTGCACAGCTTGAAGAGGTTTACAAGAAGGATACATCCGCTTACAACTGTGTAGACTTCCGCGTATTTGCAATCACTCCCGAAACACCTGAGCTTAAGGAAGACGCTTCTCAGGCTGAGAAGGATGCAGCTTCAAAGCAGGCTAAGGAAGCAGCTAAGACAAAGGCTGACGAAATGTTCGGCAAGATTACAGACGAGGCATCATTTATCGCTCTTGCAGGCGAATATGCAACTGCAGAGCAGAAAGAAGCTACAGACTACTCCAAGCCCGAAGCTACTCTTATGGCTTACACAGAGAAGGCAACAATCGAAGGCAGCTTCAGCGAAGACACAATTAAGTGGCTCTTCGGCACAGAAGCTAAGGTCGGCGAGAAGAAGATGTTTGAGTTTAACGGCACATACTACCTCTTCTTCATGGTTAAGACTCCTTACAGAGATAACACAACACTCCCTGTTGACGTACGCCACATTCTTTATCAGTTTGACGAAGAAGCTAAGGATGCTGCAGCAGACAAGGATAAGCAGAAGAAGCTCGCTGATTCCGCTCTCGCTTCAATCAACGAGGCAGACGATAAGCTTGCAAAGTTCATCGAAATCTGCGAGAAGGAAAGTAAGGATACAGGCTCTGCTTCCAACGGCGGTCTCATTGAGTACCTCGGCAAGGGCAAGTACGTTAAGGCTTTTGAAGCATGGTCACTTGACCCCGCACGTAAGGAAGGCGATCTCGGCGTCATCGAGACTGAGTACGGCTACCATGTAATGTACTTCGTACAGAAGCACGAAAGACCCTACTGGCAGATTTCAATCGCTCAGACTCTTGCAAGCGAGGAGCTTACAAAGCTTGTTGACGAAACAGTTGCTTCTGATGCATACAAGGTTGCTGACACAGCAACAGTAAACGCACTCAGCGAAAAGATCTACAACGCTATCCTCAAGGAAAGCTATCCCAACGTAGCAAAGGCTGAGCCCACAACAGCAGCTCCCGTTCCCACAACCGCTGCTGCAAAATAAAATACACCCCAATAAACCGACAGCCGTGGCACTTTAATGTCACGGCTGTTTTTATATCATTACTTATCGCTGTCAACTGCACAAACAGCAGACAGTGCGGCTAACAGATAAAACGCTCCAGAAACAACAGCCAACACAAACGACAATATTTCGCTCTTACAAAAAGCCGAATAAACCGAAGAACCCATACCTATGATAATAAAGAACAACACGCATACCAAAAAAGCACTGACAGATTTCACCGAATCCCCTCCCGATTTTTTTCTTACATTATAAAACATTTTTAATCATTACGCAAGTGCGTATACGCATTTGCGAATAAAATTTTACAATATTCTTTGAGGTGAATTGAATGGCTGTCAAAGATACGGTTGTAAAAAGGTTCTGTGAGATTTGTAAAGAACGCAATATTAAAACGAATGAGCTTGCCAATATTTCGGGCGTCACCCCCTCTACGGTGTACAGTATGATGGATGAACGCCGCCGCGATGTTTCAATTGTTGTTATAAAAAAATTGTGCGACGGATTGGACATTACTCTGGGCGAATTTTTCTCAACGGAAGAATTTGACAATCTTGAACAGGAAATAAAATAAGTAAAAGAAACAAGTCGTACCGCCTTGCAGTACGACTTGTTTTTATGTTAAGTTTGCAACTTATTTAACTTTTACTGTAACAATTTCAAAAGGCTTGATATCAAACTTAACCGTATTGCCTATAACTTGCAATTTTTTCGTTTCTGCTTCGTTCAAGTCGCATAAAACGGCTTCTTTAATGTTTGGAACGGACAGCTTGACCATTTTACG
>JAZPYF010000054.1:0-19738 GCA_045544055.1 Acutalibacteraceae bacterium | reverse complement strand
AGACGGATGATAACAACTAAACAAAAGTAAGAGATTGCGCAGAAAATTAAAACAGAAACATATTTATATCAAAAATTAGGGAGGCGGAAAAATGACATAACAAAATGTGAAACGACTTTTCAAAAATCAAAAATTAAAATCATGCTTCGCATTATGAAGAGACTGTGGCGTTAACAACACACTTAACTTCATACGAGCATAAGCGAGTGCTTCACTTCGCCAAAGGCGATACTTCATTAAAACGGTTTATCCCATAACTGTCTGCTAATTACTTTATTTTATTCAGCTTTATATTTTTGAAATAGATTGCCACCGAAGCAACAAAAACACAAATAAAAAAGCATGAACCGATTATTATGAATATCGGCATAATATCATAGACTCCACTAAAGAAGTTACTTGTTTCGGACTGATAGCTTATTGACAGAGTTGCATCATCAAAAAGAATATTTCTCTGTCTGAAATTGTGATCATTTATACCATCACAAACTCTTTCTGCTTTGAAGCTCTCAACCTCTTCAAGAGTTTCAAAGTAAAGCTCTTCCTCCTCAGAATAATATGTTGCAACCATATTGTAGCCGCTTTTACTTAGCTCAAAGCTACCATTCAACTGCTCGACATATAAGACGTATTTTCCTGTTTCTTCAATATATTCTTCATAATTAATACGATATAAGTTCTTCTTGCCTGTTACATAATCCTTAAGTTTGTGATACTCCCGTTCGGCATCTTCTTCGGAAACATACTGATAACCTACACCTTCACGAAAGCTGTAAATTGAGTGCGCTGAGGTTTCATGCCACGCAAACAGAAAAGGTAACAAAACAGATAATAAAACAACAACAGAAAGAATAATGCAAGTAATTTTAATATGCTTTTTACGGTATTGTTTTATTTCAGGTGATAATTCCGATACCGTAACACTAAATTTTTTATACAAATAAGAGCGAACTAAATAAGCAATAACTCCACCGATAACAGCAGTTGCAGGCAATGCCGCAAAGATGACCGACGGTGCATTCATAATAACATCAAGTATAAGACCCAACAATGTTACTGCCGCTAAAAACGCAATAACGGTAATATGCTTTATGCATTTTTTTACACTTTCATCAATTGCTTCTTTTTCAACAACGCCCTCGCTTCGTAAGCCCGATATAAAACTATTAAAAGCAATCAAAGAAACAGCTACTGAAACGCCACACAAAATCAATACAATTGCATAGCCAACCCATAAAACATTGTAATCATAAACAATGTCACATATTGTATAAGCCAATATGAGTGCAACTATGCCCAGAACGAGTGCAACGATAGAATTGTTCGTAAATTTTACGGTTGCCTTTTCAATTAAGTATTTAATTCTTTCAGCATTTTTAATTTCTCTGTTTTCTTCGCTGAAAGGTTTTGTTATTCTTTCTCCGCGTAAAAGCTCATCAACAGAAACGGAATAAAGCTCTGCAATTACAGGAAGCATTGAAATTTCAGGGTATCCCTCATTACACTCCCACTTGCTTATTGTTTTATTTGATACGTTCAATTTATCGGCAACCTGTTGTTGAGTCAGCCCGTTTGCTTTCCTTAAAGCCGCCATAAACGAACCCATAGTTTTCTTTTCCATGAAATACTCTCCTTCGCTGTTTTCATGATTATATTCTCTGACAAAGAGATAGTTTTTTCAACACATCATTCGTGGAATTTGTCTGCGATTCGTGGATTTGAAACATTAAGTATTATTATTTATTAATTATATCACGATATCAACCGCAAAGCAAAACAATACACAAAAACGCAAACGCTTATATTCTTCATCCTTTTCAACGCCAAAGTTCACTACACACAATTCAAGAGTATGTTCACAAAATAAGACCTTATCAACCGTGACTATGCGTGATATAATCATAACAGAAGCTTCAAAAAAACGCCGTAACGTATGAAAGGTGAAAACTATGAACAACATATTTACTGAAAACCTGAAAAAATTCCGTCTTGCCAAAGGCTTCACACAGGAGCAGGTTGCAGATAAGCTCAACGTCAATTCCCAGACTGTTTCCCGTTGGGAGTGCGGAACAACTCTGCCCGATGTGCTGACCTTGCCCGAGCTTGCAAGGCTTTATGAGGTAACCGTTGACGATTTTTACAAGAAAAGCACAGCGGCTTACGATAACTATGCCCAGCGGCTTGCCTCTGTCTATGAAGAATCACGCGACCCTGAGGATTTTATGCGTTGTCGAATTGAATACGAAAAGCTCATGAAAGACGGCGAGCTTTCAACTGAGGATAAATGGCTCTATGCCTGGATTCATATGTATATGATGAACTATTGCAGGGATATTGCCGTTGAGTGGTATGATAAGGCTGTCAGCGATGACCCGAATGATGACCCTGAAAATTATCAGCTTGCCTGTATGCAGAGAATATGGATGTTCTTTCTTCTAAAAAAAGAAGATGAAATCATCTCGGAGCTTGAAGAAAAGGCAAAGGCAAACCCCGACAATCCGAGAGAAACCGACAACCTTCTTATTGCACTTATATGGGCTGAAAAATATGATTATGCATATAATCTTTTTACTCAGGCAATCAAAAAATTCCCCGATGACTGGCGAATATATATCCACGGCGGTGATATTGCAAAGAACCTAAAGAAATATGATGAAGCCCTGACGTATTATGACAAGGCAGGCGAAATCGGAACATATTTCTGCGATGAAATGGATTGCAAAGCAGGTCTTTATAAAGAGCTGTGCGAATTTGAAAAGGCTTATAACGAGTATATGAAAATGGCGGATGTCTACCGCAGCAGAGGCTACGATGTTGAAGCGGATATGATAGAAAAACGCGCAAAGGAACTGAAAGAAAAAAACAAGTAACCAACAGTACAGCCCTCCTCGCAGATAAATCTGCAGGGAGGGCCGCTTTATCTTATTAATTAATCTCAGCCAAACAGTACGCTGTTCACAATGCCTTCAAGTCTTTCTTGCTTGCCCGGCATAGGAATAGCTGTGTTCTTAAGCTCTGCGGCGTATGCGGCAAGCTCTTCAAGCGATGTTTCGCCTGCAACAATCTTTGCGCCGATGCCGCTGCTGAAGCTCGCATATTTTTCGGCAACGAAGCTGTCAAGTCTGCCGTCCTCAATAAGCTCAGCCGCCTTGATAAGACCGAGTGCAAATGTATCCATACCGAGGATATAGCTTTCAAACATATCCTCATAGGTGTTGCTGGGTCTGCGGCACTTTGCATCAAAGTTGAAGCCGCCCGTAAGACCGCCTGCCTTTATAACCTCGTACATACACATTGTAGCCTCATAAACATCAAAGGGGAATTCATCGGTATCCCAGCCGAGGAGATAGTCGCCCTGGTTAGCGTCAATACTGCCGAGCATACCGTTGATTGCGCTGATTCTCAGCTCGTGCTGGAAGGTGTGACCTGCAAGTGTTGCGTGGTTAGCCTCAATATTCATCTTGAAATCCTTATCAAGACCGTACTGACGCAGGAAGCCGATTGCAGTAGCGGCGTCAAAATCGTACTGGTGCTTCATAGGCTCTTTCGGCTTGGGCTCGATATAGAAATCGCCTGTAAAGCCGATTTTTCTGCCGTATTCAACAGCCATTTTCATAAGGCGGGCAATATTTTCCTGCTCAAACTTAACATCGGTATTGAGCAGAGTTTCATAGCCCTCTCTGCCGCCCCAGAAAACATAGCCCTTACCGCCGAGCTTAACGGTAAGCTCGAGCGCCTTTTTGATCTGTGCGGCAGCAAAGCAGTAAACCTCTGCGGAGTTTGTGCTGCCTGCACCGTTCATAAAACGAGGATTGGAGAACATATTTGCAGTACCCCACAGACACTTGATGCCTGTTTCCCGCATTTTGACGAGCATATAGTCTGTAATTTCATCAAGCCTTGCGTTTGTAACGTTGATATCGTCTGCCTCGGGTACAAGGTCAACATCGTGGAAGCAGAAATACTCAACACCGAGCTTGTGCATAAACTCAAAGCCTGCATCAACCTTTGCCTTTGCATGCTCCATTGTACCTTTTTCGTCAGCACCGAAGCTCTTGTCTGCTGTATCTCTGCCGAACATATCTGTACCTGCGGCGCAGAGGTTGTGCCACCATGCCATAGCAAAGGGCAGGTAATCCTTCATCGGCTTACCCATAACAACTCTGTCAGCATCATAAAACTTGAACGCAAGCGGATTTCTGCTCTTTGCGCCCTCGTACTGAATTCTTGATATTCCCTTAAAAATCTCGCTCATTGTCTTATTCTCCTTTATTCATCTGAGCAAACACCGTTTTGAGTGACGGATAAATCTGCTTGAAGATTTTGTACTTTTTATCATAAAGTGCGGTCAGCTCATCGTCGGGATAAACCGTATCGGATATTTCAACAAGGCTGTCACACGCTGCATTGACCGAACCGAATTCACCGCAACCAACCATTGCAAGAATTGCGCCGCCGTAACCCGGACCCTGCTCTGTTTTAACTGTATCGAGCGGAATACCCAGCACATTTGCCATAATCTTTTTCCAGAGCTCACTCTTTGCACCGCCACCGCAGATATTACTGCGACCTATATCTATGCCGAGCGATTTTGCGACCTCAAAGCTGTCACGGATTGCAAAGGCAACGCCCTCAAAAACAGCTTGAAGCATATCTGCTCTGCCTGTATCCATACTCATTCCGAGGAATGTTCCTCTTGCATCGGTATCGTTAATCGGACTGCGCTCGCCCATAAGGTAAGGCAGGAAAAACACGCTGTTGTTGCCGAGCTTTTTGTCGGTTATAGGAGCCTGATTGGCGGCATAGTCAGTATCGTTCAGAATATCCTCCATAAACCATTTGTTGCACGAAGCGGCAGAGAGCATACATCCCATAAGATGATAGCAGCCGTCAGCGTGAGCAAAGGCGTGAAGCGCATTATTGGGGTCAACACCGAATTTGCCGCTTGAAATAAATATCGTACCAGAAGTGCCCAATGAAATGTTGCACTTGCCGTTGCCGACCGTGCCTGTACCGATTGCGGCTGCGGCGTTATCGCCTGCACCTGCAACAACCTTAACATTTTTGCCCAACCCAAGCTCAGCGGCAATATCCGCTCTGACAGAGCCAATAACATCACTGCTCTCAAAGAGTAAGGGCATCTGTTCTTTTTTGACCGAGCATATTTCAAGCATTTTCTCCGACCAGCATTTATGCTCAACATCGAGCAGAAGCATACCCGAAGCATCGGAATAATCGCAGGAGTGAACTCCCGTAAGCATATAATTTATGTAATCCTTCGGGAGCATAATTTTTTTGATCCTTGCGAAAAGCTCGGGCTCGTTCTCTTTCATCCACAGAATTTTCGGCGCAGTAAAGCCTGCAAAAGCAATATTTGCAGTATTAGCGCTGAGTACATCCTTACCGATAACTCCGTTGAGATAATCAACCTGCTTTTGCGTTCTGCCGTCGTTCCAGAGAATTGCAGGGCGAATAACCTCATCGTTTTCATCAAGCACAACCAAGCCGTGCATCTGTCCGCCTGCACCTATTCCCGCAATCTGCGCCTTGTCAACGCCTGCGGTAAGCTGAGCAATGCCCTCTTTAACGGCAGCCCACCAATCGGCAGGATTCTGCTCCGACCAGCCCGAACGGGGATAGAAAACGGGATATTCCTTTGAAACCTCGCCGAGAATATCACCGCCCCCGTTCACAAGCAGCAGCTTAACGGCAGAAGTGCCAAGGTCAATACCGATATACAGCATAATGAATTACCACCTTTTTTCGTGTACTGTTTTATTATAATATCTGTCGCTCATACGGTCAATGAATTTTGCAAAAATTTCCGTTTATGTAAAGGTATTATCTGCCGCCGTCAATCCCATACTCTCCTTGTAAAATTACACAAGGGAGAGCGAGAGAAATGCATTTTAACAAGGTTGAAATCTGCGGCGTGAACACATCAAAGCTGAAAGTGCTGAAAGAGGCGGAAAAAAGAGCACTGCTTGAAAAGAGCAGACAGGGTGACAAAGCGGCGCGCGATGAGCTTGTCAACGGCAACCTCAGGCTTGTGCTGAGTGTAATTCAGCGATTTGCCAGCCGAAGCGAAAATATGGACGATTTGTTTCAGGTAGGCTGCATCGGGCTCATAAAGTCGATTGACAACTTTGATATTTCACAGCAGGTGCGGTTTTCGACCTATGCCGTGCCGATGATTGCAGGTGAGATACGCCGCTATCTGCGCGACAACAACCCCGTACGCGTCAGCCGTTCACTCAGGGACACAGCCTACCACGCAATACAGGCAAAAGAAAAGCTCGTCAACTCGCTCGGCAGAGAGCCTACCATAACCGAAATTGCCGAGGAGATGAAGCTGAAGAAAGAAGATGTTGTGATTGCTCTTGAATCGATAGTTGACCCTGTTTCGCTCTATGAGCCTGTCTACAATGACGGCGGCGATACGATTTTTGTTATGGATCAGATAGGTGACAACGGCAACGACGAGGGCTGGATTGATGAAATACTCATGCGCCAATCAATCGAAGATCTGTCGCCCCGTGAGAAGCGTATCCTCTCCCTGCGGTTTATGCAGGGACTGACCCAGATTGAGGTTGCAAACGAAATAGGAATCTCCCAGGCACAGGTCTCCCGACTTGAAAAAGGCGCTCTGCTCAAAATCAGAAACCACGAATAAAAATCAGCGAGGATTTTTTCCTCGCTGATTTTTGAGTTATTATGTTGTTTTTGCGGCGCGTTTTTCTTCCCGCTCCGTTCTGTCGAGCATTCCGACAAGCTCGGTATAGAAATCCATTGTTTCTTTTTTGTTTGCAAAAAGTCCGATTGCCGTACCGTGGTCGCCCACAAGCGCAGGCATTACATTCCATTTGCCCTTTTGCAGGGGCGTATTTTTATCCGAGCGGACAAACGGCTCACCTGCAGGATATTCTGCCGCCTCAACATCAACAAGACCGTCGTTATATTTGCGCCTCTCGTCTTTAAGTATTGCACCGCTTGCAATCATCAGAGCAGAGGTTGCAAACATCAGCGGAAACCTTGTCTTTACGGGCAGATTTATTCCTTTTTTCTTAACAGCATTAAACTGATAAGAAACGTAGTAAACATCATCGCAGATTTTTATATAATTGTTGAGCTTCTCTGTGCCCTGCGGAGTCATATTATTATCAATTGAATCCATATCTTTTTTGGCAACCTTAAAAGCATCAATAAATTTCACCTTGTCTTTCTGACCTGGAGTATCAGTCATACCGATACGCTCAAGGTGAAAATCAACTCCCCTGCCGTTGAGAGGGCCTCTGCCCAAAGCACCGACATAGAGCAGCGAAAAATTTTTGATTGAGCTGATAAGGCCGAGCTTCTTTGCCGCATCGTAAGCACCGGAACAATTCAGCGGAGAGCAGATAGCAGTAACGCTGATAACAAGATTCTGCTTGCCGCCGAGGAAGAGCGGAGAAACATTCTCCTCCCCCGATGCCGCAACCTCTTCAGGTGCGCCGTGGGTAAGAAGATGAGTCAGCATTCTGATTGTCATTCCGCCAAAGCTGTGACCGATAAGATGAACTCGCTTTTCCTCACTCCAGCCCTCAAAGAGCGGCTTGTCATAGGTTCTGCCGAAACGGCGTTGACCGAAAACGGCAGAGTGATGCTCGCCGTAGTCTACTCGTGTACCCGTCAGCTGAGCATAAAGCTCACACGCCTGATACCAGGCACCCGAAATAGGACCTACGGATGCCGCATAGGCCTCGTAGCCCTTATTGCGAAGATAATTCACAATATTACCCGATGTTCCGCCCCAGTAAGGTGCCTTGTTATTGATTTTTTCGTTTTCGCCCCAGCCGAACATACCGTGGACAAAAACATATACACTTTTGCTCATCTTTTTCACCCCCGATTTTTTACATTATAGCACACCTTTGTTAAACAAAAGTTAATAAATTGAAAAGCTATCAAATTCTACGCTGATGTTGACAACATTTTTTCAATAGAGTATAATGGGTTTACAATCAAAATGAGTGGTGGAGTCTGTCATAGAACGCACCTGCGTTCTATTTATTTTGAATTGTAATTGGTTAAATGCGACTTTTTTGCAGCTTTTCCGATTATGTGACAGAATCCGTTTTTCGGGTTCTGTTTTTTCTTTTCCAACAGCTTTTACCACGAAAAGAATAAGGAGATTACTTATGAGTCCTGTTACCGTTGCGGCGCTCGCCGTATTCGCAGTCACCTACGTGCTGATGCTGGTATTCCAGAAAATCCGCCCGTATATCACCGTTACCTCGGCAATAATCTTCGTCATACTTGGCATCGTTTCCGCCGCCTCGCCCGAATCGTCATTCTTCGCTCTGGCAGACGGCAGATACACCTACGGAATTGTTCAGGCGCTTGGTGAAATCGATTGGAACGTAATTATGATGATAGCCGGTACAATGGGCACCGTTTACCTTTTCATCGAATCGAAAATGCCTCAGCTCATGTCCGATATACTGATTTCAAAAATGCCGAATATTCAGTGGACAGTTGTTGCGCTCTCACTTTTCGCAGGCATTGTTTCCGCCTTTGTTGACAACGTTGCAACCGTTCTTATGATTGCTCCCATTGCTCTTGCTTTCTGCAAAAAAATCGGCATTTCACCTGTTCCCTCAATCATCTGCATTGCCGTTTCATCAAACCTTCAGGGTGCGGCAACACTTGTAGGCGATACCACATCTATTTTGCTTGCCAAGCAGGCGGGGCTTGATTTCTCCGACTTCTTCGTAGACAGCGGCAAGCCCGGTATGTTCTGGATTGTACAGGCAGGCGCAATCGTCAGCGCAGTAATCATTTTCTTTATGTTCCGCAAAGAGAAGGGAAAAATCAGCTTCAACTCACGCACCACGGTTGAGGACAAATTCCCCACATTTCTTCTCGTCGGCACAGTTGTTGCACTTATTGCCGTTTCATTTATTCCTTACAAAGATACAGCCGCTCCCGGTCAGTTCTACAAGCCCGATATCACAAACGGCCTTATCTGTATTGCGTTCTTCCTCATCGGTATTATCAGAGAGCTGTTCATCAAGAAGAACAAAGAAATTGTAAAAGAGGCTTTCAAGGAAATTGACTACTATACAATCATACTTCTTGCAGGTCTGTTCGTAGTAATCGGCGGTATCAAGAACGCAGGCGTAATCGACATCATCGGCAGCACAATCGCAAAGCTCGGCTCAGGCTCTGTATTTGTTGTATATACTATAATCGTTTGGATGTCAGTTATTCTCTCCGCATTTATTGACAACATTCCCTACACCGCAACTATGCTTTCAATTGTACCTGTTATAGCAGGTGATCTTGGAATTGAGCCTACCCTCCTCTACTACGGTCTGCTCTGCGGTGCAACTCTCGGCGGCAACCTTACACCCATCGGTGCAAGTGCAAACATTGCAGGTATAGGTATTCTCCGCAAAGAGGGGCACGAGGTTAAGAGCACAACATTCATGAAATACGGCGTACCCTTTACTCTTTCCGCAGTTGTAACAGGTTATATCCTTCTCTGGGTAATCTGGAAATAAGCCTTTACAAACAGCAACAGGCAGTGTCACCAAAACGATGACACTGCCTGTTTTTATTATGTTTACAGATAAATTAAGCCTTTTTAGAATCAAGGAATTTATAAACAAGTGCTGCAAGCACACCGCCGACAAGAGGAGCTGCAATGAAAACCCATACGCAGGAAAGAGCGTCTCCGCCAACAAGGAGTGCAGGGCCAAAGCTTCTTGCAGGGTTAACTGAAGTGCCTGTGAAAGAGATTCCGAGAATATGAACAAGAGTAAGAGTCAAACCGATAACGATGCCTGCAACAGCGCCGTTTTCAACCTTTGATGTAACGCCGAGGATTGCAATAACAAAAACAAAAGTAAGAATAACCTCTACAAGGAAAGAAAGACCGATACTGTCATTGTAAAGAGCGTTTGCACCAAGGCCGCTCTCTTTTCCGACAAGAGCCATAAGCACAGCCGCACCTGCTGTTGCACCTGCAAACTGTGCAACCACATAGCCGATAAAGTCCTTAACGGAAAGCTTGCCGCTGACAAGCATTGCGATTGAAACCGCAGGGTTGATGTGGCAACCGGAAACATTTCCGATTGAGTATGCCATAGCAACAATTACAAGACCAAATGCCAGAGCTGTGAGCAGATAGCCTGTACCGTTTTCTGCCGAGCAGCCGACAACAGCAGCTGTACCGCAGGCAAAGAGCACCAATACAAATGTACCGATAAACTCTGATATGTACTTCTTCAACGAACTCATGATATTACCTCCATAAAAATATAAATTGCTTTTTAATAAAAAAGCTGATTTTATAATACCAGTATGGCAAAAAATAGTCAATAACAGCAGATAAAAAAACGGAGTGATGAACCTGTCATCACTCCGTTTAATATAAGATTCATTCAGATTCGGATTAAACTCAGCTCCACAAAGCCTTACCGATAACGGGATAGCCCTCGTCAACAATGCTGACAAGTCTTCTGATGAGGTTAACGCATTCCTCACCGCAGGTATCTTCATCAAGATAAGCGTCACAGTCAACAACGATGTCGCTATCCTTATCCATATAGAACTTTACCCAGCGATATGTGCTGTTAAGCTCGTTGCAAGCGATGAGAGCCTTTGCCTCTTTGTCCTTGAAGTTTGCAATTTCCCAGCACTTGAACTGAGCAATACCTTCGCCATCCTTACTAAAGAAAACATAAACAGGAACAGACTTGATGTTCTTTGCGCCGTAAGAAACAAGAACAACATTCTCGCCCTTATCGGTGTATTTGATTCCGTTAACTGTCATATAGTTCATGAACAGCTGCTTAAAGTTTGCCATAATTATTACTCCTTTTTGTTGATATATAAAAGATAACATAAAAAAAATTAAAAGTCAATCGATGGCTCAGATGCGCCTTTCCAAAAAAAGCACATATTATTTGTTTATTTTCAACAACACTTTTCCGAAAATGATCAAATACCCGGACTTATCAATTTGTGAACAGGAAATCCCCCTCCTGCACAGCAGCTTCAAGTGCAGCCTCATCGGGTAAACTCGAATCAGTACCGTCGAAAAACACAGTAGTGGCAAGCGTAGTATTCAGCACGGTAAACTGCCTCTCAAACATAGCTTTTATCTCATCCTTGCCCTCACCCTTACTGCCTGCGGCAATAATCAGCGCCGCCGTCTTTGGCTTACTTACAGGCGGCTTCACACCGTGAGAAAAGCGCAGAGCATAGTAACGCTGAAAACGGTCAACAACAGCCTTGAGCGGAGCAGGCACGCCGCCGTTATACACAGGCGTTGAAACAACGAAATAATCCGCCTGCTCAAAGTCAGCCATAAATTCATCAAGATCATCAAAGCAGCAGCCGACCTTTTTACCGCACACACCGCAGCCGATGCAAGGCTTTGCATTAAGCATATACGCATTATATGATTTTATCTCGGCATCCCCTGCCGCGCTCAGCAGAGAATTGCAAAGAGCCGTTGAAACAGAATCTTTGCGCGCAGAGCCGTTAATTACAAGTATTTTCTTCAAGTCCGACACCGCCTTTACTGTAAAAAACTCATCTTTTTCTTTTATAATTAAGAATAACGTTCCCGTTTACTGTTTGAGATTCAGCAAGCTCATACCCGGAAATATCGCTGTCGGCAAACAGCAGTTTACCGTTCTTTTCGGCAACAACAGGTGCTATGACAAGGCTCAGCTCATCAATAGCATCTGCCCTTTGAAAGAAGCCGTTTATTATACTTCCGCCCTCCAGAAGCAGAGTTTCACAGCCGATTATATTCTTCAGCTTAAAGAGTGCAAGCTCAACATCAATTTCCGCTTTACCAGCAAAGATATACGGAATTTCCATGCTTTTAAGATAAGCCGTATATCGCTCATCTGCCTGTTCTGTAAGAACCTCAATTATCTGAGCGTTATGATATCCCGGGTCACCGTCAGGGTCAATAATACGGTTTGATTTCCAGCCGAGCTTACCTTTCGGGTCAAAAGCTACCGCATAAAAACCAGACAGGTCATCGACAATATAATCCTCACCGCTTAGAACGGGAGCATATTCCGACAAATCAGGATACCAGCCGTTTGTAAAGCTGCCTTCCATTGTAACACGGCCGCAGATAAATCCGTTTGATTTGATATTTCTGTTAATTTCATAGTACGCTTCGCACGCAGAAGCACTCGCTTCCTCAGCAAGAAAATCGCCTGTCACCTTACCGTCTATAGACATTGTCATATGGCAGATAATATATGGTCTGTTAATTTTCAACACCTCTGCAAAAACAATTGTTTAATTGATTATAGCATATTCAATGAAATATTGCTATCGCAATGTGAAATAAAACAACTCGCATTTGTCTACGACAAATGCGAGTTGTTTTCTGGTGCCGGTGGCGGGGGTCGAACCCGCACGGTATCGCTACCAACGGATTTTGAGTCCGTCACGTCTGCCAATTCCATCACACCGGCTTATCCTGGCAACGATAGCTATTGTATAACAAAAACGAAAAAAAATCAATAGCAATAAACAAAAATCAGTCTATTCTCAGCCCCATAGCAAAGCCCTTGCCGAAATTCATCAGCTTTTTGAAACCGTAACGCTCGTAAAACCTTATACCCCGAACATTTTCGGCATCGACACAAAGCTGAACTCCGCTGACGCCTTTCTGACGCAAGTGGGAAACAAGAGCATCCATCATCTGCGTGCCGGTGCCGTTGCCCCTGTATTCCCTGAGAATATCTATATGAAGATGTGCCGGGTATTTGCGCATAAACATACTGTGCGCAATAATTTCACCAACAGCCATTAACCGGTCACCGAGCTTACGGTGCCTGATTCGCGGATAAAACTCCCTCAGAAAAACGCTGCGCCATTTTTCTACACTCTCAGCACAGATGATATAGCCTACAGCATTATCATTTTCATCCGTGCAGACAAAACAGTTTTCCGGCTCACACTCGGTATAGTAATCGTTATAAACCGTCAGAAATAGGTCTGCATTCATTCTGTCGAGCCCTTCAAAAACAACATCGTCATCAACGGTCTGCAGGCAGACGCGCTGAACATTGTATTTGTCTGTTTCGCGGTAAGGTCTGATATCAGCCATAATTATCTCCAAATATAATTGATATATATTTATTATAATATAAAGAATTTATTCCGTAAAGAGAAAATAAATAAAAGCAAAAATTTATGGCAAGCTATTGACAAATCTGTTTCTTTAAGTTATAATAACCAACGTTGTCAAACGTATGGACGTTTAGCTCAGTTGGTAGAGCACTCGCTTGACGTGCGAGTGGTCAGCGGTTCAAGTCCGTTAACGTCCACCATAACGACCTTGCTTAAAGCGGGGTCGTTTTTTTATTTTCAGAAATCACAGACCAAAGCGGCATTTCAAACGTATAAGTAACAGAAGAAACCAAACTGTTTCTTTTACAACAAAAAGATGTTATTATAAAGCCGACACATTTTATTCGGATTACGGTGAAAACATGAAGCAGAACAACGAAAAGATAAATGAACTTATAAAGCGCATTAAAAAAGGTGACAAAAAAGCGTTTGAAGAGCTTTATAATTTAACCAGCGGTCAGGCATACTTTCTTGTACTTAAAATCGTGCAGAATGAGCAGGATGCGGAAGATATATTACAGGAAAGTTATGTAAAACTCTTGGAAAGAATTGATGAAATTGATCCTTCGCAAAGCTTCACGGCTTGGTTTTACAAAATTGCGATAAACAAAAGCAAAGACTTGCTTAGGAGGAAAAACAGAGTGTTTTTTGAAACTGCCGGTGATGAAACCTTTGACGAAATTGCAGAAGAAAACACAGAATTTTGTCCCGAAGAAACCATTGACCTCGATGAATTGACCTCTCAGGTTATGGCCGCAATTGATGAACTAACTGAAGAAAAACGCACGTGCATAATTATGAAATATTATGCACAAATGAGCGTAAACGAAATCGCAGGAATCCTCCACGTGCCCGTAAGCACTGTTAAAAACAGGCTGTTCAGTGCAAGAAAGGACCTCAAAGTTAGGTTTGAAAAGCTCGGCAAAGCCGCTCTTTACAGTGCCGCTCCAATAGGCATTATTGTGTGGGCTCTCAACAGATCTTCTCTGTCGGTCTGTGCAGCGTTTTCAGCAAGTGCCACTTCCGCAAGTATTCTTGCCTCAGTCGGAAATTTTGCAGCAGGCACATCGGCAGCGGCCGCAACGGGCTCAGGTATTGCGGCAAAGGTTGCAGCAATGTCAGTAGCACAAAAAATTGCAGCCGGTGCGGTTGCAGCAACACTTGTCGGGGGCACAACAGCCGGTACGGCAACCTTAATCAAGCACAAGGTTGAGCAAAACCATACCACCGCAATATATGATGAGCAGATAACAACATCCGCAACAATGCCAGATAAGGTTGTTTACGCCGAGACATCTTTTGAAGAAGATTCCTCAACGGCAGAAAATGAATCTGTACCGTTCGCATCCACTATGCCAATTTTGACAAGCAACGCAACAACTACCGAAAAAGCTACAGAAAATCCGACAACCAGCACGACTGCTGAACACACAACAAAGCCGTCGACAACACAGGTTCAGACCACAGCACAAACAACCGTACACACTACACTTGCACCAACAACTTCGGCCGTTACAACCGAACACCCGACCGAAGCCACAACATACTCGAATATACTTATCGAAGTAACAACTGCTCCAACAACCGTCGCCCAAACAACCGCCGTACCTGCAACGCTGATTATTGATATCACCGATTATGATGACAATGTTGTTAACACATTAACGCTGAATATTGAACCGGGCACAAAGCTCACGTGGGATTATCTGATTGAGCTCGTCAGCAAGAACGGCTACGAGGCAATGGCAGGAATTTACGGCAACGGTGTGGATACTGTTGCCGCAGAAGGCAAAACATATACATTCACTGCTGAACTTTAATTTTGGGAGGTAACACAAATATGAAGAAAACATCACTTAAAGTTTTTACCCTTACATTGATTTTGTTTTTATTATTTCCCTCTGTACAACCGTACGCTTTTGCAACTGATTCACCTATGGGCAACTGTGGCGAAAATCTTAACTGGAGCTTTGACAGTACAAACGGCACGCTGACCGTAAGCGGCAGAGGCGATATGGAAAACTATTCCTCCTCAAGCAGTACCCCCTGGAAAGACATCAGGAACAGCATTACCTGCGTGAAAATTGAAAGCGGTGTTACAAGTGTAGGCGATAATGCTTTCCTCAGCTGTGTGAACACTGAATCAATAACCATAGCTGAAAGCGTAATGCGAATCGGACTCAACGCTTTCTCGCACTGTGACAAACTGACATCGGTTGTAATTCCCGAAGGTGTAAAAAGCATTGAATCGGGCGCATTTATTGATTGTGATATGCTCTCGGAATTAACACTTTTCAACGGTATCGAAAGTATTGGTGATTATGCGTTTGCTTACTGCCCATATCTTAAATCCATCTCCATTCCTGACAGTACCACGGATATTGGCAATGGAATTTTTTCTTACTGTGTACAGCTTGAAAACGTTCATTTCGGAAAAGGAACTCCGGTTGTTGATATGACCGATTTCGTAGAGTGCAACAACTTAAAAAACATTAACGTTCACCCCGAAAACCCCAATATGACAGCCGATGAAAACGGCGTTCTTTTTAGTAAGGATAAAACCACTCTTCTTGTATATCCTGCAAACAAGGAGGATACAAGCTTTATTATCCCCTACGGAGTAAAAGACATTGGTATTGGTGCTTTCAATTTTGCGGTTAATCTCACAAAGATAGATCTCCCTGAAACATTAACCGCCATTGGTTCAAATTCCTTTTACGCCTGCGAAAATTTGGCAGACATTTATATTCCGGACTCAGTTACAGAAATAGGCGACCTGGCTTTTGCAGGATGCGAGTCATTAACAGCGATTTCTCTTCCGCGATCTTTGAAAAACATAGGGTACGGTGTTTTTACCTCATGCGGAAAGCTCGAGAGCATATTCATTCCTTACTGTATAACCAAAATCGAAAACCAGACATTTTCAAATTGCAGATCTCTTGCAGACATTTATTACAACGCTGACAAGGAAACCTGGAACAAAATCACAATAGGTTATTATAATGAACCTCTCAGCAAAGCAGCTTTTCATTTCAACCATGAGCATACACACGAAAAAACATCTGAAAAAAGCCCCGAATGTGAAGAATACGGCTACAAAAAATACAGTTGCACCGTTTGCTCTCACCGCTATACAGAATACATTGCCGAAACCGGTCATGATTTCGGTGAATACGTTCCCGATGAAGATGCACTTAGTGAAACTGCCACCTGCCGCAATAACGGTTGCAACAAAACTCTCACAAGAGAATACAAAACCACAAGCAGCGACAAATATGATGTTTCAGCCACATATCCACCCGATAGTTTTGACGAGGAAATTACGCTTGAGGTTACTGAAATAACAGATGAGCGTGAGCCCGGAGGAATTTACATGGTTGAAGGCAAATCCTATAAACAAATAGGTATTTTCAACATCAAAGCGGTAAACTCAAGCGGTGAAACAGCGCAACCCAACGCTAACTGCAAGGTTACGCTTAAAATTGCGATCCCTGAAGAATACAGGAACAGAACAGATATGGTTATTTACCACCGTTTTGTTGACGGAGGAAGAGAAAAATTATCAACAGCAGACGGTACAATAAAAATCGAAAATGGCTATATGATTTTTGAAGTCAGCAAATTCAGTGAGTTTGAATTGCTTCTGCCTGTTGCTTCTGCAGAAATAACCGTGCTGCCCAACAAGACAAAGTATCTATACAAATCAGCAGCTCTTGATCTGAGCGGAATTGAATTGACCGTAACTCACCCCGACGGTACAACAGAAAAGGTTACGGACACATCGCTTATGAGTGTAAGCGGATTTAACAGTAGCATTACGGGCACTCAGACTGTAATTGTAAACTACAAAGAGTGCAGCGCTCAGTTGCAGGTTGAAGTTGCTTACTCATGGTGGCAATGGATAATCCGAATTATACTTCTCGGATTCCTCTGGTACTGATTTATCGTTAATTTAACGTTGTAAAAAAATCAAGGTCTCGGCGGAAAAACTCCGTCGAGACCTTTAGGTTTATATCAGAAGATATTCTTATTTGTACTTGGGTCTTGCTACATAGCTTGTGTGGAGAACCTCGTGTGCCTTGTGGCTGTTGGGCTCGCCAAGGAACTCAGCATAGATTCTCTTGATAGCTTCACTCTCGTGTGACTTTCTCTTGGGAAGGTTCTTATCAGCCTCATAGAGAGCTGCTGCACGCCTGCCCTTAAGGACAACGAAGTTGTGAACAACTGCAGCCTGGATCGGCCGACCGCCCCGGTTTACACAGCCGCCGGGACAACCCATGATTTCGATGAACTGGTAATCAGCAGTACCTGCCTTAACCTTTTCCATAATCTCATGTGCTGCAGCAGCGCCGCTGGCAACAGCAACCTTGATATCCATACCAGCAACCTTGTAAGTTGCTTCCTTGATACCCTGGCCTCTGACCTCTGTGAAGTCAACGCTCTCAAGCTCTTCGCCTGTGAGAACTTCAACAGCTGTACGGAGAGCTGCCTCCATAACACCGCCTGTTGTACCGAAGATGACAGCTGCGCCTGTGCCTTCGCCAAGCGGATTGTCAAACTCTTCATCAGGAAGGTGATTGAAGTAGATACCTGCTGTTTCGATCATACGTGCAAGCTCACGAGTTGTGAGAGCATAGTCAACATCCGGGTAACCTGAAGCTGCCTGATTGTCACGCTTTGTCTCAAACTTCTTTGCTGTACAGGGCATAATACCGACAACAACGATATCCTTCGGGTCAATGCCCATCTTCTGAGCATACCAGGTCTTTGTGATAGCACCGAACATCTGCTGGGGTGACTTGCAGGTTGAGAGGTGCTTGAGGTGATCAGGATAGTAGTGCTCGCAGTACTTGATCCAACCGGGTGAGCAAGATGTGATCATCGGGAGAGTGCCGCCGTTCTTGATTCTGTCAAGAAGCTCGTAGCCCTCTTCCATAATTGTAAGGTCAGCAGCAAAGTCGGTATCGAAAACCTTATCGAAGCCGAGTCTGCGAAGAGCTGCAACCATCTTACCCTGTACGTTTGAGCCGCTGCTCATGCCAAAGCACTCGCCGAGAGTAACTCTGATTGAGGGTGCTGTGTTGACAACAACAAACTTCTCAGGATCGTTGATTGCTGCAAATACTGCTGCTGTATCATCCTTCTCGTAGATAGCACCTGTCGGGCAGTTAACTATACACTGACCGCAGGAGATACATGAAACATCAGCAAGGTCCTTATCGAATGCTGAGCTGATATGTGTGTCAAAGCCACGGGCGTTTGCACCGATAACACTGACCTTCTGCTGGTTACAAGCAGCAACACAGCGGCGGCAGAGGATACACTTGCTGTTATCTCTTACCATGTGAGCAGCGGAATCGTCAAACTCGAATGCGGGCATTGCGCCTGCGAATGCGTTCTCATCATCAACACCGAATTCCTTACAGAGTTTCTGAAGCTCGCAGTTACCGGAGCGGACACAGGAGAGACATTCTTTTCTGTGAGTTGAGAGGATAAGCTCAAGAGTCATCTTACGTGACTGTCTTACCTTCTCTGTGTTTGTGAAAACTTCCATACCCTCATTTACAGGGTATACGCAAGCGGTAACAAGGCTTCTTGCGCCCTTTACCTCTACCATACAGATACGGCATGCGCCGATCTCGTTGATGTCCTTAAGGTAGCAGAGAGTCGGAATTTCGATACCGGCATAGCGTGCTGCCTCAAGAATTGATATACCGTTAGGCACACTTAAGGGCATGCCGTTGATTTTGATATTTACCATTTCCATTTTGTGGCACACTCCTTTCGTTATTTCTTATAAATAGCCTGAATTTTCTTACAGGAATCCATACATGCACCGCACTTGACACACTTCTCAGCATTGATTGCGAAGGAAGCGAGCTTGTGACCGGGTGCGATATAGTCTGTTCTTGCGATTGCGTCTGCAGGACAAGCTCTTGCACACATACCGCAACCGATACACTTCTCAGCGTCGATATAGTAGCGGACAAGACCCTTACATACGCCTGCGGGACAAACCTTGTCAACAACGTGTGCTTCATACTCGTGTCTGAAGAACTTGAGTGTTGCAAGAACGGGGTTGGGAGCAGTCTGACCGAGACCGCAGAGTGAGTTCTGCTTGATATAAAGAGCGAGCTCTTCGAGCTTATCAAGATCCTCAAGAGTAGCCTTACCCTCTGTGATCTTCTCAAGCATTTCCATCATTCTCTTTGTACCGATACGGCAGGGTGAGCACTTACCACAGGACTCATCAACAGTAAAGTCGAGGAAGAACTTAGCAATATCAACCATACAGTTGTCCTCATCCATAACGATGAGACCGCCTGAACCCATCATACAGCCGATAGCTGTGAGGTTGTCAAAGTCGATTGCTGTGTCCATAAGGTGAGCAGGGATACAGCCGCCTGAGGGACCGCCTGTCTGAGCAGCCTTGAAGGCCTTACCGCCCGGGATACCGCCGCCGATTTCATAGATAACGTCACGAAGAGTAGTACCCATGGGGATTTCAACAAGACCTGTATGCTCAATCTTACCGCCGAGAGCGAATACCTTTGTACCCTTTGATTTCTCTGTACCCATAGATGCAAAC
>JAZPYF010000053.1:0-12976 GCA_045544055.1 Acutalibacteraceae bacterium | reverse complement strand
ACCGTATCGAGCGGCTATGATACGAGCGGTAAGCAAATACGTCGCTCAATAACATGGAAGCCCGAACCGGGTATGACTAAAAAGCAAATAGAAAAAGAGCTTGAGCGGCAAAAGGTGCTGTTTGAAGAGCAGGTAAGAAACGGTTTGTATATCGGTGGAAATATCAAGCTGTCAGACTTCTTTGAACTGTGGGTAAAGAAATATGCAAAAGAACATTTGAAGCCTACAACGCTGAAAAACTACACCGACTGCATGAAGCGCATCACACCGGCTCTCGGTCATATTCAATTAAACAAGCTGCAGCCGCATCATTTGCTCAGCTTCTACGAGAACCTTTCCGAAGAGGGAATAAGGGGCGATACAAAGTATAAGCCGCTCAAGGATATAAAATCCTATATGGAAAAGCACAAAATCACACAGCAAAAAATCTGTGATAAAACAGGGCTTTCTGCCGGTACGGTGAGAAGTGCCGCACGTGGTAACAATGTGAGCCGCTCAACAGCCGAAAAAATAGCCGCTGCGCTTAATATTCCTTTTAACAGTTTGTTTGCTCCTGCAGGTGATAATAATAAGCTATCCGGCGCAACCGCTCTGTATTATCACCGTGTTATATCAACTATGCTCACAACAGCGGTATATTGGCAGATTATCCCGTATAACCCCTGCTCCCGTGTAAAACCACCTCGAGCGGAAAAGAAAGAAGCAAAATATCTTGATGAATATGAAGCAGCTGAGCTGCTTGAGTGTCTTGAGAATGAGCCGCTCACATACAAAGCATTGTTTACGCTTATTCTTTATTCCGGTATGCGCAGAGGTGAAGCCTGCGGCTTAGAATGGCATGATATAGACTTCAAGAACAGTATTATTGATATTAACAAATCAAGTCTATATCTATCCAATAGAGGTGTTTTTGATAACGATACAAAAACAGAATCATCACACAGAGTAATACGCTTGCCCAAATCCGCTCTGCAGCTTCTCAAGCAACATAAAAAGGAACAAGCAAAAGAACGGTTAAAAATCGGTGATAAATGGGTAAATAGCGGTAAGGTGTTCACTTCATGGGACGGCAAGCCCATACACCCGGACACCGTCAGCGGATGGTTTCACGATTTTGTAAGGCGGCATAATCTGCCGGAAATAACCGTGCATAGTCTCAGACATACAAATGCAACTTTAATGATAGCCAACGGCACAGATATAAAAACGGTATCAAAAAGGCTCGGACACGCAAACATTACCACCACTGGCAACATCTACACTCACGCTATTAAAACAGCGGATGAGCGAGCAGCTGAAGCTCTGCAGGATTTATTTTCTAATCAAAAAGCAAAACAAGCATAAAGAAACGAGCGGCAAGCCACAAAAGGCAAGCCGCTCAATTTTTATATTCGCAATCGTTTGCTATTTTCTACATAAAAAGCACAGTTTTTAAGACAATAAACACCAAATGAACTCCAAACGCCTATTTTCAATGGTACAATTCCGCTCATACGCAGATATATAAAAAGCTCCAAACCGTTGATATATAGCGGTTTGAAGCGTTGGAGCTGGTGACGGGAATCGAACCTGCAACCTGCTCATTACGAATGAGCTGCTCTGCCATTGAGCCACACCAGCAAAAATATTCACATAGCGTTCTATATTATAATAAAACAAAAACGCTTTTTCAAGTCTTTTTTGAAAAAAGAGTGCTAATCTCTTGAAAATAGTCTGCTTAGGCTATATAATTATATCTAACACTAAAAATCAAAGGTTGGATAAAAAATGAAAAAATTGCTTTGCATAGTTCTTGCCTTGGTTTCGGTTGTTTCACTTGCCGCTTGCTCCGGCAATCCGACGAACAATAATGAAACCACAGATCCCTCTAAAGAAACTGTTACAGAGGTTTACACCTGGCCTGACAACGTTCTTTTCAAGGATATTCCCTCACTCAGCGACAACATCACATACTATAACCACGGCGAAAACGAAAACGGTCATACCTTCACTTTCTTCGCCGACGGTTTTGATTACAAAGAATTCTGCGCTTACATCAAAAAGCTTGAGGATGCCGAGTTCAATTACTATGACTTGAGCAACCTTGATATTTACGACACAGAGGATGTTCTGCCCGAAGAGCTTGAGGACGGCACATTCAACGCATCGTGGATAGGCAAAAGGCGCGGTCTTTATGTTTCCGCACAGTGGTACGGTGATGAATACTACGAGGAGAATAACCTCCCCAAGGACAATAACGTAAGACTCACATTTTACAGCTACGACGTATTCAAACTCAACTGAAAATAATAAGGAGAATCAGAAAATGATTAATCAGCTTGACAGACCCTTAAGCGGTGAAACCGTTGCAACAATGAAAACAAACATGGGTGAAATCAAGATCCGCCTTTTTGCAGAGCTTGCACCCAAGGCTGTCGAAAACTTCACAACACACGCAAAAGAAGGCTACTATGACGGCCTTGTTTTCCACCGTGTAATCAAGGATTTTATGATTCAGGGCGGCGATCCAACCGCCAGTGGCTGCGGCGGCGAGAGCATCTGGGGCAAGGCTTTTGAGGATGAATTCTGTGTTGATCTCCACAACCTGCGCGGTGCTCTTTCAATGGCAAACTCAGGTCCCTGCACAAACGGCAGCCAATTCTTCATCGTTCAGGCAAACAGCTGTGACCCCGGCTTCATCTCACAGATGGAGCAGCTTGCTGACAGAGGTTTCCCCACTCAGACAGTTGAAAACTACAAGGCTGTCGGCGGCACCCCCTGGCTTGATTTCAAGCACACCGTTTTCGGTCAGGTTTTCGAGGGTATGGAGGTTGTTGACGCAATTGCAAACGTCAAAACAGCACGCGGCGACAAGCCCGTTGAGGATGTTGTGATCGAGTCAATCGAAATCGCAATCGCATAAAGTGAACACCTCTGCCACACACGTGCTGATTTCGCTCACCCTGTTTATTGCATCCGCTTTTATACTGCTGCACGCCGCAGAGGAACAGTTTTTATCACCCGCTCCAAAGCCGGTTGAAAAAGTAAGCATTATTTCTATTGAGGGCTTGGTAAACATCAACACAGCAGATTTACAGGCGCTTATGTCTCTCAAGGGCATAGGCGAAGTCAAAGCACAGAGGATAATTGAATTCCGCACGGGACACGGTGTTTTCGTCACGCCCGAAGATATTACCCGTGTTGACGGAATCGGTCAAGGTATCTTTGAGCAAATCAAAGACCGTATAACAGTATAAAGACAAAAAGCACTTTCGGAACAAGATTTATGCTCCGAAAGTGCTTTAATTTTATGTTCTTTCAAAAATGCCGATCAGCTCATCGGGAGAAGAAGTAAAGCAGGTTATACCCGATTCCTCAAGCGTTTGCCTGTCACGAAAGCCCCACAAACAGCCGACACAGGGCATACCTGCATTTGCCGCAGTAAGAGCATCCACCTCGCTGTCGCCCACATAAACCGCAGTTTTTGTACTGCTTTCCAGCAGGTCGAGAGCGTGTAGAACCATATCGGGTGCAGGCTTTCTCGGAAAGCTGTCGCTCCTGCCGATTGCAAGGCTGACATATTCGCCGAAAAGCTCACTCACCAGCTGCTTTGTGAAGCCATCGGGCTTGTTTGAAACAACCGCAGCTTTATATCCGCCTGCCTTGACCTGTGCGAGCATTTGCATAATGCCCTCATACGGTGCGGTTTTGTTGCGCATATTACCTGCATAATGCTGTTCAAAAGCAGAGATGCACTCCTCAATCACCTGCTTGTCGGTACCCTGCGGAACAGCTTTTTCTATCAGATATATCACGCTGTTGCCGACCATAAGCCTGACCTCATCACGGGTGTGACACGGAAAGCCAAACTTATTCATTGCATAGTTCACGCTGTCCGTCAGATCATCAAGCGTGTCAAGCAGAGTGCCGTCAAGGTCAAAAATAACTGTATCAATCATTTCTTCTTTTTGCCGAAAAAGCCTTTCTTATCGTCACTGTCACTCATAGCGGACTTTGCACCGAACTCAGCGTCAAACTCACGAAGAAGCTCACGCTGGCGTGCTGAAAGATTCTTGGGCACATTTACAACCAAACGCACAAGCTGATCTCCCCTGCCTCTGCCGTTGAGCGACTGTATGCCCTTGCCCCTGAGCTTGAATACTGTTCCGGGCTGAGTACCGGCAGGAACATCGTAGCGTACCTTTCCGTCAAGCGTAGGCACCTCAAGCGTATCACCGAGAGCCGCCTGAGCAAAGCTGATATTAACCTCGCACCATACATCGTAGCCGTCTCGCTCAAAGAAAGGATGAGGACGTACAAACACAGTTACGTGAAGATTGCCCGCAGGACCTCCGTTGATTCCGCTGTTGCCCTGTCCGCCGACATTGAGCACCTGACGGTCATCAATACCTGCAGGAATATCAACCTCAAGTGTAACATTCTTATTTATTGCGCCCTTTCCACGGCACTTTGAACAAGGTGTTTTGACTATCTTACCCTTACCGCCGCAGCGTGAACAGGCCTTTGAGGTCTGAATTACGCCGAAAGGTGTACGCTGCTGAACATTTACCTGACCTCTGCCGTGACATTCGGGACAGGTTTCCGGGCTTGTACCTGCAGCGGCACCACTGCCCTTACATTCGGGGCAAAGCTCAACACGGGCAAAATCAATTTTTCTCTTACAGCCTTTTGCAGCTTCCTCAAACGAAAGCGTAACTCTTGCCTGAGTGTCACTTCCTCTGCGGGGTGCGTTGGGATTAGACTGTCTGCCACCGCCAAAACCGCCGCCGAAAAAGCTACCGAAAATATCACCGAGGTCAAAGTCCATACCACCGAATCCGCCGCCAAAGCCACCTGCGCCGCCTGCACCGTAGTTGGGGTCAACGCCTGCGTGACCGTAACGGTCATACTTTGACTTCTTATCGGGGTCTGAAAGCACCTCATAAGCCTCGTTGGCTTCCTTGAATTTATCCTCGGCCTCTTTGTCGCCCGGATGAAGGTCCGGGTGATACTGCTTGGCTTTCTGGCGATATGCTTTTTTTATTTCGTCATCGCTCGCCGTTTTGCTTACGCCGAGCACTTCATAATAATCTCGTTTATCTGCCAAGGTAGTTCCTCTTTCATAAACCGCTCAATGAGGGACGGTTTACGCCCCTCATCTCTAACGGAAAATTTATGCTTAGTTGTTATCGTCTGTTACATCTGTAAAGGGAGCATCATAGTAGCCGTCACCTGCGCCGGGTGCACCCTGTGCCGGGTCTGCGCCGCCCTGAGCTGCCTGCTGTGCAGCAGCTGCCTCCTGATAAAGGCGTACAGAAATATCGTTAACAATCTTTGTAAGCTCTTCCTGGCGTGACTTGATAAGGTTGATATCATCGCCCTTGAGAGCTTCCTTGAGAGCCTCAATCTTTGCTGTGAGGTCGCTCTTCTCATTCTCGGAAAGCTTGTCGCCGTTTTCGCTGACGAGTTTCTCGCTCTGGTAAACCATCTGGTCAGCATTGTTGCGAAGGTCAATTTCCTCACGGCGCTTCTTATCCTCTTCTGCAAAACGTGCAGCCTCGTTGACAGCCTTCTCGATATCTTCCTTAGACATATTTGAAGAAGCTGTGATAGAGATTGACTGCTCCTTGTTTGTGCCGAGATCCTTTGCGGAAACGTGAACGATACCGTTAGCATCGATATCAAATGTTACCTCAATCTGAGGTACACCGCGGGGAGCGGGCATAATACCGTCGAGGTGGAATACGCCGAGAGTTTTGTTATCTCTTGCAAACTCTCTCTCACCCTGAAGAACATGAACCTCAACTGAGGGCTGATTGTCAGCAGCTGTTGAGAAAATCTGGCTCTTCTTTACGGGGATTGTAGTGTTGCGTTCAATGATCTTTGTGTTGATACCGCCCATTGTCTCGATACCGAGTGAAAGGGGTGTAACATCAAGAAGAAGCATACCCTTAACTTCGCCGCCGAGAACACCTGCCTGAAGAGCAGCGCCGATTGCAACGCACTCATCGGGATTGATGCCCTTGAAGGGCTCTTTGCCGAGGTACTTCTGAACCGCTTCCTGAACAGCAGGAATTCTTGAAGAACCGCCTACCATGAGAACTTTGTCAATCTCGCCTACGCTGAGACCTGAATCGGAAATTGCCTGACGGACAGGATTCATGGTTGCTTCAACAAGGTCTGCTGTCATCTCGTTGAACTTTGCACGTGTAAGAGTTGTTTCAAGGTGCTTGGGACCTGTTGCATCAGCTGTGATGAAGGGAAGGCTGATTGAAGAGGTTGTTACACCGGAAAGCTCAATCTTTGCCTTTTCTGCAGCTTCCTTAAGACGCTGCATTGCCATTTTATCGCCGCGAAGGTCGATACCCTGCTCTGCCTTAAAGTTGTCTGCAAGCCAGTCGATAATTCTCTGGTCGAAATCGTCACCGCCCAGACGGTTGTTACCTGCAGTTGCAAGAACCTCCTGAACACCGTCGCCCATTTCGATGATGGAAACGTCGAAAGTACCGCCGCCAAGGTCATAAACCATAACCTTCTGCTCGTTCTCCTTATCGATACCGTAAGCAAGAGCTGCAGCTGTGGGCTCGTTGATGATTCTCTTTACCTCAAGACCTGCAATGCGGCCTGCATCCTTTGTAGCCTGACGCTGTGCGTCGGTAAAATATGCGGGAACAGTGATAACTGCAGCGTTTACGGTTTCGCCGAGATATGCCTCTGCGTCAGCTTTGAGTTTCTGGAGTACCATTGCGGAAATTTCCTGAGGGGTATAGTTTTTTCCGTCGATGTTTACTTTATAGTCGCTTCCCATGTGACGCTTGATGGAAGTGATGGTTCTTTCGGGGTTGGTTACAGCCTGGCGTTTTGCAGCCTGGCCGACAACACGTTCACCGGTTTTGGAAAAACCGACAACGGAAGGGGTGGTGCTTGCGCCTTCGGGGTTGGGGATAACAACAGCTTCGCCTGCTTCCATAACAGCTACGCAAGAGTTAGTAGTACCAAGGTCAATACCAATGATTTTTGCCATAATTATATTCCTCCAATTAAGTTAAAGATTTACAAGATTGATTATATTAAAAAGTTTTGCTTTGATTTACAAAATTTGATCAGTTTGCAACAACAACCATTGTGTGGCGGATAACTTTGTCGCCAAGCATATAGCCTTTTCTGTAAACATCGGTTATGATGTTTTCTTCATAAGCCGGGTTGTCGATATGCATGACAGCTTCGTGAAGGTTGGGGTCAAACTGCTGATCCATCGCGGGGATCTCTTTTACGCCGATATTTTCAAAAACCTCAACAAGGGTGTTCTGGATAAGGGAGATACCTTTTTTGAATTCTTCGTCCTTACACTCATAGTTAAGAGCTCTTTCAAAGTTATCGAGAACGGGAAGAAGCTTTTTGACAGTATCGACGGTTGCGTCGCCGTAAATTGCGTCTTTTTCACGCTGACTTCTTTTTCGGAAGTTGTCATATTCCGCAAGGGTTCGGAGATATTTGTCATAAAGCTCATCTTTTTCGTCTTTAAGCTCGTCAAACTTTGCCTGAATGGCTTCAAGTTCGGAAACCTCTGTGGTTTCTGTCTGCTCTTCTGTTGGGGTTACTTTTTCTTTATCCATTTTCATCACCTGTTTTTCTCTGATATGTTATAGAAAGCAGTGTGCCGAGTTTTTCAGCAAAATATTCAAGGTGGGGAATAAGCCTTGAATAATCCATTCTTACCGGCCCTATAAGACCGATGGTTCCGCAATCGTTTTCGCCGATTGAAAACCTTGCAACAAGAAGCGAACTTCCGGAAAGCTGAGAAAGGCTGTTTTCCTTTCCGATAAAAACCGTTACGCCGGAGGGGTTGTTACCGATGACCGGTCCGAGTTTTTCGCGTTTCGAAATCAGTTTCATGATCTCAAGCGCCCTGTCGGAATATTCGTTATAGGTAAGAAGCTTTTCTCTTCCGCCAAGGTAATACTGGCCGTCATAAACCTCTTTGCAAAGTTCATAGATTCCGACGATCAGCGGATTGAAGACGTTTGAATAATCGCCAAGCTGGATCGAAACGGCGTTTACGAATTCTGCGGTTATCTCCTTGAGAGTGTGTCCGCAGAAGCGGTCTTTTGCAAACTTGCGGAAGAAATCCGCTATTCCGGCATTCACCCGGAACCCAAGCCTGCAAACCTTGCTTTTAACAACGCCGTTCGAAGCTATAACAAGAAGAACGACAGTTGAGGCGTCTGCCGGAACAATATCGATGTGTTCGACCGTAACATAACTCGGGGTGGTGGTCATGGCAACGGTGGCGCATCCGGTATATTCCGCAAGGGTTTCGGCGCAGTCGGCAAGAAGTTTATCCGGGTCAGGATCGCCGATGTTGAACAAAGCGTCGATGCCGTCTTTTTCGTCCTCTGTCAAAGGTTTTACTCTCATCAGGTCGTCGATATAGGCTCTGTAACCGAGATGGGAAGGTACCCTTCCGGCGGAAGTGTGGGGCTGTTCAAGAAACCCCATTTCAAAAAGCGCGGCCATTTCGTTTCTTACCGTTGCGGGAGAAACGGAAATTTCGGGGAATTCTGAAAGTGTTTTTGATCCAACCGGTTCGCCGGTCCGGATATAAGTTTCAACAATGGCGGAAAGAATTCTTTTCTTTCTGTCGTCAAATCTCACTTTCAAAACCTCCTTATTTTGTGATTTCGGTTTTAGCACTCAACTCTTTCGAGTGCCAACAACTATATTATACTGATATTTTTTCCATTGTCAAGGGAATATACAAAATATTCACAAATTTTTAGCACTTTTTTAATTGGAGTGCTAATTTTGTCGAAAACGGCGAAAATCCAATATTATAATAAAGGTAAAATGTATTAATAAAAAAGGGAACGGAAAATTTTCCGTTCCCTTTTTTATATGTTGTTTTAATTATCGGTTATCATTTGTTGGGATCAAGAATTTCAAAAGTTCCGCCATAACCCGGGTCTTCGCGTTTATCAAACTGGCCGCCGCTTACTTTTTTCATCTCTTCCTCAGCAAGTTCGTTGTCGCATACAAATTCGGCATATACCTGATAGTTGTTTCCGTTGTCGTCGAAGAAGAAGGTGGAAATGCGATAGGTTTTTCCGTCATCAAGTTTGTCGGTATAAACGGAAATATCATATCTGTCGCTGCTTTCGCTTTCGGGGTCGATTCCGTGGCAGTAGTTGGTGTTGAAAGTAACGGGCTCTTTACCCATGATTCTGTACCATTCGCCGTCATCGCCGAGAACGTGAAGTTCAAAAGTATCATAGAAAGAAAGAGAATCTTTGCTTTCATTTTTCCAGAAGCAACGGATGCTGCTTTCGTCATCGAAGCAGTATTCGTATTGGGTGTAAAAAATGACATCATCTCTGGTTTCGGTATAGTAAGGTTCTGCTTTCTGAAGTTTTTCACAACCGGAAAGAAGAAGAACAAAACAAAGCAGGGTAATAATAATTTTTTTCAAAACAACTGCGTCCTTTCATATGGTCATAAAAGTATCAAACCATATTATAGCACGGTTCGACATTAAAATAAAGCCTTTTTTTGATCAATATCCCAGATGTTCGCCGATTATTATGACTTTAATCCGATTTGGAATACGTTGATAGCTTAAAAGGGTGTAGCTGCAGCAGATTCTTGCGGGAGATTTGCAGTCCATGCAGGTTCCCGTTTCAGAACAGGGAGTTTTGCAGCCAAGACGTTTTGCGTTTGCCGGTGCCGCAAGATTGCGAAGCCTGTCATCTGCCGCGGCAACGTCGGTAACAAGTTTGTTTGTTCCCGCAACAAGAATTACGTTTTTCGGCCCGTAAATAATCGGTGCTACCCTTGTTCCGGCGCCGTCAACATTATAAATTTCGCCGTCATCGGTTATTGCGTTTGCGCTTGCAAGAAAATAATCCGCAAAAAAGGCCTCTCTTCTTGCGGTTTCAACTTCCTCGGCGGGAACGGTGTGGGAATCCCTGTAATCATAATTTCCGTTTTCAAGAAGGCCGATGATTCCGGTTTCGTGAAGAGTTCTTGAACCGCCGACGCGGCAGACGGAACCTTCGGGAATAAGGCTTTTGACAAGTTCAAGAGCCTCTTCGGAAGTTTTTACATAATAAGCCTCCATTCTGTTGGAACGAAGTTTTTCGATAACGCGATTTGCGCGTTTTTCCTCGGTAAACATAACGTTGCTGTCCATTATTCCAAATCCTTTCCCAAAACGATATCAAGAAGTTCAAGCGGTTGTTTTATAATAAAATCTGCGCCGGATCCCAAAAGTTCTTCTTCGCCGCCGTAACCGTAAAGAGCGCCGATTCCGGTAACATTGTTTTCATGAGCACCGATGATATCCATATCTCTGTCGCCGACCATAAAAACATGCTCAAGTTCATCTTCGGCAGCACCAAGCCGCTTTAACGCAAGACCGATTATTGCGGGTTTTGTGTCAAGAGTTTTGTCCTCTGTTGCACCGCAGATTTCATCGAAATATTTCATCATGCCTTTTTCCTCAAGAATTATGCGGCAGGCTCTTTCGGGTTTGCAGGAAGCAAGCGAAATTTTGCAGCCGTGCTCATGAAGAGTTTTGAGCATTTCGATAACGCCGTCATATGTAAAATTCTGGTGTATTCCGGTAACAAGAAACTTTTCGCGGTATTTTTTAACAAGTTCTTCACATTTTTCCTCATCAAAACCATAAAGAGCGAATGTGTTCCGAAGAGGGGGACCGATATAGCTGCGAAGCTTTTGCGGGTCGTTTTCTTCAATACCAACGGAAGAGAGGGCATGTTTTATGCAGTCGGTAATGCCCTCATAAGGATCAGTAAGGGTTCCGTCAAGGTCAAAAAGCACATATCTGGTCATATTTTATCACTCTCCTAATTTTTCGGCGGCCGAAAGGGCAAGCAAAAGAGCAGCATCGGCGGCCTGCTCACGAACCGAGCATCTGTCGCCCTCAAAATGGTTTTCGAGCACGGCTGAATATTTTTCGCTTGAAACGCCGATATAAACAAGCCCGACGGGCTTGTTTTCGGCTGCGCCGGGTCCGGCGTTTCCGGTTACGGAAACGCCTATATCGGCGTTCATAACCTTTCGTATCCCTTCGGACATTTCTCTTGCGGTTTCTGCGGAAATGGCGCCGTGCTCATCAAGCGTTTCGGTGCTCACTCCGAGCAAAACGTGTTTTGCTTCGTTGCAATAAGTGATTGCACCGTATTTAAAAGCACCGGAAGCGCCTGAAACGGAAGTCAGCCTTGCGGCAACCATTCCGCCGGTGCAGCTTTCGGCAGTTGCAACGGTGGCTTTTTTATCAAGAAGCATTTTTATAAGTTCAAATTCTGCAGTGTTTCCCATAATACCTCCGAAAAATTATATCATAAAAGGCGTTTCTATAGCTGAAACGCCTTTTCGTTTATGATTATTCTTCGTCTTTAACAATAGCAATATGCAGTTCATCAAGGTTTTTCTGGTCAACCTCGGTGGGGCACTGGGTCATAAGTTCGCTTGCGGTCTGTACCTTCGGGAAAGCGATAACGTCGCGGATGGAAGGACGGTCGAGCATAAGCATGACCATTCTGTCAAGACCGAAAGCCATTCCGCCGTGGGGCGGAACGCCGTATTTTTCAGCATCGAGAAGGAATCCGAAACGGGCCTGTGCAACTTCTTCAGAAAGACCAAGAGCCTGGAGCATTTTGTCCTGAACCTCGGTGTCGCTGATACGGATGGAACCGCCGCCGAGTTCACAGCCATTGAGAACCATGTCGTAAGCTCTTGCATAGCAGTCGCCGGGATCGGTCATAAGTTTATCCTCATCGCCGAATCTGGGGCAGGTGAAGGGATGGTGTTTTGCCATCCAGCGGTTTTCCTCGTCGCTCCACTCGAAAAGCGGGAAGTCGGTTACCCAAAGGAAATTATAGGTGCCTTTGGGAATAAGGTCAAGGCGTTTTCCAAGTTCAAGACGAAGTGCGCCGAGAGCATCAAAAACGATGTCGTTGCGGTTGTCGCCAACGATAAAGAGAACGTCGCCGGTTTCTGCGCCGAGTCTTTCGCGGATAGCAAGTTTTTCTTTCTCGGAAAGGAATTTTTCATAGCTGGAAGTTTCTGCTTCGGGGGTAAGTCTGGTCCATGCAAGACCTTTTGCTTTATAAAGTTTTACAACTTCGGTGAGCTTGTCGATTTCTTTTCTGGTAAAGACAGAAGCTGCGCCTTTTGCGTTGATCGCGCGGACAGAACCTTTTTCAAGTGCACCGGCAAAAACTTTGAATTCGGTGTTTTTGAGAAGGTCGGAAAGATCGCAGATCTCAAGACCGAAACGGGTATCCGGTTTGTCGGAACCGAATCTTGCCATTGCTTCATTATAGGTAAGTCTTTCAAAAGGAGTGGGAACGTCATAGTTAAGAACGTCCTTGAAAACGCGTTTAACAAGACCTTCGTTGAGGGTCATAACGTCGTTTTCGTCAACAAAGCTCATCTCCATGTCGATCTGGGTGAATTCGGGCTGACGGTCTGCGCGAAGGTCTTCGTCGCGGAAGCAGCGTGCGATCTGCATGTATCTGTCGCAGCCGGACATCATAAGAAGCTGTTTATAAAGCTGGGGGCTCTGGGGAAGAGCATAGAAGCAACCGGGATGAACACGGGAAGGAACAAGATAGTCCCTTGCGCCTTCGGGGGTGGATTTGATAAGATCCGGAGTTTCGATTTCCATAAAGCCGTTTTCATCGTAATAATCGCGGGCGGATTTTACGATTTTGTGGCGCATCATGAGAATGTTCTGCATTTCGCCGCGGCGAAGGTCAAGATAGCGATATTTAAGGCGAAGATCTTCTTTTGCGTTGCAGTTGTCGCTTACTTCAAAAGGAGGGGTCTGGCTTTTTGCAAGAATGAAAAGTTCGCTTACAAAAAGTTCAACTGCGCCGGTGGGGATTTCGGTGTTGACGGATTCGCGTTTGCGGATAACGCCTTTTGCTTCAAGAACAAATTCTGCTCTTACGGAAGCTGCTTTTTCAAAAACTTC
>JAZPYF010000052.1:0-71731 GCA_045544055.1 Acutalibacteraceae bacterium | reverse complement strand
AAAAATTATCCGAGCAAAGCGGTGACAGCAGAGAAACAATCCGTCATTATATCCGTCTGACATATCTTATCTCTGAACTGCTCAACCTCGTTGATGAAAACAGAATTGCAATGCGACCAGCGGTTGAGCTTTCGTATCTGTCGCACGAAGAACAACAAATGGTTTATGCGATGTATGACAGTGATGAGGTTACGCCTTCATTTCCGCAAGCACAGCGTATGCGTAAACTTTCGGAAGAAGGTGAACTGAATCAAGATAAGCTGTTTGAAATTTTATCAGTACCGAAACCAAATCAAAAGCCGATGCTGAAATTATCTGTTGAACGATTGCGAAGTATCGCACCAAAGGTTAATGAAGCTGAGCTTGAAAATTTTGTCATCAAGGCTTGTGATTATTATTACAGACATCTTATGAAAGTGAGAGGCAGGGATTCAAGATGAGAAACTTTTGGAGATACTTGAAATTAAAATTTCACGAGATAATCGGAGACACCCGTGGAGAACTCAGAACAAGTGAAGCCGATGCAAATGAATATGTCATCAACGGTGTCCGCTATATTGTTTCAACCTGTTTCAGTAAGACGGAAAACAAAACTATGAAAGAAAAATTAACAGAATATATCGGTAGCGATTTCGCACAATTGACAACCACCGAAGATGAAAATACAATACAAGCGGAATATGTATGTTCGACTGCCGGAAAGGAGGACTAATGCAGTCAAACAATGTAGGAATTACTGCTCTCTATTGTCGTCTTTCCAGAGATGACGGCAACAAAGAAAATGAGAGTAACTCCATCGAGAATCAAAAAATCATGTTGGCGAGGTACGCTCAGGAAAAGGGCTTTGAGAACACACGGTTCTATGTTGATGACGGTTTTACAGGAACAAACTTCAACCGACCTGACTTCAAACGAATGATGGGGGATGTAGAAGCGGGATATATCTCAACCATTATTGTTAAGGATATGTCCAGATTCGGAAGAAACTATGTTGAGGTTGGTCTTTACACAGAATCATACTTCCCCGAAAACAATATCCGCTTCATCGCCATTACAGATTTGGTTGACAGTGCTGATGGTGAAAATGAAATCATCCCGTTCAAAAATGTTATGAACGAGATGTATGCAAGAGATATTTCAAAGAAGGTACGCTCAGCAAAAAGAATCAGAGGTAATATGGGTGAGCCGTTATCTCAACCGCCTTACGGATATATGAAAAGCCCTGAAAATCCTAAAAGATGGATAATAGAACCGGGTGCCGCAGCAGTTGTCAAAGAAATCTTCAGGCTTTATCTTGAAGGCTACGGTCAGGACAAAATTGCAAGGACTCTGCAGGACAGAGAAATTAAAAACTGTACCGCATATTGGAAAGACAGAGGTATCGGCAGAGGCGGTAAAAAGGTACAGCCCAATCCGTACAAATGGAAAAGTTCAACTATCGGTCAGATTTTATCCCGTCAAGAATACTGTGGAGATGTAATCAATTTCAAGACATACTCAAAATCTTTCAAAAACAAAACAAGACACTTGAATCCCGAAGAGAACTGGAAGATTTTCAAAGATGTTCATGAGCCGATAATTGACCGTGAAACTTTTGAAAGAGTACAGCAGCTTGTAAAGAAATGCAAACGAAGAGACCCTAAACCGGAAAATGCTGAAAAGAACATATTTTGTGATTTTCTGCGGTGTGCCGATTGCGGTAAAAAGCTATGGTTTCATGTAAACACACGAAACAAAGACATTCACTATTTCAGTTGTTCCAACTACTACAAGGATTACAGAGGCAGCTGCAAGAGCAGACATTATGTCAGAGCGGATGCGATTGAACAAATTGTAATGCTTGAACTTAAAAAGATGGTATCATATCTGAAATATGATGAAGATGCTTTTGCTGAAATACTGTCACAGAAAACCAACAAGGATATACTTACAGAGCAAACGTATTTGCAGAGTGAACTGCAGAGATGTCTGTCAAGGCAGGAAAAGGTAGCAAGTCTGTATGAAAAGCTCTATGAGGATAACGCAAGTGGCAAGGTAACAGACGAATGGTTTATGCACATGTCACGCAAATATGAGGTTGAAAGAGCAGAACTGAAAGTCAGAATTTCTAAACTGCGTAATGATATTATCCTTTTGAAAAACAAAGAGCAGGATAAAGAAACCTTTGTTTCGGCAATACGCAAATTTATGCGGATGGAAGCAATAACTGCACCGTTACTTCACGAACTCATAGACCATATTGATGTTTATGAAACAGAGGGAACAGGCAAAAACAAAACGCAGAGAATAGTTATTTATTACCGATTTGTGGGTTATATTGAATTGCCAATACAAGAGGAAGAACTGTTCAGCAACGATACCCGTCAAGGAGTAGCGGTGACTTATATACCCAAAGCATTACCCGAAAGCATAACGGCATAAAACATAAAAAAGGTCGCAGACCTCAACAGTCTGCGACCAATAAAAAATATGATTTTCAGCAAAGAAAAAGAGTGTTCACAACTTGAATCCGTTATGAACACTCGAAATGGTGGGCAGGGGTGGATTCGAACCACCGAAGTCGTCGACGGCAGATTTACAGTCTGCTCCCTTTGGCCACTCGGGAACCTACCCATATTGACTTTTTTCAATAAAAAAGCGTTGGAGCTGGTGGACGGACTCGAACCCCCGACCTGCTGATTACAAATCAGCTGCTCTACCAACTGAGCTACACCAGCGAACTTAACGCTCGACTAATATATCACGAAAAAAGGAATAAGTCAATAGTATTTTTCAAAAAAGTTGAAAAATTATTTTTTTAAGCTATCTTGAGAAAAATACTGCTGTATGTATGATAAAAAATTATGTTGTGTTGATAAAATGTTTTTGATAGAATAAAAGCGGCGGTGATAAAATGAAGAGAAAAACAAATGTTGTTATTTTTTCAAGCGGTATCAGTGAGCAAAAGGGACTTACCGACCGTATAAAATACGGGCTGGAGGCGAGAGGGTGCGAGTGCTGCTGTTGGCGTGAGCTTTTTGCAAGTTCAAATCATGCGGAGCGTATAGCCCTTCTTCCTATGTTGATCAAAAAAATACCTACCTTTGATTTTGCTGTTCTTATTTGTGAGGGACACGATAAAGCGGTTATGGTGCGCAACGGAGAAAACGTTGAAATAAACGCAATGCGCGATAATGTTCTGTTTGAAATCGGTCTTTGTTCGGTTGCACTCGGTATGGATAAAGTAATACTTCTTGCAGATAAAGAAGTCCGCTTGCCTGAAGATATTGAAGGCATTGACGGCCAGACGGCACTAAAAGAATTCTTTCTGCCCGAACATTCCGACACAGCAGAATTTGACCGATTGACAGATGATATTATTCATTATATAGACAAGAACAGCAGGATTTTTTCTCCGGTTGTTGTAGGTGCGTCCGCATCTACTGCATCAGGGTATGTAACAAATTTTGTTTTCCGCTGTGCAGATAGCGTCTATAACGGATTTATCGATAAGCAGACTCAGCAAAAGATTATACCCGACAAAGGGAAAATTAAAATGGAAATATATATTCCGTATGTGTTCACTGCCGATGCATCGGCTGCCGCAAGGAAAAAGCAGGCTGAGCTTCGTACCGGTATAATACCTTCTGCCCGCCGCAGGCAGCTTGAATTTAATTATACGGTTGAGGATGGCTGCATAATTATCAGAGATTATCCGACAACGCTCGTGACCTCTTACAATACGGCCCGCACAATTCTTAACCTTAAAGCGGACGATAGCGCAGACCCGAATGCTCAGGCACGTTTTGTTGCAAAGGAGCTGGATTTGTTTGAATCGGCGCTTAATTCACTCATAAGTAAGAGCTATTTTGAAAATTATGTGCGCTACTATTATAATGACGAAACGATTCCCTCAGAAAAAGAGTTGGAAAAAATGGCAGAGCTGGTAGACAGCGGCATAAAGGTAATACGGACAGAATACTGATTATTTTATGTTGCAGGCAACAGAATGTTATTGTATTATACTGTAAATACAACTGAAGGAGAACAAGCTATGCTGTGTGAAAAATGGATATGGCTGCCTAAGGAAAAATATCCCGACAGGCAAACCTGCGGTTACAGCGACCTTACGGAGGATAAGCTGGGCATATTTACCGTTGCCGAGTTTGTCAAAAAATATAAATATTCAAATCCCATAGCAAAGGTGAGCCTGCGATTCAGCGCAGATACGCAGTTTCAGCTCTTTATCAACGGTGAAGTTTTTGCAACGGGTCCTGCTTCTGCAGGCGGCGACTTTCTCAGCAATGAGCGTGCGCGCCCGAATTACTATGCTTATGAAGCGGAAAAAGAAATTAATTCCGATGAGCTGGAGTTTTTTGCAAGGGTGCGTATGAAGCCCGACCGCGGCTGTGAATTTTCCAAAGGTCACGGCGGCTTTATGCTCAGCGCTGTGCTGACATTTGCTGACGGTACAAAAACGCTTGTACATACAGACGAAAGCTGGATGTGCAGATTCAACGGCGCATACAACGGCTCACGCAGCTACAATTCTCAGATTAAACCCGATGAATATATTAACGCTCAGGTGACGGATAATATCTGGCACTGCGAAACTGCTCCCATTCCTCCGTGCGAGGAAAAGCTGCTCAGCGAAAGAATTATTCTTGCTCCCGGCGAAAAGCGTGAATTTAAGGTAGGGCTTGACAGAATTTATGCAGGCTTTGTTTTTGCTGCATCGAGCAGTGCGGTCAAAGCGGAAATTACCTGCCGTGAGATTGATGAAAAGGCGGATGCAGAGAACGTTATCCTTTCCGAAAAGGGTGAGTACAGGAGCTTTTATATGCACAGCGCAGGTGTTCTTGATGTTCGGGCAGAGAATCTTTCCGATTCGGAATGTGAGCTGACCGTAGGCTTTGTTGCAACATGCTATCCTGTTGATAAAGAGGCACGCACTTTCACATCGGACTGCGAGCTGAATCAGGTGCTTGATACCTGCAGACACACGCTCAGGTATTGCCGCCAGACACTTCACCTCGACAGCCCGAAGCATTGCGAGCCGCTTGCCTGTACGGGAGATTACTATATTGAAAGCCTTATGACTGTGTTCTCATTCGGCGATATGAGGCTTGCGGAGTTTGATATTCTGCGTACGGCTGAGCTGATAAGAAATAACGGTGGCAGAATGTTCCATACAACCTATAGCCTGATATGGGTGAGAATGCTGCTTGATGTTTACAAGCTTACAGGCAACACGAGCTTGCTTCACGAGTGCGAGGATGCGCTGATTATGCTGCTTGACCTTTTTGGCACCTATGTCGGCGAAAACGGTCTGATCGAAACTCCGCCCGACTATATGTTTGTGGATTGGATTTATATTGATGAAATATCAATGCACCATCCGCCAAAGGCTCTCGGTCAGACGTGCCTTAATCTGTTTTATTTCGGTGCGCTCGGCTCAGCGGCTGAGATTTATTCTCTGCTCGGTCAGACAGCTATGCAGAGGGATTGTCTTGAGCGCAGAGAGGCTCTGCAGCGTGCAATAAATACTCAGCTCTTTGATAGCGAAAAGGGTATGTATTTTGAAGGACTCAACACACCGTCAGAGGTTGAAATCGGCCATTGGATGCCGCAGAATGTTGAGAAAAGGTATTATCTCAAGCAATCCAATATTCTTGCCGCATATTTCGGAGTATGCGACAGGGGAACGGCGACACAAATCATACATAAAATTATGAGCGACGAATGTCCGGGCGATTATCAGCCCTATTTTGCGCACTATCTGCTCGAGGCGATTTATTCAAACGGTCTGCGTGATGAATATACGCTCAGGGTTATTGAGCGGTGGAAAGCTCCCGTCAGGGCGTGTCCCAAGGGTCTGGTAGAGGGCTTCATTGCGCCCGAGCCGACCTACAGCTTTGACCACAGCCACGCATGGGGCGGCACGCCGCTATATTCTCTGCCCAAGGCTCTTCTCGGCTTTGAAATTGTAAAGCCCGGTCTTAAGGAGATTTCGCTTTCGCCCTCGCTTCTCGGCCTTGAACACGCAAGGGTTGAGCTTCCTACGCCGTACGGCTTCGTTACGGTTGAGCTTAACGGCTCGGCAGAGCCTGAGGTTGTTTGCCCCGATGAAGTAAAAATAGTTTTCAGGAGTTAAGAATGCAAGTATTACAGTGGATTTTTGCCGCCTTTGCTATTCTCGGAGCCGTTGACAGAATAATCGGCAACAAGATGAAGCTGGGCGATGAATTTGAAAAAGGAATTATGGCGTCGGGCACGCTCTCGCTTGCGATGGTAGGTATGATTTGTATTGCGCCGTCAATCGCAAAGCTGCTTGAGCCTGTGTTTGCACCTGTTGCAGCTTTTACGGGGCTTGATATGTCGTTTATCGGCAGCTTTATTGCCAACGATATGGGTGGAGCGGCTATCTCAAAGGCACTTGCGGCAGATGAGATAATGGGCGGTTATAACGGACTTGTCGTGGCTTCAATGCTCGGTGCAACGGTCTGCTTTACCGTGCCCGTTGCGCTGAAGATGATTGACAGGGCTTACCATAAAGAGGTGCTCAGCGGCATACTCTGCGGTATTGCGACAATGCCTGTGGGCTGTATCGTTTCGGGTATTATGCTCGGAATAGATGTCGGTCAGCTCTTCTTAAATATAATACCGCTTATTCTGGTTTCGGTTATAACCTGTATCGGTCTTGTTTTCAAGCCCGATTTGTGCCGTAGGATTTTCGGCATAATCGGCACAATCGTTCAGATTGTTATTACGGTCGGTCTTGCGGCGGGGATTTTCAGCCACCTTACGGGAAAGACGCTCATTCCATATATGAACCCTGTAAAGGATGCGTTTGCAATCGTTGCCGATGTCGCCATTATTCTTGCGGGCGTTTTTCCGCTGATTGCGGTAATATCTAAAATTTTCAATAAGCTCTTTGCGGCGGCAGGTAAGAAGATAGGAATTGACGATACCTCTGTGCTCGGTCTTATTTCTTCGCTTGCAAACAGTATTCCCACTATTGAAATGGCAGGCAAAATGAATGCAAAGGGCAGAATGATGAATATGGCATTTGCTGTTTCCGCCTCATTTGTTTTCGGCGATCATCTTGCCTTTACAATGTCATTTGACAGCAGGTTTTTGTTTGCCGTAATCGTCGGCAAGCTTGTCAGCGGTGTGTGTGCGGTTATTGCGGCACACTTTATGTACAAATCGAGCCTTAAAAAAGCAAAATAAAATTCATTCAGCGGCAGAAATTTTTCTGCCGTTATTTTTTTGTTGACAAATCCGTTCTAATGCGTTAGAATGATGTTGTACTAATGCATTAGAACAAACCGAAAGGAAGTAGAAAACAATGTCAGTTCCGAAAATTTTTGAAAGCGAATACCGCTTTTGTCTGATTCTCTGGGAGAATGAGCCGATAAGCTCGCGCAGGCTTTCGGAGCTTTGCAAGGAGCAGCTCGGCTGGTCAAAAACCACAACCTATACCGTTATAAAAAGGCTCTCCGACAGGGGTGTTGTCAAAAGCGAAAATGCCGTTGTAACCTCGCTTGTCAGCAAGGAGGAGGCGCAGGCTTCGGAAATTGATGAGCTTGTGGAAAAGAAGTTCGAGGGCTCTGTGCCTGCTTTTATTGCCGCATTTGCAAAGAGAAAATCACTGAGCGATGAGGAGATTGAGCAGATTCGCAAAATCATCGGAGAATAAGGAGGGAGAAGAATGGTTGATCTGACATACCTTTTTGAGCGTTTGCTGATTTTTCTCAGCGCACCATTTATTAGTCTTGTTAATATCAGCATTACCGCGGGTTGGATTGTGCTGGCGGTTGTGCTTATAAGGCTGCTTTTCAGAAAAGCACCGAAGTGGCTGAGCTGTGCGCTGTGGGGTATTGTTGCGCTGCGGCTTGTGTTCCCGTTTTCTGTTGAAAGTGTTTTCAGTTTGATTCCGAGCGTCAACACAATCAACCCCGATGCGATATATTCAGACAGCTTTGAGGTCAACACGGGCTTTCAGGCGATTGACGGTGCAGTAAACACCCTGTACGAAAATGCAGCCGTGCCTGCAGGGGCAGAGGTAGAGCTGACGGGCATTCTGGCTCTCGTGTGGGTGCTTGGTGTCTGCATTATGCTCAGCTATGCGCTCATAAGCTGGCTGAGGCTGAAGCTGAGCCTTCGCACAGCCACAAAAAAGGAAGGTAACATATATCAGAGCGAGTCGGTTTCATCACCGTTTGTGCTTGGCACATTCCGTCCGAAAATCTATCTGCCTTATCAGATTGATACGGCTGATGAGCCGCTGATTATCGCTCATGAAAGAGCACATCTGAAGCGGTTTGACCACCTCATAAAGCCGCTTGGATTTTTACTGCTGAGCGTATATTGGTTCAATCCGCTGATGTGGGTTGCCTATATTCTGCTCTGCCGTGATATTGAAAGCGCCTGCGATGAAAAGGTTATAAGGGAGCTTGGTGAGGAATGCAGAAAAAGCTATTCAGCCGCTCTGCTGAATGCGAGCATCAGCCGCAGGTCTGTTGCGGCGTGTCCGCTTGCCTTTGGCGAGGTGGGAGTAAAAGAGAGGATAAAAGGAGTTATGAACTATAAAAAGCCTGCTTTCTGGGTTATAATTGCTGCAGTTGTTGTTTGTGTTGTTGCCGCTGTCTGCTTCCTTACAAACCCGAAAGGAAGTGACTATACGGATTATTCACCGAAAATAAGCACTGAGCTTGAGCAGATTATAACAGTAAATGTGTTGAATAAAAACCAAGGTCATTATCTTGACGGTATGGTAAGCTGTGAGGCACATAAGGTGCTTGCCGCAAAATCGGGCAGCGATGAGGAAAAGGGCTATGAAAAAACGCTCACTGTTTACCTTGTTGCAATGTATCAGGAATACAGCGTTGAAAACGGTGAGCTGGTTGAAAAGGGCGGAAGCATTACTCCGCTTGCGCTCAGCTTCCTTGTTGAAAAGGACGTTTCGACAGGAGAGGATACCTATGCTCTTACAGAGTATTGGGAGCCGGGAATGGGCGCAGATTATATAAAGGACCTTGAAGCAAAATTCCCGATAGGTGTCGATTACGATACGCAGACCTATGTCAAAGAGCTGGATGCTGAGTGCAGGCGACAGGCTGTTGAATACTTCGGGCTGAATGAAAACGATATTACCGAGCAGCAGTCAGTCGAATACACAACCTCTGCAGTTGAAGTCAAGAATAATTATGAGCTGACCGTTAAGAAAAGCAGAAACAGCGGTGTGACCTGGGTGACGGATGAGGGCTTTTACAAAAACAACGGCTATCACGTTTATCTCTATTGCCTTGACAAAGCTGACATTACACTTGACGGCAGAGATTATTATATTGGAGAGGCTCTTAATTCGGGCAAGCTGGATGCTGATAAGCTCATAGAAAAAGCCAAAGCGGATTCAAAAACAGGCAAAATAAAGAGCGATATGCTCAAGGACGGCGGTACGGTATTCTATTGGTATGACGGTTACACTTTGATCAAACGCAATTCTCTTGGCAGTAACGATAATTCGCGTAATAAAGACCTGATAATCGGTTATGCTGATATGAGTATAAGTGAATACTCCGCCTGTGTCGATTTTATTGAGGACAGCAAAAAAGGGCAGGAGGGAACAACCGATGTGCTCAACGGTGTTACCGCTCCCGTAGGGTATAACGACCAACCGAGTTTTGATGCCGTTGTGCTTCAGAGCAGTGAGAAAAGCCTGCGTGTAAAAACAATTAGTGATGCAGGAGGAATCGGCAAAGATAAAATAGTTGATGTGAGCTCCTCAAAACTGCTTTCATACACGCCGAATGTTTATTTTTCTTCACTTAAAAAGGGTGACAAAATCCGTGTGATTTATGACGATACGAACATCAGGGAAACCTACCCCGTTCAGGTTGATGCGTGGGCAGTATATTCGTATGTAGAATAGTTAGCGCAGGCTGTTCCGTTTTGCGGGACAGCCTGTTGTAATTTCAGGTAAAAAGTGATATAATAAAACCAACATTTTTTACATAGGAGAGTTTATATGAACAGCGTAATTTCTTTTTTCCTCGCGTTCCTTACCTTCTTCGGTACGCTTGCGTCAAATTTCGTCGCGCCCGAAGCACCTGCAGACACAAGCGATTTTACTCCCGTTATGCGTTTTATTATAAGCAGCGATTCACACGTTGCCACAATCGGTGACAAACAGACCACACGTATTGAAAAGATGATAAAGCTCGGCTATGAAATTGCCGAAAACGATAAGGAGTATAAGAAGCTTGATGCTGTTCTTATGGCAGGTGACCTGACAGACCGCGGTACAAAGCTCGCATTCGCAAGCTTCAAGGCTGCACAGGATGCCGTACTCAAGGACGGTACAAAGGCTCTTTCCGTTATTGCCAAATCGCACGACAGCAGCTCAATGGGCAACACCGCCGCTGGTGAATATTTCACAAGCGTTACAGGTCAGCCGACAGATTTCCACGAGGTTATAAACGGCTTCCACTTTATCGGCCTTTCTGTCAGCGCAACATTTGGTGAGCATTACAGCCAGTATCAGAGAGAGTGGCTTGTTAAGCAGCTTGATGCCGCTGTTGAGGATGACCCGCTCAAGCCGATTTTTGTAATTCACCACGAGCATGTTTTCGGTACTGTTTACGGCAGCTCTGAGTTTGACGGCTGGGGTATGCCTGATTTCAAGGACATTCTTGAGAAATATCCGCAGGTTGTTGATTTCTCGGGCCACTCACATTATCCTATTAATGACCCGCGCTCAATCTGGCAGGATAAATTTACAGCGCTCGGCACAGGCGGACTTTACTATGTTGAACTTACCGTTGACGATGAGCGTACGGTTCATCCCGACGGACATAAGAAGGTTGCAAGCTTCTGGGTCGTTGAGGTTGATGCAAATAACCGTATGCGCTTCAGAGCGGTTGACCTTACTGCAGAGGAATATCTTGTAGAGTATAACCTCTCAAGTCCGTTTGAGCGTAAATATACACCTGCTAAGCAGATGGTACGCTCAAAGCCGCCCGTATTCAAAGAGGGTACTGCGCTTGATGTGAACGGCGGAAAGGTAACCTTTGCCGCCGCAGAGTCACAGGACGGTATGCCTGTGTTCATTTACAGAGCCTATGCGGTTGACGCACAGGGCAACAGAACGCCCGTAGGCAAAACTCTTGCCGAATACTATAATTACGATGTACCGGATACTGTAACTATCAAGCTCAAAAATCTGCCCATGGGTGAATATACTCTTGAGGTTGTTGCTGAAAACTGCTACGGCATGCAGTCACAGGCAATTAAATAATATAAATCCATAAAAGCAAAAGACCGACGGTTGTTCGTAAAGAACTTCGTCGGTCTGTTTTTTTGTCATATTACCTTTTCGGGTGTTACCGCAATTACCGCACAGCATACGGCTGTTGCCCCTGCTTTGAGCAGAGTTTTGCGGCACTCGTTGAGCGTAGCGCCTGTTGTTTTGATATCGTCACACAGCAGAATCGTTTTGCCCTTTACAGAGTCGGGCTTGTCGGCGGCAAAGGCGTTTTTGAGGTTTGCAATCCTCGCCTTGCCTTTCAGTGTGTGCTGGTCGGGCGTGTTACGGGTTTTGATAAGCAGCAGCTCATCAAACGGCACAGAAAGCTGCTTTGATATTTCCTTTGCCAGCAGAGCAGACTGGTTATAGCCTCTTTTTCTTCTCTTGCGCTTTGTCTGCGGCACGCAGGTTATGATATCAAAATCAACGTTGCCGAATTCTTCTTTTACGCTGTCGGCAACCTCTTTGCCGAAGAAAACCGAAAGTGAGGTTTCATCGCCGAATTTGAAGCGGTGTATTGCTTCACGCAGCTTGCCCTCATAGACAAAAGGCGAAACGAGGCAAAGCGAAAACGGATGCTTTGAGCAGGTGCACGAATCTTTTGCACAGCCGCAGCCTATGCACCTCTCTGTCACTCTTGTGACTTCCTGCTTGCATCTGTCGCACATATGAAACTGCCGCTGTTCGATTCTGTTACAAATCGGACAGCGGGCAGGAAAAAACAAATTAAGTATTTGTGAGAAAAAGCGGCTCATCAGTGAGTGCCGTCGCCCATGCACTTGACCATAACGGCTTTCTGTGCGTGGAGTCTGTTTTCAGCCTCGTCAAAGATTTCGTCTGCGTGTTCCTCAAATACCTTTGCGGTGATTTCCTCCTCACGGTGAGCAGGCAGGCAGTGAAGCACCATTGCACCCTGAGCGGCAAGAGTCATAACAGCGTCGTTTATCTGGTAATCCTTGAAAATCTGCTTTCTTTCCTCTGCTTCACCCTCCTGACCCATGGAAGCCCATACGTCGGTGTAAAGCACGTCAGCATCCTTAACAGCGGCGGCGATATCGCTTGTGCAGCAGAATTCGCCGTTTTCGCTTGCCCACTTCATAAGCTCAGCATCGGGCTGATATGCGTCGGGGCAGGCGATGCTTACCTTCATGCCGACCTTGATACAGCCTGCAATGAGGGAGTTTGCCATATTGTTGCCGTCACCTACATAACACAGCTTAAGACCCTCAAGTGAGCCTTTATGCTCACGGATTGTCATAAGGTCTGCAAGTACCTGGCAGGGGTGGCAGTAGTCGGTAAGACCGTTGATGATCGGGATTGAGCCTACCTTTGCAAGTGTTTCAACCTCTTCCTGGTCGAATGTACGGATCATAATACCGTCAAGATAGCGTGAAAGAACACGTGCTGTATCTTCAACAGGTTCGCCTCTGCCAATCTGCAGGTCGCGTGAGCTGAGGAAAAGAGCGCTGCCGCCGAGGTCATACATACCAACCTCGAAGGAAACACGGGTTCTTGTAGATGATTTCTGGAATATCATACCGAGTGTTTTGCCTGCAAGATACTTGTGCTCAATACCATTCTTCTTTGAGTATTTGAGCTGGTCTGCAAGGTCGAGAATGTCGATGATTTCCTGCTTTGAAAGGTCGGAAAGCTTAAGTAAATGTTTCATTGCTGAATCTCCTTTGATAAATACAGATAACAAAACTACTGTATATTTATACAACAAAAACTGTGATTAGTCAATAGTTATGCAAAAATATCGCATATTTATACTGATTAACTAAAAACTTAATGCACTACGGACATTTATGCCCGCAGTGCATTATGCACATCGTTTATTAATTATAGATACTTATATTTATTTTGTCAAGCAGCAGTTAAACCGAATCCGCCTTGCCGCTCATAATCAGGTTGAGCAGGTCGGCTACACAGCCATTGTTGCAGTGGCAGGCAACGTATTTACATATTTTGTGTATCGGTTTTGGTGCCTGACCTGCACAGGCAGGAAAGCCTACGGTTTTGAGCATATCCCAATCGTTATAGTAGTCACCGATGGCGGCTGTATGCTCTTTCTTTACGCCTAGCAGCTCTGCGAGCTTCATCACAGCAGTGCCTTTATGTACGCCGCAGTCAAGCATTTCAAATGAAACGGGAGAGGAGGACATAAAGTTGCCCTTGTCTGCCGCTTTTTCCGCTTCCGCCTTAATCTTTTTGATGATCAGCGGGTTGCCCCAGAAGATAACCTTGAACCAATCGTCATCCGGAACGGAATCAATATTGGTGATGATATAAGGAACGCTGTCAAAAAACATCTGACCGAGCGAGAAAAGACCCTTGCTGGTGATGTATACTTTTTCAAGACCGAAGATTCCGACTTCGATTCTGTTCAGCCCCTTTGAATATTTGCGGCTGATGTATTTTACAAAATCTCTGCCCCGGGCGCTTACCGTCTGCTTCCAGACAAGGCTGTTTGTGCCGTAGTCGTATATACCCGAGCCGTTGAGAATTATTGCCGGGCAGTTCGGGCTGACAGAGCGGTAAGCTCTCTCAAGTGAGCATACGGGTCTGCCGGAGGCAAGTGTGAAGTTACCTGAATGAGCCATGAATTTATCAATGGCTTTTTTGTTCACCTTAGGCAGTGTACGCAGCTTTGAGTGGAGAGTGCCGTCGATATCCGAAGCTACGAGCCAGTCGGAAAATTTCTTCACGGTCATTTTAATCATTCCTTATCGGTTTTTTCGCTCTTTTCGGCGCTGTGGCGCTTGATTTTGCGTGATGTTGTTTTATCAAATTCGACATCTCGGATTTTTACCTTTGAAATCTGCTTGTAAATCGGCAGCTCGCGGCAAGCCTCACGGATGCTCTTGAGAACCTCTGCAGCGGGCTTCATTTCGCTGAGGAATACCTCTGCAATAAGTGCGCTTGCGTTGCCGCTGTCGCTCTTTTCGCCGCTGACAACAACCTCGCTGACAAAGTCAAGGTTCTGGATATAGCCCTCGATTTCCTCGGGATAGATGTTCTTACCGTTGTCAAGAACGATGATGTTCTTCTTTCTGCCGCAGATGATGAGCTGATCTCTGTCGTTGATACGGCCATAGTCACCTGTGTAGAACCAGCCGTCCTTGATTACCTCAGCTGTAAGGTCGGGGCGGTTGTAGTAGCCGAGCATTACGGTATCACCTTTGATGCAGATTTCGCCGATACCCTCTTCGTTCGGGTCATCAATGCGCCAATCAATACAGCGCAGCTTTATACCTGCTGTGTGGTAATCGTTTGCGGCATCGTGGTTTGCACAAACGAGGGGTGAACACTCTGTAATGCCGTAGCCGTTGATAAGGCTCAGACCGATGTTATCAAAGAATTCGCCTACTTCGGGACGGATTGCAGCACCGCCGCAGACAATTTTTTTGAGCTTGCCACCGAAGTTTTCGTGGATGAATGAGAAAATCTTTCTGCGCTTGTCAATGCCGATTTTTCTCAGACCGTTGCTCATTTTTACAAGAGCGTTGAAAAGACCTGTCTTGCCCTTGTTTTCAATCTCTCTTGTGATTCGGCTAACGAGCATTTCAGCAATTGCAGGCACGATGTAAACATATTCGGGCTGGTAAATCTTGAAGTTCTTTACGATTGCCTTGAGGTTTTCGTTGATGCAGAGTGTAGAATGCTTGTGGAAAGAAACAAGCAGGTCTGCAACACTTTCGTAAGTGTGGCTGTAGGGGAGGAGGGAAAGACCTGTTTCAAAAACGGTAGAAACCTGTAGACCGTAGCAGACGCAGGAAACAAGGTTTTTCTCTGTAAGCATAACACCCTTGGACATTCCGGTTGTACCTGATGTGTAAACGAGCATCTTCATAGCGTTGGGGTCGCTCTTGCAGGCGAGATATTCGCTCTTGTCAAGCTCACTGCCCTTGTCGAGAGCCTCACGGAATGAGATAAAGCTGCCCTCTGTTTCAGTACGGTCAAAGCCGATAAAGAGTTTGATTCCGCCAAGCTCCTCACGGTGCTTCATAAGCATTGTTTCAAATTTTTTGTCGTAGAAAATTACACTTGACTCACTGTCATTGAGAAGATGGATAATATCCTTCTCGGGGAGCTGAGCATCGAGCGGAACATAAACACCGCTGCTTCGCAGGGCGGTGAAGTATGCTGTTATCCAGTTGATGCTGTTTGCACCGAGGCAGGCAATTCTGCCTGCACTCTCACCGTTGGCTGTGAGGTAAGCGCCGAGTGAATATACACGGTTGATAAATGCTTCATAGGTCATGCTGTGAATTTCATCGTTGACCTTGAATTTGTATACAATTTTGTTTGCGGCCTCCTTGAGGGCGAGGTTAATCATTTCCTCAATGGAAGAAACCATAGGTACTTCGTAGTAGCTGTACTTGACTTTTGACATTTTTGATACCTTCCGATTTTTCATGTTTGTTTTCGACAGCTTATATTTTGCGCCGATGATACAATGATACCCAAAGTGTATCGGTTTTGTCACCCTATTAATTAATAGAGAAGTTCTACTACGTAAATTCTGTCCGGTAGAGTTCGGCTTTTTCTCTCTACCCACGGTAGAATGCACGCTGTTTCAACGAAAACGGGCTTGATTTTTCAAAAATTATATAGTATAATACAAAAAACTTTAAGGAAGGGCGGTGAGGTTTTGACAGAGGAACAGCTGCGAGCCAATATAGCGAAAAACATAACTGAGTTGCGCAAAGCATCTAATATAACTCAGGCGGAGCTTGCTGAAAAACTTAATTATTCGGATAAATCTGTTTCCAAATGGGAGCGCGGCGACGGTGTGCCCGATGTTGTCGTGCTGCAGAAAATTGCTGAGCTTTTCGGCGTGACGCTCAACGATATTATCAGCGACGAAAAGCCCAAACTGCCGAAAAAAAAGCCGTACCTCACAAACCGTATCGTCATTCCGCTGCTGAGCGCAGGGCTTGTTTTTCTCGTTGCCTCAATCGCGTTTTTTGTTCTCAGGCTCATCAATGTGTGGGACGATTCGTGGTTGCTTTTTGCCTACGCCGTTCCCGTTTCGCTGATAGTTATTCTCGTTTTCAGCGAGCTGTGGTGGAACCTTACGGCAAGGCTTATCACGCTCAGCGGACTTATATGGTCGTTTGTCGTGTGTCTGAGGTTGACCTTTGCGGTTGATGATCTTAACTTTATTTTCATTACTGCGGCAATTCTTCAGGTGCTTACTATTCTCTGGTTTGTAATGCGTTACCGTGCGAAAAAACGCCGGGAAGAAAACGAAAAGAAAAAATAAATTTTTAAGGGACTGCTCGCTCTGAACAGTCCCTTGTTTTTATTCTCCGATAAAATTTTTCTTGAAAAACGGCTTGAATTTTTCCTTCAGTCTTTCCGTAATTACGGATAACAGTTGAACCAGAATGCAGGATGCGGTTATCATCATAACGTAAAATGCAAACTTGAAAGCAGTTGACATATCCGGATAAAGCTTTACAAGATAAAACGCCAGGAAATAATTCCAGTAATTGTGGTTGAGGTAAATCAGCAGACTTGCCGAGCCGAGGTGCTTTGTGAAATCAAATGAAAAATTCTTTGAAAAAAGTGATTTTCTGCCGAAAAAACTGTAAATCAGAACAAAGAAGAACGGGAGGGTGAAAAAATCAGTAACCTGTTTGGCGTGCGAGCAGATTGTTACAGTGATGAAAACAACGCAAACTATTTCCGCAACAAGAAAGCATATTTCGCCAAGACGTGTGAGTTTATGCTTTTCGGTTGCTTTGACACATTCATAAATCATACATCCCGTGCAGATACCGGCAATTCCTCTGAGGAGTCCTACACGTATGGGAAGCTCATAATACAGATCGGTGATAATATTCAGCTGTTTGAATTTGAGACACAGCGAGCCATAAATTACAAAAACAAGAATGGGGCATATGATTTTTGAAAACTTTTTGCCTGCCGTACGGGCAATGGGATACAGGATCAGCAGTGCAAGCAGCATTGCCGAAAGATACCACGAAACGCCCGTTGAAGCCAGCGTGTGCATTCCCGTGATTTGCAAGGGCAGAATTTCGCTGAGCATATAGATTATCTCAAAAGGCAATTCTTTGAGAGAATAATTTTTATAGATTGCGGTTACCGAAAAAGAAATGATTACCGAAAAAAGCAGAGGCAGAAAAATTGAGCTGTATTTGCGCGAAATAAAGCGCAGGGTATCGCGCGCAATATCATTTTCCCGAGCCTTGCTTGCGGAATTCATCATAAAGTATCCAGTAATCATGAAAAAGCCTTCAACAACCAGATAGCCGCCCGTAACCATGTTGACACCTTGTCTGCCGCCGAAATGGAACAGCACAACCGTTATCGCAAACAGGAGTTTGAGCAAATCAATGCTGCTGTTTCTTGATTTTGCATTTGCAGTCATAAATTAACCCCCTTATCTTTCTCTTGCCAGATAATACCACAATTTTGCTGTTACGGCAAGAAGTTTTGACAAAGGTTTTGTGCAGACGGACAAAAACATATCAATGATAAAAAATCTTCTTGACTATAAAATACGCGGGTGTTATTATATATGCGTATTTCTATAAGTAAAATAGGAGAAAATGCTTATGTTTGACAAGGTTGATGCACAGTACAGCTTTACTGAAAGCGAAAGAGAAGTGCGTGAATTCTGGAAAGAAAACCACGTCTTCGAAGAAAGCGTTAAGAAGAACGAGGGTAAGCCCGAGTTCACATTCTACGACGGTCCGCCCACAGCTAACGGCGTGCCTCACGTCGGTCATATCCTGACCCGTTCAATCAAGGACCTTATTCCCCGCTACCGCACAATGAAGGGCTACCACGTTGAGCGTAAGGCAGGCTGGGATACTCACGGCTTGCCTGTTGAGCTTGAGGTTGAAAAGGAGCTCGGCTTCAGCGGCAAGGCAGATATTGAAGGCTACGGAATTGTTCCCTTTATCGATAAGTGCCGCAAGAGCGTATGGAAGTATAAGGATCTCTGGGAGGATATGAGCGAGCGTATCGGCTTCTGGGCCGATTTTGAAAAGCCCTATATCACCTACGACAACAGCTATATCGAGTCCGTATGGTGGGCATTCAAGCAGATTGACGCAAAGGGTCTGCTCTACCACGGCCACAAGATTGTTCCCTACTGCCCTCGCTGCGGTACAGCACTCTCCTCTCACGAGGTTGCACAGGGCTATAAGACAATCAAAACCCGTTCGATCTATGTCCGTTTCCAGCTCCTTGACGAGCCGGATACTTGCTTCCTTGCATGGACAACCACTCCCTGGTCTCTTCCCTCAAACGTCGGTCTTTGCGTAAACCCCGATGCTGAGTATGTCAAGATCAAGGCTGAGGACGGCAACTATATCCTTGCAAAGGCACTTGTTGACGGTCTTTTCGAAGAGGGTAAGTACGAAGTTATCGAAACATACAAGGGTACAGACCTTGAGTACAAGAAGTACGAGCCTGTTTTCCCGTACATCAAGGAAAACTATGCTCACAAGGCATGGTTTGTTACCTGCGACGGCTATGTAACTCTTGACAGCGGTACAGGTATTGTTCACATTGCTCCTGCCTTCGGTGAGGATGACTCACGCGTAGGTAAGAAGTACAAGCTGCCTTTTGTCAGACTTGCTGACGAGCGTGGCTGTTTCCCTGATGTTGTAACAGATTATGCAGGCAGATTTGTTATCGACTGCGATCCCGATATTATCACAAAGCTCAGCAACGAGGGTCCGCTCTTCAAGGTTCTTCCCATGGAGCATCAGTATCCCTACTGCTGGCGCTGCGACAGCCCGCTGCTCTATTTCGGCAAACCCTCATGGTTTATCGCAATGAGCTCACTTCGTGACGAGCTTACGGCAGATAACGCTTCCGTCAACTGGCTCCCCGAGACCTACCGTGACGGCCGTATGGGCAACTTTGTCAGCAACGTTATCGACTGGGCAATTTCCCGTGACCGTTACTGGGGCACACCGCTGCCCGTATGGGTTTGTGACAAGTGCGAAAAGCATCACGTAATCGGCAGCGTTGAGGAGCTTTGCTCTCTCACAGGCGCTTCACCCGATGTTGACCTGCATAAGCCCAGCGTTGATCCGCTTACATTCGAGTGTGAGTGCGGCGGCACAATGCACAGAGTACCCGAGGTTATCGACTGCTGGTTCGACTCAGGTGCAATGCCATTTGCACAGCACCACTATCCCTTTGAGAACAAAGACCTGTTTGAGAAGCAGTTCCCTGCAGATTTCATCAGTGAGGGCAGCGACCAGACAAGAGGCTGGTTCTATTCTCTCCAGGCTATTTCTACCGCTATCTTCGGCAAATCACCCTACAAAAACTGCGTAGCTCTCGGCCTTGTCAACGATAAGGACGGTATAAAAATGTCCAAGCACAAGGGCAACGTTGTTGACCCGTGGGAGGTTATGGACAAGCACGGTGCAGATGCTATCCGTTGGTATTTCTACGTTTCATCCGCTCCCTGGATTTCAACTAACTTCGACGGTGACGCAATCAACGAGCATCAGCGCAGATTTATGGGCACAATGTGGAATACTTTCCACTTCTACAACCTCTATTCAGGCATTGACGGCTTCAACGCAGCAGAGTATAAGCTCGCTGACTGCAAGCTGACAATGATGGACAGATGGATTCTCGGTGCTCTCAATTCCCTCATCAAAAAGGTTGATACAGAGCTTGACGGTTACCACATCACAGAGGCTGCAAGAGAGCTTGTTGACTTTGTTGATATTATGTCCAACTGGTATGTCCGCCGCTGCCGCCGCCGTTTCTGGATGAGCGAGCTTACAGAGGACAAGATTGCCGCTTATGTTACACTCTACACCGTTCTTGAAAGCCTTATCAGACTGGCTGCTCCGTTTGTACCGTTTGTAACAGAGACTATCTACCAGTCACTTGTACGCAAGAACAATCCCGATGCTCCCATCAGTATTCATATATGTGACTTCCCCGTATGTGACGAAAGCTACATCGACGAAGCACTTGAGCACGATATGGAGCTTGTATATAACTCCGTAGGTATTGCGAGAAACGCAAGAAACCTTGCAAATCTCAAAATCCGTCAGCCCCTTTCACGTCTGCTTGTTTGTGTAGACGGTGACGATGCGAAGTTTGACGCAGAAATGCTCAGCATTATCGCAGAGGAGCTCAACGTTGAGTGTGCAGAGCAGGTTGCCTCCACAAAGGGCTTCATCTCTCACGATATCAAGCCGCAGCTCAAGACCCTCGGTCCGAAGTACGGCAAGGTGCTCAACGCTATCCGTGAATATCTCGCATCCGTTGACGGTGACAGTGTACTTGCCGATATCGAGAGCGCAGGTGTACACAAGGTAAATCTCGGCGGCACAGACGTTGAGTTTACTGCTGACGATCTGCTTGTCAGCACAGGTCAGAAGGAGGGCTTTGTCAGCGCATCCGACAGAAACATCACAGTTGTACTTGATACAGTTCTCACACCTGAGCTCATTCAGAAGGGCTATGCAAGAGAGTTTGTTTCAAAGGTTCAGAATATGCGTAAGTCCTCGGGCTTTGAGGTTATGGACAGAATTGTTATCACTTACTCAAGCGATGATGAGTTTGAGCAGCTTCTTGCTCCGAGCGTTGAGTCCGTTTCCAAAGAGCTTCTTGCCGACGAAATCGTAAGAGCAGAGTCTGTTGACGGTGAAAAGCTCGACATTAACGGCAAGGATGTTGTTATCGCAGTAAGGAAGGTGCAGAAATAATGCTCGAAAAAAAGTATGACTTCAGAACGGCTGAAAAAGCCATGCAGAAACTCTGGGCAGACGAGGATATCTATCGTTTCGATCCCGAAAGCCCCAACCAGATCTATTCAATTGATACTCCGCCTCCGACGGTAAGCGGTTCACTTCATATCGGTCACATCTTCTCCTACACTCAGGCAGAGATGGTTGCCCGTTACCGCAAATTTATGGGCTACAATGTTTTCTATCCCTTCGGCTTTGACGATAACGGTCTGCCGACCGAGCGTCTTGTTGAAAAGGAAGAGGGCATCAAGGCAAAGGATCTCTCCCGTGAAGAGCTTTACGAGAAGTGCATGAGCACAACCGCAAAGTATGTTGAAGAGTTCACAGAGCTCTGGAAGTCCCTCGGCTTCTCTGTTGACTGGAATCTCCGTTACGAGACGATCAACGAGCGCAGCCGCCGCATTTCACAGAAATCCTTTATCCGTCTTGCAAAAGAGGGTAAGGCTTATGTTAAGGAGTCTCCCGTTCTCTGGTGTACAGAGTGTCAGACTTCAATCGCTCAGGCTGAGCTTGACAGCGCCGATATCAAATCAACATTCAACTATATCTACTTTATGGTTGACGGTGAGCCTCTCACCGTTGCAACAACCCGTCCCGAGCTGCTTTACGGCGTAGTATGTCTCTTCGTCAATCCCGAGGATGAGCGCTATGCAAAGTATGTCGGCAAGAAGGCTGTTGTTCCCGTATTCGGCTATGAGGTTCCGATTCTTACAGATGAAATTGTAAGCCTTGAAAAGGGTACAGGCGTTGTTATGTGCGCTACCTACGGCGACCAGACTGACGTTGACTGGTGCGAGAAGCACAATCTGCCTTACCGCAAGGTTATCACAACAGAGGGCAGAATGGACGAGAGCGTTCCCTATGTTGCAGGCATGAGCGTTTACGGCGCACGTAAAGAGCTTGTTAAGATGATGGAGGAGCAGGGTCTGCTTGAAAAGGTAGAGGATATTGTTCACCCTGTTCAGACTCATGAGCGTTGCGGCAAGCCGATTGAAATTCTTCCCTCACGCCAGTGGTATATCGACATCCTTTCTCACAAGGATCTCTTTGTTGAGGCAGGTAAGAAGATCAACTGGTACCCCACATTTATGAAGAGCCGTTACGATGTATGGGTTGAAAACCTCAAGTGGGACTGGTGTATTTCCCGTCAGCGCTATTTCGGCGTTCCGTTCCCTGTATGGTACTGTAAGAAGTGCGGCAAGCCGATGTTTGCAGACGAGAGCATCCTTCCCGTCAATCCGCTTGAGTTCACTCCCGAAGCAACCTGCGAATGCGGCTGCAGCGAGTGGATCCCCGAATCATCGGTTCTCGATACATGGGCAACATCTTCAATGACACCGCAGATCAATGCACATTGGGAAGAGCCCGACGGCACAGATATTTCAGGCAAGCTCGCTCCGATGACAATGCGTACACAGGCACACGAAATCATCAGAACATGGGCTTTCTATACAATCGCAAAGAGCATGTATCACACAGGTAACATTCCGTGGCAGGATATCATGGTTTGCGGCTTCGTTCTTGCAAAGAAGGGTGAGAAGATCAGTAAGTCAAAGGGTAACGCTGTCAAGTCACCCGCACAGCTTGTTGAGGAGTTCGGTGCTGACTGTATCCGTTACTGGGCTGCAAATACAAAGCTCGGCACAGACACATACTTCTCCGATGACGAGCTCAAGATTGCAAACCGCTTCCTTACAAAGCTCTGGAACGCTTCAAAGTTCACCCTTACTCACCTTGAGGATTTCAATAAGGAGGATGCTCCTGCTGAGCTTCTGCCTGTTGATAAGTGGATTGTTGAGCGCTGCAAGCAGACAATGCGCCGCTGCATAAAGCTGCTTGACGAGTATGAAATCGGCTCTGCAAGACATGAGGTTGACGATTTCTTCTGGAAAGATTTCTGCGATTACTATGTAGAAATCAGCAAGGAAAGACTCTATCAGCCCGAGGTTCACGGCTATGAGGCACGCAGAAGCGGTCAGGCAGCTATCTACTACTGCCTGCTCAACATTCTCAAGATGTACGGCATCTTTGTTCCCCATATGACAGAGTTTATCTATCAGGATGCTTTCAGAGCAAAAGAGGGTATTGACTGCCTGCATATGAACTTCTGGAGCGTTGACGGTGAGGACGATGCTGAAAGCCTTGAGTTCGGTGAGCTTGTCAAGGAATGCGTATCCGAGGTAAGAAAGTATAAGAGCGAAAACAACATTTCTATGAAAGCAGACATCGAGACAATGAAGATTGTCACACCCGCAAAGTATAAGGGTATGTTCGATGCAACAATGGGCGACCTTATCGCTTGCTGCCACGCACAGAATGTTGAATTTGAAATTCAGTAAATAAATCATAAAAGCAGCTTTGCATTTTGCAAGGCTGCTTTTTTGGTCGGTAAGAATGCGTTTAATGTGATTGTCATTCTGAGCGATAAGCGAAGAATCTTTTCGGTTCCCTCGTGGGGGAGCTGTCAGCGTAAGCTTACTGAGGGAGTTTTTAAGATTCTTCACTGCGTTCAGAATGACAGAATCTTTTTTTTGATAAACGTATTGCAATAAAACTTTAATTTTTTATTGCCAAATCGGTCATTTTATTATATTATAATATATTATAATGAATCATTATATAGTTTTTAGCTCTAACATCGAAAGGAAGTATAAGAAATGCACGAGGAATGCGGAGTTTTTGCCCTTTACGGCAACGGTTTTGTTGATCATCCGGCAGAATATGCCTATCTCGCTTTGTATGCAATGCAGCACCGCGGTCAGCAGAGCTGCGGTATTGCCGTAAGTAACGGCGGTGTTATCGAAAGCACCAAGGGTATGGGTATTGCGGCAGATGTTTTTGACGAGGAAAAGCTCGAAAAGCTCAACGGTCAGAATGTCGTAGCCCATGTACTCTACTCATCTTCAAAATCATCAAATATTCAAAGCGCTCAGCCCTTTGTTATGCGCTACGGCAAGGGTAGACTTGCGCTGGCCCACAACGGCAGCCTTGTAAATGCTGATGAGCTTCGCAGTGACCTTGCAAAGAAGGGTGCAATGTTTCGCTCCAATTCCGATGCGGAAATAATGGCTCAGCTTATCGCAAGAGAGCGTCTTTTCTGTCACAGTGTTGAGGCGGCGGTTAAAAATGCCGTTGAACAGTTCAGAGGTGCATTTTCCTTTGTTGTAATGAGTCCGCGTAAGATTGTTGCGGTGCGTGACCCGTTCGGCTTCCGTCCGCTCACGGTTGGTATCACAAAAGAGGGTTGCTATGTTGTAGTTTCCGAAACCTGTGCTCTTAACGCACTTGGGGCTGATTTTGTTCGTGATGTTAAGCCCGGTGAAATTATTGTGATTGACGGCGAGGGTATGCGCACATACTATCAGAAAGAGAATTGCTCAAGAAAAATCTGTATTTTCGAGTATATTTATTTCGCTAGACCCGACAGCGTTATGGACGGTGTATCAATTCACGGCTCACGCGTGCAGGCAGGCAGACTTCTTGCCCGTCAGCATCCCGTTGATGCCGATATCGTAATCGGTGTGCCCGATTCCGGTATTGATGCGGCAATCGGTTACGCAAGAGAGAGCGGAATTGAATACGGAATGGGCTTTGTGCGTAATAATTATGTCGGCAGAACTTTTATCAAGCCTACTCAGGAGCAGCGTGCTTCTTCGGTCGGAATTAAGCTCAATGTTCTGAGTGAAACCGTCAAGGGCAAAAAGGTTGTTATGGTTGACGATTCCATTGTCCGCGGCACAACCTGTGCAGATATTGTCCGCCTTCTCAAGGCTGCAGGTGCAAAAGAGGTTCATGTCAGAATTTCATCGCCGACTCTTCACTACCCCTGCCTTTACGGAACGGATATACCCACCCGTGAGGAGCTGACCTCAAACCGCTATTCCGTTGAGGAGCTTTGTAAAATCATCGGTGCGGATACGCTCGGCTTCCTTGATAAAAACACACTCGGTGAGCTTATCGGCGCTTGCAGCAAAACCTATTGTGATGCGTGCTTTACCGGTGACTATCCCGTAAAATAGAAATTCGGAGCAAATAATGGAAAAGATTAAAACAATTTTCAAAAAGCTGGTCAACAGAGAAACGGTGACATATCTTGTTTTTGGAGTTCTGACAACGGTTGTCAATTTCGGCGTTTTCAAGCTCTTTGATCTGTTCTTCACAGCGACAATCGATTTTGACCTTACCCTTGTTACAAATATCATAGCCTGGGTTGCGGCGGTTGTTTTCGCTTTTGTCACAAACAAGCTGTTTGTCTTTGAGAGCAAGAGCTGGAGGGCTGAGGTGCTTAAAAAAGAGGTGCCGTCGTTCGTCAGCGCACGCCTTATTTCTCTCGGTATAGAGGAGCTTGGTTTGCTCATATTTATTACGTGGCTCGGCTTTGACAGCTTCGTGCTTGAAATTTTTCCCGGCTTTGCGCTCGGCGGAAAAATGCTTGTCAAAATCGGTCTTGCGGTAATAGTTGTAGTACTGAACTATATTTTCAGCAAGTTCATTATTTTCGGAAAAAAGGAGAAATAATGATGAAAACAGTAAAAAGAATCACCGCACTTCTTCTGCTCGTTGCAGTTGTCCTTTCGTTTACTGCCTGCGGCGAAAACACAGAGCTTTTCAAGAGCGGTGAGCCGCTTGAGGCTCAGTCTTTGAGTACATACATTGCCAAAGAGGTTGCCGCAAAGTATGAAATGGAAAGCGTGTTTACCTATGGCGGCAAGGAGTATAAAACCTTTGAGTATAACGGAAAAAAAGCTCTTGCCAGAATTGAAAAGAGCGGCAACGTGCTGCTGATGTTTGAGTATCCGCTTGATATGAAGATAGAATACCTTACCGAGGCTTCAAAGCGCAGCGGCGGCTATCTCTACTTTACCAAGCAGGACAGCGGTGCAAACTACGCTTCGCTGTGTGCAATTTATCTGCCGACAAACACACAGATGACAGTTGTTGACACACCCTGCAGCGAAATGGTGCTGTTTGATGTTGGTGAGACTTCCGACCTTTATAAATTCGGCGTTATAGTAAAGGCTTCTCAGCTCGTTGTGCTTGATCTTACCAAGGCGAGCGCAGGCGAATATTCAAAAACACCTGCTGAGATTGCAACATTTATTGATATCGGTGACAGCTTCTTCAAGCTCGGTAATTTCGGTTCTTATACCGAATCCACCGTTGAGGCAATTGACAGAAAGCACGTTATGGTCAACATAATCGAGAAAAATTCCAAGGGCGAGACAAAGAGCGAAATCAACTTCACTTACAATGTGCTCAACGGAGTTGCTTCATTTTAATTTCAGTTAAGCCCATACTTTTTTACAGGGAGGTGAGTCGGGCATGCTTGGCAGAAATATAGGGGTTGACCTTGGCACTTCAAGCGTCATTATTTATATGGAGGGCAGAGGCATTGTCCTGACTGAGCCTTCGGTTGTGGCTTACAACACAAAAACAGGCAGAATGTGTGCCGTGGGCAGAAGAGCATACGATATGCTCGGTCGCAACCCTGATTCAATAAGGGTTGTACGCCCGATGAAGGACGGAGTTGTTTCTGACTTTACGGCAACGCGACAGATGCTCAGCCGCTTTCTGGCAAGGGTCTGCCGCAACGCAATCTTCAAGCCGAATATAATCGTTTGTATGCCGTCGAGCGTGACAAACCTTGAGCGGCGTACGGTGCTTGATATGATTACTGCCGCAGGTGCAGGTAAGGCTTGCCTTATGGAGGAGCCGCTTGCCGCCGCAATTGGTGCAGGCGGAGACCTGACTCGTGCCGAGGGCAGTATGGTTGTAGATATCGGTGGCGGCACAACCGATATTGCCGTTATTACAATGGGCAGTATTGCAATTTCAAAATCCGTAAAAATTGCAGGCAATCTTTTTGATGAATCAATTGTGCGCCTTGTCCGCAGGGAAAAGGACGTTGTTATAGGTGAGCGTACGGCAGAGGAGATTAAAAAGCAAATCGGCTGCGCCGTTCTGCCCGAGGCCGAGCTTGCACTTACGGTAAAAGGCAAACGCTACATCAGCGGTATGCCTGCTACGGTTGAGGTTACTTCAACCGATTGCTACCTTGCCATGAGAGAGCATATAGAAACAATCGGTGAGGCGGTCAGAAGCGTGCTTGAAATTACTCCGCCTGAGCTTGTCGGAGACATAGGTTCAAGCGGAATTATCCTGACGGGTGGCGGTGCAATGCTGCGCGAAATGGCAAAGGCAATACAGACTAAAACAGGAATCAAAACCCGACTTGCAACAGACCCCGTAAACTGCGTTGCAAAGGGCATAGGTCTTGCTCTGGGTGACCTTGATATGCTCGCTGAGCAGGGCTATATATTCAAGACCCGAGAAGAAATCACAGGCTATGTTGAAAATTAAAAGTTAAGGAGACTGAACATGAAAAAAGCAGAGCTTATTATCGACAGAAGCTTCATTGTTGGCGAGATCGACAAGAGAATATACGGCTCGTTCCTTGAACACCTCGGCAGAGCGATTTATAAGGGCATCTATCAGCCCGAGAATCCGCTGAGCGACAAAAACGGATTCCGTAAGGATGTGCTTGAGCTTGTGCGTGAAACGGCTGTGCCTGTTGTGCGCTATCCCGGCGGCAACTTTGTTTCGGGCTATAACTGGGAGGACGGAATCGGTCCCAAGGAGCTTCGCCCCCGCAGAGCTGAGCTTGCCTGGCATTCAACCGAAACAAATCAGTTCGGTCTTGATGAATTTATTGATTGGTGTAAGGATGCCGGCACAGAGCCTATGATGGCAATCAACCTCGGCACAAGAGGCGCAGACGATGCAAGAAACATTGTTGAGTACTGCAACCTTGAGGGCGGCACTTACTGGAGTGACCTGCGAATCAAAAACGGCCATAAGGAGCCGCACAATGTTAAGCTCTGGTGCCTTGGCAATGAGATGGACGGCGACTGGCAGATAGGTCACAAGACTTCACACGAATACGGCAGAGCGGCCCATGAGGCGGCTAAGGTTATGCGCTGGGTCAGCCCCGATATCGAGCTTGTTGCCTGCGGCTCATCAAACAGCGGCATGGGCACTTTCGCTCAGTGGGAGGCAGATGTGCTTGACCATTGCTACCATGATGTTGACTATCTTTCACTTCATACATACTACAATAATTCCGAAAACAATACTGAGGAATTCCTTTGCCACAGCGCTGATATGGACAGCTTCATTTCATCTGTTGTTGCAATCTGCGACTATGTCAAGGCAAAGAAACGCTCCAAGAAAAAGATTATGCTCTCGTTTGACGAATGGAACGTATGGTACCATTCACACGAGCTTGACAGACTCTGCAAGCCCTGGGAGGAAGCTCCCAGAAAGCTGGAGGATGTTTATAACTTTGAAGATGCTCTGCTTGTTGGCAGTATGCTTATCACACTTATGCGCCACGCAGACAGAGTTAAGATTGCCTGCCTTGCACAGCTTGTAAATGTTATTGCTCCGATTATGACATCCGATACAGGTGCATGGCGTCAGACAATATTCTTCCCTTATATGCAGGCAAGCGTTTACGGCAGAGGTACTGCACTCAACACGCTTATCAAGTCACCGATTTATGAAAGCCGCAAGTACGGCGACGTAAACCTTGTTGACAGCATTGTTATCGAAAACGATGATGAAACTATCACGGTCTTCGCTGTCAACAAAGACCTTAAAGAGGATATTGAGCTCACCTGCGACCTTCGTCAGTACGCAGGCTTTGAGGTCAAGGAACATATCGTTCTCACTCATGACGATATGAAAGCAGAAAACACAGAGAACAATCCGAACAATGTCGCTCCCTCATACAGCAATGCATCAAAGGTTGAGGGCGGTATTTTCTCAACAGTTCTCGGTAAGCACAGCTGGAACGTAATAAGGCTCGGTAAAAAATAATGAAAAGACCTAACATAATTTTTTATTTCAGCGATCAGCAGCGTTGGGATACGGTTAATCCGACGCTCATGCCAAACCTGGAGCAGCTTGCAAAGGAGGGCGTAAAGTTCACAAACTCCTTTACCTGCCAGCCGGTCTGCGGCCCTGCAAGGGCTTGCCTGCAGACGGGTACATATGCCACGCAGAACGGCTGTTACTGGAACGGAATACCGCTACCCACAGACGTAAAGCCGCTTGCTGAGTATTTTAACGAGGCAGGTTACGATACTGCGTATATCGGCAAATGGCACCTTGCTTCCGACCGCTTGCCCGGCATCGGTCTGCACTGCGAAAAATCTGCTGTGCCCAAAGAAAAACAGGGCGGTTACAGATATTGGCGTGCGGCAGATGTGCTTGAATTTACCTCACACGGCTATGATGGCTATGTTTTTGACGGTGACGGCAACCGTCTTGATTTTACGGGCTACCGTGCCGACTGTATCAACGATTACGCTCTGGAATATCTTGACAGGCGTGACAGATCCAAGCCTTTCTTTATGTTCGTTTCTCAGCTTGAGCCGCACCATCAGAATGACAGAGGCTGCTATGAGGGCCCGAAGGAAACTGTTGAAAAGTACCGTGATTATCCTCTGCCCGATGACCTCACATTTATGAATGGTGACTATAAAAAGAGTTATCCTGATTATGTTGCGGCTATAAACAGGCTTGATGAAAACGTAGGCAGGCTTGTTGCAAAGCTTAAGGAAATCGGCGAATACGAAAACACGCTGATTATATATACCAGTGACCACGGCTCACATTTCAAAACCCGCAACCTTGAATACAAGCGAAGCTGTCACGATTCCTGCACGCATACACCGCTGATAATTAAGGGCGCAGGCTTTGACGGCGGCAGGGTTGATGACAGGCTCGTCAGCCTGATTGACCTGCCTCCCACACTTCTCACGGCGGCAGGAATACCTGTGCCCGATAGCTATTCGGGCAGCGCACTTCAGGATAATGTTGAGCGTAACCACGTGTTTATCCAGATAAGTGAATCGCAGGTCGGCAGAAGTATTCGCACGAAGCGGTACAAGTATTCTGTAAGCTCAATAGGTGTCGGCTATGTCCGTCACAAATCAAACGTTTATTTTGAGGATTTCCTCTATGACCTTGAGAAAGACCCGATTGAAAAGCACAACCTTGTGCGTGACCCCGCATACAAAGCGGTAAGGGAAAAGCTCAGGGCGGCACTTATAAAGCAGATGACCGATGTCGGCGAGAAAAAGCCGCTGATATTGCCTGCGATAAGAATTAAATAAATCTTTTACGGTTACATAAGTTACAACTTTTGTCGGAAAGAGGTGGGAAAATGGAAAAAGCAAAGAAAGGTCTGCGCTCGTTTCTTGAATCGAAGTACAGCGTTGCGGCTCAGTTTATTGCCGCCTGCATTATAACGAGCTTTGATCTTGAGGTTGCAGGCGTAATAATTTTCGGCCTGTTTATTTCACTTATCTTTTTTGTTTGCGATGACCTTTTTTATACCTATCAGCCGTTTATGCTTGCAGGTATGACGGTTATCAAATGCTACGATTCTTTCGACACTTTTATTGTAATTGCTCCGCTTGCGGTCGTGCCGCTTGCCGCCTTTATTTACTATTTTGTAAAGCATAAGCGGCGGTTGAAAATCGGCAGCAGCTTCTGGGGAATAATTGCTTTTTCCGTTGCTGTTACTCTCGGCGGTGTCGGCATAATCAGCGCACGTGCTTATTTCAGCCTGACCTCGGTTTATTATACTCTCGGTCTCGGCTTCGGAATGGCTGTTCTTTACCTCATAATGAACAGCTGGTTTGACAATGACGATAAAAACACTCTCGGTATGCGCTTTGCCAAAGCGATGACCGTTGTTGTCGCCTTTGCTTCATTTATGGTTTTTGAGCATTATCTCGAGCATATACGCGAGGTGATTGCAGACCCCGGCATAATACCTTTCCAATGGCGCAACAATATTTCAACCTTTTTAATGCTGGCGCTGCCGTTTCCGTTTTATCTTTCCCGTGAAAAGTGGGGCAACCTATTTATCGGTCTGCTCGGTTACGGCGGTTTGTTGCTTGCAGGCTCAAGGGGCGGTATGCTTTTCGGCACTGTCGAGCTTGTTGTCTGCATTGCGGTGCTGCTGTTTATGGACAAAAAAAACCGTAAGCTCAATCTTGCGGTTGTGGGCATTATGCTTGCAGTTGTGCTCTGCTTCTCAAAGCAGCTTTTTGAGTTTTGCTTCTATACGATTCAGCGCCTTTTCGATTATAACGAAAACAAGATACGTCTGGGTCTGTTTGAGCGTGCCATAGAGGATTTCAGGGCAAACCCGATTACGGGCAGCGGCCTTGCAAACTGGGAAAACCGTGACCTTCATCCGTCTGCAAGGTTTGCGCTTTGCTGGTATCACTCATCGCCGTTTCAGGTTATAGGCAGCTTCGGCATTGTCGGTGTTGTTTGTTACCTTACAAGGCTCGCAATCCGTCTTAAGGTTATTTTCAGCCGCTTCAATTTCTTTACGGCAATGATGGCTTGCTCCTTCCTCGGCATTATGATGATGTCGCTCGTCAACCCCGGCGAATTCTGCCCGATTCCGTATGAGCTGGTAACAACGCTCATATTTATAATTCTTGAAAAAACACCCGATAAAAAATCGCTTAAAGCATAAGGACGGTTCAGCTTGATTGAAATGGAAGTTGAAATAACCGGCATTGTTGAAGATGTTTCGGTTCATATTGAGGAAACAGGCTTTACCGTTATCGAGCTCTCGTGTGACGATGAGTTTATTACGGTTGTAGGTGTGCTGTCCGAAATCGGCGTTGGTGAAAAGCTTACCGCCCGCGGTAACTATGACACTCATCCGCTTTATGGCAGACAGTTCAAGGCAAAGTCCTTTGTCCGTTCGCTTCCGTCGAGCGCGCAGGACCTTTACAAATATCTTTCTGCAGGTACGGTAAAGGGCATCGGTCCTGCGACGGCGCAGAAGATAATTGAACATTTCGGTGAGGATGCCTTTGACGTGCTGGAAAATCATCCCGAAATGCTCTGCAAAATCAAAGGAATTTCCCGACAAAAGGCAAACACGATCTGTGAGGAGTTTTCCCGTCAGTTTGCCGTAAGGCAGACGCTTATTGCTCTTGAAAGGTTCGGTATGTCGGCAAGGGAAAGCCTCAATGCCTACAAAATTTTCGGCTTCGGTGCAGTTGATGCAATAAAGACAAATCCCTATGTGCTGTGTGCCGAGGGCATCGGAATTAATTTTGAAAGAGCCGATGCAATCGCGTCTGCTCTGCCCGAACCGCCCGAAAGAATGCACCGTATACGTGCAGGCGTGCTTCATGTGTTAAGGCACAATCTCGGCAACGGACACACATGCTGTCCGAGAGAGAAAATCGCCTTGCCTGCAACTGAGCTGCTTGAGGTTGAGCTTTCAGAGCTCAATGAGGCTGTGGAATCTCTCATCAGGGATAAACAGCTTGTCAGCGAGGAGCTTGGCGATAAGGAATTCCTTTTCCTTCCGCATATCCACTACTGTGAAAAAAATGCCGCAAGGCGCATAAAGGTGCTTTGCGCTTTTCCACCTGCAGGCAGACCTACTCTGCTGCAGGATATAGAGAATATTGAACACTCGCTCAGCATAATATATGAGCAAAAACAAAAGTTAGCCATAATTACGGCAGTTGAAAAGGGTGTGCTGATTCTCACAGGTGGTCCCGGTACGGGTAAAACCACCACAATCAACGGTATGATTTCGCTGTTCAAAAAGGACAACCTGCGTATTGCGCTCGCCGCACCTACCGGCAGGGCAGCAAAGCGGATGAGCGAGATTACCGGAATGGAGGCAAAGACGATTCACCGTCTGCTCGAGGTTGAGTGGGATGATGATGACAGCCGCCGCTTTAGCAGGAACGAGCGCAACCCGATTGAGGCTGATGTGCTGATTGTGGACGAGCTTTCGATGATTGACGTTCAGCTCTTTTCAAGTCTGCTGGATGCGCTTCCTTTGGGCTGCAGGCTGATTATGGTGGGTGATTCCGACCAGCTTCCTCCCGTCGGTGCAGGCAATGTGCTCCATGATATGATCGGGAGCGGAATGTTGCCTGTAGTAGAGCTTAAGGAAGTTTTCCGCCAGGCTCAGCGGAGTGTTATTGTTACCAACGCCCACAAAATCGTTTCGGGCGAAAACCCTGACCTGACTCGCAAGGACGGCGATTTCTTCTTTATGCCGCGCCGTACCTCTCAGCAGGCGGCACAGACAATCTGTGAGCTTGTCGGCGAGCGTCTGCCCAAGGCTTACGGTTATTCGCCGATTTCGGATATTCAGGTGTTGTGTCCATCACGAAAGGGCGAAATGGGCACGTACAACCTTAACCGACGCTTGCAGGAGGTTGTGAATCCGCCGGACAGAAGCAAAAAAGAAATCACCGTCGGTCTCTTCCGTTTCAGGGAAGGGGACAAGGTGATGCATATAAAAAATAACTATGACATTCTTTGGAAAAAGCCTGACGGTGAGGACGGCAGCGGCGTTTTCAACGGCGATATAGGAATCATCAAATCTATCAGACCTGACGGTACGGTCAAAATTATTTTTGATGACGGCAGAGAATGCACCTATTTCCCCGATACCATGCGTGAGCTTGAGCTTGCGTATGCCATTACCGTTCATAAGAGCCAGGGCAATGAGTTTGAGGCGGTTGTAATGCCTGTGCTCAATCCGCCCGAATTGCTCAGCTACCGCAACCTGCTTTATACAGCTGTTACGAGGGCTAAAAAGCTGATGATCGTTGCAGGAATCGAGGAGCAGGTTTACCGCATGGCTCGCAACGATAAAAAAGCAAGGCGGTATTCGGCGCTCAAACATTTTCTTTTGGAGGATAACCGATGAACGACAATTTTACTTTTGATGACGGCATCGAGCCGGGCGGTCTGCGCTCACGCAACGAGATAAAGCTGCTTGTGTGCTATCTTCTCTCCGGAGTCGATGAAAGAATAACCCGAAGCCAGCTTTGTGAAATTGCTCTGGACAAGGGGCTTGCAAACTATTTCGAGGTTAATCAGGCTGTCAGCGACCTTATCGAAAGCGGCGCAGTTGTTTCCGATTTTATCGAGTGTGAGGAATATCTCAGCGTTACCGAAAAGGGACGCTCATCCTCAAAGACACTTGAGAGTCAGCTCCCGCGCTCCGTAAGAGAAAAGGCAATCAACGCCGCGATCAAGATGCTCACCCTTGCAAAGCGCAAGCGTGAGAATAAGGTTGAGGTTGAAAGGCTCGATGGCGGCGGCTTCCATGTAACCTTCTCGATGGAGGACATGATGAAGCTGACAATTTATGTTGCTGACGAAATGCAGGTAGAAACCGTCAAGAATAATTTTTACGAGGACCCGATAAAGCTCTATTCGGGAATCATAGCTTCGCTTACTGTATAAGTAATCAACGGTTACTTGAAAATAATAAACAAATGAAATAAAAAACGAAAGGCTGATGAAAAAATGGCAAAGTATGCAATTGGTCTGGATTACGGCACGCTCTCAGGCAGAGCACTTGTTGTCAATGTTGAAACGGGCGAGGAGCTTGCAAGCAGCGTTTACGAGTATCCTCATGCGGTTATGGATGAAAAGCTGCCCTGCGGCAAAAAGCTCGGTCAGGACTGGGCTCTCCAGCATCCGCAGGACTACATAGATGTTCTGAGTATCACAATCCCCGATGTTATAAAAAAGAGCGGTGTTGATGCTGCAGATATTATCGGCGTGGGTATCGACTTTACTGCTTGTACTGTACTTCCCACCACAAAGGACGGCACACCGCTCTGTTTCCTTGACGAATACAAAGAGGAGCCGCACGCTTACGTAAAGCTCTGGAAGCACCATGCAGCTCAGGCTCACGCAACACGCCTTAACGATATCGCAATCGAAATGGGCGAGGAGTGGCTTGATAACTACGGCGGCAAGATTTCCTCCGAGTGGGCAATCCCGAAGCTGTGGCAGATTCTTGACGAAGCTCCCGAAATTTATGAGAAGGCTGAGCGCTTTATTGAGGCTACCGACTGGGTCGTATGGCAGCTCACAGGCGTTGAAACACGCAACTCCTGCTGTGCAGGCTACAAGGCTATGTGGAACAAAACAACGGGCTATCCCTCAAACGAGTTCTTCAAGGCTCTTGACCCCAGAATGGAAAATGTAATTGACGAAAAGTTCGGCAGAGAGGTTCTTGCAAGCGGCAAGTGTGCAGGCTATATTACTGAAGAGGCTTCAAAGCTCACAGGTCTTAAGCCCGGCACGGCTGTTGCGGCAGGTATTATTGATGCTCATATTTTCGTTCCCGCTGTCGGTGTATCAAAGCCCGGTGAGATGGTTGCAATTATCGGCACTTCAACCTGCCATATGATGATGTCCGATGTTGAAAAGAAGGTAAAGGGTATCTGCGGCGTTGTTGCAGACGGTATTATGCCCGGTCTTTACGGCTACGAGGCAGGTCAGAGCTGTGTAGGTGACCACTTCGGTTGGTTTATTGATAACTGCCTGCCTGCAAGCTACTACAAAGAGGCTGAGGAAAAAGGCATCAATATCCACAAGCTCCTTCGCTCCAAGTGTGAGGCACAGAAGCCCGGTGCGAGCGGCCTTGTTGCTCTTGATTGGTGGAACGGCAACCGTTCAATTCTTGTTGACGTTGACCTTACGGGTATGATTGTCGGTATGACACTCCGCACAAAGCCTGAGGAAATCTACCGTGCACTTATTGAGGCAACGGCTTACGGCACAAGAATGATTATTGAAAACTACCGTGAGCAGGGCGTTGAGGTAAACGCTTTCTATGCCGCAGGCGGTATTTCACAGAAAGACCCGATGACAATGCAGATTTATGCAGATATCATCAAAATGCCTATCAAGGTTGCAGGCTCCGACCAGGGCGGCGCTCTCGGCTCAGCTATCTTCGGTGCAGTTGCCGCAGGCAGCAAGGCAGGCGGATATGACGATGCTTTTGAGGCAGCAAGCGTAATGGGCAAGGTCAAGGACGTTGTCTACGAGCCTATCAAGGAAAATTCCGATATTTATGACAAGCTCTATGCAGAATACAAGATTCTTCACGACTATTTCGGTCAGGGCGGAAACGATGTTATGAAGCGCCTTAAGGCTATAAAGGGTGAGAACGAATAACCGTCTGACCGACACTATATTTTTAAGGAAAAGGTGAGCGGTATGAAAAATCCTCTGGCGATTCTTTTTTCAAAGCATGAAGAGGGCGACAGTGTTGCCAACCGCAGACTTTTTTGTTACGGTGTAGGTCTGGCAGGTCAGAATATGCACTACAGCTATATTTCAAACTGGCTGAGATATTTCTGTATCAACCTGCTTCATATTGATGAGGCTGCTGTCGGCGGTATTTTCTTTGCCAGCAGCATATGGGATGCGGTGAACGATCCCATTATAGGCTCGTTTGTTGACAGACACCGCAGCAAAAAAGGCGAGAAGCTTAGACCTTATCTTGTTTATACACCGCCGATTATCGGTATTCTCGGCTTTGCGATGTTCCTTAATATCGGCGGCTTTTCGGATTTTGCAAAGCTTGCTTATATCTTTGCAATTTACTTTGTCTGGGATATTATTTATTCGTTCCAGGATGTTGCCCTCTGGGGTATGGTTTCCGTCTGCTCTCCGAGCTCGGACGAGCGTTCAAGGGCGGCAAAGTGGGCAGGAATAGGCGCAGGTGCAGGCTCATCAATGCTCATCTTTTTCCAGATGCTGCGTGATATGATGCTCGGTACGGGTATGAGCGATTCAAACGTGTTCCTGCTCTTTGCAGGTGTGTTTGCGCTTGCAGGTCAGTTAATTTCAATGACGGCTTACAAAATGCCCGAAAGGGTTAAAAGCGGCACACCGAAAGAAAGCCTGATGAAAACTCTGAGCTATCTTAAATACAATCGCACACTTATTTTTATTTCTGTTGCGCGTATTCTCGGCAACCTAAACTTCAAGGTGCAGAATGCTTATTTCTTCGAGAGCAGCGCAAACGGTATTTTCGGCGAAATGTCAGGTAAATCGCTCGAAACGGTTTTCAGTATTGCTTCGGGCGTCGGCTCAATCGTTGCCGTTTTCTTTGCAACTCAGCTTGCAAGAAAATGCGGCGGTATGAAGCGCCTTCTTGTAACCGCACAGACGGTGCAGATTATCTGCCGTGTGATTTCGTTCTTTGTCGGCTTCAAATCACCGTTTCAGGTTGTTGTCGTAGGCGTGCTGTTCAATGTTTTCGGTGTGCTTACCTCTGTTATGGATTTTGCTCACCGTTCACTTACGAGCGATTCTATTGACGATGTTGAGTACCGCACAGGTGTGCGTATTGAGGGTATTTCCTTTGCGATGCAGAACTTTGTCAGCAAGATAAATACAGGCACAACCTCACTTATGGAGGGCGTTATCCTTAAGCTCCTGCACTATGACAGCAGGCTTGACCGCACACAGCAGAATCCGACCTTTATGAAAATGCAGTGGCCGATGTATGCACTTGGTCCTGCAATCGGTGCGGCACTCTATCTTATTGCAATCGCCTTTGTAAAAGATAATAAAGAAGAGCGCAGGCGCATTGAGTATGAGCTCAGGCTCAGGCGTGAGCGTGCCGCAAAAATCAGCGGTGAAGCGGAGGTAGCACATATTGAAAGCTGACCGCCGCCGTGTGCATCTTATCGACGAGATAAGAGGCGTTTCGATAATACTTATGGTTTTTTACCATGCTTTTTATATGATAGGGCATTTCTTCGGGGTTGATCTGATGCAGAAAGCACAGGTGTTTTTTGAGCCGCTTCAGCCCCTGTTTGCCTGCCTGTTCATTTTTATTTCAGGCATATCGTCAAACCTTTCGAGGAGTAATCTCAAGCGAGGTCTGAGGCTGTTTGCGATTGCGCTCGGCTTTACGCTTGTCACGGCAGTAATTCTGCCGAGGTTTGATATCACAGGTGCCGAAATTATTTTCGGAATTCTGCATCTGCTCAGCGTGTCAATGCTGGCTTTTGCTCTGCTGAGGAAGCCGCTTGAAAAAGTTCCTACGCTTGTCGGTATGGCGGTTTGTGTTGTGCTTTTCGGGCTGACCTTCAGCGTTCAGTCCGGCAAGCTGCTCTGGTTTGATTTGCCGCAGCCGCTCTATGAAACAGGCTTTCTCGCTCCGCTCGGATTTCCCGATGCAGGCTTCTATTCGGCGGATTATTTCCCGATTCTGCCGTATTTGTTTATGTTCTTTGCCGGCACATTTTTCGGCAGACTTGAGGGTGAGGGCAGGCTGCCGCAGGCGTGGTATGTTTCCCGTTGCCGTTTTCTGTCCGAAACAGGTAAAAAAACCTTGATAATTTATATACTCCATTGGCCGATTATCTTTGTAATAGGCTTGATAATCTCAAAGATTTAATGTATAATAAAAAATAGCTAACGATATATTGCAAAATTAGAATTATAATTTAAGTAAGGGTGACTTATTATGGAGAAAAACAGAGTCAGACTCAATATCTGCGGTGCAGATTACACCATCACAACAGAGGATGATCCCAAGTATGTAATGGCACTTGGCGATGAGCTTGATGCTGCTCTCACCAAGACTCTGCGCGAAAACAGCAGACTTTCCGTAACTCAGGCTGCAATTCTTGCCGCTCTCGAGTATGCGGATATGTACAGAAAGGCTGAAATCAGCGCTGACAACCTCAGAGGTCAGATCAAGGAATATCTTGAGGATTCCGCACGCTCAAAGATGGATGCCGAAATCGCAAAGCGCGAAGTAGAAAGACTTACAAGGGAGCTTCAGAATGCTCAGGCAAAACTCAGCAACTGAAATTTTAGCTCCTGCAGGAACATATGAAGCTGTCGAGGCGGCGGTGCGCTGTGGCGCAGATGCTGTTTACCTCGGCGGCAAAGTGCTGAATGCCCGCCGTAATGCGGGCAATTTCAGTTTTGAGGAGCTTCGGGCGGCTGTAGAATACTGTCACATCCGCTCAACAAAGGTATATCTTACGCTTAACACGCTCGCAACGGATTCTGAGCTGAAGAACGAGGTTCAGTCTGCTGTGCGTGATGCGTGTCAGGCAGGTGTAGACGCCCTTATCATTCAGGATACGGGTGTGCTTTCGCTTGTAAAAAAATGTGCGCCTACAATGCCGCTCCACGCTTCAACGCAGATGTCGGTGCATACGCTTGCAGGCGTTAAAATGCTCAGCGAAATGGGCTTTACGAGGGCTGTTTTGGCAAGAGAGCTTTCACTTGAAGAGATAGAATATATTGTGAAAAATTCGCCGATTGAGATTGAGGTGTTTGTTCACGGTGCACTTTGTATGTGCGTTTCGGGTCAGTGCCTGATGAGTGCAATGCTCGGCTCAAGAAGTGCTAACAGGGGACTTTGCGCCCAGCCCTGCCGCCTTCCCTTTGCGGCACCGCAAGGCACAGGCAATGATCTTAGCCTTAAGGATCTGTCAGCGGTTGACTACCTTGAAAAGCTTGCTGAAATCGGCGTAAAATCGCTTAAAATAGAGGGCAGGATGAAACGCCCGGAATATGTCGCTGCGGCGGTTACAGCGTGTAAAAACGCCCTTAACGGCGAAAATGATGAAACCCTGCGTGACAGGCTCAGGAGTGTGTTCTCACGTTCCGGCTTTACCCACGGCTACCTGACAGGTGAGCTTGGCAGAGATATGTTCGGCATACGCAGAAAAGACGATGTTACGGCGGCAGCTCCCGTGCTCAAGGAGCTTGCACACCTTTATGAAAAAGAAACTCCCCGTGTGGGCGTTGAGTTTATGTTTTGTGCCTATGAGGGTGAAACCGCAAGCCTTTCCGTCAAGGCAGGCGAGAGGAGCGTTTTTGTGCTCGGCGATGTTGAGGCACAGCCTGCACAGAACGTTGCGCTGACCGAGGAAAAGGTACGCCGTCAGCTCGAAAAATGCGGCGGTACACCGTTCTTTCCGCAGAGTATTGAGGTGGATATTGATGAGAATATCAGCCTGCCTCTCTCTTCAATAAATACCCTGCGCAGAGAGGCTTTTGACCGACTTTACGAAGAGTTAAAACGCCCTTACAGACACGCTTTTCACAGCTTTAATGTGGAAAACTATGTGAAAAAGGCGAAAAACTCAAGGTTTTTCGCCCGTTTTTCGAGTTTTGAACAGGCAAAATCCGTTTGGGAAAATGTGGAAAAAATTATTCTACCCCTGACTGAAGCCGAAAAAGCGGCGGCATTTTCAGCTGAAAAAGTGGTTGCGGAAATACCGCGAGTATTTTTCGGCAGAGAAGATTCTGTGCTGCAGAAGCTGATGTCACTCAAGGCAAAAGGAGTTGCCTGTGCGGCCTGCTCAACCCTTGATGCAATGTATCTTGCAAGGCATGCAGGAATGGAGATTATGCTCAGCCACGGCAGTAACGTTTTCAATTCAATGAGCGTTGCCTTGATGAACGAAATGGGCGCAAAAGAGATTGTGCTTTCTCCTGAGATGACACTGCTCCAGGCATCAAAGGCAGGCGGCGGTGCGGCGCTGGGTCTGATTGTATACGGTCGGCTTCCGCTGATGATTACACGCAACTGTCCGATTAAAAACGGTACCTCCTGTGCCGAATGCGGCGGCAAGAGGGTGCTGACCGACAGACTCGGTGTGGAATTTCCTGTAATGTGCTCTGGCGGATATTCTCAGGTGCTCAATTCACGCCCGATTTATATGGCGGACAGATTGAGCGAAACAGCATTTGCAGACTTTAATCTGCTCTGGTTTACGAATGAAGGCCCCGATGAATGTGCTGAAATTGTCGGGAAGTATCTTTCCGGCGCGCCTGCACCCTCGGCGGCTGAATTTACACGCGGACTTTATTACAGAGGCGTGGAATGAGCCTTGATATTGTTTTAACCGTGTGTTAAAATTGCATTGTACTTTTATAAAAATGTCAAATAAACTTAATTGGGGTATCAAAATGTAGAGGAAGGGGTAAAGGCTTTCCTCGGTGCCTCACAGTATAACAGTAAATCAATTTTATTGAGGTATTAAAACACAGAGAAAGAGAAAAACACTTTCTTCGGTGTCTCAACTCAGAATAGTAAATCAAATTTATTGAGGTATTAAAAATGGAACAGTGGGAGTATGACAGAATAAGTGAGCTGACACGTATTGCCCGTGAACGTGAACTGACAGAAGAGGAGCAAACGGAGCGTGCGGCACTGAGAAGAAAATATATAGACAGCTTTAAGCTCAGCCTTACTTCACAGCTTGATGTTACTTATATCGTTGACGAAAATGGTAACAAAACAAAGGTTGAGCGCAAGGGTAAGAAAAAATAATTTACACTGAGAGGTGCTTAATATGTATAATTTTTCAATCGGCGTAATCATTGACTCGTTCCGTCTTCCGATTAAGGAAGCGGTAAAGAAGGCTGCAGAAGTCGGCGCACAGGGTATTCAGGTTTACTCGACAAGGGGCGATATGGCTCCCGAAAACCTTGATGCTGCTGCACGTGCTGAGTTCAAGAAGCTCGTTGAGGGCAACGGTCTTGTAATTTCCGCTCTCTGCGGTGATCTTGGCGGCGGCGGATTCTGCTTTGCAGACAGAAACCCTGAGAAGATCGAGAAGTCAAAGAGAATTCTTGACCTTGCAAAGGAACTCGGTACAAACGTTGTTACAACACATATCGGTGTTGTGCCTGAGGACCCGAATCACGACAGATATAAGGTTATGCAGGAGGCTTGCTACGAGCTTTCACGCTATGCTGATGAAATCGGCGCACATTTTGCAATTGAAACAGGCCCTGAGACTTCAGCTGTTCTCAAGACCTTCCTTGATTCACTCGGCTCAACAGGCGTCGGTGTAAATCTTGACCCTGCAAACCTTGTTATGGTTACGGGTGATGACCCTGCAGGTGCGGTTTACAACCTGCGTAAATACATTGTACATACACACGCTAAGGATGGCGTTCAGAATTTCTTTGAGGACCCTGAGGTTGTTTACGGCCTTAAAAAGCGTCCTGTTGATGTTATTGTTACAGGTGATTCTTTTGATGAAGTGCCGCTCGGTGAGGGCAGCGTGCCGTGGGTTGAATATCTCAAGGCTCTTGACGATATCGGTTACAGAGGCTTCCTTACAATTGAGCGTGAGGTCGGTGACAATCCCGAAGCAGATATCCGCAAGGCGGTATCCTTCCTGGAGGGTTATATCAGATAATGAAATTTTCAGTAAGTTCTTACAGCTTTCAGCGCCTGCTCAACAGCGGCAAGTATACACAGCTTGACCTTATCGGCGTTGCAAAGGAAATGGGATTTGACGGTATTGAGTTTATCGACCTTATGCCCACAGACGAAATGACTGACCTTGAATATGCCAAGGTGCTCAGAGATGCCGCAGAGAAAGCCGGTATTGAGATTGTAAACTATACAATCGGTGCCGACTTCCTCGGCGAAAACGGCTGGGAGGCTGAGGCAGAGCGACTTTTCACTCAGGTAGACGTTGCCGAAGCTCTTGGTGCCAAGGGTATGCGTCACGATGCTACGGGCGGCTTCAAGGGTGCTGAAGCAAAGTACAGAAATTTTGACAGCGCACTGCCGATTCTTGCTGACGGCTGCCGTAAGGTAACTGAGTATGCCGCAGCAAAGGGCATTGCCACAATGGTGGAGAATCACGGCTATTTCTGCCAGGATTCAACAAGGGTTGAACGGCTTGTAAACGCTGTTGCTCACCCGAATTTCGGTCTGCTCGTGGATATGGGTAACTTTATGTGTGCTGATGATGAGCCTGCAGCGGCTGTCGGCAGAGTTGCTTCCTTTGCAAAGTTTGTTCATGCAAAGGATTTCCACAAAAAGAGCGGCAGCGGTCCTAACCCCGGTGATGGTTTCTTCCGTACAAGAGGCGGCGATTATCTTCGCGGCGCTGTTGTCGGTCACGGTGATGTGCCTGTCTGCCAGTGCCTGCAAACCTTGAAGCGAAGCGGCTATGACGGCTTTGTAAGCATTGAGTTTGAGGGCGTTGAGGATAATGAATGGGCAATTAAAACAGGCCTTGAAAATCTGAAGCGTTATAACGCAGAATAAGAAAAAAATAAATCAGCGAATTTCCGTTTTGTTCGGAATTTCGCTGATTTTTTTGTTGTATGGATATCAGTTGTTGTTTTCTTTCCAGTATTCGATTGTGGCAGAGCCTTTTGTGAGAACGTGTGAGAAGAAGAATTCCTCACGGGGCTTGCTGTTAATAACCGTTACAGGCTTTATCTGGTTAAGAACAACGCCCTGTGCACGGAGTGACTCTCTGTAATCCCAATAGGTGCCGGGCTTGAGGATGAGAATTTCGGGACGGTTGAGCATACCCCAGCGTCTGTATTTGTAGAACTTCTCGTTGACTTCCTTGAGCTCCTCGTCAAGAACATCAATCATTTCCTGGCGCTTTTCTTCCGTAACGTCACCCTTTACCTCTGTGAGAAGGCAGTAGCGGGGCGGATTTGAAGAAAAGTCGGGATAGAAGCTGTAGCCGACAAATTCCATGCCTGTTCTTTCAAATGTTTTCTTTGCTGCGTGGTCAACCATTGCGGTTGTTGTCTTTTCGTTGGCAACGTTCATGCTCAGGTTCTTTCTGTAAAGGAACTCAATTACAGGTGTGTTGTTGTGCATTCTTGTAACCTGAACGATATCCTCCATACGGTATCTGTAAAGACCGGATGAGTTGGTGACAACAAGCTCGTACTTTTTGCCAACCTCAACCTCATCAAGCAGAAGAGTCTTGGGATTTTCTGAATCGCTTTCATCCTCAACATCATCGTTTACGGGGATGAATTCAAAGAAAATACCGTAGGGAATGAGAACGCTGTCGTGAACATTGAGCTCTGTGGGCATTGCGAAGAAGCCCTCTGCTGCAGCGTAGCCCATGTTGTGAATCGGAATATCACCGACTGAGCGGCGAAGCTTCTCAACATAAACCTTGAGGTTTGAGCCGACCATACCGTAAGCGTAGGTGAGTCTGGGCCAGATTCTGGGAGCGATAGGTGTTTCAAAGCCCTTGCGGAATTCGCTGCGGAGGAATTCTGCTCTCTTGGGGTTGGGCTTGAGCTTCTTTTCATATTCGGCGCGAAGCTCGGGAGTGATTTTTATATCCTTACCGATTGTGCCTTTTTCAATATCGTCGCAGAGCTTTTCCCAATTTTCTTCAAGGTAGTCAAACATTGTTGTAACAAGAGTTATAACAACAGAACCGATGTAAGATACCTTCTCCTCCTGCAGAGCAAAGCGAAGCTGGAGATATGATGTGTCAAGCAGCTCCTCATGCTCGGGGTAGAGAAGTGAAAGGGGAGATGTGCAGAAGAACTTTGTAATGGGCTTGAGGTAGGTCAGCGGAACCTGACCTGCGCCGTTACACTGCTTGCCGTCCTCAAGTCTGTGACCTGTAAGGATAAGAACGATCGGGCCCATCTGTGCGGGCATCTTTTTGCCGAGTACCTTTTTGAGGTAGTGAGCGGTTGTGGAAACGGTGCAGGAGAAGCCGATGCACTGCATATTCCAGATATCAAAAATTGACTTGGGCAGAATTTTCGGCTTGCCGACACTACCCGATGAAGAACAGTAGCGGACGTTGTAGCCCGTGTACATAATGTTCTTTTCTCTGTTGTGAATCATACGGTCTACGAGCGGATCGTAATCCTCATAGGTTGAGAGCGGAACCTTGCTGCGGAATTCTTCAATGCTGTGAATATCTGCAAAGTTGTACTTTTTGCCGAGCTCGCAGCCTTTGCTCTTTTTGAGTATTCTTTTAAGAAGTTTTTCCTGAGCGGGCATAGGCTTTTTTGTTGTGCGCTCAATTTTGGCAAGGGTAACATCGCCTATTAGAATACCGAGATCTGAAAAAGCCATAAATACACTTCCTTTTATTAAAATCTGTGTGAATTATCACTTGTAATTCTGCCTGAAAAATATCGACAGAATTGAACTTATACTTTGCAATTATAGCATAAAATACAAAAGCAATTATTCCGAATTAGAAATAAGAATGTAAATGTTAAGTAAATTTGAACGAAAGGTGAACAGAAAAATAACAGGAAGGTAACAAAAGCTGCCTTCCTGTTATATTCGTATTTTGCCTGTTAGATTATGCCCTGTGCCATCATTGCGTCTGCAACCTTCTGGAAGCCTGCAAGGTTTGCACCTGCAACAAGGTCATAGCCGAGTCCGTTTGCTTCGGAAGCGGCAGCAGAGTTGTCATGAATGTTCTTCATAATCTGCTTGAGCTTTGCATCACCCTCTTCTGCTGTCCAGCTGTAACGCATTGAGTTCTGGCTCATTTCAAGTGCGGAAACTGCAACGCCGCCTGCGTTTACTGCCTTTGAGGGAGCAACTGCTTTGCAATTCTCCTTGAGATATTCGAGAGCATCGTTTGTTGTGGGCATATTGGCAACTTCGATGTAGTAGGGAACACCGTTTGCAACGAGTTTTTCTGCCTCAGCCATATTGATCTCATTCTGAGTTGCGCAGGGCATAGCGATGTCAACCTTGACACCCCAGGGCTTCTGACCTGCAAAGAACTCAACGCCGAATTTGTCAGCATAGTCCTGAACCTTGTCGCGGCCTGATGCACGCATTTCGAGCATATAGTCAATCTTTTCATCTGTGCATACGCCGTCGGGATCATAGATGTATCCGTCGGGACCGGAGATTGTTACAACCTTGCCGCCGAGCTCGGCAATTTTCTTTGCTGCACCCCATGCAACATTGCCGAAGCCTGAGATAGCGACAGTCTTGCCTTTGATATCTTCACCGAAGTGCTTGAGCATTTCAACTGCATAGTAGGTTGCACCGTAGCCGGTTGCTTCAGGACGGATGAGAGAGCCGCCGTAGGGGATACCCTTACCTGTGAGAACGCCGTTTTCAAATGTGCCCTTGATGCGCTTGTACTGACCGTAAAGGTAGCCGATTTCTCTGCCGCCTACGCCGATGTCACCTGCAGGAACGTCAACATCGGGGCCGATGTGTCTGTAAAGCTCGGTCATGAAAGCCTGGCAGAAGCGCATGATTTCGCCGTCACTCTTGCCTCTGGGATCGAAGTCGGAGCCGCCCTTACCGCCGCCGATGGGAAGACCTGTAAGGCTGTTCTTGAATGTCTGCTCAAATGCGAGGAACTTCATAATACCGCTGTATACGGAGGGGTGGAAACGAAGACCGCCCTTGTACGGACCGATAGCGCCGTTGAACTGAACACGGTAGCCTGTGTTGACGTTTACCTTGCCTGCATCGTCAACCCATGTTACGCGGAATGTGATCATTCTTTCGGGCTCAACCATTCTCTCAAGGAGAGAGGCCTTTTCATATTCGGGGTGGTTATCAATAACGGGCTTGAGTGAGTTGAGAACCTCTGTTACGGTCTGTACAAACTCAGGCTCGTTTGCGTGTTTTTCAGCAACACTTGCTATTACTCTGTCAACATAATTCATTGTGCATTACTCCAAAAAATTCAAACTACGAGCTTATGGCTCGCGCAATGTAACAAATTATACCGCCGCTTGCATAAAAATGCAAGATTATTTTGAAGAAATTTCATTTTTGTGTAAAAAATGAGTATTTTATGCAATAAAAATGCAAGATGTGTGCAAAATGTGCAAGAACACCAACAGATTAAAAAATATTCTTGCAAGATTTCTTGCAAAAGCAGAGTCTTATGCATTCCGCGTCGGTACAACACTAATATAATATGTATTAAGTACAATAATATTATAAAGATGCTTGGACGGATTTGTTATGAAAAAATAACAAATGCTGTTGGTTTGCCGTGCCGTTTGCTTGTATATCCGACGAAAATATATATTTAAGTTGAAAAGCGAGAGTCTTTATGATAAAATTACAGGGTATTTTTATTGTTATTTCAGATTCAGGAAAGGTCTGGTTTTTTTATGAGGGATGTCCCGGAGATATTCGGCAGTCTTGTGTTCAATGACGATGTTATGAGCGCACGCCTGCCCAGGGAGATTTACAAATCGCTCCACAAAACCATTGAAGAGGGAAAGACTCTTGACATTACGGTGGCTAACGCTGTTGCAGCCGCAATGAAGGATTGGGCACTCGAAAAGGGTGCAACACATTACACGCACTGGTTCCAGCCTCTTACGGGTATTACCGCCGAGAAGCACGACAGCTTTCTTTCACCTCAGGGTGACGGCAAGGTAATAATGGAGTTTTCGGGTAAAGAGCTTATCAAGGGCGAGCCCGATGCTTCTTCTTTCCCCTCGGGCGGTCTGCGTGAAACCTTTGAGGCGCGCGGCTACACTGCGTGGGACCCTACATCGTATGCCTTTATCAAGGATGATTCGCTCTGTATTCCGACAATCTTCTGCTCATTCGGCGGCGAGGTGCTTGATAAAAAAACTCCTCTGCTTCGTTCAATGGAGGTTGTTGACACAAAGGCTGTCAGACTTCTCAAACTTCTTGGTGATGAAGAGGTCACACGAGTCAGCTCTACTGTCGGTCCGGAGCAGGAGTACTTCCTTGTAGATAAAGAAACCTACAAAAAACGCCGTGACCTTGTAATTACAGGCAGAACTCTTTTCGGCGCAAAGCCGCCAAAGGGTCAGGAGCTTGATGACCATTACTTCGGCGTAATCAAGCCCAGAGTAAAAGCCTTTATGAAAGAGCTCAACGAGGAGCTGTGGAAGCTCGGCGTTTATGCAAAAACAGAGCATAACGAGGCAGCACCTGCCCAGCATGAGCTTGCCCCGATATTCACAACGGGCAACATTGCAGCTGATCATAATCAGCTTACAATGGAGATTATGAAAAAGGTTGCCGACCGTCACGGTCTTACCTGCCTGCTCCACGAAAAACCGTTTGCAGGCGTTAACGGCAGCGGTAAGCACAACAACTGGTCACTCTCCACAAACTACGGCAAAAACCTTTTCAAGCCCGGCAAAAAGCCGCAGGATAACAAAACATTCCTTGTTTGCCTGTGTGCTGTGCTTGAGGCTGTTGATATGAGCCAGGATCTGCTGCGAATCGTTTCTGCTTCAGCAGGTAACGATCACCGTCTTGGTGCGGCAGAAGCTCCGCCTGCAATTATTTCAATGTTCCTCGGCGACGAGCTTACCGAAATTCTGGAAGCTGTTGAGCGTGGTGAACACGGCGAAAATAAAAAGGCAGAAACTGTTGTAACAGGTGTTGAAGTTCTGCCCGATTTCAAAAAGGATACTACCGACCGTAACCGTACCTCACCCCTTGCATTTACGGGTAACAAGTTCGAGTTCCGTATGCTCGGCTCATCGTTCTCGATAGCTGACGTAAATACCGTTATCAACACCGCTGTTGCCGATGTTTTTGACCGCCTTGCAGACAGACTTGAAGCTTCTGATAATATTGAAGCTGAGCTTGACAAATGGATGGCCGAAACTGTTACGGCACATAAGCGCATAATCTTCAACGGCAATAACTATACTCAGCAGTGGGTTGATGAGGCTCACCGCAGAGGTCTGTTTGAGCTTAGGACAACGGCAGATGCCGTGCCGCTGTTTGTAAGTGAAAAGAATGTTGAGCTTTTCACAAAGCATAAGATTTTCACAAAAAGCGAAATAGCATCACGATGTGAGATTATGCTTGACAGCTACTGCAAGGTGCTCCATATTGAGGCGTTGACAATGCTTGATATGGCACGCAAGGAGATAATGCCTGCAGTTGTTACCTACACAAATGAGGTTGCAAAGAGCGTTAAGCTCAGCCAGGATATCGGAATTGCTGCTGAAGGTGATGCTTCACTTGCACTTTGTAAGACACTTTCTTCTCTTACAAACGAGCTTTATTCAAGAATTGCAGAGCTTGACAGCGCAGTTGTCGGTCTTGACCATGCAGGCAGCAGCCTTGAGGCTTCCGCTTACTGCCGCGATGAGCTAGTACCTGCGATGAACCGTCTGCGTGAGGTTGCAGATGAGCTTGAAACAATCGTTGCTGAAAAGTACTGGCCCTACCCGACTTACAGCGAGCTTCTCTTTAATGTATAAATAAAAAATAAGAGCAGGATAATCGTTTTCGATTATCCTGCTCATTTTATGTCAGAATGCCATAAGCACCGAAGCGGCAAATGAAATACCTGCGGCTATGTAGTCGAGCTTTGAGAGCTTTTCCTTTCGTATTACGCTGATAATTGTGGAGAAAACCATTACTCCGCCCGTAACAAGCGGATACTGAACCGAAGCCGGCAGATTGTTAAGTGAGATCAGCAACAGCCAGTTTGCAATTCCGTTGAATACTCCGTAGCCCGAGGAATACAAAAGCGGCTTGCCCTTGATGACGGGAATTTTTCTATACTTTATGAGCAGCCATACAGCGCTTATCACAATTCCCGCAACGGAGCTGAGTATCATAAAGCCTGCGCTGTCTGTGTGCGGCAGAGATGAGGACTGGTGAATTTTTGCAACCACGCCAACGCTTCCGTTGAGAATAAAGACCAACATATAGTACAAAAATGCTTTTTTGCTCTGCTTGCCGTTTTTGATGTTAAGCAGTACCGATACAGCAATCAGTCCGCAGCATACGAGCTTGAAAACAGTGAGCTTTTCGTCATAGAAGAATACACCGAGCAGGAACGGCAGCAGCATACCGCCGAGCATTGTAAAAACGGAATAAACCGACAGGTTGGTAACTGCAAATGCCTTCATGCTGAAATATGTCATCAGCATACATACGGCGGTGGAGATAACTGAAAGCACAACGCTGAAAGGAGTTACGATAACCTTGAATCCGCTGATAAAAAGCATCATCACAACAATAATAATGCTTTTGTAGAGCGTGAATTCAAGGGCTGATTTCAGATCGTTTCCTCTTTCCTTTTCAAACTTCTGGTTGAAAAGGAACTGCAGGGCAAATAAAACGGTTGCAGAGAAAACAAGCAGATAATAAAACATAAACTATCAGATCCTTAAACTTAGGGTAAAACCGTAAATTGAGTAAAAAAAGAGAAACTCGCAACAAGTTTCTCTTTTGGTGTGTTTATTCTTCAGGCTGAGCAACAGGCTTCTTGGGCTCGATTTTGCCGTAGCGTGTTGCTGTGGAAATGTCGGAACGGGGGCTGCGCTGAGGCTGCTGGGGAGCTGAATGAGAAGAGCTCTTGTGGCCTCTGTTGCCGCCGCGGTTGTAGTTACCGCCTCTGTTGTTGTAACGGCGGTTGTCGGGGTTTGTGGGCTTAACACCCTCAGCAAGTGTAATAACGACCTTACGCTCGCTGTCTGAGCCGACGGAGTGAGATTCGACACCTTCAATTTCCTGAATGGTTGTGTGAATAATTCTGCGCTCATAGGGGTTCATGGGGTCAAGCACAGCGTTTCTGCCGTTGCGAAGTACCTTGGCGGCGTTGCGCTTTGCAAGCTCGCGGAGAGTTTCTGCGCGCTTTTCACGATAGTTGCCGATGTTGATGGAAACACGCTTGTAGCCATCCTTATCCTTGTTCATATAAAGGCGTACAAGGTACTGGATTGCGTCAAGTGTTTCGCCTCTTCTGCCGATTACTACACCGTAGTTATCGCCGCAGTCAAGCTCAATTGCAAGACCCTCATCTTCCTCAGCAAAGCTGATTTCAAAGTTTTCAATGCCGAGACCCTTGAGGATTGAGCCGATGTAAGCCTTTGTGCCGTCAAATGCGGCAGGGTTGGCAACGGGCTTTCTCTCAACAGGCTTCTTTTCTGCGGGCTTCTCTGCTGCAGGCTTTGCAGCGGGAGCAGGCTTGTTAGCCTTCTTTTCTTTAGCGACGGGAGCCTTTGCTGCAGGCTTCTCGTCGGGAGCTTCGTAGTATGCCTTGACCTTTGCGGGGGTTTCTTTTCCGAAAATGCCGAAAGCCTTTTTCTTGGGCTGTTCGACTACTGTAAACTGAACGTCTGCTTCAAACGGTGCGTTGAGCTGAATCTTAGCGTTTTCGTAAGCTTCATCAACCGTTTTACCGACGCCGATTGCTTCTCTAATCAAATTTTTTACCACCTTAAGTGTTTATTCTTCGTGCTTTTTCTCCGCCATAATCTTGGTGTTTTTTTCTTTGGAGCGGCGGTAGATAGTTTCCTCGACCATTGTTCTGGCAATAACCTTTTCGGGGCTGTAGAAATGGCCTACAATAAGAGTCTGGATAAATGAATAAATGTTGTTGATAATCCAGTAAATACCGATAGCGGCGGGGAACATGGTTACAAAATAAAGAGAGAAGAGGGGCATACCGAATGTCATACAGCCCATCATCTTGTTGTTAGCCGCTGCGGGATTTGTGCGCTTTGAGCGCATGTGAGTGAGGAATGATGTTGCGATTGATGTAACAAATGAAAGAATCGGGATAAGAGTGAGGAGAGTAAGCGGTACGAAAGAGGGATTTTCACTCAGCGAATAGCCGAAGAAGCTGAACTCCTTGTCGCCGAATTCCTTGATCTGCTCGAGCAGTGAAACGTCGATGCCCTTGCTTACTGCAGCGTCCCAGATTTTTTCAATGTTGTTGATGATAACGATTTCAATTGTGTTTCTTGCACCTTTTCCTGATACTTCCATAGGTTCGGCGCCGATTTTTGCAACAAGCTCCTTGAGTACGGTAAGTGCCTTTTCGGGGATGTGAACCGCATAGGTAAGGGGCTTGTAGACTGCACCGTAAAGACCGAAAATAATGGGGAACTGAATAAGCATCGGGAGGCAACCCATATTCATCGGGTTGTAGCCTTCACGCTGATAGAGAGCCTGCTGCTCCTCCTGGATTTTCTGCTGTGCGTTCTTATCGGTTTTGTAGCGCTCCTGAATTCTGCGGAGCTTAGGCTGGAGTCGGGTCTGGGTAGCGCTGCCTTTCTGCTGCTTGATTGAGCTTGGCAGAAGCACCAGCTTAACAAGGAAAGCAAACAGGGCAAGAGCGACAAAATAGTTATTAACAATACCGTAGAGCTGTCCGAGTACCCAACCGAACGCATCATAAAGCAAGTTCATTAGTCGTCCTCCGTGTGGTTTTTCTTTGGCGGAACGGGGTCGTAGCCGCCGGGGAACAAAACATTGCACCTCAAAAGCCGGCGGATTGCCAGCAGACTGCCGAAAAACAAGCCGTGTATCTCAATTGCCTGCATCGCATACTGTGAGCAGGTGGGATAATAGCGGCACATAGGCGGCTTGTACGGCGAGATTTTTTCACGGTAAAAGCGGATTAACCGCAATACTAACTTTTTCATGAGTGTATAACACCCGCCTGCTTCAAATGATTGAAAATAATTGTTTCAAGCTGAGTGCTTTTGAGGTATTTTGTTTTGTTTCTTGCGACAAAAACGATGTCCCAGTTGCCGTCTGCCTGAGGCATGACTGCGCGGAACGCCGCCCTTATCACTCTGCGGGAGCGGTTGCGTTCAACTGCGTTGCCGATCTTCTTGCTCGTGGTAATTCCTACACGACAAATGCCCGCACGGTTTCTTGCTACGTAAGTTACCAGTGCAGGACTTGTGTAGGCTTTTCCGCGGCTGTATGCGCGGCGAAAGTCCGTATTGGATTTTAGAGAAATTATAGTTGAAGCCATAACCGTTCGCCTTGTGAGCTCTTACATCAGAGATTAGTAAGAGAGCTGCTTTCTGCCCTTTGCTCTGCGGCGGGCGAGAACCTTACGGCCGTTTCTGTCCGCCATTCTCTTGCGGAAGCCGTGCTCCATCTTGCGGTGGCGCTTCTTGGGCTGATAAGTCCTTTTCATTTTGCATAACCTCCATTCAAGGTGTGATTTATGACCTAAGCGGAAAAAAGCGTACTGGGCTTGTACCCCACTTTAGACCTTACAAGGTGCTATTATATAACAGAAAAGGCGGTTGTGTCAACCTTTTTTTGTTTTTCGTTACATCTTGCGATGAATATGGCAGCTATCCACAATATGGGGCACAGGGTAATTGCTTTTACTTGATTTTTCCTGCAAGTTAAGTTGCTTTTTGTCTTGTGTTTTTTATTTGTGTATGATATTATACAAATGTATGACTTTTGTTACCTTAATTTAATGTATTTTTTGGAGGAAGTAAATGTCCGGTAAAGCGAAAAACACAGTAATAACGGTTGTTGCGTTGGTTTTGATTGCCGTGGCGCTGTTTCTCGGTATTCAGCTTGTGCTGGGGGAGGAAGGCGTGCTTTTCGGTGAGGGCAAAACCGAGCCGCAGACAGAGGAAGCCACGACCCAGCCCACAACCGCATATCAGGGTCTTATCCCGATTGTCAAGTCAAAATATCTCTGGGAGTACGGCTGGCAGCAGATCGCAAACGAAAGACCGTCCGAAATTCCGAAGGAGGAAGAACCTGCTTCTCTTGAAGAGGTTACAACGGTTTATGTGCCGCAGACCTACTATGAGCCGGTTACAAACTGGAGAGGTGATACGGTTACCGACGAATTCGGCAGCGAAGTCACAGAGGTGCGTACAGTACCGAGAACCGAGACCTTCACCGAGATTATAACAGGTGAGGATGGCGAAGCTCTGACTGACGAGGCAGGTAATATCGTAACTGAGGTTCACACTCAGATTGTTACCACAACCCAGGCTCCGATTCCCGTTACCGATGAAAACGGTGAGGCTATAACCGATGAAGCAGGTAATGTTGTAACAGAAACCACAACTCTGCCGCAAACAACAGGTGTAGTCAGCGGCAATCCCACAGGCAGCGGTAAACAGTGGGCACAGGGTATTGTTGACGGTAAAAAATATGTATATATGAAAGTATATCTCGACGGTGAATATACTATCAACTCACGAAGCGTTATGACAATGACCGTTCGTGAAAAGGGCGGCTTTGTTTCAATGCCCGAAACATTTACCTATAATCTTTCAAACGGTACCTGTTCTGTTTCGCCCACAAAGAAATATGAGCAGATGGCTTATGTCAAAACAGATAACGGTCAGACAGTCGTAACTCTTATGATTCCCGAGGATGTACGCCCGGATATTGATAAAACTACTGCTTTCAGCGCAAAGTCTACCTACAGCACATTCAGAGATGTTAACGGTGAAAAGCTCCCCGAATTTACCGTTACCGTTCTTTGATGTTAATATTTAGGAGTGTGAGCTGTGCACGAGAAACACAGAGAAAGAGTAAGGGAGAAGTATAAGGCAAACGGTCTTGAAGGCTTTGCCGCCCATGAGGTGCTGGAGCTTCTTCTGTTCTATTCAAATAAAAGAAGTGATACTAACCCTGTTGCACACAGGCTGATTGAACGTTTCGGCTCATTGCCTGCAGTGCTTGAGGCAAGCTATGATGACCTGCTTAAGGTTGACGGTGTCGGCGATGCGACAGCCACCCTGATTTCTTTGATTCCCGAGCTTTTCAGGCGCTATCATCAGGATAAGACAAACAAGATAAAATCAATTAAAAGCGCAGACGATGCGAAAAGCTATCTGATTCCGAAGTTTTTTGGTGTGAATAACGAGCGTGTCGGAATGGTGTGCCTTGACGCTCAGGGCAGAATAAATAATTTTATTTATGTCACCGAGGGCTCGCTCAAAATGGCTCAGGTCGATATCCGCAAAGCGGCACAGCTTGCGCTGCAGAACAATGCGGAGAGCGTTATCATTGTGCACAATCACCCCGACGGTGTAGCAACTCCGTCAAGAAGTGATGTTGAGGCGACAAAGGCTCTTATCAATGCGTTCGGAACAATCGGTATCAGAGTAGCCGATCACATCATTGTAAATGATTCTGAAGTTTTTTCTATGGCGTCAAGCTTCAAATTTTCTCCTTTGTTTATGGTTGAGCAGTCTTCGGCGGCGTCGGAAAAGAATTTCAACATCACCCAATCAGAACAGATCCCCTATAATAATTAAATACATCATAATAGGTGCCTTGTGCCGTTTTGCTCGTGTTTTCGTTGCGTGCAAAACGGCTTTTTTATGTTTTTGCAGAATTTTCAGGTAAACTTAAAGTAATGGAATTTTGCCTTTTCAAAAACGGTTTTTGTACTGTAGTGCATTTTTATTCAAAAGCGGCTGAAAACTGCATATGAAACTGCATAAAAATTGTACTGGTGTATAAAAATGCACTTTTGTGCAATTTGTCACAAATAAATAATTTATTAGGCATAATGTGGAAAAATCTACTGCAAAACATACAAAACATAGGCAAGATTTAACGGTTTTTTCTTTTGCAGAAATCTGCTAATGGTGGTTTGGAGCTTGATTTTGAGCCAAAAAATACCATCTATTGTTGTTGTGCACTATGCACAAAAGTTTTCCACAATCGGAAAATCGAGGTGTTGACTATGACGGAACAGAGTGCTATGATGAAGCCAAGGAAAGGGAAACAAAACCTCCCGGACCGAACACAGAAAACGGAGGTGAGCGCTTATGACAGATATGATTTATGCAGGCGCACTCGGAGTTCTGGCAGCGCTGGCTTCCAACCGGATTTCGCTTTACCAGATAAAGCGCAGAACCGAGGAAACGGCAAAGACCGAAGCGGTAAAAAACTCAGCGGTGATCATCGCGTGGGCGGTTGCTTCGGCAGTGCTCTTTGCAGTAACCTTTGCAAGAATCGAAGGCACGGCACAAAGGCTTGAGGCAATCGCTTACATATCAATTGCAATTTCAATCGGAATTGTAGACCTTGATATAAAGAAGATTCCGAACCCCTCAGTACTGGCTCTGCTGATAATCAGAACGGTCGCTCTGGTTTACGCAATAGCAACAGGCGCTCCGATAAAGGAAACTCTGATTCCCTCGCTCGCCGGACTTGCCGCAGGCTTCATTCTCTATCAGCTGCCGATGTTCTTCGGAATACCGATCGGCACAGGCGATGTAAAGTACAGCTCAGCGATAGGCTACTGCCTGGGAGCTTTCGGATATCTTCAGGCGGCACTGGTAATGGCTGCAGGACTTATGGTTTACCTTATCTACCTGGTAGTAACTAAAAAAGGCTCGCTCAAAACTGCGGTTCCGATGGGACCCTACCTCTCACTCGGCGTAGTGATAACGGTTCTTTTCCCGGTATTCGGTGAGCTTTCAAAAACGGTTTTCGCTTCACTCTTTAGCTGAAAATAACCCTCTGCGGAGGGAATAAATAAATGGAGGTTTTTATCATGTTAAGAAAATGGTTCAAAGACGAAGAAGGTCAGGGAATGGTAGAGTACGGTCTCATCATCGGACTTATCGCAGTTGTCGTAATCGTGGCACTTGTAGCGCTCGGCCCGAAGATCCGCGACATGTTCCAGAAGGTGAACGACGAAATTGACAAGGTGGCAACCACTAAGCCCGCAACATAAAAAGCAGATATCAGAAAAGCAGACACAAACAACTTTATAAAAATGAACGGAGGGTTCGAAATGTTAACAAAATGGTTTAAGGACGAAGAAGGTCAGGGCATGGTAGAATACGGTCTCATCATCGGACTTATCGCAGTTGTCGTAATTGTGGCACTCGTAGCACTCGGCCCGAAGATTCGCGATATGTTCCAGAAGGTCAACGACGAAATCGACAAGGCGGCAACAACCAAGCCGGCAACATAATAAGGAACAGCAGATTTCAGAAGAACAGATACAAACAACATCAATAAAATGAACGGAGGGTTCGAAATGTTAGCAAAATGGTTTAAGGATGAAGAAGGTCAGGGCATGGTAGAATACGGTCTCATCATCGGACTTATCGCAGTTGTCGTAATTGTGGCACTTGTAGCACTCGGCCCGAAGATTCGCGATATGTTCCAGAAGGTCAATGACGAAATCGACAAGGCAGCGACAACTAAGCCTGCAACATAAATAATAAGTTGAATTATTATAACTGATTAACCGTTGGGGTAAGTTCGCTCGCTGAGCGAGCTTGCCCCTTCAGCGTTCAATATGAAAACAAACTGCGTAAAGCGAGGTGACGGTAAAAATGAAAAAGCTATCAGGTAAAAAATCAAGGCGTGAAGACGGACAGGCAACGGTTGAGTTTGCGCTGATTTTGCCGGTCTTCCTTCTGATACTGTGCGGAATTATTGATTTCGGCTGGCTTTTCTATAATCAGCTCTCGCTCAATAATGCTTGCCGTGAGGGTGCAAGATACGCTGTGGTCAATACCGCTGAAAACGCTGATACGCAGGCGATTATAAATCACATCGAAAACACAACCACAACCGTCTTTGCCAACGACGGAATTGATATTACCGTCGAATACAGCGCACCGAACGATCCGACATCGGGTGACGTTACGGTAAGCCTTGAGGCCGATATATCTTTCTTCACCCCGGTGCTCAGCACAATAATGGGTAAAGAAAAAACAATAACCTCAACGGTTATAATGAAGGTTGAATCATAGAGAGGTTAAACTGTTATGAAAAAAATTTATCTTATAGCGGCGGTGGTTGCGATTGCAGCCGGTTTTGCAACCTATTTCTTTGCTTCTGAGCTGAAGACAAGCAAAATTGTTACGGGTGTTGATGAGGCAACTGTACTGCTGGCAATAGAGGATATAGATAAGGACACAATACTCACGGCAGAAATGTTCCAGGAGGTAAAGCTCCCCGCAACTGCGGTTTCGTACGGAACGCTCTGTGATATAAAGGATGTCATCGGCTGTATGGCAACAGAGAATATCTATATGGGCGAGCAGCTTATGGCAAGAAAAATAGAGAGGGTCGGCAGCGAAGCGGCTGACGGCAGGCTTTCTTATCAGCTTGCAAACGGAATGTATGCGTACACGATTTCTGTAGAAATTGAAGACGGTGTAGCTTACTTCATAAAGGAAAATGACTATATAAATATTTACGACAGGCTTATGGCAAGTGCAGAGCCGACGCTGAAAAATGTTCCGGTAATCAAAATCAGCGATTATACCGCAAACATTCAGCAGGACAGCGGAACTCAGATAACAAACTATGCGGTTCTCACGCTGGCACTTACCAAGGATCAGATTCCGAAGCTTATGTCAATAGCCGATTACAGAATCGTGCTTGTTTCTCACCTTGAATCTCACAGCCTTGCAGATGATATTGCGGCGGCTGATATACCTGAGGACAGGAGTGAAGAACCGAAAACGAACTACGGAATGGGCGAAATCACAACTGCACCGCCCGAGCCGCAGTAACCGACACCACGAATAAATCAGCTATAACTTGAGAGGAAACAGCTATGGAAAGAATAAATTTGCTGGTGCTGTCCGATGACCTTGATCTGCGCATTGAGGTGAAAAACCTAGTCAGTACAGAGAGCTTTGCAATCAGCGGTTATTCGGGCTTCAGCGCCGAAGGAAAAACAAAAATTGTAAACAAGTTCCCCGAGGTTGTGCTGTGTGCCGTCAAAGGTGAGGTTCCGGATTCGGTTTTTGCTTTCGTTCAGGATTTGCAGACGGCGGCCAGAGGAACAACCGTAATTCTGGTGAATGACAGTATTTCTGTCGAGCTTGTCAATAAAGCGGCCGAGTACGGAATACGCAAGGTTCTGCCGCTGACAGGAATCAGCGTTGATGAGTTTTCTGCAAGCATCTCATCTGTTTACAGGCTTGAGCAGCAGAGAGTTCTCGATACAAACGAGGGCAAAAAGGTACGCTGTAAGGCGCTCGGCTTTTTCGGCGGCAAGGGCGGAACAGGCAAAACAACTCTTGCAATCGGAGTTGCCGCTCAGCTTGCCAAGGCAGGTAAGAGGGTAATGCTGCTCGACCTTGATCTGCAGTTCGGCGATGTGTCTATGGCGCTTGATATCGACAGCAAAAACTCGATTGTGGACCTTGTTCAGGACAGGGGCGGAATCACGATTGAAAACATCAACAGCTTTTCTGTTGAGCACAGCACGGGAATGAGCGTTTTGTGTGCGCCGAAAAGCTCTGAGTTTGCCGAATTTGTAACCCCTGCCCACATAGAAAAAATAATCGACATAATGCGACCTTATTACGAGTACATAATAATCGACCTGCCCGCTTCGTTTAACGAAACCACTATCACAGCTCTTGAAAACTGCGAGGAGATATATCTGGTTTACAACAACGAAATGCTCTCTCTCAACAATGCAAAGGTCTGCTACATAATCCTTGAACAGCTCCATCAGAGAGATAAGGTCAGGTTTATTATCAACAAATCGGAAAAAGGTCTTGTTAAAAATGAGGACTTTGAGGAAATGTTCCGCGCACGGATTTTTGCAACCGTACCCGCTGATTATCAGGCGGCACTGCTCAGCATAAACAAAGGAATGGCAGTAACGGTTGCTCAGCCGAAATCAGCAATTTCAAAAGGAATCTGTCAGCTCGCGGACAGGATAATTGAAGTTCATACGGGCGTTGTTCCGATCAAGGAAGAGGAAAAAAAGAAAGGCTTGCTTAAACGCAAACCTAAACAGATGCATTGAGAGGCTTGACTTATGGGACTTTTAGACAGAATGGAAGGCCACAAAAAGCTGCAGCCGCAAGAGCCTGAAAAGGAAGTTGAAATCCGAAAGGATGCAGAGGCGGCACAGCCCGAGGTGGTATCGGCTGACCCCTATCTTGAGGTCAAACGGCGTATCCACTCTGCGATAATCGATGAGATGAACAAGAGCGGTCAGGTCATATCGGACCGTGACGCTATGTACCGTATTGTTGACGATAAGGTCAATGAGGATGAGTACATGATTCCGAGAATCGACAGGGAAAAGGTAGCTGTTGACCTGTTTAACGATATTATGGGCTACGGCCCGATTGAGGAGCTTGTTCAGGATCCGAACTACAGCGAAATTATGGTAAACGGTCCGGATAAGATTTATGTCGAGCATAAAGGCAAGCTCATTCTTACAGACCTTAAATTCAGGGATGAGGATCACCTGATGAATATCATAAACCGCATTGTTTCAAATGTAGGCCGTCATGTTGACGAGGCAAGCCCTATGGTTGATGCCCGTCTTGCTGACGGATCCCGTGTCAATGCGATAATTCCTCCGCTTTCGCTTATCGGCCCTGTGCTGACAATCCGAAAGTTCGGTAAAAAACCGATAACCGCTCAGCAGCTTCTTCAGTTCGGCTCGCTGACCCCGAATATGCTCCGATTCCTCGAAGCGTGTGTAAAGGGCAAGCTGAATATTGTTGTTGCAGGCGGCACGGGCAGCGGTAAAACAACCCTGCTTAACGTTCTTTCCTCCTATATTCCCGAGGATGAACGAATTGTCACGATTGAAGACGCCGCCGAGGTTCAGCTAAAGCAGGAGCACGTAATTACGCTTGAGGCAAGACCTGCAAACCTTGAGGGCAAGGGTGCCGTAACAATCAGAAACCTTGTCAAGAATGCACTGCGTATGCGACCCGACAGAATCATCGTCGGTGAGGTTCGTTCGGAAGAAACACTCGATATGCTTCAGGCGATGAATACCGGCCATGACGGCTCGCTTACAACAACTCACGCAAACTCCCCCAGAGACACCGTGGCAAGACTTGAAACAATGGTGCTTATGAGCGGAATGGAGCTACCTCTTAAAGCTATAAGGGACCAGATTTCATCAGCTATTGACCTGATTGTTCAGCAGAGCCGTCTGCGTGACGGAACGAGAAAAATCACATCCATTTCCGAGGTGGTCGGAATGGAGGGCGATATAGTAAGTATGCAGGAAATCTTCGTTTACGAAACAGACGGTACGGTTGATGCTTCGGGTAAGTTTGTAGGAAGGTTCAGGGCAACTGGCGTCAGACCAAACTGTATTGAAAAAATCAGAGGAAACGGAGTGACGGTAAGCAATGAATGGTTTGCAGATTAGTATATTGATTCTTTCCGTTTCATTCGCCCTCTTCGGATTCTTTCTCTGGGTAAGCGTTGCCGGTACGGTAACCGCAGATAAGCGTGCGGTTGAGAAACGTGTTGACAGAATTGCCGACAAGAAAAGCGGCATTACGCTCCAGATAAGAGAAAAGAAAAAAATCCGCAAAATGAAGCTCCTCAGCAGAGCTGTTGAGGGCGTAGGCAGAGAATCTGCTAAAAAGAAAAAGCTCATGGATACGATTTTTAATGAGCTGATTCTGGCGGATATTATGATGAAGCCTGAGGAATTCTGCCTTATATGGCTGGTGCTGACCTTCGTTCCGTCAGGGCTTGCGGCTCTTTTCAGAATGGGTCTTATGCCCTCTGCGACACTTGCCGTGGTGGGAGCCTTTTCACCGATTCTCTACATAAAAATCAAAAAGGGTAACAGAATAAAGGCTTTTGAGGCACAGCTCGGCGATACGCTGATAATGATGTGCAACGGCTTGCGCTCGGGCTTTTCGTTCCAGCAGGCGATGGAAAACGTTGCGTCTGATATGCCTGCACCGATAGGAATGGAATTCGGAAAGGTTTGTAACGAGATAAGATACGGCGCAACAATGGAAGATGCGCTCAACAATATGGTTGACAGAGTAAAAAGTGCAGACCTGATGCTGGTTGTTTCGGCGGTGCTGATTCAGCGCACAACGGGCGGTAATCTTTCGGAAATCCTCACAACCATATCACAGACAATCAGAGACAGAATCAAAATCAAGGGTGAAATCAGTTCGATCACAGCCCAGGGAAGAATGTCCGGCATGATAATCGGTGCTTTGCCGATTGTTGTGGCACTTGCACTTATGGTTATCAACCCCGATTATATGTCGGCATTTTTCAATACGTCGGCAGGTAATATAATGCTTGCGGTTTCAATAATTATGGAAATTATCGGATTTATTGCAATACGCAAGGTTGTTACGATAGAGTACTGATACGGAGGTGAGCTTGTGGAGTTTTTGGTTATTGCTTATTCCTTTTTAGCGTTTTTTGCAGTTGTTCTCATTGCCTCCCCTTTGGGTATGAGAAGCGACAAAAAGCAGAGCAGAATTGACAGAATAAAGGACAACATCGGTCAGCAGATGTTTGAGGAGCTTCAGCTCCCGTTTTATGACAGGTTTATCGGCAAGGGAATCAAAAGCGTTTCCGAAAAGCTCAGCAAATTTACCCCGAAAAAGAAAAACGCCAACAAAACAAAAACGCTTGAGGCTATAAGAAAACAGCTCAGATATGCGGGTATGTTTATCGAGGCTGCGGATTTCCAGTTTATAAAGCAGGCGTTTCTGGTTGGTACGGTGTTTCTCACGCTGGTTATTATCGTGTCGCTCAAGCCGGAGCCGCTGATAATGCTGCTTATTCTGATGGTAGGTGTGCTGCTCGGAGTTATGGGGCCGACGATGTATCTTCGCTCAAGAGTCAGCGGTCACCAGACGGGAATCAAAAAGCAGCTCCCTGATGCTATGGATTTGCTTTGCGTTTGTATTGAGGCAGGTCTGAGCTTCGATGCGGCGCTGCTGAAGGTTTCACAGAAGCTCAAGGGTCCGTTTATTGATGAGCTGCTGATTGTCTACCGTGAAATTCAGATGGGCAGAACACGCAGGGAGGCGCTTCAGAATCTGTGCGATGCCACAAACCTTGATGAGCTTAAAACCTTTGCTTCTGCGCTGATTCAGGCAGAACAGCTTGGTATTCCGATCAACAATGTTATGAGGGCTCAGGCAGAGCAGCTCAGAATCGAACGCAGCCAGCAGGCAAAGGAAAAGGGTATGAAAGCATCAATAAAAATGCTTCTGCCTATGCTTCTGTTTATTTTCCCTGTTGTCTTTATAATTCTTATGGGACCGACAGTGCTTAATATTATTGAAACATTTTAAGATTCGGAGCGGATTGCGATGAAAAAATCGGTTATGAAAGTCAACGGCAAAGAGGTCAGCTCAAACGTTGAAACAGCCTATTCGTTTTTCAGAAGATTCAAGGGTCTGATGTTCAGAAAATCAATTGAAGACGATTTTGTTCTTCATATAAAACCCTGTAATCAGATTCATATGCTGAATATGAGGTTTGCGATTGATGTTGTTTATCTCTCTGCTGATGGTAAGGTTGTAAAAGCAGACGAGGATGTAAAACCGGGTGCAATCTGCAAAACAGTAAAGGGTGCAAAGAGCGTTGCCGAAATGAAGAGCGGCGCAGTAAAGCACTTTGGTATCAATAAAGGTGATACCGTTGAAATTATCGGTTGTAAGTGAGGGGATCATAATGAAAAAAGCTAAGAATGAAACCGCAGTAAAGAAAAACGCAAAAATTGCCCAGAGCACAAAGCTTGCGCCTGCAGAAAAAATCAGAGCGCAGGGAAGCGATGACAGATCGGTTGAATTCAAAAAGGTTTTGTATGGCTATGACCCCGACGAGGTTGCGGCTTATATTGCCGAGCTGCGTGAAACTTACGAATCGGCGGCAAGAATACAGGACTTGAAAATGGCTTCTATGAAAGAGGAACTTGCGCTCTCCAACAGGGAGCGTGATTCAAACGCAAGAAGGTACAGAGAGCTTCAGGAAAGCGTTTCTGCTGCCGGTCAGGGTGCGGCTCAGCCTGCGGTTGACCGTACGGCAGAGCTTGAGGCGGTAATTGCTCAGTATAAGGAACGTGTTGAGCGGCTTGAGGCGGAAAATGAACGCCTCAGGACTGCCGCCGAGCAGGACAGCGACAAGCGTACCGAAGAGTATGTCGGCAGAATTGCCGCGCTCGAAAAGGAGAACAGTCAGCTCGGTGTAAGTATGGATTTCATGCGCCGTGAAAATGAGGAGCTCGGTGCTGTGTCGCAAAAATACGAGGCTCTTAGCGCAGAGTATAAAAACCTTACGGCTCAGGTTGAACTGCTTAAGGCAGAGCTCGCATCAAAGGATGCGCAGGCTCAGCTTATCAGCGATGAGCTTGAGCGCAGAATTGCGGAAATCAACGAAATGCTTGCCCGTACGCAGGCTGAAAGAAATCGCCTTGCCGAGCTTGAGGTTGAGAGCGGAGTGCTCAGACAAAGGCTTGAGGAAAGCGAAGCCGAAACAGCAAGGCTGAGAGAAGCAAATAAGGCTCAGGCTCACGATTGCGCTGAGCGTATAAGCGCCCTTGAAAGCGAGCAGGCAAACGGCAGGCTTGCAATACAAAAAGAAATCAAGCTCAGAGAGTATTATATAGGCCAGGCTGAACAGCTCATTGAAGAGCTTGCAAAGCAGGTACAGCAGATCAAAGGCATAGATAAGGCGGAATAAAAAGCATTGCCTTTGTCGGAAAGGAGAGCGGTTTTATGTTTAAGCTCAAGCGAACAAAAGGCTCAATGAAGCGTTTTTGCTCAGGTGAAGACGGAGCGGCAATGGTTATTGCCGCCTTCGGTCTTGTCGCCTTTCTTTCGGTCGTTTCTCTTGTTACCGATATGGGCTTGAAGTATTACCAGAAAAGCCGCTTGCAGAATGCTATGGATGCGGCGGCACTTGCGGCTGTAAGGTATATGCCCGATGAGGAAAAGGCAAGGCAGACAGCGCTCGAATATGTTGAGAAAAACGGCTTTACCACAGAAAACGTAACTGTTGAATTTCCGAGCAATGAAATTGTCCGTGTGTCGGATACCAGGGAGCAGAAAACGGTTTTTGCAAGCCTTTTCAAGGTTGATTCCGTTATGCTCAATGCAAAGGCTGCGGCAAAATATGTCAACAAAAAAATGGCTGTCGATTTTGATTACCTGATGTTCCACGGCGACAATTCGCAGTTCAATCTCGGTGGTGCATACGATATCGGCGGCAGCGTTTTCGGCAACGGAAATGTCCATGCCGACGGCGGCAGCGGCAGTAAAATTACCGGTACGGTTTTTTCTGCTCACAATGCAACCTGCAACCAATACAGCGTATTCGTCAACCGCCTTGAAAGCAACGTCAGCAAACAGCCTATGCCCGATTTTGACGAAACGATAATGGCGATTGCTCCAACAGCAGATGAGGCTATGTTTGTCAAGTCATACGGTCATATAAGACCGAATGCGTTTTACCTGTACAAATATTCCGCAGGCACAACCATAAATTCTTCCGTAACGATAAACGGAAGCACATACTGTGCAGGCTCTCTGTCAACGGGCTACAGCTCCGATCTTCTGACAATCTGCGGCGATTTGTATATTGTCGGCGATTTCACGCCGCAGTGTCCCGTATATGTTACGGGTGATGTCTATATCGGCGGAAACCTGACCACACAGTGGGGTATGGATTTCAAAGTCGGCGGTGATGTCTATGTTGAGGGCAACGTTTCTCTTCAGGGCAACACAAGCATTTACGGAGATGTTTTCTATACCGGCGGAAATCTGACCAGGGGCTCTACATACAATCTGCTTTGCGAATGCGAAACCTATGTAGGCGGTGATATATCTCTCAGCGGCAATTCCGCTTTCAAAGGCTCTGTTTACTGTATGGGCGATTTTGCCAAGAATGGCTCAGTTTCGATGAGTGTCAACGGCAATGTTTACGCTTACAGAACGCTGAAATTTGAAAGCGGCGGTACTGTTGTCAACGGCGATATTTTCGTTTACGGTAAGTATTCTCTTCCTGAGGATAAGGTTACCGATATCAGCGGACCGTTTACTCTTAAAGGTGACCTTTACAGCAGAAAGGGCGAGTTGAGCCTTTCGGGTCAGGGCACCTATACGCTCAAGGGTGTGATTTACAGTGGAGGAAAACTCTCCACGAATCAGGGCTCGAGCGGAATCATTCTCACCGGCTGTATGATTGCCGAGGATGATATCCTTATCGGCGGCAGTACTCACACCTACAATGAGGCAGGCGCGACAATGTCGATTTATTCACGCAAGGGTGATATAACTCTGTATTCTCAGCAGGGCGGCTTCGACCTTTGGGGAATCATCTATGCACCCAAAGGAAACATTGCTCTTTCGTCGGGTGATTTTGATATCCACGGCAGCATAATCGGCAACACTATCAGCTGCAGTCCCGGCGGACTCAATATGACTTATAACGACAGAGAACTGCCTTATTCCAAATCAATAAGAACAGCGGTATTGATTGAATGATGAACAGTAAAAAATAATGCTTTAGCGAAGCAGGCGGCTGAACCGTCTGCTTCTTTTAGTTGCACAGCAGAAATACTTTCCTTGCATATCTGCTTTTTATTGGCACTGAATACAGAATTTTCGATACTTTATGATGATTTTTTTATTTATATAATATAGACAATTTATTTTTACTGTGCTATAATTCGAAATGTATGCATGTATAGATTAAGACCTATGCATATCGTGCCCAAAAGGGTACGGTGCTGCCGCAGCAAAGGGCTGCACGGTTTTAACAATCTACGACAAAGGAGGAAAAGTCGAATGCTTAAAAAAATCAGCAAAATCCCGTTCAAGGGTACACCCGAGCAGGAGGCAAAGCTCAAGGCAATCATTGAAGAGAACAAGGACGATTCCAGCATGCTCATGCACGTAATGCAGCAGGCACAGGCAATCTACGGTTATCTTCCCTTCGAGGTACAGGTTATGATTGCAGAGGGTATGGATATTCCGCTCGAAAAGGTCTACGGTGTTTCCACCTTCTATGCTCAGTTTTCTCTTTCTCCCAAGGGTAAGTACAACATTTCCGTCTGCCTCGGTACAGCTTGCTATGTTAAAGGCGCACAGGCTGTTCTTGACGAAATATCAAAGCAGCTCGGAATCGGAGCAGGTGAGTGCACAGAAGACGGTGTGTTCTCTCTTGAGGCAAGCCGCTGTATCGGCGCTTGCGGTCTTGCTCCCGTTATGAACATCAATGACGATGTTTACGGCAAGCTCACACCCGATCAGATTGCAGGCATCCTTGCAAAGTACAAGGACTAATAGATTATGAGAGAGCTTTCACTCAATATTCTCGATATTGCGCAGAATTCAATTGCCGCAGGCGCAAGCCTTATCAGCATTGATGTTGCGGAGGATACCGTCAAAAACGAACTGCTTATCAGCGTTTCGGACAATGGCTGCGGTATGACTGACGAGCAGGTCAGCAGTGTGCTTGACCCGTTCTTTACAACACGCACCACGCGTAAGGTCGGCATGGGCATACCTCTGTTCAGACTCGCAGCAGAGCAGACAGGCGGCAGGCTCAGCATTGAAAGCGAAAAGGGTAAGGGTACAACAACGTCGGCTCTGTTCAAAACCGACAGTATCGATTTCACTCCTTTGGGTGATGTGACATCGACGGTTGTAATCCTTATCTCAATGAACACAGACAGAAATTTCGTCTACACACGCAGCAGAGACGGCGAGAGCTTCTCTCTTGCCACGGCTGAAATGAAGGAGATACTCGGCGGAGTACCCCTCAACGAGCCGGAGGTAGTTGAGTGGATGAAAGACTATATTAATGAACAAACCAACATTCTACTCGGAGGTGTAACACAATGAAATCACTTGCAGAGCTTCAGGCAATCAAAGAGCGTACACTCAAGAATATGACAGCAAGAAACGACAGTGAAGATGCAACAAGAGTTGTTGTAGGTATGGCAACCTGCGGTATTGCAGCAGGCGCACGTCCCGTTATGAACGCTTTCACTGAGGAAATTGCACGCCGTTCACTCAAGGGTGTTACCGTTTCACAGACAGGCTGCATCGGTATGTGCCAGTATGAGCCCATCGTTGAGGTTTTCGTACCCGGTCAGGAAAAGGTCACATACGTTCAGATGTCTGCAGATAAGGTAGCAAGAGTTGTTGCCGAGCACATCGTAAACGGTAATATTGTTACAGAATACACAGTCGGCGCTATTGCCAAATAACAAGGAGGAGACAAAATGTATCGTTCCCACGTTCTTGTCTGCGGCGGTACGGGCTGTACTTCATCTCACAGCAATGAGATAATCGAAAAGCTCGAAAGCGAAATTGCCGCAAAGGGACTCCAGGATGAAATCAAAGTTATCAAAACAGGCTGTTTTGGTCTTTGTGCACTCGGTCCCATTATGATAGTTTATCCCGAGGGCTGCTTCTACAGCGAAGTTAAGGTAGAAGATGTTCCCGAAATCGTAGAAGAGCACCTTCTCAAGGGCCGTATGGTCACACGTCTTCTTTACGAAGAGACCGTACAGGAGGACACTGTCAAGTCCCTTGAGCAGACAAAGTTCTATGCAAAGCAGCAGAGAATCGCTCTTCGCAACTGCGGTGTCATCGACCCTGAAAATATCGATGAGTATATCGCACACGACGGTTACCAGGCTCTTGAAAAGTGCCTTAACCAGCTCACTCCCGATGAGGTTATCAGCATTGTTAAGGATTCAGGTCTCCGCGGCAGAGGCGGCGGCGGTTTCCCCACAGGTCTCAAGTGGAGCTTTGCAGCAAAGAACGCTGCAGACCAGAAGTATGTAGTATGTAACGCCGACGAAGGTGACCCCGGTGCATTCATGGACCGTTCAATCCTCGAAGGCGACCCCCACTGCATTATCGAAGCTATGGCTATCTGCGGTTACGCAATCGGCGCAAGCGAAGGTTATGTTTACGTCCGTGCTGAGTACCCCATTGCCGTCAAGCGTCTTCAGATTGCTATTGACCAGGCTAAGGAGTACGGTCTTCTCGGCAAGAACATCTTCGAATCCGGCTTTGATTTCGACCTTCATATCCGTCTTGGTGCAGGCGCATTCGTTTGCGGTGAAGAAACTGCACTTATGACCTCTATCGAAGGTAACAGAGGCGAGCCCCGTCCCCGTCCGCCCTTCCCGGCTGTCAAGGGTCTGTTCGGCAAGCCCACAAACAACAACAACGTTGAAACCTACGCTAACATTCCTCAGATCATCCTCAACGGTGCAGACTGGTTCAAGGCTATGGGCACAGAGAAGTCCACAGGTACCAAGGTTTTCGCACTCGGCGGTAAAATCAAGAACACAGGTCTTGTTGAGGTTCCCATGGGCACAACACTCCGTGAGGTTATTGAGGACATCGGCGGCGGCATTCCCAACGGCAAGAAGTTCAAGGCAGCACAGACAGGCGGTCCCTCTGGCGGCTGTATCCCCGCAAGCCTTATGGACACAGCAATCGACTTTGACAACCTTACAGCTATCGGCTGTATGATGGGCTCCGGCGGTCTTATCGTTATGGACGAGGACAACTGTATGGTTGACATCGCCAAGTTCTTCCTTGAGTTCACTGTTGACGAGTCCTGCGGTAAGTGCTCACCCTGCCGTATCGGTACAAAGAGAATGATGGAGCTGCTTGACAAGATTACAGAGGGTAAGGCAACTCTTGAGGATATTGACAAGCTCGAGCAGCTTGCTCTTTACATCAAGCAGAACTCACTGTGCGGTCTTGGTCAGACTGCTCCCAACCCCGTTCTTGCAACACTCAAGTTCTTCAGAGAAGAGTATATTGCTCACGTTGTTGACAAGAAGTGCCCCGCAGGCGTATGTAAGGGTCTTGTTCAGTACTATATCGACGCTGAGAAGTGTATCGGCTGCGGTATGTGCGCAAGAGCCTGTCCCGCAGGTGCAATCAACAGAACAGACTATATTGCACCCGGTCACAAGCTTGCTTCCTTCGCAATCGACCATGCAAAGTGCGTCAAGTGCGGCGCTTGTATGGATTCCTGCAAGAAGATTCAGGCAATTTACAAGAAATAACGAAAGGAGTGTGCCACACAATGGAAATGGTAAATATCAAAATCAACGGCATGCCCTTAAGTGTGCCTAACGGTATAACAATCCTCGAAGCAGCACGTTATGCGGGTATCGAAATTCCCACACTCTGCTACCTCAAGGACATCAACGAAATCGGTGCCTGCCGTATCTGTATGGTAGAGGTAAAGGGCGCAAGAAGCCTTGTTACCGCCTGCGTTTACCCCGTAAACGAGGGCATGGAAATCTTCACCAACACAGAGAAGGTAAGACAGTCCAGAAAGACAACACTCGAGCTCATTCTCTCCACACACAGAAAGGATTGCCTTTCCTGTATCCGTTCCGGCAACTGCGAGCTTCAGAAGCTCTGTAAGGAATTCGGTGTTGACGATGAGCACGCATTCGACGGCGAAATGCCCGCATTCGAGTTTGACGATTCCGCAGCCCACATGGTAAGAGATAACAGCAAGTGTATCCTCTGCCGCCGCTGTGTTGCAGCATGTAACGAGCAGAAGGTAAGCGTAATCGGCGCAAACGCACGTGGCTTTGACACACACATCAGCTCCGCATTCGATAAGGACCTTGCTGATGTTTCCTGTATCTCCTGCGGTCAGTGTATCGTTAACTGCCCGACAGGTGCTATCTACGAGAAGGACGACACAAAGGCTGTTTTCGCAGCAATCAACGACCCCGAGAAGTTCGTTGTTGTCAACACAGCTCCCTCAATCCGTGTTACTCTTGGCGAATGCTTTGGTATGAGCATCGGCTCAAACGTAACAGGCAAGATGGTTGCTGCCCTTCGCAGACTCGGCTTTGACAAGGTATTTGATACCGACTTTGCAGCAGACCTTACAATTATGGAAGAGGCTTACGAGCTTCTTGACAGAGTCAAGAACGGCGGTACTCTCCCGATGATTACCTCCTGCTCACCCGGTTGGATCAAGTACTGCGAGCACTACTATCCCGACCAGCTCAACCACCTTTCAACCTGCAAGTCACCCCAGCAGATGTTCGGTGCAATCACAAAGACCTGGTACGCACAGAAGATGGGCATTGACCCCAAGGACATCGTTGTTGTCGGCATTATGCCCTGTACAGCAAAGAAGTTTGAAACAAAGCGTGACCATCAGTCCGCTTCCGGCTACCCGGATGTTGACTACGCACTCACAACCCGTGAGCTTGCTCGTATGATTGAAACAGCAGGTATCTACTTCAACCACCTTCCCGACGAAGAGTTTGACAATCCGCTCGGTGAGTCCACAGGTGCAGCCGTTATCTTCGGCGCAACAGGCGGTGTTATGGAAGCTGCACTTCGTACAGCAGTTGAAGTGCTTACAGGCGAAGAGCTCCAGAACCTTGACTTCACAGAGGTTCGTGGTCAGGGCATCAAGGAAGCAACCTACAATGTTGCCGGTATGGATGTCAAGGTTGCAGTTGCCAGCGGCGCAGCAGCAGCACACGAGATTATGGAAAAGGTCAAGAACGGCACAGCTGATTACCAGTTCATCGAGATTATGGGCTGTCCCGGCGGTTGTGTAAACGGCGGCGGTCAGCCTATTCAGCACGCTGTTGTTCACAACTTCGTAGACCTCAAGGGCAGACGTGCAGCAGCTCTCTACGAGGCTGACAAGAACCTTCCCAAGAGAAAGTCACACGAGAGTGAAGCAATCAAGAAGGTCTATGCAGAGTTCCTTGGCGAGCCCAACAGCCATAAGGCACACGAGGTTCTCCACACAAGCTATGTAAAGAGACCGAAGTATAAGTAAGCTTTAATATCAAAGAGCCATCGTTTTTCAACGATGGCTCTTTTACTGTTATAAAAGGGTGTGGGCTTGCCCACCATTAATTTTGCATTTTGCACTTTGCATTCTGCATTTACAAAAGTATTCCCATTATTCTTCCCCTACCGAATTTCAGCAGGGTAATAAACCCGCAGCGTTCATAAAAGCGGATTGCTTTTTGGTTTTCTTCGCTTACTACGAGGTGTACGCCTTTTACATTTTCGGCTTTCAGGTATTCGAGCAGCGTAGCTATCATCCTCGTGCCGTTGCCGCCGCCACGGTAACCTTTAAGAATATCAATGTGCAGATGTGCCGGGTATTTGCGTGCGAAAATTCCGTGTACCCACGCTTCTCCCCAGCTTTCAATTTTCGCCTTACGGTCGCAGAAAACTCTCGGCTGATACTCCTTTAAAAATATCCTGCGGTACTTTTTCTGCTCCTTTGCGCAAAGCACATAACCCACTGCCTCGTCATTTTCATCGGTAAGAACAAAGCAGCTTTCGGGCTCACGCTCAATATAATAATCGCAGTAGGTGGACAGCAAATAATCAGCACACGGTCTTTCTTCAATAGTAGTAAACGGAAAATCATCACTCGCCGTGCGCAGGCAGATTTCCTGCACCCTGCGTTTATCGGTAGGTTTATACGGTCTTATATTCATAATAAAGCCTCAAAGCCGGACAAAGATTTTATGTTCGCCGACACCTGTTTTAATTTTCAGCTCACAGCCGCCGT
>JAZPYF010000051.1:0-45388 GCA_045544055.1 Acutalibacteraceae bacterium | reverse complement strand
CCGCCGATTCCCTTAATTAAAATGCCTTCAATTTGCATCATCCGAAAACACCTTTACCAACGAAAATTACAATCGCTGTATCAGTAGGATACCTCTTAAGTTTATCAAGACCCGAAAGTGATGGTGTCTGGTCAAGAACTCTGCCGATATCAGCAGTATTCACGGTTGTTCTCTCGCGGACAGTAACATTATTGAAGCCCTTATTATTAAGTGCTGCAATCGCTTCAAGCTCCGACAAACCAACAACATCGGGAATGTTACTTGTTGTTCCGTAATAGAACGAATTATAATAAGCATCTTCAATTGTCTTTACATCAAATATAGTAACAGGATCGGTTGTGAAATTGATTGTACAGCTGTAAATATCCGAACCGTCAATTCTTACAATAAGCGTATCTGAGGCACCTGAACCACTAACGGTAAAGGAATATGTGCTGCCTGTAAGCAGTACCTCAGCACCTGCTGAATCGACAGCGGCATTGTTGAGATAAACCTTAAGCGTACCTGCGTTACCGCTCTTATAAGGAAGAGGAATTTCAATGTCAGTTGCAACAACAGGAGCTTTGCCTGTACTAACATAAATATCAATCTTATCACCGGGATGTGCGGTTTCATTTTCTTCAGGCACAGTCTTAACAACCTTGCCTGCCTGCTCAACGCTATCCTCATCAATAACCTCACCTACAACAAGACCGACAGACTTGATAAGCTCAATCGCTTCCTCAGTGCTGAAACCGACAAGTTTGGGGACAATTACTGCATTTTCATCAGTATGAGTTGAAATATAAATCAGAACAGTTGAACCAACGGCGGCGCTATCACCTCTTGCAGGAGAAGTGTTGATAACCGAACCCTCTTCAACAGATGTATCAAATACCATTTCGTAACTTGTAACAAAACCGCTTGCTTCAAGAGTCTGTTTGGCGACAAGATAGGACTGACCGTAAACATCATTGATAACTGCGGTTTTATTAGTGTTAACAGTAAGATAAATCGTGTCATTGCTGCCGATTTTCTCACCCTTTTCGGGGCTCTGTTTAATGACTACACCGTAGTCAAACTGTGTATTGAATTCGTAGCTTACTTCAATCTTATAGTCCTTATACTTATCATTATTGAAAATTTCGGTCTCATAATTCATATTGATAAAATTCGGTACTCTGTCACTCGACTTAAATGTATCGGTAAAGAGAAGAAGTGAAGCACCGATAATCAGAAGCACTGCAACCAGACCGACAACAATACCTGTAAGAATCGGAATAAGCTTTGAATTTGCCTTTGCCTCTTCATCATCAATTTCCTCAACGTCAACATCAACCTGCGGTGTAGCAGTCGTGTTATCCTGAGCCGTTTTGATATTATTCATTGTGCGGTCAATATATTTTGTAGGCTCATTATCAACGAAGTAGGAATAATCGAATTTGATAGCGGGATTACGCTTGAACTCATCAATATCAAGCAGCATTTCAGCCGCTGACTGGTAACGAGCTCGAGGATCCTTTTGCATTGCGTGCATTGTGATCTGTTCAAGACCTACAGGAATGCTGTTATTGAGCTCATGCATATTTGTGGGTTCATCGTTAATATGCATCATTACGACGGAAATTGGGTTTTCGCTGCGGAAAGGAAGCTGACCAGTCAGCATTTCGTACATAAGTACACCGACAGAATAGATATCCGCCTTAGCATCAGTAAAGTCACCTTTAGCCTGCTCAGGGCTGATATAATGAACTGAGCCGATTGCACCGTTTTCTGCAATTGTCGCCGTTTCACTTCTGCTGAAGCTGGCAATACCGAAATCTGTAACCTTAATACTGCCGTTCTGGAGAAGCATAATATTCTGAGGCTTTACGTCACGGTGAACAATTCCCTTATCGTGAGCATGCTGGAGCGCACGCAGAATCTGAGTTACAAAATGAACAGCTTCTTTTGGCTGAATAACCTTTTGCTGCTCAATATATTCCTTGAGCGTAATACCCTCTATGTGCTCCATAACAATGTACTGGAGTCTGTCACCGAAGCTCATATCAAAGACCTTAACAATATTAGGATGTGAAAGTACAGCAATATATTTTGATTCGTTCTTGAATCTGCGACGAAACTCTTCATTTGCGAGATATTCTTCTTTGAGAATTTTAATTGCAACCGTCCTGTCATCTACACGGTCGTATGCCTTGTAAACTACAGCCATACCGCCAACGCCGATTATTTCAAGAACCTCATATCTGTTATCAATTCTTTTTCCGACATAGTTTTCCATGACTTAACCTCCCTTAAGATGCAATCGTTACAACAGTTATGTTGTCGCCGCCACCGTTTTCGTTAGCAAGATCAACCAGTTTTTCTGCATATTCAAAGCAACCGGAATCAGTTGTAATTTTAACAATTTCTTCGTCACTTACATAGTTAGTCAAACCGTCAGTACAAAGCAGAAGCACATCATTCTGCTCATAAGAGTCTTCAATAAAATCAACGGCAACGCGGCTGTCAACGCCGATCGCCCTGGTAATTATGTTTTTGCCGGGGAATGATTTAGCCTCGTCAACGGTTATTGTTCCGCTTTCAACAAGATCCTGAACAATTGAATGGTCTCGCGTAAGCTGACGCATTGTGCCGTTTTGAGATATGAGATAAGCTCTGCTGTCGCCGACATGAGCAACATAAACCTTTCCGTCAGCCATAATTGCAGCAACGCAGGTTGTACCCATTCCGTTGAGTGACTCATCATTCATTGCCTTTTCATACAGACAGGCATTTGCTCCGGCAATGGCAGCCTCAAGCATATTATAAACTGAAGATGATTTCATACCGTCACGGAAACACTCATTGATTGTGTGCGAAATCATCTTGACAGATGTGCTGCTGGCAACATTACCGCCTGCCGCACCGCCCATACCGTCACAAACTACCGCCCAAGCGACTCCTCCGGCAAGCTCACCTGCCGAATATGAGTCCTGATTGCTTGAACGGGTTTTACCGATATCCGTTTTAGCTGTGATTCTCATAAATGCAATTTGCAGCTTAAATGCTGCTCCCCTTTCTTTGGAGTTATGCTGTATATGTTATCAAGCCTTAATATGCTTGCTTCTCAACTGACCGCAGGATGCGTCAATATCACCGCCGAGGCTTCGGCGAACAGTAACATTTCTGCCTGCTTTTTCAAGTATTTCACTAAAGCGTTTAATGCGTTCGGGTGTGCTGGATTTGAGTCCGCTTTCCGTAACATCATTTGCAGGAATAAGATTGATATGAGCGAGTGTACCTTTCAACTTTGCCGCAAGCTCACACGCACATTCATCGCTGTCATTAACTCCGCCGAACATTGCGTATTCGTAAGAAATACGTCGGGAAGTAGAATCTGCATATTCTTTGCAGGCAGCTAGCAGCTCATCGACGCTGTACTTTTTGTTGACAGGCATAAGACGTGAACGTATTTCATCATTCGGAGCATGGAGCGAAACAGAAAGTGTAAGCTGAAGATTTTCTTCCATAAGACGCTTTATGCCGGGAATTATGCCACAGGTAGAAAGAGAGATGTTTCTCATACCGAGATTAAGCCCCTCATTATTATTGACAAGCTTAAGGAAACGGATAACATTTTCATAATTATCCATTGGCTCACCCATACCCATAAGCACAATATGCGAAACCTTTATTTGTTCGTCATTTTGTGCGGCGTGAATCTGGCTGAGAATTTCTGAAGCAGAAAGATTGCGTATAAAACCACCAACACCTGTTGCACAGAAAGCACAATTCATTCTGCAGCCTACCTGAGTAGATACGCACAGCGAATAGCCGTACTTGTATTTCATCAGAACGCTTTCAATAAACTGACCGTCGTAAAGACGGAAAAGATACTTAACAGTACCGTCAAGCGCTGAAACAGATTTTCTTTCAACCTCACAAAACTCGATTCTGTATTCATTACCGAGATTTTCACGAAGTTCTTTAGAAAGGTTAGTCATCTCATCAAATGAACCGACACCCTTCTGATGGAGCCATTGCCACACCTGCTTTGCACGAAAAGACGGAAGACCTAACTCCTTGAGAGAAACTGAGAGCTCATCAAAGTACATAGATTTAATATCTTTTTTCACAGTTGAGCTCACTTCCTTTCAAAGACCGCTATAAAGAAACCGTCCGTGCCGTTTTTGTGCGGCATAAGAGTTGTAAATCCGTCACGGGAAAACACATCAGACGGCAAACCTGGAGGTGTAATTGCATTGAAATCATCAGTTAATTCGAGAAATTTATTGCATACCTGCTCATTTTCTGCAGGATTGAGTGCACAGGTAGAATACACCAATCTTCCGCCTGACTTCACATATCTCGAAGCTGTACGAAGAATCCGGAGCTGTATCTCAGGCAACGATTTCAAATCGGCAAGCATTTTATTTCTTATTTCCGGCTTACGGCGAATAATTCCAAGCCCGGAGCAAGGTACATCACAAAGCACTCTATCCGCAAGCGGTATATTCTCATTAAAAACAGCCGCATCGTTCTGTATGCAGGAAATATTGGTAACACCCAATCTTTCGGCACCCTGCTCAATCAATCTCAAGCGATGATTATGTATATCACAGGCGATTATTTTGCCTGTATTGTTCATTCGCTGTGCAAGCGTAAAGCTTTTTCCGCCCGGAGCGGCACACAAGTCAAGCACAGTGTCGTTAATCTGAGGATCAAGTGCTGCAGCGCAGTACTGCGATGCGGCATCCTGAACATGAAATAATCCGTCTGCAAACGAGCTCAGCCGTTCGACACTACCGCTCTTCGAAAGAGCAAGACCGTTTTCAATTTCTGTATCTGCAACGGTTATACCGTCATTTTCCAGCAATTCAGCAAGGTTCTCACGGTCTGTTCTAAGAGTATTTACTCTGATTGTGAGTGGAGGAACACCTGCACACGAGGACATAATTCCCACAGCGTTTTCCTCACCGTAGCTTTCAATCCAAAGCTTTATCAGTTCAATAGGAAAGGAGTATTTAACGCTGTAATACTGAATTTTGTCAGTGTTTTCAGGCAAGACAAGTCCCGCTCTTGCAATATTATGCAAAACCGCATTTACAAGTCCCGAAGCAAAAGCACAACCGTTCTTTTTTGTAAGCTTTACCGTTTCATTGATTGCCGCAAAATCCGGCACTTTATCCATAAAGATTATCTGATAAGCACCTAATTGAAGCAGCGTATGCACCTGCGGCTTGAGTTTTTTTATTGATTGTTTAAGGTTTAATGAAATCTGATAATCAAGCGTAAACGATCTTTCAAGCACTCCGTATACAAGAGCACTTACAAAAGCCGAATCCGTTTCATTAAGTGAAGAATCGGCAAGAAAGGTATCAATCGTAAGATTTGAATAAGATGAATCACGACTGATTTTGCTCAGAATTTCAAATGCTATTTGTCTTGAATCCTTCATTATCTTCTCCGATTAAAACGCAGAATCAGTCTGAGCAGGTTTGCGATAGAAACAAGCAGAGCGGTAACATAAGTCATCGCAGCAGCAAAAAGCACCTTTTTAGCACCGCCGATTTCGTCAGACTGGAGCATATTTGTTTCTTCAATTACCTGAATTGCTCTCCTGCTTGCATTTAGCTCAACAGGAAGTGTTACAAACTGGAAAATCGCAATAAAAGCATAGAGGATTAGACCGATAGAGACAAGAGGCTCAAAGCCCATCACATAGCCGATAACTGCAAGAGGAATGCCGAGATATGAACCGACATTGCATACCGGCAGAATTGAATTTCTTATTTTAATCGGCAGATAGCCCTGCGCATGCTGTGCAGCGTGACCGGCTTCATGGCAGGCAATACCGATTGCGGCAACACTGTTATTGCCGTAAACACCGTCAGACAAACGAATAACATTTGATCTGGGATCGAAATGGTCAGAAAGTTTACCGCCCGGAGAGCGTTCAATCCTTACATTGTTAATTCCGTAGTGATAAAGAACTCTTGCTGCGGCCTGTTCACCTGTAATCCCGCGTGAAGAAAGCACCTTTGCCTGCTTGGCATAGGTAGATTTTACCATTACCTGAGCAATCAGCGAGAGGATAAACATAGGCACTACAAGAATCAAATAATAATAATCGTAATAGAGAAATCCCATTAATATCCCTTCCTTTTAATAAACAAAACTTAAATTACTGTACCGGGCTCAAGCTTAAAGCCGCGAAGAAAATCAGCAGCGGCAAGCTTGTTCTTTCCCTGAGCCTGAAGCTGTGTGATTATAACATTGTTTCCGTCACCGCAGCAGATATGAAGCTCCTTATCTGCTCTGACAATTTCGCCCGGTTTTTTGCCTGAAAATCCGCCTAAACATGAGCCGTAAAGCTTGACAACCTTTTCGGAAATAACGGTAGTTGCAACGGGCCAAGGCTCAAGTCCTCGGATATGGTTGTGTACCTGCTGAGCCGTTTTTGTCCAATCGACGGGAGAAAGACTTTTGTCGAGCATTGAAGCATAGGAAGACTGTGAATCATCCTGCTTTTGAGGAACAAGCGTTCCTGCAAGTAAAGCGTCAATTGTCTCAATAAGAAGCTCTGCACCGAGAACCTTTAATCTGTCGAAAAGCTCACCTGATGTTTCATTAGGCTCGATATCGGTTTTTTTAACAAGCAGAATATCGCCTGTATCAAGTCCTGCATCAAGCTGCATTGTTGTAACACCTGTTTCTTTTTCACCGTTAATTACAGACCACTGAATCGGTGCAGCACCACGGAGCTTAGGAAGCAAGGATGCATGCACATTTATACAGCCATATTTCGGAATATCAAGAATCTTCTGCGGAATCAGCTTACCGTAAGCAACAACAACAATAAGCTCGGGGGCAAGATTTACAATAAGCTCAGCAGAAGCCTCATCCTTAAGCGTTGTCGGCTGATATACTTCAAGCCCAAGCTCTAAAGCTCTTGATTTAACAGCAGGTGGAGTCATAATCTGTTTTCTGCCCTGAGGTTTATCCGGCTGTGAAAAAACACCTACAACCTCGTGACCTTTTTCAACAAGAATATCAAGACAATCAACCGCAAAATCGGGAGTGCCCATAAAAACTATTCTCATCGGTAAACCTCCGTAATTTATTATTCCTGATTGGGTGAAAGACGGTCAATATAAAGAGTGCCGTCAAGGTGATCAATTTCGTGACAGAAAGCACGTGCTTTAAGACCTGTACCCGAGTAGAAAAACCACTTGCCTTCGCGGTTCTGTGCCTTAACCTTAACGCTCATAGGTCTGAGAGTTACTGCACTTTCACCGGGAAGTGAAAGACAGCCTTCCATCTCTTCCTGCACGCCTTCACGTTCAATTATTTCGGGGTTTACAAGCTCAATAAGTCCGTCACCGCAATCAATAACAACAACTCGTCTGAGGATACCGACCTGCACAGCGGCAAGACCTACACCCTCAGCTTTATACATTGTGTCAATCATATCGTCAATAAGAGTTGCTAGTCTGGCATCAAAAGCCTCAACTACTCTGCTCTTTTTGCGAAGCAACGGGTTTTCTTTTGTAATAATATTTCTTATAGCCATAATAATCGCCTCTTTATAGTATGCTCTCCGGATTGATATCCGCAAAGATAATTACATCGCTAAATTTTGTATCTTTTCCGAAATTTACCAACAGCTCAGACATAAAGCCGCGAAATTCGGCATTATTTTTGCATTTTATTATCATTCTGTATCGGAACTTACCGCTGATCTTAGAAACACGCGGCTGGAGCGGACCGAGAACTATCAGCTTTAACTGAGGATACTTTTCCTTGGCAAGCATCTTAAAACTGTCAAAGAAAACCTTGGAAGCAACACGTGCTTTATTGTCATCAGTACTTGAAAAACCAACAACGCACAAATCACAGAAAGGCGGATATGTCATCAGCTTTCGCATCTGAATTTCTGTCTCAAAAAACGCATCATAATCCTGCTTTTCAGCAAGACGGATAACATCATTCTCCGGTGTAAGCGTCTGTATAACCGCACTTCCGCTGTGTGAGCCGCGACCTGCTCTGCCAACAACCTGAGTAAGCAAAGAAAAAGTGCGCTCAAGAGAACGGAAATCGTCATTATACAGCTGCTGATCAACAGAAATAACACCGACAAGAGTAACATTTTCAAAATCTATACCCTTTGCAACCATCTGAGTGCCGAGAAGTATATCGTATTCACCTTTTGAAAATGCCTCAAGTGCCTGTTCGTGTGAGTGCTTACGCATTGTAGTATCCTGGTCCATTCTGAGAACACGAACATCGGGAATAAGCCTTAAAAGCTCATCCTCAACCATTTGTGTACCAAAACCTGCATAGCGTATATCCGGCTTGCCGCACTCAGGGCAAACCTGAGTCAGCGGCTGAGAATAGCCGCAATAATGGCACATCAACCTGCCGTTAGCATGGTGATACGTCAAGGAAATACTGCAATTAGGGCAGGTAACAACATTTTTGCACGATGTGCAGGATGCGAACGTATTGTATCCTCTTCTGTTGAGAAGAAGAATAGCTTGTTTTTTATTTTTAAGCGTTGCTTTAAGCTCATCTGCAAGTGCAGTACTGATCGCCTTACTGCTGTCATTGCCGAAATCAGCAGTCATATCAACGGTAACAACCTTTGGTAATTCAGCACCCGCAAAACGCTCAGTCAGTTTATTCTCAGTATAAATACCGCTTTTGGCACGTGCATAGCTTTCAATGCTCGGTGTAGCCGAGCCAAGAACAAGCAGAGCTCCGTTTTCTTCACATCTAAAACGGGCAACCTCCTTGGCATTGTACCTCGGAGACTGTTCGGACTTGTATGTGTGCTCCTGTTCTTCATCAATAACAATCAATCCAAGATTGTGCACAGGGGCAAACACAGCTGATCGTGTACCAATTACAACTCTCGCCTCTCCCCTTTTTACTCTCTTCCATTCGTCCATTCTCTCACCAAGTGAAAGCGCCGAATGAAAAACAGCAATATTATCGCCGAAATGCGCCCTGAAACGGCTGATAATCTGCGGGGTGAGAAGAATTTCGGGCACCATCATAATTGCACCCTTATTCATATCGAGCATAGTCTGAATAAGCCTGATATAAACCTGCGTTTTGCCGCTTCCGGTAATTCCGTATAGTAAAGAAACAGTCTTCTTCTGCTCACGGAACTGATTAATAAGCGCATCAAAAGCCTCCTGCTGCTGAGAATTCAAAGTAAAATCAGTATTTACCTTTTCAATTTCGGCAACCATTGGCTTGCGGTATACTTCATTCTCAAACTGTTCGACAATATTCTTCTTTTCAAGTGTTTTTATTACCGCAGCCGTAACACCTGTGAAATAGCAGATCTCTTTTGGGCTGGCACTGCCTGTCGAAAGCAAAAGCTGACAAACAAGCTTTTGTTTAGCTGAAAGCGACGGGCTCAAACGCTCATAACCGTCTTCATCAACAGTAAGACGCACAAGCTTTTCCGTATGGTCTGAAATGCTGCGTTTAGCATCGACATTGCGAAGCAAAGCACCTTTTTTATACATACGTTCAAGAATAGTACTATCGGATTTTAATGAGAATGCACTGAGCAGCTTTGGCTTTTCAACGAATTTACACGTTTTAAGAAGAGCAAGATAAATATCACGCTCATCAGGCATAAGCTCAACTAAGCCCTCTTTTTCAAACTCGGGATTTGCTCCGTAGAGAAAGCTGAGTTTAAGATTAAATCCGCTTGGAAGAATACAGCGAAAAGCATCAAAATAGGTGCAAAAAGTCCTGTCCTTTAACCAGAATATAAGCTTAAACTGCTCATCGTCAATTAAAGGCTCGCTGTCCTTAATTTCTTTTATATACTTAAGACGCGGGGACGGTGCCGTATCGTTGATGCGCAAAATCACACCCTGACGCTTTGCGTTACCGTTGCCGAACGGAACAATAACTCGAGCGCCGAGCGCAACCGTATTTGCCAGCTCTGCCGGAACAGCGTAATCGTAAAGCTTGTCAAAGTGATATGCCGTATTTTCAAGCGCAACGCCAACGGTAATTATGTTTGACATAAAGGTCAGATATTTCTGATTTCCTCAGGCTCAACAAGAACATAATCACCGCTGAGGAATTCACCAAGAGCAATGCTGACAGGCTTTTCAATAATTGATTCACCTGATTCAATAGCCTGATCGGATATTGCACGTGCACGCTTTGCTGTTGCAATAACAAGTGAATAGCGGCTTGTATGATCCTTAAGCACACTGCTGAGATCGGGATTAAATTTCATTTCTGTTTTCTTTGTTTCGGACATTTCATTTGTCTCCTTTTATATACTTTTGATTATATTGTAAATTTCATTCGATGCTCTTTCAACATCATCATTTACTACACGGTAATTAAACTCATTTTGTCTGGCAAGCTCAACAGGAGCAATAGCAAGACGGCTCTCGATCACCTCAGGATCGTCTGTCTGTCTGCCCTTCAATCGCTTTTCAAGCTCCTCAAGAGAAGGAGGAAGAATAAAGATACTGATACTGTCAGGGAATGAATTGCGAACCTTTTCTGCACCCTGGACCTCAATCTCAAGAAAAACGGTCTTTCCCTCACCGATACATTTCTCGATAAACGGCTTGGGTGTACCGTAATAGTTGCCGTTAAACTGAGCATATTCAATAAACTGGTTGTCATTTATAAGCTCTTCAAAATGCTCACGGCTGACAAAAAAGTATTCAACACCGTCTTTCTCTTTGCCTCTCGGGCTGCGTGTTGTCATTGAAACGGAGAGCACAAATTCATTATTCTCATCCATTTCAAAAAGCTTTTTCATAATAGTGCCTTTTCCGCACCCGGACGGAGCAGAAATAACGACAAGCTTACCTTTTTTAATCATCATCGCCACCGTCCTCATCTTCGATTTCATCATCATAATCATTCAGTCTGTTTGCAACAGTTTCAGACTGAAGATATGTAAGAATTACATGGTCGCTGTCGGTAATAAGAACAGCACGTGTACGCCTGCCGTGAGTTGCATCAATAAGCATACCTCTTTCTTTACTGTCCTGAATAATACGCTTTATTGGTGCTGATTCGGGGCTTACAATGGCAATAAGTCTGTTTGCATTGATAAGGTTGCCGAAACCGATATTTATCAACTTCATATGTTTACTCTCCGGTTATTCGATATTCTGAATCTGTTCTCTTATCTTTTCAACTTCTGCTTTGATATTGAGAACTCGGCGTGTAATTTCAACATCCTGAGCCTTCGAACCGATTGTATTAGCCTCTCTGTTCATCTCCTGAGCGAGGAAATCGAGCTTTCTGCCGACGGGCTCGCTGCTTGAAAGGAGAAGATGGAGCTGATCAATGTGACTGCGCAGGCGTACGGTTTCTTCCGCAACGGCAACTTTATCGGCAAAAATGGCCGCTTCTGTAAGAAGACGCTGCTCGTCCACATTTATATCGCCGATAAGTGTTCTGATTCTTTCCAATAGCTTATCGTTATATTCTTTTACTGTCTGAGGTGAGCGTTCCTCAATAAACTCAACATCAGAAATGATTATATCACTTCTCGATAAAACATCAGCTCTGAGCTTCTCACCCTCAGTTTCACGCATACGCAGGAAAGATTCTGCCGCTTCAAGTGCTACACCCTTTACTGCTTCCCATACTGCATTTTCATCGGCAGCTGCCTTGCGTACGACAAAGATATCGTTACTGCAGCGAGCAAGTGAAGAAACTGAAATATCATCCCTGAGTGCGTATCTTTCAGCAAGCTCTTTGAGAGCTTTGTAATATCCGCCCGCGAGTGAATGGTTGACTTCAACAATACAGTCGTCTGTATCGAGCGCACTTATCATTACATAGCACTCAACCTTACCCCTGAAGATAACACTCTGAAAAAGAGATTTTAATTTATCATCAAGAAAACCGTATGTTCTGGGAGTTTTACAACTGAATTCAAATCCTTTATGGTTAACGCTTTTGAGCTCAACGGAAATGCTCATGCCGTCAATTTCCTTTTGCGCTCTGCCGAAGCCTGTCATGCTTTTTACCATTTTAGCTTCATACTCCTTATATATTAAACATTAATAGATATGTATCTTAACAAAACTAATATAAACAAGTCAACAAAATGACATTTTATGACATTTTGTTGTGGTTACAACCGCAGCAACCCGAAATGATAAAAGGAATCTCACCGTAAAGTGAACCGTTCTTTTCTATAAAACCGAGCCTGACGGCAACATCAATAAAGCTGCCGGCTGTATAGTTGCAAGAGTAAACGTTTCTGTTAGCAGCAGCTGTAAGTGCACTTCGGATAAGGCCCTCTGCTGTTTCATCGTTTACTGCCTCAATATAACTGAGCATAGAATGGGTAGGAGTATCAATACTGAGAGTAACCTTGCCTGTCCGTTCAGAATTTTCGTAAGAAATATATTCTATTATATTATCATTTATATCCGGCTTAAACTCAATCATCTTTACGCGCACCTCGTTCAGCAGTAATCATAAGCTTTCGCACTTCATCTTCATTAAGCTCTCTCCACTTTCCCTGAGGAAGCATACCGAGCTTTATCGAGCCAACAGCTGTTCTTTTGAGCCTGGCAACCTCAATATCCAATGCATCAAACATTTTACGGATCTGTCGGTTACGTCCCTCATAAATAATAACTTCAACAACTACTCTGCCCTCAGACTTATCAATAACCCTTATGCTTGCTGGCGCAGTCATACGGCCGTCAATTTCTATACCGTCCTGGAAAGCGGCAATCTGCTCATCAGATATTGAGGGACGGATTGTAACACGGTAGGTCTTCGGCACATGGCGTGTAGGATGCGTCATAGCATTTGAAAAAGCACCGTCATTGGTCATAAGAAGCATTCCCTCCGACTCTCTGTCCAGTCGCCCTACAGGATACACTCTGACACCGACATCCTTAACAAGCTCGGCAACGCACTTTCTGCCCTGCTCGTCCTGCATGGTTGTGATATAACCTCTCGGTTTATGAAGAAGAATGTATCGAAGATTATCGCTGACCGCAATTTTTTTACCTCTTACAGATACTTTGTCCTTTTTAGGGTCAACCTTATCGCCGATATATGCTGTTATTCCGTTAACCTTGACAAGGCCCTGTTCGATCAATTCCTCACATTTTCTGCGCGAAGCAACGCCGTTGTCGGCCATAAATTTCTGAAGTCTTATAAGTTGTTTTGGCATATAAGCCGTCTGCCTTTCGTAAATAGTTGAGTAAAAAAATCTGATATTCTTTCAAAAATGTTTTTATCCGTATTATCTTCAACAGTTTTAGCTATAACATCAGCCGAAACAAGAATATCGCTTGAAGCAACAATTTTGCCACCAAGCATAACCTGAACAGAACCGACAGTCTCCCCCTTTGAAACCGGTGCAAATTCAAAATGCTTAAGCATAATGCGGTTTTCAAATCTGCCCGTAGCAGACAACGATGCAAAAACAAGCGGATTTGCAAGCTCAAGCTGAGCCAAAGCCTCCGTGCCGCCTGCAATAATAAGTTCAGGCAGAGTTATATCTAAAGTATTTAGCTTTGTTTGTTCAAAACCGTAATCAAGAAGTCGCTTGTGGTCGTTCCAATCATCGGGTGCATTGAGAGTAACGCAAACAAGGGTTACTCCGCCACGTTGAGCAGCCGAAACAAGACACCTGCCACTCTTTTTGGTAAATCCCGTTTTGATTCCGATTGCACCGTCATACATTCTGAGCAGTCGGTTATGATTGGAAAGATAGCGTATATATGGCTCATTTCCATAGCAAAGCTTAGCACTGCCTGAACTGCAAGCCTTAGAAAAAACTGCGTTTTTCAAAGCATAACATCCAAGCAGAGCCATATCATACGCTGTAGAATAATGATTCTCATCATCAAGCCCCGACGGTGTGACAAAATTAGTATTTGCCATACCGATTTGCTTTGCTTTTTTGTTCATTCTCAAAGCAAATTTTTCAATACTGCCATCAATTGAAATTGCGGCAGTATTTGCAGCGTCATTTCCCGAAGCCAGAAGCATTCCGTAAATAAGATCATGAAAACTGACTTTATCACCGGGAAGAAGACCCATTGATGTGCCCTCGACCATAGCCATTTGCTCGGTAACAGTAACGACACGCTCAGGAGTGCCCTGCTCAGCTGTGAGCAAGGCTGTCATAATCTTTGTCGTGCTCGCCATACTCCTACGAAAATGAGCATTCTTTTCATAAACAACTTCGCCCGTATCTGCAACCATCAGAACCGCTGATGATGCCGAAACCGCAGGCTCAGCAAAAACAACCGGACTAAACAAAACGCAAAGCAACAAAGCTGTGAATAAAGAAATCAGCCTGTTCAAACAACCACCGCCGCACACAGAAATTCACAATTAAACTATATGCGGCAGACGGTAAATGATTACAGATTAAACGATTGTTTCAGGCGCAGGTGTTTCAGCAGGAGCTGCTGTCTTTTTCTTATTAATAAGGCCGGAAACTGTGTCAACAACTTCGGGAACAAGACCTACGATCTTCTCCGCAGTATTATCGCCTGAGGGAACAGACTTGATAGTAACATTACCGTTGTTGATTACAACAAAAGCAACGGGAGTGATTGTGATACCTGCACCGCCGCCACCGCCGAAAAGCTCTGCGTTAGTCTTTGACGGGAAATCAGAGCCGCCGGAAGCAAAGCCGTAAGTAACCTTTGATACGGGGATAATTGTAATACCCTCTGCAGAGAATACGGGCTCGCCTACGATTGTGCTGACATCTACAAGGTCACGAATCTTTTCGATTGCTGTACCGAGAATGCCGGATGCTGACTGTTCTTTCATAATTTATTTTCCTCCTTGAGTATTGTTTGTATTGTTATTTTCAGCAGCTTTTGGCTGGGAATCAGCCGTTTCAGCTGCAGGTTTACCGTATTTAAGAAGCTTGAATAGTACCTTGAAGAGAAGTTTTACACCAAGTACAACAACAGCATTTGTAAGGAAAATCGGACGGAATGAGATCACCGCTCGGAAAACAGCGTATTTATCACTTGACATAAAATTCGGCTGAACACCGCAGTCATATTCCTTCACCTTACATGTGCTTGTTATTAAGCCCATAGCAGGGAAAACCATCGAGCAGACTTTGCCGTAAAGAATTGCAGTTTCCGCCGCATCACCAGCACCAACGCTGAGATAAAGCTTCAGCTCACGGAAGATGATATGGCGAAAAATCGAGCCAAACATTCCGTTTATTGCCGCTACTGTATCACGAAGCAGGGTTAAAACGCCGTTAAAGCCTTGATTGTGATAGAAATTAACAATTATGTTATCTTTCTTTTCCGGCTTTTCTTTTGGCTCTTCCTTTGGCTTTTCTTCCTCTTTTTGCTCAGGCTCTTTCTCTTTTTCAGGCTTTTCCTTTTTAGGGAGTATATGCAACTTTACAAAAAGCCACTGAATATCGAGTTTGAATATATCATCATATGTCATAAAGACAGTAACTCTAACCGAAAAAAGAACAACAAAAAAAGCAATGATACCAAGAATTATCCATAAAGCAGTCAAGCTAAAAACACCTCTTTTCCGATAAAATCAAGTAATTTATGTAAAATCTTCAGTAAAAACAGAATCCTCAGATTCGGTAACAAGGTTTTCGTCATTTTCCGGCGGAATAACAAGAGTTTCTACGCCCTTCTGCTGTGAAGCAGTTTCGCCTGATTCAAGCGCCTTTTTAAGCTCATCCTCTTTCTTTTCGGGAAGCGGAGGAAGCTCACTGAGATCACTTACACAAAAGCACCTGAGAAATTCCGGAGTTGTGCCGTAAATCAGCGGTCTGCCGGGAAGTTCAAGTCTGCCCTTTTCCTCAATAAGACCGCGCTGACAGAGGGTTGATATAACACCTGAACAGTCAACACCTCTGACCTGCTCGACAAACGACTTTGTTACAGGCTGATTGTAAGCAATAACCGCAAGCACCTCAAAAGCCGCACCTGAAAGCGGCGTATTGCGCTTGAGGTCGAGGATTTCACGAATTAACGGTGCAAACTCCTGCTTTGAGCACATCTGTGCCTTATCGCCGAGTTTAAGAACGCAGAGTCCACTGCCGTTTTCCTCAAGCTTATTTGATAAATTAACGATTATATTTTCAATTTCTTCCGAATCGCAGCCAAGCACTTCAGCAATACGAATTATTTCAAGAGGCTCACCGGAAGCAAATAGCATCGCTTCTACTGCAGCACTGAGTTCTTTTGCGTTCATTGGTCTTCACCCTCCGTAATGAGTTCGACGGTCGCTGATGATTTTTCACCGTCAATATAAATCTGCTTTGATTTGACAAGAGAAAGCAAAGCAAGAAAAGTTGCAACCATCTCTGAACGAGATGTGGAATTGACAAAAAACTGCTCAAAGCTGCGCTTTTCACCGATACGAAGCTGAGAGAGAATAATACTGACTCTCGAGCCGACTGAAACAATCTTTGCTGCAACAATTTTTGTGAACGCTTCAACAGGCGGCGGCAGCTTGCGCATACTCTTACCTATAGCTGAAATATACGCTTTCAGAAGCTCGTCGGGAGCGTGTGTTCGTGTATATGTCATATCAACTTCAATTTTTTCAGCAGGTGTTTCCAGGTAATCAAAACCGTTTGCAATTTTTGCAAGCTTTCCTGCCATAAGCTGGCAGTCAGCATATTCACTAAGCTCACCGCGAAGCTCTTCGCTGAGCTTTTCACCTTCATCGTAAACAGGAAGAAGTGAAACTGTTTTGATATAAACAAGCCTTGCTGCCATTTCAAGGAACTCACTTGCAATTTCCATATTTTCAAGCTGCATGGCACGGATAAACTCGATATACTGGTCAATAAGGTCAGTAATAACAACGTCATTTATGCTGACCTTGTGCTTACTTATAAGGAAAAGCAGCAGGTCGAGCGGACCCTCAAATATATCGGTTTTATACTGAATCGGTTCCAAATAATCTACTCCTTAGTGCTAATTATAATCAAAACAATGAGAACGGAAGTGAAGCAACAAAATTGAGTGCATTATAAACCAGTGTGGAAAGCATTGAGAGCGGTACTGTAAGAATATTAGTGAAAAGCAGAATAATAATTGCAATTCTGATGTAACGCTCATACTGCATTATTTTATAATAAATCTTGTCCGGCAGAATTACGCTGATAATTCTGGAACCGTCAAGCGGAGGAATCGGCAAAAGATTAAAGACTGCAAGATTGATATTAATACTTGCGCAAAAATGAAAGAAATAATAGACAATTACCCAAAGGGTTGTATTCGGTGCAAAAGTGCCGACAATATTGAACAGAAGCATCGAAATAAATGCCATAATAATGTTGGATACAGGACCTGCCAATGAAACTGCAGCCATACAGCGCTTGGCATAGCCGGAATCATACACGGTCTCACTGCCGAAACTGTAGATATTTCCGACATTATCTTTTCTCTTTTTTCTAAAATTGCGCATATTTACAGGAACAGGCTTAGCATAGCCGAAACCGCAGAGCAGAATCATCAGCGCGCCAATGGGGTCAATATGAGCGAACGGTGACATCGTAAGCCTGCCCTTGAGCCTTGCCGTACTGTCACCGAGTTTATTAGCCATAAAAGCATGAGCAAACTCATGTATCGGCAGTACACAGAGAATGACAAAAACTCTGACGCCGAAATTCATAATTAATTGTATTCGGGCGGATTCATCAAGACTGCCCATCCTTAATAAATCAAAAATCATAGTTAAACTACTCCAAAAATTAATTTTTTTCCAACAACAACACGGTCATTAGCAGAAAAGTCTTTTATGACTTTGACATCAGCAAAATAACGACCGAACAGCTCACTTACTCTATCACCTTGATCCTCACCGATTTCAACAGCAAGCATACCGTCTGGCTTCAAGCAACTAAGCCATTTTTCAGCAATAGCTCTGTAAAAATCAAGTCCGTCAGTGCCACCGTCGAGAGCCATAGCAGGCTCAAACTGCAGCTCACGCTGGAGAGTAGGTACAACGTCGGATGAGATGTAAGGCGGATTTGAAAGGATGATATCAAAGGATGATTCCTTCAAACAAGCGGGACCGTCAAACAAATCGGCATTAACAGCGTTGACATTTGACACATTATTGAGAACAATATTTCTGTTCAGATATTTGAACGCCTGCTCCGATTTTTCGAGCAGAGTTACATCAGCAGAACCGAAAAGCCTTGCAACAGTAATACCAATACAGCCGCTGCCCGAACATAAATCAAGGCAATTAGGATTGTTTCTGTTCTTGAGAAAATCAGCCGCAATATCAATAATAAGCTCGGTTTCAGGACGTGGAATCAGTACACCTTTGCCAACAAAAAAGTTAAAACCGTAGAATTCCCATTTACCGAGAATATACTGAAGCGGCTCACCGTCAAGACGTCTGTCAACCATATCGAATGCCTGCTTTATTTTTCCATCATCAACTTCCAAAGCGCCGATAACGCCGAGCATTGAGTTACTCACTCCAAGCAAATCTGCAATAATACAGTCAGCTTCAAAGCGTGCTTCTTCAAACGAACAGGATCTCAGTTTATTTGAAAGCTCATTTCTTAACTGTTTAACAATCATCATTGTTCTCTTCAGGCTTTTCCTCAACAGGAGGCTCAATTACAGCTTTGATAGCAGCAATTCCGACTTCGATAATATCGTCTTCAGGCTCTTTTGTTGTAATTCTCTGCATAAGCAGACCAGGAGCCGAGAGAATACGTGTAAAGACATTATCGTGCTTACCTGCAAGACGAATACATTCATAGCCAATGCTCATAATAAGCGGCAAAAGAAGAATCTTTACAGCGATCCAAAGCCACCTTACGCCACGCAGTCCAGGGAAAATAACATTGATAACAGATGAAATAACAATGCTGAGAATCAGGGTTATGAAAATAAAGCTTGTGCCGCATCGGGGATGAAAACGGCTCTGCTTGCGAACGTTTTCAACAGTAAGCTCGAGACCGTGCTCAACACAGAAAATTGATTTATGTTCAGCACCGTGATACTTGAAAACACGCTTGATATCGCTCATCTGCGAAACGCCCCACATATAAGCGATAAAAATAATCATTCGCATTATGCCCTCGATTACAGGACGGATAACAGAAAGCTTGCCGCCTGCAAGATGAGTATTGATAAGGTCTGTGAGAAGTGTCGGAAGATAGAAAAAGATAAGGAATGCAAGACCGAAGCCGAGCACCATCGCTATTGCCCCGATAACTGTCATCATCTTAGGGCCAAAGTGGTCGTTAAGCCATTTATCGAGCTTTGACATTTCTTCTTCGTTCATATCGCTTGTATCAAAGGCAGTCTTTTCGGCAGACTCCATCATACACTTGTAGCCGAAAAGCATCTGTTCAACAAAGTTTACAGGACCTCTGATGAACGGTGCACGAAGAAATTTGTATTTCTCAGTTATCGAATGAAAGTCTTTGCGTGTAAGGTCAATTGAACCGTCAGGCATACGGCAAGCCATAGCGGCACCATACGGACCTTTCATCATAATGCCTTCTATCAGCGCTTCTCCGCCGACACCGGAATACTTAATTTTTTCTTTACTCATTTTACTCTGTCCTTTCCGAAATTACATTTACAACTTCAACGGGCTCAACCGGCAAGGTAACTCTTACGGTTGTACCCTCTCCAAAAACGCTGTTAATTTCCATTTCACCGTCATGGAGTTTTATAATTTCATCAGCAACGGCAAGGCCTATTCCCGTACCGTGAACTGACATATTTGCTCTGAAGAATTTTGCAGTAACCCGAGGAATGTTTTCCTCCGATATTCCGCAGCCTGTATCCGTAAAAAATATTACCAGCTTGTCCCCTTTTATTTCAGCAAGAACAATAACCTTGCCGCCGTGTTCGTTGTACTTTATTGCATTATCAAGGAGATTGACAAAAACCTGGCGAATTTTTGAAGGATCGCCATACATCGGTAATGGCAGATGAGGGACATTATAAATAAGCTCAAGGCCCTCACGCACCGCACGGTCTTTCAAGGTAAAGACCGCATCATCAAGCTCTGCAAGAACATCAATCTTGGATTTTGTTAGGTTCATTTTGCCGTTCTGCATTCGCGAAAAATCAAGCAGTTCCTCAACCATATCCGACAACCGCTGAGATTCGCTTATAATAACTGACAGACCCTTTTGTGTTGTTTCAGGATCAGTATCACTGAGCTGAACAATTGTTTCGCCCCAACCCTTTATAGCTGTAAGCGGTGTACGAAGCTCATGTGAGATAGTAGAAATAAAGTCATTTTTCAGGCGTTCAGTCTGGCTAAGCTCATCCGCCATATTGTTGAAGGTAACACAAAGCTCATCAATCTCATCATGCATACCGCTTGTATTTACTCTTGCCGTAAGATCGCCCTTAGCAATTCTGCTTGCCGTTTCATTAACCTGCAAAACAGGTCTTACAATTGAACGAATAAAGAACCGACCGGAAGCAAGAACAAAAAGGATAACCACACCGGCGATTGCAAAAACCAGCAGACTGATAGCCAAAAGATTACTGTCAACGTCTTCAAGTGAAGAAATATACCTTACCGCACCGGCATATTCCCCTTTAACATTAGGAATCATTGCGGTAATAGCCATTATCTTTTCACCGGAAGAAAGTCTGCCAGTCCATTTACCCTTATCGGTATCGGAATTCTTAGCAAGCTCATAATCCGGCATACTCGGCTCATCAGAAATATCAAAGCCCGAGGAAGAAACAATCGGCTTGCCGTTTTTGTCAATAACCCAAACTTCCATAATATTTCGGTCTGAGAAATCCTCAACAAAATTGATAGCTCCCGAAACGAAGGTTTCTTCATTACTGCCGATATACGGTGAAAAGTACGAATTAACAAGATCAGATGCACGTGAATCGAGAGTCATCTCAACATAGTTGTAATAGTAACCGAAAATCAGAAAAACGGAAGCTACCGCAAAAGATAATATGATTCCGGCAATTACACAAAAAGTACCGAAAAACCAGCGTTTTGAAATACCGCTTATCTTTTTCAACCGTTTTTCCTCCTTTCAAAAATTCGCTTATCGGTTTAAGAAATCCACTTATAGCCCATACCCCAGACAGTTGTAAGGTGTGTCGGAGCAGAGGGATTGTCCTCAATTTTCATTCTCAGGCGTCTGATATTAACATCAACAACCTTATCTTCACCAAAGTAATTCTCGCCCCACACGTGAGTAAGTATATCGTTTCTGTCAAGAGCTGCTCCCTGATTTGAAAGAAAGTACTCCATTATCTGAAACTCAACCTGAGTCAGCTCAATCGGATTGCCGTTCTTGGTGAGCGTTCTGTTGCGGAGGTTAAGAGCAAACTCACCGCTGCGCAGAATATACTCACTTTCAGCAGATTTATCTGCTGATTTCTGATTAATTGAAACTCGTCTGTAAATCGCATCAACTCTAGCCATCAGTTCGGAAGGCGAAAAAGGCTTTGTAACATAATCATCGGCGCCCATCATAAGGCCTGTTATTTTGTCCATTTCCTGGGTTTTTGCAGTAAGCATAATTATTCCAATGCTGTCATTTTGTGCGCGGAGCTCACGGCAAACTGAAAGTCCGTCAAGCTCAGGCATCATAATATCAAGAATAGCGATATCAATGCTTTCCTCAGCATTTTTATACGCTTCAAGTGCCTGCACTCCGTTTTCCGCCTGTGTAACTGTATACCCGCTTCGTTTGAGATTGATAACAATAAATTCGCGGATAGCGGCTTCATCTTCAGCAACAAGAACATGTTTCATTACAAATCACCTCGAATTAAACATTCAAAGAAAAATACTTAAGCAGGTCAACAACTTTGATACCAAAATCTTCGCCTGCCGGTGTTATTGTACAACAATAGACCGTATCGTTTTGCATCAGCAGCATTTCGGTAACATTGGAACTGTTTTCATCCCAATCTTCAAAAGCAAACGCTGTAATCGAAAACAGCTTTGTGTTCTGAGAATCGACAAAGTTCCATGTTCTCGAAGAAGTATCGCTGTTGACAAAAACCTTGTTTTTCCACTCTTTCGGAAAGAAAAGATTATAATTTTCAAGCAGATTAACAACATAGTACTCAATCGGTTCAAGCTGATTATTTTCAACCTTACACCATTCAAGAATATAGCCGAAAGAAGTATCGCTGTCTTTGCTTTCCGACATCGGCTTTCTCAGCGGAATATCAATCAGCCAGTCGGAGTTGACATCGCGGATTGAGAGATTACTGCTCCTGAGCGTAATATCAGGATCTGCAGAATCGTTGAGAAGCGAAACAAATTTTTTGCTTTCTTTATCCCATTTGAGAACATGAGTTATTCTCTGAGTATCCGAAATATCCGCATCGATAAAAAATCTCGGCGTTGCATTAGCTGTCGGAATGTCGTACAGAATTGAAGAGAGCTTGGTAATTCTGCTGTCAAGCCTATTTTCACTGATAAGAGCAACGCTGTTGTCTTTATTGATTCCGATAAGTCTGAGAGTTGTTTTTTCAGCAGTATCTTTAGCAACACTTGAATGTGCAACAAGCAGTTGTTTAGTCGTGTCACCGAAAACATCAGCAACCATCATAAGATCATATGGCTCACTTACACAAGCGGAAACGCTGAGCACACCGTCATTAACAGCAGGAGTATAAACCGAGAGCATTTTTTGCGACTTATCGTCAAAAAGAGACCAGCTTACAATAATTTCTTCATCAGAATCGCTGTTAAGGTCAACAAAATCAAGATTCAGCACACCGCTTCCGTTGCCGGCAAAATCAGAAACCAGAATCCATTTACCGTCTTTATCGGAAAGAACACACATTCTTATTACCGAATCGTCATTATTGTTGACATAGAACACGACCGCTTCTTTTGTACCATCTGCATTAAGGTCGCGGATAGTTATAGCCGAGTGATGCTCACCTGATTTCGGGGAACGGTATGAAATCTGATTACCGAGCAGTTTACTGATTGATTTTTCAAGCTCACTTTCGGTGGCAGTATATGGCGGACGCATAAGACTTTCAATAGAGCGAAGCTCAAAAGAACAGCCGCTTAACAGAAATATTACAGAAAGTGTTACAGCAATAACCGCCAGAAGCATCCTTTTCAAAACTGCTCACCTCCGTTCAAAAATCAGTTTGTTTTACTTATTTTCACGCTGTATTCACCGCTTACCCAGCAATCTTCACTGTTCTTGATACTGAGCTTTGCCGGCATTGATTGCTCAATTGCAGTTGAATCAACATCCGCAAGATCTACAACAGCATAAATATCAGCCGACTGAAGCTTGCTGATAGATTCATACGGTCCTGCAACGATAACCTGATCCATCGTTTTATAAAGAGAAGATGTATCATAACCCTTCGGTGCATTGATAAAGCTGATATTTTCTACAGGTACCGAAAGCATTCTCTGAGAGCAGTTCTCAAGAGTAATTGTTACGGTAAACTCTGTTGTACCGTCAACAATCATGAGAGAAGGAATTTCAGAAGCATCAACAGTGATAACATTCTCACCGGGCTTGAGTCTGGCAAAATCAATTGTTGCAATACTGATAGTTTCGGGAGCACTGTCTTCGCTGATACCCTGAAGACCTGCCTCAACACTCTCAGGATAAACGGAATATTCAAAATTGTTGATATACGCAACCGGAATGTGCTTGAAATCAACAGATGCAGGTTTGCTGACAACATAGTAAACAGGCTGCGTAATTGTAACCTCTGAATTAGAATAATTAAATGTGAGATAGTGAATTACGCCGCCGTTTTCGTTATAAGCCTTGATATCAGCTGCCTGAGTTCTTGTTTCGGAAAGAGCACGTTCAATAGTCATCTCGGCGCAGACCTTGCTGACACTGTCAACCTCGGTTGCAGGTCCGGAAATAGTAACCGTATCTGCTGAAAGGAAAGGTTCATCGGCAATATAACCGGATTTTGTAAGATCATCGCTTTCGCAAATAACTCTGGGCTCAATCGGGAATTCAAGCTCCTTATATACATCAAAATAAACTTCAACAAAATCTTCAGAAACAGAAACAATCTCAAACTCATCATTTTCATTAACCTTGCTTATCTTAAGAGCAAGTGTATGTTTACCTGCAGAGTCAACATATGCTGTCTGTGCAATAACTCTGACTGAATCAGCATTGACAGATTTGGAATTGACAATGTAGCGCTTTCCCGAAACCTCAACATCAACAGCGAAATCTGCCTGACCGAAAATCTCCAGGTCAAACTGAGCAGGAACACTATTAGTCAGATCAATTTTAACGGGAACATTTTTAATAACTGCAGTATCTATCGGGCTGAAAGATATAGCAACTGCCAACCAGACACAAACCGCAAAGACAAGGGAGAAAATCATGAGAAGCTTATTGTCATATAAAACCTTGTGAACAAGGTTTGCAATTTTTTTCATTACTCGTCTCCCCTTTCTTTATTTGTATTTCTTTTTGAAACGTGCAGCAATTTTTTCAATTATGGATTTCTTCTGCTTATCCTCAGCTTCAATCAGATATCCCTGAAGTGTTGCTCTCAACTGTGCAGATGAAAAACCTCGCTCAAGCTTGCCGTTTGTCGCAACAGAGATATTGCCTGTTTCCTCGGAAACAACAACTATAACCGCATCACTCTCTTCTGACATTCCGATAGCAGCACGGTGGCGTGTACCAAGCTCTTTGCTCAAAGAATTATTCTTTGTCAGAGGAAGAATACAACCTGCTGACTCTACTCTGTCTGCTCGTATGACTGCCGCACCGTCGTGCAAAGGAGTTTTGGGGAAAAATATTGTACCGAGAAGCTCCTCACTAACAAGAGCATCAACACTTGTACCTGTTTCAATTATTGAACCGAGCCTTGTCTGACGCTCAAAAACTATAAGAGCACCGGTTTTTGTTTCGCTCATTGAGGAAACAGAGCGGCAAACCTCAGTAATCATAGAGTTGATTTTTTCATCCATAAGAGTGCGTGAGCTTTTGGTTGAATTAAAGAGAGAGAAACTTGAAAAGCTGCTTCTGCCAACACTCTCAAGCGCATGCCTGATCTCAGGTGTAAAAATGATAATTAAGAAAACGATTGCATTGGATGCTACGCTTTTGAAAAGGAACGAACTCGCCTGCATTTCGAGAACGGTTATTACAACGTAGACGAAGAAGAAAAGTATAAGACCTTTGAAAAGCTGAATTGCTCTTGTTTCGCGGATAAACCTGACCACGCTGTAAACAACAAAAGCAACCAGAAGTATATCTAACAGGTCGGAAAATCTAAAAGATGTAATTACACCGACAACCTGTTGAAAAAAGCTGAGAATTTCATCGCGGTAACTCATTGCACTATCACTCCATTCTGATAGCCTATTATAACACGCAATATATTATAATGCAAATAAATAAGGGAATAATTTTAATAAATTTAATATATTTGTAAAAATAAACACACCCTGCAGACCTTTTATAGGCTGACAGGGTGTGAACCGATTGTTATTATGCCTTTAATCAGAACATCATAGAACGGATAAGCTGCATGCACTGTTCCTTATCCATAAGCTTCGGTACGGGATAAAGCGGATTTGCTTCAAACATCGCACGCTCAGCAATTGTGGGGATATCCTCCTCTTTAATGCAATCGAAGCTTGCAGGAATCTTCATTCTTGCATTCATAGCACAGATTTCATCAATAAAGTAATTTGCCTTTTCTTCATTAGACATACCGTTGGTGTCAAGACCAGCGATATCGCACAGTGTAGCGAGCTTGTCATAAATAGAATCACCGTAGTAACGAAGAACGTAAGGCAGAATGATAGCGTTAGCAAGACCGTGAGGAACGTTATAGAAGCCACCAAGGTTATGTGCAATAGCATGAACATAACCTACATAAGCCTGAGTGAAAGCAATACCGGCATAAAAAGATGCATTAAGCATATTACCTCTTGCATCAAGGTTCTTCGGCTCATTATAAGCTGTTTCAAGGTTTGCAAAAATCATCTTTACTGCATCTTCTGCAGCCTTCTTTGTATCAGGAGTGTTACTATTACCGATATAAGCCTCGACAGCATGTGTGAGTGCATCCATACCAGTTGTTGAAGTAATGTGAGGAGGCAGACCAACAGTAAGCTCAGGATCAAGAACGGCAACCTTCGGGCGAAGAGACGGATCGTTAATGGCGAACTTTTCATGTGTATCGGGATTTACGATAACTGCAGCAATCGTAGTTTCAGAGCCTGTACCGGCGGTTGTGGGAACAGCATAAAGCGGAGGCAGCTTGGTAAGAACCTTAAGCGTACCTCTCATTGAAGGAATCATTTTGCCCGGGGCTGCAACGCGAGCTGCAGCAACCTTTGCACAGTCCATGGGCGAGCCGCCGCCAAAAGCAATAACAGCTTCACAGTTATGATTGATATAAAGCTGACGTGCTTCTTCAACATTGGGGATTGTAGGATTAGGCTGAGTTCCGTCATATACGACATAGCTGATACCCTTCTCATCAAGACCGTCCTTAAGACCGTCAAGAAGACCGAGGCCATGCAGAACTTTATCGGTAACTATCATTACGTTCTTGATATCTTCAGCCTTAAGAAGAGCGGGAAGCTTTTTAACACTGCCTGCACCCTTGAGCACCTGAGGACCTGTCCAGTCAAGAACTTTACTGACAACTCTGAAAACCGCCTGATAGCTCCTGCAATATGCGCCGTAGAATTTGTTCATTTTAAGCACTCCTTTATACACATTGTAATATTTTATCATTTTTGAGCAACGCTCATTAAATATCTGTTCAAAGTTAAAATTAAAGACATACGACATGGATTAATTAGAAGGAATCCAACAATAATGTAAACGCAGCGGCAAGTATACTGCTTACCACTAATAGATTTATTATCAAAACAATCTTTCAATTTGGCAATCAACAAACAGATTGTGATTAATAGCACAGTAACTGTTTATACTCTTGGTATTATAGTATCAAACAATTATAAACTCGCCAACAATGCCGGAATACCGTAAGAAATAACCGACATAATTATTCCTGCAATTAAAACACCAACTGCAATAATTCCTGTTGCGGTACGCAAACGCATATCAATCAACGCTGCAATAAGTGCACCCGTCCAACCGCCCGTACCGGGAAGAGGAATTGCAACAAAGATCAACAATCCCCAGCCACGATATTTCTTAACGCTCTCGCTCTTTCGCATTGAACGAACCTCAAGCTTCTCAACAACTTTGCCGAAGAAAGGCTTATCTCGGAGAAACTGAAAAATCTTTCTTATGAAAAGCAATATGAAAGGAATAGGAAGCATATTGCCGATATAACAAATAATAAACGAAGTCACCAGATCAAGACCGAGAAGGCTTGCAGCAATCATGCCGCCTCTGAGTTCAAGAACCGGCAAAAGAGAAATGAGAAAAACAATAAGCTCTTCAGGAATCTTGTTTTGGAAAAAATCAACTAAAGTTGTTGCAATGGTTTCAGCCATATTTACCTCCGTCAGTTAAGCATCAATAACACCTGTTCTGATAAGAAAATCGTTCGCTCTTTCGAGAATTGATCTGTCATTTTCAAACTTAAGCTTTTTTATAGCCTTTGCATAATTGAGCCATATATAATCCTCGATTTCTTCCTGCTGGATCTTTGTCTGAGTATCGGTTGTAGAAGCGACAAAAATTGAAACAGATTTTTCAACCTTACCTTGAATTGTATACTCGGAAGTAGATACAAAACCGGGAATTATCTTAATTCTGATTCCCGTTTCTTCAAGCACCTCACGCTTGGCGGTTTCTTCTTTGGTTTCGCCGTTTTCAATATGCCCCTTAGGGAAACCCCAGTTTGTGCTTCGCTTGTTTTTGATAAGCAGATATCTGATTTCACCGCCTATATTGCGGAAAACAACCGCACCACAGCTACTTTCGTAAAGACACTCTATATTATAATCCTTTTCTCCACCCTCAGCAAAAGCGATTGCCTTCCTGACATCGTTCACAATAAATCTTGTGCTTTTGGGAGCTGCAACCCATATCTTTTCGCCGTTCTTGCGATGAATTACAGCAATAACTCTGCCGTCAAAATTCCTTACCGGATGGTCAATGCCCATTATGTACGCAAACTGTACACCGCCATTTGTGCTGTTTTCAACACGGCCAAAATTGAGTTCATAAATCAAGCCCGTTTCAGCATCCTGAGAGTTATGCGGTTTTGTGACATTAACCCTGACATACTTACCTAACATTCGGCAGCTTTTCCCCTTTCTAAAAAATCAAATAATTTCACGCATATAGATTTATTATATATATAAATCAAATCAATTACAAGATGTTTTTCAAAAATATGGAAAATTTTATTAAATAAAATATAACCGGTGAAAATTCAAGCAGAATAATCACCGGTTATCAATACTGTTAAACCAAATCAATCAGCAGAAAGCTCTTTGATATACCTCTTAAAGAAAACAACTGCCTCCCCTACTGTATTTAACGGCAGGCGCTCGTTTGTACCATGAGTACAAAGAAGAAGCTTTGTATCGGCTATAAAAGGAGAATAGCGGTAAACATTTTCGCAAACACGCTCATAGTAATAAGCATCTGTACCGCCCATAACAAGGTAAGGAGCTACGATTGCCTCGGGATAATCAGAAACCGTAATCCTTTCAAGTGCCTTGAAAGCTCTTGAATCTGTCGGTGAGAAAGCTGAAGCTTCCTTAGCCTTAAGGCATTTAACCTGAATTTTTTTGTTTTTTACAACCTTGTGGATATGCTCCTCAATATCTTTTGTTGTTGTGCCGGGCATAGCACGGAAGTTTACAACAATGCTAGAGCGCTGAGGAAGAACGTTGGCTGCAGGGCTGCCCTGGGCCATTGTGACACCGGTTGTTGTACGGATAAGACTTGCTCCGGGCGGAATGAGCTTGAGTATCTCTTTAATCAGCGGATTGAGCAATGAGATATTACAGGTAACGAGCTTTGCAGGATAGCTTACACGTCTGCCGATTTTCTCAAACAAATCCTTGATAAAAGGCAGCATTTCCGCTTCAAACTGATTATTCTCAAGGTCACGTATAACATTAGCAAGCTGGCCAAGACCGCTGTGCTTTGGAGGCTGAGAAGAATGTCCGCCCTTGGTTTCAACAGTGATCTCAAAATCAGCATAGCCCTTTTCGGCAATACCGATACCTGCGACAAAACCGTTGATTATTCCTTTGATATTTACGGGCAGAATTGCACCGCCCTCATCAATGACACTGTCAAGATGAATGCCGCGTGATTTGAGAAGCTCAGCAATAGCACGGGCGCCTGAATGTTCAGAAGCAACAATCTCTTCATTATGACCAAAGCAGAGGTAAACATCTCTTACAGGCTGATAACCGTCTTCAAGTAGGGTTTCAACTGCATCCATAACGCAGATGAGATGGTTTTTCATATCCATTGCGCCTCTGCCCCAGATATATCCGTCATCAATATCGCCGCTGAACGGATCGTGATCCCAATCCTGTTCAGTACCCTTTGAAATCGGAACAACATCCTGATGAGCAAGAAGAGCAATCGGCTCAAGTGAGGGATCAGTACCCTTCCAGCGGTAAAGAAGACTTGCTCTGTCAACAACCTCTTTCTCAAGGTTAGCTGTTATCAGAGGATATGCTTCATCAAGGAATGCGTGGAATTTAGCAAACTCCTCCCAATCCATATCATCAGGATCAGGGTAAGATACTGTTTTGAACTGAATAGCCTTGCTTATATGCTCAGCCGCTCTGTCAGCATCACAAGACTCTTCAGGCAGCTTTACAGCATCAACCTTTTCAGGATTGAAAGCCGCCGCACGAACAAAGTTTACTGCAGTTGCCGCACCAAGTGCGCCAAGAAGCACCTTAGTTTTGGTTTTCATATTCTCAGTCTCCTCTTAAATAAAGAACTTTCTTGACAGCCATGCTCTGAGCCTCTTGTTGGTCTTAACAAGAATGAAGAAAACAACAAGAGCCAAACAGCAGGCTGAAACTATAATCGAAATAACCGGCAAAAGACTTGCTTCATAATAATATCTGAACAGCAGTTCAATTGCAAAAGACAAAACCGAAAGCTGAATTAGAATTGAAATTACAAGCATAGGCCAGTCAAGACGCTTATGCTTAATCCATTCAACAACAGAAAAAACAAATGTAAAAACAACCAGAATTAGCGGAATTGCGAGCTTGAACAGCCAGCTTTCGCCATGCTGAACACTGTAAAACACCGCTGTATAAAGAATTACGCCTACCGCATCAATCGGTATAATTATATAGCTTTTCGGCTTTTTGAGCAAAAAAGGAAAAACAAACAGCAGCCACACAATCGCACTTGTTGCATTAAGATATGTTGCCCACAAATAGCCGAAATTAAACAGCAGATTGATTATCAGACAAACAATATTCGGAATAAGAAACACCATTGAAATGATAAATGCGGCATATCGCCTGCGAACACCTGCAGGGATAACCATTCTCACGGGGAAGGGATCTATCGCATCCTCAGGTGAAACAGCTGCATTGGGATTAATAACAGGGGTCGAACATAGCGCACACTTCTTAGCGCTGTCATCCAGCTCAACACCGCAGTTGACACAGTATGACATTTGTTTTACCTCCTGTTACTCTCTATTTTTACATGCAGACCCATTTGAACAAGTTTGGTAAAGAATCTGCGTTCTATATCACTCTCTACATAAATATTTGCAAAATCAATAACAAACTTATTGCCGAATCCGCAGCCACCGCACCTGGCACCGTTGAGTTTACCCGGACCTGCCATCATTTCAACAAAATCAACGTGACTCTGCATTTCCTGCGGTAGATCGATTTTACCAAGATTTGTAAACAAAACAGAAGCAGACTGCTCACCAGTCAGCAAAAAGCCGATTCCGATTGCAAAATCCTTGATAAACAGCGGAATAACCCTCATAAGCGGTGAGGTTGTCAGCTTGAGATTGGCATTTGTCATCGCTCTTAGTGTTTTTTCATTATTGATATCCCTCAGATAAAGCATAACGTGGCGCAAAACCTCTTCAAATGTATATTCACCGAGCATAGGGTCAATATCAATCAGATAATAAAGAGAGAAATTGCGCAGAGTTTCAACACCAAATGCCTTACGAAGGCTGACGGGAATCTGAACACAGACCTTACGCTGCTTACGCTTTTCTTCCTTCTGTTTTTCATAGTGAACAAACAGCAACAACGCACCAATAAACTCAGTTATTGTTGCACCATAGCTCTTGGCAAGTGCGTGAACACTGTCAAGCGGAATAATACCGCGTGTTATATTAACGGTATGTGCGGGCATCTTTGTACCATAGGTATGATAAACCCGTTGGATTTTTCGGCTTACCCTGCCTTTTGTTTTACCGCATTTGAGGTAAGGATCATCAAGCTCGGACCTCTTTGCAGGCACTGAAATATCGAGCACGTGACCGTGAGGTTTGATATCAATTCCGCAAAGCCTCAGATACTCAGCCGCAAGAGTACAGACGAAAACTGAAGCACCCATACCGTCAGTGAGCGCATGATAAAAATCACCCGATATTCTGTTCTCATAGTAATAAATGCGGAACATATATCCCTTGTTTTCCTTGAATTTTACACGGTGACAAGGATTGACAACATCCGCCTGCACAGGCGGCGCTCCGTTTGGATTCTTCTCAAAATAATACCAGAAAAGACCGTATCTGAGCCTAACATCATAGCATGGAAAACGCACAAGAACGTTTTTTAGCGCCGTCTCAAGAATATCCGGATCAATTTTACGGTCAAGCGCAACTGAAAAGCGGAAGATATTTGACCACCTTGAGGTATTTTGCCCGGGAAATATTGTAGCCGCGTTGTCAAGCTTAAACCAGGTTTTGGGTGATGGCATAGGTCATCTCCGTTCATCAGTTATTTGAATGCTCACTTGAAGGCCATATTCTGTTATGGAAACAGCTGCTTCTGCCCTTGTGGCAAGCGTTGCCAGTCTGGTGCACTTTTATAAGCAGGGAATCGTTATCGCAATCAGCATAGATGCTGACAAGTCGCTGAGATGACTCATGACCCTTTTTCCAGAGCTTTCTGCTACCTCTGCTGCAGTACCAGACATAACCTGTTTCCAGTGTTTTTTCGAGCGCCCTTCTGTCCATAAAACCGACATTGAGCACCTTACCGGTATCCTTGCTTTTAACAACAACCGGAATTGTATCATAGCGTTCAAAGTAGATTGAAATATCCAATTTTTTACCCCCACAAAACTAAAAACAATTACATATCGAACAAACTGATTTGCATACTTTCCGGTAAGCCATCAAGCGCACCCGATTCGCGAAGCGCCGCAATAACGCTGCTGGAAACGCCAGCTCTTCGCTGTAGCTCATCAACGCACATAAACTCACCCTCGCCGTCATCGCGTGCCGCCGCGATTGACTTGGCTGCGTTTTCTCCTGTGCCGTTAAGTGACGAAAACGCAAGCCTGATTTTTCCATCCTCAATTTTGAAAGTTTTGGCATCAGACTTATAAAGATCAATCGGCAGGAACTCTACACCTCTCGCCTTCATCTCAAGCAGAACCTGAAGCGCTGTATACTGCGAAAGCTCTTTCGGTGTAGCTTCTTTGCCCTTATCGGTAATCTCTTTCATCTTACGCCTGATACTGTCAATAGGGCTCATAATTAAAGAAGCGTCAAGGTCACCGCCGCGAACCGTAAGGTATGCGGCATAATAAGCAACCTTGTGATAAATCTTGTACCAACCGAGTCTCAGCGCTGCAATAACATAAGCCGCAGCATGAGCTTTCGGGAACATATACTTGATTTTCATACAAGAATCAATATACCATTCGGGAACATTATGCGACCTCATAGCCGCCATATGCTCAGGTGTGAGAAGCTTAGTAGCATTACCCTTACGGACAATTTCCATTATCTTGAAAGCCATATCCGGCTCAAGACCCTTATGCATTAGATAAACCATGATATTATCACGTGTACCGATAACTTCAGAAATCGTACAGGTTCCGTTATGAATAAGCTCCTGTGCATTGCCGAGCCAAACATCAGTACCGTGAGAAAGACCGGAAATCTGAAGCAAGTCGGCAAAGCCCTGCGGTTTTGCTTCAAGAAGCATCTGACGAACAAAGCTTGTACCCATTTCTGGTATAGAAAGCGTACCTGTTTCGCAATTAATCTCTTCAGCCGTAACACCAAGAGGCTCGGGGCTGATAATCATTTTGTACAGCTCTTTGTCACAAACATCTGCATCAAGAACTGAAACGCCGGTAAAATCTTCAAGATATTTGTAAAGCGTAGGAACATCATGACCGAGATTATCAAGCTTAAGGATAGTATCGTGAAGCGCATGGAAGTCAAAGTGGGTTGTGATTGAAGCGGCTTCAATATCATCTGCAGGATGCTGTACCGCAGTAAAGTCTTCCGCCTCCATGCTGTTTGGTACTATAACCATACCACCGGGATGCTGACCTGTTGTTCGCTTGATACCCGTACAGCCTCGGCAAAGACGGTCAATCTCTGCATTGTGAACGGATATTCCCTTTTCTTCGTAATACTTTTTAACAAAGCCGAAAGCGGTCTTGTCGGCAACGGTAGAAACCGTACCTGCCTTGAAAACATGAGTTTTACCGAACAGCTCTTCGGTATATCTGTGCGCTCTGGACTGATATTCACCAGAGAAATTAAGGTCAATATCAGGTGATTTATCGCCCTTGAAGCCGAGGAAGGTCTCAAAGGGAATATCATGGCCGTCACGAATCATCGGTTCACCGCAGTCAGGGCAGTTTTTTGGCGGCAGGTCAAAGCCGGATCCGACTTCACCGTTCAGGAAAAATTCGCTGTGCTTGCACTTTTTACAAAGATAGAAAGGCGCAAGAGGCATAACCTCCGAAATACCGGCCATTGATGCGACGAAAGACGAGCCGACCGATCCTCTCGAACCGACATAATAGCCGTTATCCTCAGAGTTTTTAACAAGCTTCTGCGCAATCATATACAAAACAGCAAAGCCGTTTTTGATAATTGAAGTAAGCTCTTTTTCAAGGCGCTTGGCAACATATTCGGGAACAGGATCACCAAACATATCCTTAGCTCTGTTCCAGCAAAGCCTTGTAAGCTCTTCTTCAGAACCGGGAATGCTTGGCGGATAGTTGCCGTTGGGAATCGGTATAATTTTGTCTACAGCATCGGCAATTTTGTTAGGATTGGTTATTACTACCTCACGGGCGGTATCCTCACCGAGATATGCAAACTCTGCAAGCATTTCATCCGTTGTACGGAAATAAAGAGGAGCCTGCTGATCATAATCCTTAAAGCCTTGGCCGGCCATAAGTATAGCTCTGTATATACTGTCCTCAGGGTCAATAAAATGAACATCACAGGTTGCCACAACGGGCTTTGAGAGCTTGTCCGCAATATGAATCAGCTTTCTGTTAAGGTTTTCCAAATCGGAATAACTCTGAATATGCGGAAATTCATCCGACCTCATAAGGAATTCATTATTACCAAGAGGCTGAATTTCAATATAATCATAAAATGAAGCTATATCGAGCAGTTTCTGGTCAGGCTCACCCTTGAGCATTGCTCTGAAAAGCTCACCCGCTTCACAAGCGCTGCCGATAATCAGACCCTCTCTGTACTTGAGAAGCTCGCTCTTCGGAATAGTAGGACGCTTGACGAGGTATTCAAGATTTGATTTTGTGATAAGCTTATAAAGGTTTTTTAGGCCTGTGTTATTCTTGGCGATGATGATTATATGGTGGGTAAGATTCTTCTTACCCTCATACTCAACACCGTCAACATCGTTACAAAGATAACCCTCCATACCGAAAATCAGCTTTATAGAGCTGCCCTTTGCAGCTTTAACTGCATCAGGATATGCCTGTACAACGCCATGGTCTGTAATAGCAATCGCTTTATGACCCCATTTAATTGCACGCTTAACAAGGTCCTTAACATCCGTCATACCGTCCATTGCAGACATTCGTGTATGAAGATGAAGCTCAACACGCTTTTCCGGTGCATCGTCCATTTTAACGACCTTATCGATAACGGCAATTGCTCTTGCATCTATTGTGTTTTCACGGGCATATTTATCATACATAACTACGCCGCGAAGTATTACTGTAAGACCGTCCTTGAGATTCTCTGCGATATAATTGGTCTCCGAAACAGCACCGAATACCTTGGCTGAATAGGAACCTGTACCGTCAGAAAAATTAAAGGTAATGATTCTGTTACGTCCGTCTTTTGTTGTACGGGTTTCAAATCCAAAAACATCGCCCCAAACAATAACCGTGCCGCTTTCCTGCGAAATATCAGCAATTCTTGTAGGCATTTTGTTCGGGATTTTTTCGCCGTAAATTATCTTTGCATAGTCCATGCATATAGGTAAGCCATCAAAAGTGGGCTTGATTACCTTTTTAATCTCAACAGGTTTTTCCGCAACCTTTTCATCCTCTTTGCGCTGCATTTCCTCAACAGTAAGTGCGTTTTCATCAGCTCTTGCTTCAATTCTAACGCTCATATTTACCGAATAAAGCTCGTTAATGATTGAAGCAATCTCTTTTTCTGCGCCCATATTTTTAAGCACTGCCGCACCTGCAGCAGAAACCAAAACAATATATTTGTTTCCCTCCGTAACCGCCTGAGCATCGCTCATAAATCCGGCAGCAGGTATAATGCGCTGTTTAAGTATTTCACTGACTTCGGACAGCTCAATTTCAGCCTTTGCAGCTGCAGGCTCAATAAACTCAGGAGTTTGAACAAGGTTTATGTTAATAATAGCACGTTCAAGGTCAAAGGCTTTGCAAAGCTCGGCCTCTAATGTTTTTTTATCTGAAACGCCGTGATAAGCGTCAAAGACATCCATAACAAGGACACGCTCAAACCTGCTGATTGTAATTTCTATGTTATCATAGTCTAAATATTCACAGCAAAGCTCAGCACCTACATACGGAGATAAAAGCTCTGCCAACTGTTTGCCTGTCATCAGTACATCCCACGCTTATATGATATAAGCGATCCTTTCAGTTACATATTTTCAATTTCTTTGATCAACTCTTCAACAAGCATATCTTCGCTGACCTTGCGGATAATTTCACCCTTTTTGAAAATCAATCCGCAACCGTCGCCGCCCGCAATACCGATATCAGCTTCTCTTGCTTCTCCAGGTCCGTTTACGGCACAGCCCATAACGGCAACCTTAATAGGCTTTTTGCAGTCAGCCAGAAGCTCGGTAACTCTGCCTGCAATTTCAATCATATTAATTCTTGTTCTGCCGCAGGTCGGGCAAGAAACAATCTCGACACAGTTTTGCCTGAGATTCATAGCTTTGAGAATATCAATGCCTGCTTTAATTTCTTCTACAGGGTCATCGGTAAGGGAAACACGAATTGTATCACCAATTCCGTGAGCAAGCAGAGAGCCTATTCCTGCCGCAGATTTGATGATTCCCATATGTTTTGTGCCGGCTTCTGTTACACCGAGGTGAAGAGGATATTTGCACATAGCTGCAACCATCTCATAAGCGGCAACTGTATTTTGCACATTGGATGATTTGATTGAAATTACAATATTATCAAAATCAAATCGTTCAAGAAGAGAGGCATGGTACATTGCACTTTCAGCCATTGCTTCGGGTGTGGGTGAACCGTATTTTGCAAGTATCTCTTTCTCTACTGAACCTGAATTAACACCGATTCGGATAGGTACACCTGCGGCTGAGCAAGCATCAGCAACAGCCTTGACTCTATCTTCGCCTCCGATATTGCCCGGATTAATGCGAATTTTATCAACACCTGCGCTTACACATTCGAGTGCAAGACGGTAGTCAAAATGGATATCGGCAACAACAGGAATACTGACAGATTTTTTTAATTCCTCGATCAGTCTTACAGCCTTCATATCCGGTACAGCGGCACGCACAATATCGCAACCTGCCATTTCAAGTGCTTTTGCCTGAGCCACACTGCCCTCAAAATCGTCAGAACGTTTGTTGAGCATTGACTGAACAGCAATCGGTTCATTACCGCCGATGCTGATATTGCCTATTTTTACGGTTTTGGCTTCTCGTCTCTTAAACAAAGTAATCATCCTTTAATCAGTTTGAATATATCGCTAAACGATACGACCGCCATAAAGAGCAACAGCAAAATCATACCTGCTGCGTGAACCCAATTCTCATATTTAGCAGGAACGGGCTTGCGGAATATCATTTCTATCAACATAAAAAACAGTCTGCCGCCATCGAGTGCAGGTACTGGAAGAAGATTAAACACGCCGATGTTTATCGTAATAAATGCCATAATGTTTATCAGTGCCGAATAATCGGTTTTCTTGGCTGATTCATCAGCGATATCAGCAATTACGCCAACTGTACCAATCGGTCCCGAAACATCTTTGAGACCGTATTTACCCGAAATAAGATCACCCAGGCTCATCCAGACCAATCTTGCAACCGATGCAGTTTGTTTAACGGCACCTGAAGCAACGGTAAGAACATTCTTCTCAACGCCGAGAATCGTCATATCATATACAATCTGCTCTTTGCCGTCTTTTTCTACGGTTGTGAAGCGAACATCATCAAGCACAACCTTTTCACCGTTACGCTTAACCGTTATCTGAAGTGAACCGTCATCATCGGTGAACATAAGATAAGACAGATCCATATCTGAAAAAACGCGTCTGTCATTGATTTCAAATATTTCATCTCCCGGCTTAAGACCGCTTTTTTCAAGCTGAGAGCCTTCTGCAAAAGAATGAATGGTTGTTGTTCCTACCAAATCCTGGTTACAAATAATGCCTGCCAGCAAAACTGCACCAAGCAGAATATTAATAACAGCACCCGCACATACAATCAAGAACCGCTGCCATACGGGCTTATTACAGAAAGCACGCTCATCGGTACTTTCGTCATCTTCACCTTCCATACTGACAAAACCGCCAATTGGGAAAAGACGCAATGAATACTGAGTTTCCTTGCCCTTTCGCTTAAAAATTGCAGGACCCATACCGAGCGAAAACTCATTGATTTTAACTTTGAACAAACGAGCAAGGCTGAAATGGCCGAGCTCATGTGACATAATAATGAATCCGAAAAAGAGTATGGCAAGCAAAAAAGGCCACGCTTTATGCCATACCCCTGCAAAAGCTTCAACAGAAAGCAATTTGCATATCCTCCTTAATTGTTTCTTACAAACTCTCTTGCCCACCTGTCTGTTTCCAGTACATCTTCAAGCGTGTAGCTCTCAACACGAACGCAGTTATCAAGAACAGCGGAAACAAGACGTGCAATATCAAGAAAACCTATTTTTCCTTCACGGAAAAGTTCATTTGCCATTTCGTTGGCAGAATTTACTGCTGCAGTACAAAGACCGCCAAGCTCAATAGCTTTTCTGCAAAGATTGATACATTCAAATGTTTCATAATCAGGCTTATCAAAGGTTAGTGTTTGCCAATCTTCGAGCCTTAACTGCTTGACGGGAGATTCAAAACGCTGCGGGTAAGTTAATGCGTACTGAATCGGAATACGCATATCAGGCACACCGAGCTGAGCAATAACCGAATTATCAACAAACTCGATAAGAGAATGAACAATACTCTGCCTGTGCACAACGATATCAACGTCACTCGGCTTTACATCGAAAAGCCATACCGCTTCAATAAGCTCAAGACCTTTATTCATCATTGAAGCGGAATCAATGGTAATTTTTGCGCCCATACTCCAGTTAGGATGCTTGAGCGCCTGTGCAACGGTAACATCGCGAAGCTCATTCTTGGTTTTGCCGAAGAAAGGACCGCCAGAAGCTGTGAGAATTATCCTTTTGAGCTCTTTTTTATCATTCATACCCTGAAGAGCCTGAAAAATCGCTGAATGCTCACTGTCAACCGGCAGAATATCAACGCCTTTTTCAGCAGCTGCAGACATAACCAACTGACCGCCTGCAACAAGTGTTTCTTTATTGGCAAGTGCAATTTTACATCCAGCATCAACGGCACTCAATGTCGGTCCGAGACCTGCCATACCAACAATACTGTTCAGAACGATAGCATCGCTGTTATCTGCGGCACATTCACATACGCCTTCAACACCTGACAGCACTTTTACCGGGGTATCTGCAAGCCTTACTTTAAGGTCAGCAGCAGCTTTTTCATCTGCCATTGCAACTTTCAAGGGCAGAAACTCACGCGCCTGCCTTTCGATAATATCAGTATTTTTTGAAGCTGTCAGCGTATTTATACGGTATCCGTGCATACGGGCAACATCAAGAGCCTGTTCACCGATTGAACCTGTTGAACCGAGCACGCTTATAATCTTTTCGGACATTTTCTCATATCCTTTCAAAAAGGCGAAGCCGCTTTTACTCAAAGCAAACTTCGCCGCAATTTCACTTATGAAAATACCTTGAGGTAAACAGTAAGAAAAGCATAGACAAACGGTACAACGAAGCATATGCTGTCTGCCCTGTCCATTATACCGCCGTGGCCAGGAATAAGGTTACCAAAATCTTTTATGCCGTAGTTACGTTTGATTGTCGAAGCGACAAGATCACCGAACATACTGACAACAGGTATTATGAGTGCGAGAGCAATCATAACAGGTATGGAAACAGGGAAAGGCTTGTAGCAAACATAATTGCAGACAAAAACAGCAATTATATTTATAACAGCTGAACCGATAACACCGCCGATTGCACCTTCAACAGTCTTTTTAGGGCTTACTCTCGGACAGAGCTTGCGTTTACCGAACTTTACACCTGCAAAGAGTGCGAATGTATCAGCAAATACTGCACCCGCCAGACAGAACCACAACAGAAAACGGATATGTCCTCTTGTGAAAACACCGGTCTCAAAGAACAAATTGCGAAAGCGCAACAAACAAGCAAGAGATGACGGCATAAGTATTGATATTACCATTGATAAGCCGGCATGTTCAAACTTTGTTTTTCCGAAATCAATAACAATAACCACAAGCATTATCATTGCATAAGTAATAATAATCGGTATTATCGGTATTTCAAAATCAAGCTTTGAAGCATATCCGTGATAAGCTATTGTAAGGGCTGAAAAAGCAAGCGAAAGTCCGTAAACAAACTTATTTTTTACGCCGATGCTCTTGATAAGCTCATATGTTGCCATAAGTGTCAACACAAAAACAGGTACGTCAAGCAAAGGTGTGAAACACCATACTATGACTGCAATAGCAAAAAAGCCCAGCAACAAGCCAAATATTACTCTGTTTTTCATAAATAAATCACCTGTTCTTAAACACCGCCGAAGCGTCTTTGACGTCTTGAATAATCTTCAATAACTTTATCAAAATCTTCAGTAGTGAAATCCGGCCACAGTTTATCAGTGTACCAGAATTCGGAATAAGCAGCCTGCCAGATCATAAAATTGGAAAGGCGCTGCTCACCGCTCGGACGTACGATAATATCCGGTTCCGGCTGACCGGCGGTATACAAACCGTCGGTTATCATATCTTCTGTAATATCCTGAGGATCAATTTCGCCACTACGGACACGGTTTGCAATACTTTTAACTGAGTGAAGAATTTCAGCTCTGCCGCCGTAGTTAACGGCAATATTTACAGTTGTCCTTGTCTGAGCTGATGATTCACTCTCTGCCGTATCGAAAAGATCGAGAATATCCTGAGGCATACCCTCACGCTCGCCCATATAATGCATATGCATACCCTTTTGGGCATTTTCTGCCTTACGCTCCTGAGCTTCAAGCAAATAATCACGGAAGATATTCATCAGAGCCGCAACCTCTTCAGGAGGACGGCGCCAATTCTCAGTTGAGAACGCATAAAAGGTCATACTCTTAATACCGATATCGCAGCCGTATTCGCAGATTCTGCGGAATGTGTCAGCGCCGGCGATATGACCCTCTGAGCGGGAGAGACCTCTGTTAGTAGCCCAGCGGCCGTTACCGTCCATAATAAAGCCTATATGGCGTGGTAACACAATGCTCATATCAGATCTCCATTACTTCTTTTTCTTTTGCAGATGCAATTGAATCAATTTCTTTGATAAATTTATCTGTTCTGTCCTGGATCTGCTTCTCGCCCTCTTTAAGGTCGTCCTCTGTGATTTCGGAAGCCTTCTCCATTTTCTTGAGCTTATCGATACAATCGCGACGGATTGAACGGATAGCTACCTTTGATTCCTCAGCAGTTGCGCGGATTGTTTTAACGATTTCCTTACGTCTGTCCTCGGTGAGGGGCGGGAATGTAAGGCGGATAACAGTACCGTCATTCTGAGGGTTAATGCCGAGGTCGGAAGTCTGGATTGCCTTCTCGATAGCACCGAGAACACTCTTATCCCAAGGCTGGATTACGAGGATTCTTGCCTCTGAAACTGAAACAGCAGCAAGCTGGTTAACAGGAGTAGGTGTACCGTAATAATCAACTCTGATTCTGTCAAGAACGGCTGCAGAAGCTCTGCCTGCTCTGATAGAAGCATACTCATTTTTGAGAGCGGAAATCGTTTTGGTCATTTTTTCGTCTGCGTAACTATATACTGTTTTCATAAAGTTTTCTCCTTTTTATTTATTCTTTAACAATTGTTCCTATTGTTTCACCCTCAACAGCCCTGATTACATTTTCAGGATCGTTAAGGTTAAATACAAGAATTGCAATACCGTTTTCGCGACAAAGAGAAGCTGCAGTGCTGTCCATAACCTTGAGACCCTTTGCGAGCACTTCGGTATGAGTAAGCGTATCATACTTGACAGCATCGGCAAACTTGTTCGGGTCTTTATCGTAAACACCGTCAACATTTGTTGCCTTAAAATATACCTCTGCGCCAATTTCTGCGGCACGAAGAGCTGCTGTTGTATCGGTTGAGAAGAACGGACAGCCCGTACCTCCGCCGAAAATGACTACCCTACCCTTTTCAAGATGTCTTACTGCAGAATCCTTGTTATATGTTTCACAAATCTGCGGAATCGGAACCGAAGTCTGGACACGTGCGTCAACACCAAGCTGAGCGAGTGCATCGCCAAGAGCGAGTGAATTCATAATTGTAGCAAGCATACCGATATGGTCAGCTCTTGTTCTGTCCATATTCTCACTTGAACGTCCACGCCAGAAATTACCTCCGCCGACAACAACGCCAACCTGAACACCAAGCTCACAGCACTTTTTGATAACACGGCAAACAGACATTGTCATATCATTATCAATTCCATGACCTTTTTCGCCTGCGAGAACCTCACCGCTGACCTTAAGCAGAATTCTTTTATATACGGTGGCCATAGGGATCACCCTTTCATACAGTATTTATCTGTATTATTTTACTTTATATTGCCTAATAAGTAAAGAGTAAGTTAGAAAAATTAAAAGTTTATTTATAAAACACGAAAGATTCATCAGTTAACTCTGAAGAAATTCATCGGTTCAACCGTAATACCGCTAACAGTGACAGGACTTTCGGTATAGTTTACATAAATTCTTGTTGTAGATTCAAACTCTGTACAGTAAACACCGGGCAAAACCTGATAGTGGTTGGTGATACGCGAAGGACGAAGGTCATTCAGAACCGTACCGACAGATGAATAAGCATCATATACTGCATTAAGACAGTTGTCGACCAAAAACGTACGGTCGAATTTTTCGCTCTTGTCGAATGTATTGTTTGTAACTACAAAGCCCGGTACCGCTCCAAATTCAACACAGCGCAAAATCGCCTTTTTATCGTCGGAATTCATATTGATTCCGTCAAAGGTATATTCGATAATTCCATGAAGAATAATTTGAACAAAAGGTACGGGGATATAAGATTGTGTAGCCGTTCGTGTACAGCTCATTGGAAGGTCTGTGATTATATCCGCATTTTTGAGAGCGTAGAAATTGCCGCCGTCAATCATAACGGGGCTGCTGGTTGAGAGGGGCGAAATATGCTTTTCAATCTCAGCGACAGCCTCCTGTCGGTTTATTTTTTCTGAAAATTCGGTATAAACACGTGAGCCAACATCGGTTATACAATAACCCGTTGCATTAAAGCTGTCAAAGCGGTCAAGAACATCAAGCACAATTCTCTCGAGCGAAGAAACAGAGCTTGCATAACGCTTTGAAGCATCAGTTGGATAACCTGCCTTTGTCAACGGATCAGAAACAGAATAGGAAAATCTGTTACCGTTCACATCACAAAGCGTATTCTTATCTTTTTCAACATCACTCGCCAAAGCAACATCAAGAAAAACGCTGAAATTAAGACCGGAAGCGTAATCATTAAGCTCTTCAACGCCTGACATTCCGCCAAGTGAACGCAAAGCCGTTGTCTCAGAAGCGATTCTTGTATTCAATCCGCCTGTAAGCGCACCGCTGTAACGCATATAGAGGTTATTGATGCCCTTGGACTTGATACGGCTAAGAATATCGGTAGCCTCAGCATAGGTAGTGAGTTTTTTATCAAAGCCCCAAAAACTGTCGGGACCTGCAGAGCCGATAACATTTACCATTACAGGCATATATTCGCTCTCAGCAACACTTCGTGTTGAAAGAGTATAATTGCGAATTAACTGTTCACGGCAAGCAGCAGCCATACCTGCGTAGGTTGCATTTGCGCCGCTCAAAAAGCGGAAACAAACCGTAGCTCCGTCATTGTAGCTGAAATCTGCATAGCTTGCCGTATCTTCATCAGATTGATATGCGGTAACACCGAACACGGGACCGACTCTGTTAAAATTGCTTTCATTACGTGCTTTATTAGCAGTAATTCTCGCAACAGCGTCCCCACGTTCAATAACGGCTGCAAAAGCATCATCACCGCTCTTCATGCCGTAAGCCGCAACAACGCTGTTTATCGGTGATTTACCGCCGATATCGTTGCCGTAAACAGCAATATCTACGGGTGCAATATCATCAGAAGAAGCTATATCTATCAAAGCACCGCTGCCGTCAGGTACAACAACATAATCGCCCTGTGCAGCAGTTTCGTCGGCACCGAAATACTCAAGGAAGCCAATATTGACAAGCACATCATCTTTTGAGCCGAGATTAAGCCAATCAAGTTCAGCATAGAAACAGCCGTCCTTGAGTATGTAGGTAACGACTACCTTATAAAGAATACTGTCACCTGCAGATGACTTATAAGCTTCATCCGTTGCACCAAGGTCAATATTTTTAAGCCATTCTCCGTTGTCAGTAATAAGATAAGTTACCTGGAAGCCCTTGTTGGTTTCATGCCAATACGAGCCGCCGAGAGAAACGCTGCTGTCCTGAGAATTAAGCTCATATTTCTTGCCGTTGTGAACAACCTCAAGAGAAACAATCTCTGCTTCGTCAGAAGTAATCTTTCCCTCAACAGCCTGCGGTAAAGCAGACCAGAGCTTACTGTCCTCACTATTAGTAACCCTAACGGCGACAGCGGTACTATTTTCATCAAACAGCAATGTAATTAGACCGGATGTGTCAATTTCTCTGAGAGATTCTGTAACACAGTAGTGGTCAGACAAATCAGTTGACTGCGGATAGACAGTATCACCGGATAAATCAATAGTTGTCAAAACTGATTTTCTGCCGGCGCAGCCTACACAAGAAATAACCGTTGCAAGGCAAAGTATCGCTGCAAATATCCTGAATAAAGTTCGCTTCACTTTATAATCTCCCTATCAAGTAATAAAAAATATATCAGCTTTTGAATCTGTAGCCTGTGCCCCAGATTGTTTCAATATGCTGAACACCGCTTGAATTTTTGTCAATTTTATCTCTGATTCTGTTGATATGAACTGTTACGGTTGAAGTTTCACCCATAGGGTCACATCCCCAGATTTCCTCAAAAATCTGCTCTTTGCTGAAAACAATATTAGGATTAGAGGCAAGGAACCAAATCAAATCAAACTCTTTGTTTGTCATAACGATTTCTGCACCGTCAACATAAACTCTGCGTGAGCTGAGACAAAGCTTAAGACAACCGATTTCAATAACATCGGTAAAATCCTTGCGACCAGCATTAATTGACTTGTATCTGCTAATTCTCGCTTCAACGCGAGCAGCAAATTCACGGAAATTAAACGGTTTGGTTATATAGTCATCAGCTCCGAGCGAAAAACCGGAAACAACATCATCCGCCTCCTGCTTTGCCGTAACAAAAAGTACAGGCGTATCCTTTACTTCACGCAATCGTCTGCAAACCTCAAATCCGTCAATTTCCGGAATCATAACATCGAGAATAATTAGGCTGTAATCACAGCTCACAGCTGCATCGAAACCATCCTTGCCGTTGCTGCAAATATCTACATAAAAACCGCGTGCGGAAAGATATTCTTTTTCGAGCTCGGCAATAACCGAATCATCTTCAACAATAAGTATCCTGTCTTTCATTTTCTCACCATCATTCATACCACTTAATCGGCTTGGAATCCGTTCTTTTAAAAAGAACAAAAATACTCAAGCCACCGTTACTGTTATTCTCTGCCCATACCTTGGCACCGTT
>JAZPYF010000050.1:0-24860 GCA_045544055.1 Acutalibacteraceae bacterium | reverse complement strand
CCGCCGCCGATAACGTTGCCTGCCCTTGCGGTTGAAACAGCAACACCGGCTTTATCGAAAAACGAGCGCTTATAGCTATGCGTCACCAGCTCCGAGCAGGATTTCGAGTTGGAATACGGGTCAAAGCCGTCAAGAGGCTCATCCTCTTTCATAGGTGTGCCGCTTTCATTGTTTTCATAAACCTTGTCCGTTGTAACGTTGAGCACGGATCTGACACTTTCGCAATGTCTTACGCACTCTAGCACATTCACCGTACCCATAACATTTGTTTCGTAGGTGTATTTCGGCTGCTCGTATGAGGTTAAAACAATGGGCTGTGCGGCAAGATGGAAAACGATTTCAGGCTGAATTTCGTCAAACACAGCCTTTAATTTATCAAAATCACGTATGTCGCCGATAACGGAATTCATTCCGTCCGCAATATCTGCCGCTTCAAAAAGGCTGGGAGAAGTCGGTGCATCAAGGGCATAGCCCGTAACTACTGCACCGGCATTGACAAGAATACGGCTCAGCCACGCACCCTTAAAGCCCGTGTGCCCCGTTATGAGCACACGTTTATTTTTATAAAAAGATAAATCAAGCATTCATATCACCACAGTTTCCAAGGAGCGCAATTCTCCGCCCAGAGCTTTTCAAGAAGCTGCTTGTCACGCAGGGTGTCCATACACTGCCAGAAGCCGTCGTGCTTATATGCACCGAGCTGACCTGTTTTGGCAGCCTGCTCAAGCGGATACTTTTCGAATACGGTGTTGTCGCCCTCAATCAAATCAAAAATTCCGGGCTCAAGCACCATATAGCCGCCGTTGATAAAGCCTGAGTCCTGTGCGGTTTTTTCACGGAATTCGCTTACGGCATCAGCTTCATCAATATCAATTACGCCGAAACGCTGGTTGAGGCGGATAGCGGTTAATGTTGCCAATCTGCCGCTTGCTTTATGAAATTCAATGAGCTTGTTTATATCGACATCGGCAACACCGTCGCCATAGGTGAGCATAAAGGTTTCATCGCCTATATACTTCTGCACACGCTTTACTCTGCCGCCCGTCATTGTGTTTAACCCTGTATCGACAAGTGTTACCTTCCACGGCTCGGAAAAGTTGTTGTGCACCGTCATTTCGCCGCCGCTTGAAAAGTCAAAGGTGACGTCGCTTCTGTGCAGAAAATAGTCCGCAAAAAATTCCTTTATCGAGTGCTGCATATAGCCGCAACAGATTATAAACTCATTAAAGCCGAAGTGAGAATAGGTTTTCATTATGTGCCAGAGAATAGGCATACCGCCGATTTCAATCATGGGCTTTGGCTTGAGGTGACTTTCCTCGCTGATACGTGTGCCAAAGCCGCCTGCAAGAATTACAACCTTCATTCAAACACATCTCCTCTCATATTACAATAATACATAATAATTATATCACTATATATTATTTATTGCAAGTGGAAAATTACAGTTCGTCTGTCAAAAAACATTGGGTGGTTTTTTTCAATTCCGCTTGACACCTTGATGTATAATGGATTATTATTTGAATGTATAGCGAAAAATTGCGGAGGGAAAAGAAAATGGATTTCAGACCCGGTGTTTATATTTTAAGCGCAAGCGAATGCAAGGAAAAAATGTGTGCCGCCGCAGGCAGAATTTCAACTCAGCCCGGCAACGCACTCGGAATATGGGAAAAATCGCAGGACGATGAAAAGAACGCAAGCCTTATCGACAAGGTTACCCGTTCCGGCCACAACTCCACGGTTGAGCACATTATGTTCAACCTTGCCTTCAACGATGTTTCCGTTATCGTTGAACAGTTTATGATTGAGTTCAGGCTTGCTTCCTTTACGGTTAAATCACGCCGTTATGTTGATTTTTACGATGCAGGCTACTATGTGCCGGAATTCAACGCAAAAGAAAATGAAGAGAAATACAAAAAGACTGCAGATTCACTTTTTGAAACATATAAGCTCCTTACCGACAACGAAATCCCCAAGGAGGATGCCCGTTTTGTTCTGCCCTACTGCTTTTTGAGCAACTTCTTCTGCTCACTCAACGGCAGAGAGCTGCTGCACGTGCTTCACGCAATGCTCCACGGCAGAGGCAGCAATAGCCCCGAAATAAAGGCGCTCGGCGAACAGTTACTTAAGCAGGCAAGGGAAATTGCACCCGGTGTGCTCACGGGCTTTGAAGAAAGGAATCCGAAGAAGAATGACACGGTTGACCTCAGCTTTATTGCCAAGACCCCCAAAACAGAAGCTGAGCTTGTTGAATACATAGGCGGCAGCAAGGATGCGGCAAAGACCGTTGCAACAGCCGCAATGCTGGAAAACAACACATTTTCCGCAAGCGACATAAAATCAGCGGTTGAAAACAAAGACACAAGAAAGCAGATTATTGATGCCGTGCTTAACTGCTCACGCCCGAGAGCGTTAGAGAGCGTACAGTTCACCTTTGCACTCAACAGAGTTTCTCTCTCCACCCTCACTCATTTTGCAAGGCACAGAATCCACTCGATCCAAATTCCGTCGCTTGAAACGGTTGACAGAAACGATTGGGTTATGCCCGAGAGCATTTCCGCCGATAAGGAAATACTCAGCGCATATAACGCTTGCTTCGAAAACAGCATTAAGCTCTATAATGAGCTTAGTAACGCAGGTGAAACCGAGGCTCTGCCCTATCTTATTCTCAGCGGAAACACACTCAGCATTGTTTCCACAATGAACGGCAGAGAGCTTATGCTCTTTATGAAGCTGAGAAGCTGCACAAGAGCACAATGGGAAATTCAGATTTACGCCAACAAAATGCTCAACATTCTCAGAAAAGAAGAGCCTGAGCTTTTCCGCTACTACGGTCCGAGCTGTTATGTTGACGGTTACTGCCCCGAGGGCAGACTGACCTGCGGCAGAGCGACTGAAATGAAAGAAAAATACGGCAAATAACACAGCAAAACGGTGACTGCTCAATGAACAGCCACCGTTTTTATATCGCCAATCAGAATTTAAGCAGACAGACAAGTGCATTGAAGATGTTGATAAAGAAATTGAGCACATCGCCAATTGTCTTTTCAAAAGCGTTGTCATATTCCGCATAGGAATTGTCGTCCTGCAGAGAAAACTCGCCGTTTTCATAAACATAAAGCTCGGTTTCAATACTGCCGTCATCTTCATAAAGCGTTACAGTACGCACGCCGTAGGGACCTGCCTTTGAAAACTGACAGCCGTAGGTCATACCGAGGGTTATACCATCCCACACACCTGTGTAGCCGCTTGTATGCCAATGACCGAAGAAAGCACCGACAACATTTTTATTCTTCCACGCTTCAAATTCAGCCGTTGTTTTACCGGGCTCAACTATTCCCTCTGCGTGGCCGCTTGCAACACCGTTTTTGAGGCGGTAAGCCTTTGTACCGTCAAGCAGTGCGCCCTCATCCCAGATATTACATTCTTCATAAAGATTACCGATATCATCAACAGGTACATGCTCAAAAACAACCGAGGGAACATTGCCGTTTTTATAAGACTTGAACCATTCAAGCTGTTCTTCAGTAAAGCCTCTGCCGTTGTCAAGCATCCATAAGCCAAACGCAGGCTTATCGGAATCGGATGAATAAACAGGAACATAGCAATCAATCTTGCCATCCTTGTCGTCTGACATATCAACGGTCATATTGCCTTTATATAAAGCATAAATCTTCAGCCAATCTTCATTTGTAACACCGCTGTTATAATCGTTATTACCCTGTGAAACAGCATAGGGAATGCCCGATTTTTCAATGGGTGCAAAAATATCAGCTACCGCCTTTTGAGTATTTGCAAGAGTTGCGGCATAGTCACCATCAACCATAACACCCTCTTTGAAAATCTCGCCGTCGGAAATATCTCCTGCGCGTGAATCCTCAACTATATCGCCTGTTACAACAATAAAATCCGGATTTGTCGCCTTGATCGACTTCTCGATAAACTCAACAAGCCCGTCGGCAATGCAGCTGTCATCCTGAGGATCGGTAATCTGCAAAACGGTAAACTTACCGTCAGAACCGAAGCGGAGCTTATCATCCTGAGCCGTTGAAACAACAGCAAAACAAGATGCAAAGCAGCAAAATGCAAGAATTACACTGATAATTTTTCTCAACTGAAATTCCTCCCTGTAAAAATAGGTCTTAAAAATCCCCGACGCAATGCCGGGGATTTTTTTAGTTTCTTACTTTGAAAGAAGTGATGCGGCATCCTTATCGAGATAAACCACAACATCGTCATGAGTTTGAAGAATTGATGCGGGAAGCTGAGGAGTGACCTCACCCTCGATCATGCCCTTGATTGCCTGAGCCTTGCCTGCACCTGTTGCAACAAGAACAATCTTCTTTGAGCGCATAATTGAGCCGATTCCCATTGTCATTGCGTATCTGGGCATCGGAGCGTCATCAAAATAAATTGAGTTAGCATTGATTGTGCTCTCGGAAAGAGTAACACGGAAAGCCTCATCAGTAAACTCATCAGCAGGCTCATTGAATGCGATATGGCCGTTGTGACCGATACCGAGAAGCTGAACATCAATTCCGCCCTTAGCCTTGATAGCCTCTGCATAGCGCTTGCTCTCAGCCTCGTAATCGGTAACGTTACCGTCAAGGAAGCCGACATTTGCAGGGTCGATATCAACATGGCTGAAAAGATTCTGGAACATAAATGTATAGTAGCTGTTTTTATTGTCCTTGGGAAGGTCGCAGTACTCATCAAGGTTGAAGGTGCTGACGTTCTTGAAGCTGACCTTACCCTCGGCAAAGGCCTTGGTTATGTAATTGTAGGTCGGTACGGGAGTTGCGCCGGTTGCAAGACCGAGAACGCAGGAGGGATTCTCGTTGACAAAATCAACATAGAATTTACCGAGCTCCTCACCGATTTGTGCCGCATTTTCAAGTACTATAACTTTCATCTTTAATAATCCCTTTCTATCCTTTAATATCGGCATAAGCCGATTGCTTTACAGTAAATCATTATATATCGCTCTGAGTTCATTTTCAACACTCTTGACCGAATATTTTTCGCTGCGCTCATAAGCAGCATTACCCATTTTTTCTCTGAGTGTCTGATCGGAGCAGAGCTTAATAAATGCATCGGCAGTTTTTTCAACGTTGCCGAAATCAACAAACAAACCGCTCTCACCGTCCGAAACAAGCTCGTTGTGTCCCCTGTTGTGTGAAACAACAGCAGGCTTTGCACAGAGCATACCCTCAATTATGTTGACAGGCAAGCCCTCGCGATAGCTGGCAGAGGCCACAAAATCACTGAGCTGTATTAGCTTTTCCATATCTGTACGGTAACCTAAAAAAACAACACTTTCTTCAACACCGAGCTGTGCCGCAAGCTCACGAAGATTGTTTTCTTCTTCACCGATGCCGGCAAGCAAAAGCTTAAAATCGGGACAAGCCTCTAAAATATAAGGAACAGCCGTAATAAACATACGCTGATTTTTGTTTGCGTTAAGCTCACCTGTGCAAAGGCAGATTTTATCTTCTGCACTGTAACCGTATTCTTTACGCAGTTTCAGCTTTACCGAATCATCAACCGCCGTGAATTTATCACCGTCCGCTCCTACGCCATGAATACGCCTTATATTTTTGCACAGCTTATACTTTTTTGCATTCGACTCGTCTTCATCACAAATTGTAATAATATAGTCAGTAAACAACCTGCCTATAATTCTTTCAATCGGATAGAAAATCAGCCAGTTGAGTTTTGAGGCACCTTTATAAAAGTGCAGACCGTGTGCCGTGTAAACAACCTTTGTGCCTTTTTTCCGCACCTTTCTTGCGGCAAATCTGGTAAGAATACCTGCAACGGGAGTGTTACAGTTTATTATATCGTAGTCGTTTTCTTCAATAACCTTTTTAAGCTGTATGTATGCTTCTTTGTTTTTTAAGCTGAACGGAGAGCGCTCAAAAGGTATTTCATGTATTCTATCCGTTTTTTCGGCAAGCCTTTTATGATATTCGCCACCCATTACATCACGTGCGGCAATTTCAACCTCGTAACCGTTCTCGTGAAGGATATCAATCAAAGGGAAGTGAAACAAATTAAAATGATACTGTACGCTTGCGGTAAGCAGAACCTTTTTCATTGCTGCACCTCCGCTGCCTGTTTCTCATCATTACCTGTGAAATATTCCATTGTTGCGCTTGTTTCGCTGCTGATACCTTCACGCTTGAGAACATTATAAACCGTTTTGAAAAGTATTTTTATATCAAGCCATGGGCTGATATTCTCAACATACCTGACATCCCACTCAAACTTATCCTCCCATGTGAGAAGATTGCGTCCGTTGACCTGAGCCAGACCCGTAAGACCGGGACGGACATTATGACGCATTGACTGACGCTCATTGTAAAGCGGAAGATACTGCACAAGCAGCGGTCGAGGACCGACAAAGCTCATTTCACCCTTGAGGATATTCACAAACTCGGGCAGCTCATCAAGAGAAAGACTTCTCAACAGCTTACCGAATTTTGTAAGCCTGATTTCATCGGGAAGCAGATTTCCGTTTTCGTCGCGCTCATCGGTCATTGTACGGAACTTATACAGCAAAAACACCTTGCCGTTTTTTCCGGGACGCTTCTGCTTGAAAAGCACAGGACTGCCAAGCTTAAGACGCACGAGTATGCACAGCACACAAAACAGCGGACTGAGCAGAATCAGCGCCAGCAGTGCACCGACAAAATCAACTGTTCTTTTTATGATTAGGTCATAAAACTTTCTCAAAAATATTTCTCCTTGAAATTATTTCCAAAGGGATTTTACTATTGCGATAATTTTTTCCTGCTGTTCCTCGGTCATATTCGTATCGGAAGGCAGGCAGACACCTGTTTCAAACAGCTTCTCTGCGACCGAGCCGTTGTCGATATAATCGTACTTTTCAAAAAACGGCTGGAGGTGCATAGGCTTCCAGATCGGTCTGGATTCAATATTCTCTGCCTCAAGAGCGTCCATTATGTCATACGGCTTCACTTTATCGCCGGAAAGCGTAATGCAGGTAAGCCAGCAGTTAGACTCGCAGAAATCATTAATCGGCATCATACTGATATCGGCATTATCGGCAAAAGCTGCCTTATACCTTGCAAAAATCGCACGCTTCTGAGCTACACGCTCATCAATCACCTTGAGCTGACCTCTGCCGATTCCTGCAACGACATTGCTCATACGGTAGTTGTAGCCGATTTCGCTGTGCTGATAATGCCTTGCAGGGTCACGGCTCTGAGTTGACCAAAAACGAACCTTTCTGATCCGCTCATCGGCTGTTTTACTGTCAAGGTTGCAAACGAGCATACCGCCGCCGGAAGTTGTAATTATCTTATTTCCGTTAAAACTGTATACACCGTAATCACCGAAAGTACCTGTCATCTTTCCCTTATATGTAGTACCGAGACTTTCTGCGGCATCTTCGATTATTACTGCGCCGTACTCATCACAGATGCTTTTGATTTCATCCATATCAGCGGCAAGACCGTAGAGATGAACTATACAGACATATTTCGTATCGGGATATTTCTCAAAAGCTTTTCGCAAAGCATCGGGTGACATATTCCAGGTTTTTTCGTCGCTGTCAATAAATACCGGCTCTGCACCGAGATAGATAATCGGGTTAGCGGTAGCGGAAAAAGTGAGCGACTGGCAGAAAACTCTGTCGCCCGCCTCAACTCCTGCCGCCTTCAGACCCAGGTGTATAGCGGCTGTACCTGCGCTGAGCGCTGCTGCCTGTACAGCGCCCGTATATTCGCACATTTCTCTTTCAAATCCGTCAACATTCTGACCCAGAGGAGCAATCCAGTTGGTATCAAATGCCAGATTTATGTATTCCATCTCGTAACCCTGTGCACTCATATTGGGCGACGAGAGAAAAATCCTCTTATTCTCAGCCATTATAAAACTACCTCGTGACCTGTGCGTGCTGACTCGTAAACAGCATCAAGAATTTTCATCATCTCAACACCGTCCTGAGCGGGAGCAAGGCACTCTGCTCTGCCGAGAATAGCATCAATATAGTTATCAATCTCTTTCTGGAAAAGACCGTCAAAGCTGAGGGCTGTTTCCTGAGCAAAACTGATATTTACCATTCGGTTATTAAGCTCGGTGAAAATTTCAACATTCGGGTCAAGCTTTGCGCCCGCCTTTGTACCGAAGAGCTCAATATTGCCCTCATCCTTTTTGATATTAAGGCTGAAAGCTGCCTCAACGCTGAGAACTGCACCGTTATCAAAACGGATGATTGCGCTTGCAAGGTCCTCAACATCACATTTATCCTGCACGCCGACAGCACTTGCTTTCCATGCCTTACCTCCTACAACATTGGGGCGGTTAAACAGCTTCTGGAAAGTAACACCGTAAACGGAAACAGGCTTGGGGTTGCCGAAAATGAAGCGGACAAGGTCGATAACATGAACACCAAGGTCGATAAGAGGACCGCCGCCTGAGCGTGACTTATCGCCAAACCAGCCGCCGGGATTGCCGTTGCGGCGAAGATATGTTGCCTTTGCATAGTAAAGGTCGCCAAAAACACCTGCATCAACATTCTCTCTGACAACTTCACAGTCGTTACCGTGGCGACGGACAAAGCCAATCATAAGAAGCTTATTGTTACGCTTTGCAGCCTCAAGCATCTCCTGTGCTTCCTGAGCATTCATAGCCATAGGCTTTTCGCAGATTACGTGCTTACCTGCGTTAAGAGCGGCAATTGTACACTCTGCGTGGGCGCTGTTCCATGTGCAAACGCTGACAGCATCAATTTCAGGAAGAGCCCTGAGCATTTCGTCTTTATCTGTAAAGGTGCGTTCTTCAGGAATACCGTATCTTTCAGCCATTTTCTTAAGCTGATCGGGGTTAATATCACAAAAAGCATAGAGCTCGGTATCGGGATTGTTTATGTAGCCTCTGATATGCTCGTTACTGATACCACCCGTGCCGATAACAGCCATTTTAAGCTTTGCCATAAATAAAACTTCCTTTCGGAGATAAAATTAGTTATAACCATTTATATTTTAACTTCTTTATAATAAAAATTCAATAGTTATTATTAAAAAGAACGAAGAATCCTGAAAAAGATTCTTCGCTCACGCTCAGTATGACACTGTTCTTTATATTTTCACTTTGAAAGCTTAATTGTATACAACCAGTTGCTGTCGAGGTTATCGGGGTTGATTGCAGGGAATACAATTTCTGCTTTGCCGCCGTTATCCTTAACCTCAAGCTCTGCTTCACTGCCGAGAAGAGATGCCTTGAGAGCTGCGGAATAAGGCACGTGCTCAAGCACCTGTGAACCAAACGGGAAACGTGTCATAATTGCATAGACAGCGTCGCCCTTTTTGGTGTAATAAACGCCGTCCTGCAATTTTTTGGTATAAACACGTGTACCGTAGATTGCCTCACCGTTAACACGCAGCCAATCGCCCATCTGAAGAAGACGCTCTTCCATAATTACGGGAATTGTGCCGTCTGCATCCGGGCCGATATTGAGCAGGAAGTTGCCTCCCTTTGATACGAGCGAGCAAAGTGTTTCAAGAAGCTCCTTTGCAGAAAGATAATCCTCGCACTGCTCCTCTTTGTTTATACCGAATGAGCGTCCGATACCGCGGCACTCCTCAAACGGTCTGTCAAGCTCAACATCTTCAATTCGTCTGAGCTGGCCCTGATAAACGTCAATAATTCCGTACTCGGTTGTAAAGTTGCCGCCGAGCTTACCGCGTGTTTCCTTGCCCCAACGGTCGTTAGGTACGATGAAATCCTTGACAGAGGATTCGTTGTAAAGCCACTGCAAAAACTCGGTTGAATGCCAGACAGAGCTTTCGTGCGACCACTCACCGTCGGTAAAAAGAGTGGCAGGCTGATATTTTTCAACAAGCTCCTTGAGCATGGGGTGAAGATGCTCAAGCGCATATTTTTCGGGGTCCTCAAGATAATACGGGTGCCACCACTCATAAACGGAGTGATATACGCCAAAGCGCACGCCAGTGCCCTCCATGGCGTTTTTAAGCTCCATAAGAAAATCACGCTTCGGAGCGCACTCAACGGAATTGAGACCGGGAGCGTAAGCTGTTTCGTAAAGACAGTAGCCGTCATGATGCTTGGAAACGAAATTTATGTACTTTGCACCTGCACGCTTGAAAAGCTCCGCCCACTTCTGAGCGTCAAAACGATAGCCGGTAAAATCATCAAGAAAATCAAAATAAGGTCTTGAATTGTAGTACTTCTGATGATGCGCCTTATACTTTTCCTGTGCCTCAGTTTCACAGTTTTCAAGGTTACAGGAATATCCGTACCACTCGGCATAGTCACCTTTCGGCGCATATGCAGGAACAGAATAAACACCCCAATGGATAAAAATACCGAATTTTGCATCGGCAAACCATTCGGGAACAGGGCGGGAATTTAAGGATTCCCAATTATTTTCGTACATAAAATCCACTCCAGTTTATATGAAAATTTTGATTTTACTGTCAAAAAAGCCCCCTTGATAAAGGAGGCTTTTGTTGATTTAAGTTTTTGCTGTTAAATTAGCCGAGAAGACCAACGATGATGCCGAGAAGATCGCTTGTACCGATGTTGTTGATGAAGTTCTCATAGATATCACCAAGAGGGCCAAGCATCTCAAACCACTCGTTCATAAGCTCGGGAAGGCTGTGAACACCTTCGAAGCTGCCCTGGAAGCCGAACAAGCCGAGGATAGCTGTAACGAAGCCGAAGAAATCGGTCCACTGATAAGTTGAAAGAGCGTTGATCCAATCGTTAAGTGCATCGCTGACATTCTCACCGGGTGTTGCTGCGAATGACATAAGGCTTGTGCCTGCAAGAAGAACAGCTACTGCCATTACAGCTGAAACAGCTTTGATGAATGACTTTTTCATTTGTAAAAACTCCTTTGAAAAAATATTTTTTGGCTTGATGCCGATATCATTTAGAATTATAGCATTATCGGCAAATATTGTCAACAAAAACAGGCAATTTGAGCTCAAAAAAGTTAACATTTAATTCACAATTCATCATATGCCAACAGTTTCACCGACGACAGAGCGCGCAAAAAGCAGCTTTGCCACACGACGGTAACCTCGGTTGAAAACACTAAGCAAAGCTGAATAAGAGAGCAAGCCGAAGGACCGTCTTTCAAGCGCTCTAAGCCTTGAACCATAGCCTTTTGCGCCGTTGCAGCTGAGCGTTCTGGCAAGGCTGATACAGTTAAACGAAGCAAAGAAAAACAAGGCAGACAAAAGCAGCAGCAACAGATTTCCTGCGGCAATCACCGCCACCAAATGCAAGCTCACTCCCCTGCTCAAAAAATTCAGAGAGAATGCCAAAATCGCAAGAGGAAAACTGAAATAGACCACTGCCCGAGTAACCATAAAAGCAGCAGACAGCGCCCTGTTTTTTAATGTAAGCAAAAAATCTGCAAAAGAGAAATCCGTAATCAGCTCGATCACACTCTTGTTTTCGCTATCGCAAACGGAGCCATACCACCTGTCCCTGACTGTGCGTGTGCACTCACAAAGCAAAGCCCCAAAAGCCACTCCCAAAACTCCAAAACCCAGAAGCACCCTGCCCGAAAGACTCGGAAAAAGATTTTCAAACCTGAGGAAAATCAAGGCGCTTAAAGCCCTTACGCCCAGGCGAAGAACCACCGAAAAAAGCGAAAGCGCATTGCCCACATGTGTTTTTCCTATAAAGAGAAGTCGTGCCGTGACCTTCAATTTTTCGCCGTTCAATCCATCGCCTCCCGGTTTATTATGCCACAAGAGCCGACAAAAAAACAAAGAGCCTTCGCATAAGCGAAAGCTCAGTGTATGTTTGAAAAACAATTATGCTGTGATCTGGCCGACGAGGTCTGTGATAGCCTTGATAACCTTATCGATGATGCCTGACTTCTGGATTTCCTCAATAGCCTTCTGAACGAAAGCGATGATCTCCTCGAAGTCGATGTTCTCAAAAAGTCCCATAATCTGATCCATTATTTTTCACCTCCGCATTGCTTTAATTTTCGTGAGTATTATACCATCTGTTCTTTTTATTGTCAAATGTTTTTACAATTCGTTTACAAAATTAAAAGAAAAATTCCTCCGATACAGGCAAGTGTTATCGGAGGAATTAATGATTAAAATTGAATTTTCCAAAAGAAATTCAACTTATGCAAAGAGGCCCTTGAAGAACTCAACGATAACATCGAAGATGCCGGAATCCTTAACCATACCAACGATGTCAGCTGCTTCGCCCTCCTTGAGATAGTTGAGAAGCTGCTCTACAAAACCAAGAATCTGATCCATTATTTTCACCTCCTGTTAGTTTTATTTTGTAATATCAGTATACCTTTCATAAAACAAACTGTCAATATTTTGTTAACAATTCGTTCATCTTCAAAGTAACCAGAGAGTAAACACAGCGATTATTATTCTATATCTGCAATAGAACACTGATTTTAATTAAGATTTCGGTTCGCGGGATTGTCGAGCAGTATGCCGTTCTCATCAAAACGAGAGCCGTGGCAAGGACAATCCCACGAATGCTCAGCACTGTTCCATTTGAGCGCACAGCCCATATGCGGACATCTTTTTGAACTTAAGCTAAGCATATTAAGCGCCGACTCTGTGCAGTTTAGCAAAAGCTGAGAGTTGAACATGCTCCTGCTCGGTGAGAAAAGATAAGAGTACTCATTATTTCTGCCTGCTACAGCATCACTTAACAGCATTGCAGAAAGCATCGCCCCCGTCATGCCCCACTTATTAAAGCCGCTCGCTGTATAAAGACGATTGACTCGTGAGGAATACCTGCCTATATATGGCATATTATCAAGGCTCATACAGTCCTGGGCCGCCCAAAAAGCAACCTCCTGCGCCTGAGGATAGTTACAGTCTGCAAAGCCCCTAAGCTCATTCCAGTTTCCGCCGTTCTTACCTGTACGGTGTCCCCCGCCACCGAGGAGAAGCAAATCACCGTAATTACGGAAAGAAAGCCCCTTTTTATCATCATCAACATACATTCCTGTCGGCTGTACGGCGTTTTCCAGCGCAAGCACATAAGAGCGGTGCTGATACAGCTTCAAAGGGAACAGGCCGTGTTTATTTATAAACGGAAAATGCGTTGCAACAATAACACTGTGAGCCGTTATTTTGCCTTTATCGGTTACCGCCGTATTGCCTTTCATTTCTCTGACAAAGGTATGCTCGTAAATATTCAGATTTTCCGCCAAATCGGCAAGGAATTTCAGCGGATGAAAATGCGCCTGCCGAGTAAAGCAGATTGCACCGACGGTATCAATCGGAATAGGTATTTTTTCGGCAAAGCTGTACTTAAAACCTATTTTGCTAAGAGCCTCCGCCTCATTTTCGAGCTTTTCTCTGTCATCAACCGAATACACATAATTATCCTCAATTTGAAAATCGCAGTCAATTTTTCCGCACAGCTCATAATACTTCTCAAGTGCTTTTTTGTTGGCGGCAAGGTATGCACCTGCTTTCTCTGCACCGTATTTTTTGAACAGCTTGTGGTAAATCAAGCCGTGCTGAAATGTCAGCTTTGCGGTTGTTCCAGCCGTTGTGCCGTCACAGATTTTGCCTTTTTCGACGAGTATATAATCAATTCCTTTTTCGTGGAGGAAATAAGCGGTCAGAATGCCGCAGATTCCGCCGCCAATTATGAGCACATCGGTTTTTCTGTCGCTGTCCAGGCTTGGAAATTCCGGCATAGACGCAGTTTTTTGCCAAAGCGATTGCATATCAAATACTCTCCTTTTTTCATTCTCAAATATATTTTCATTCCTACGCTTCGCTTTATGCAAAAATAAAAGAACCGATGAAAATACATCGGCTCTTTGTCAGAAAAAATATTAGTCTTAAATCAATAAATCGGGTACTTATTGCAAATCAGATTTACCTGCTCGCGGATATAGTCTGCGCTGTTTTCAAAATCGGTTGCGGCAAGGTGGATAAGCTCAGCAATCTTGTACATATCCTCTTCAACCATACCTCTTGACGTAACAGCGGCAGTACCGATACGCACACCGCTTGTGATGAAGAACTTCTCAGGGTCATTGGGAATTGCATTCTTATTTACTGTGATAAATACTTCATCAAGGCGCTTTTCAAGCTCTTTACCCGTAATGCTGAAAGGACGAAGATCAACGAGCATAAGGTGGTTGTCTGTACCGCCGGAAACAAGATTGAAGCCTTTTTTGAGAAGAGCATCGGCAAGAGCTTTTGCGTTTCTTACAATCTGGTTCTGGTAAGCCTTGAACTCAGGCTTGAGAGCCTCGCCGAAGCAGACAGCCTTACCTGCGATAACATGCATAAGAGGACCGCCCTGGCTGCCGGGGAAAATTGCCTTGTCGATATCCTTAGCGTACTCTTCCTTACAAAGAATCATACCGCCTCTGGGACCTCTGAGTGTTTTGTGAGTTGTGGTTGTAACAAAATCTGCAAAGGGCACGGGTGAATCATGCTCACCTGCGGCAACAAGACCTGCAATATGAGCCATATCCACCATAAAGAGTGAGCCTGCAAGCTTTGCGATTTTGCCGATTCGTCTAAAATCGATTGTTCTGGGATATGCGGAAGCACCTGCGACAATAAGCTTGGGCTTAACCTCAAGTGAAAGTCTTTCAAGCTCATCATAATCAATATAGCCGTCAGCCGTAACACCGTAGGGAACGAAATTATAGAGCTTACCGCTGAGGTTTGCGGGTGAACCGTGAGTAAGATGGCCTCCACAGTCAAGGCTCATACCGATAACGGTATCGCCGGGCTTGAGGAATGCGTTATATACAGCAAAATTAGCTTGAGAGCCTGAGTGAGGCTGAACATTGACATGCTCTGCACCAAAGAGTTGCTTTGCACGCTCAATAGCGATATTTTCAACTACGTCAACACATTCACAGCCGCCGTAGTAACGCTTTGAGGGGTAACCCTCAGCATATTTATTGGTAAGAACACTGCCCATTGCGGCAAGGACAGCAGGAGAAACGATATTTTCAGAAGCTATAAGCTCAATATTACGCTTCTGACGAGCAAGCTCAAGCTGCATTGCGTCAGCAACTTCAGCATCAGTTTCTCGGATCAAAGATATTGAATCAAGTACTTTTTCAAACATTAACAGTTACCTCCGATTTATCATACATCAAGATTCTGAACATATTTTGCGTTTTTCTCAATAAATTCTCGTCTGGGCTCAACCTTATCGCCCATAAGAATTGAAAATGTTTCATCAGCCTGAATTGCATCTTCAAGCGTTACACGAAGCATTGTGCGGTTTGCAGGGTCCATAGTGGTTTCACGCAGCTGAATGGGGTCCATTTCACCAAGACCTTTATAGCGCTGAATATCACAGCTGCCGCCCATTTCGGCAATTTTCATATCTCGCTCCTCATCCGAGAAAGCATATTCTACCTTCTTGCCCTTGCTGAGCTTATAGAGCGGTGGCTGAGCAATATAGACATAGCCGTTGTCGATAAGGGGGCGCATATAGCGGAAGAAGAATGTGAGAAGAAGTGTGCGGATATGAGCACCGTCAACGTCAGCATCGGCCATAATGATGATTTTGTGGTAACGAAGTTTTGTGATATCGAAATCTTCATCAATACCGGTACCCAGAGCAATAACAACGGGAGTGAGCTTTTCGTTACCGATAACCTTATCAAGTCTTGCCTTTTCAACGTTGAGCATTTTACCCCAGAGAGGAAGAATTGCCTGATAGTTTTTATCTCTGCCTTCCTTTGCAGAGCCGCCCGCAGAGTCACCCTCTACGATGTAAAGCTCGGTATTTTCGGGGTTTTTATCTGTACAATCGGCAAGCTTACCGGGAAGAGAGCTTGAGTTTGAGAGAGCGCTCTTTCTGGCTGATTCCTTAGCCTTACGCACTGCCTCACGCACGCGTGAAGCCTCACAAGCCTTGGTGAGAAGTGCTTTTGCAACCTGAGGATTCTCTTCAAAATAGGTCATGAGCTTATCAACAACGGTTTTTGAAACGAGCTTTGTCATTTCCGTGTTGCCGAGCTTGCCCTTGGTCTGTCCCTCAAACTGAGCCTCAGTCAGCTTAACGCTGATAATTGCGACAAGGCCTTCACGTACATCTTCACCGGAAAGATTCTTGTCACCGTCCTTGAGGATGCCGTACTTCTTACCGTAGTCATTGAAAACCTTGGTGATAGCGGTTTTGAAACCTGTTTCGTGAGTACCGCCGTCGATAGTACGTACGTTGTTGGCAAAGCTGATAAGAGTTTCGTTATAGCCGTCGTTATACATAAGTGCAATTTCGGCACTTGAATCGTCACGCACGCTGGAGAAATGAATCGGAGCAGGCTGTACAGGGGTAAAGCCTCTGCTCTCGTTGACATAGTTGACAAATTCGCTCAGACCGCCCTCGTAGCAGAAAACACGCTCCTGCACGTTGTCGGGGTCACGTCTGTCGGTAAAGGTGATCTTAAGGCCTGCATTGAGGAATGCAGACTCGCGGAGTCTGCGCTCAAGAACCTCAAAATCGTAAACCGTTGTTTCGGTAAAGATTTCGGGGTCAGCCTTGAAGCGGATAAATGTGCCTGTTGTTTCACTCGTTCCGACGATATCAAGGTCACTTCTGATTTCGCCGCGCTCAAAGCTCTGGCGGTAAACGTTGCCGTTACGGGAAACCTCTACAACAAACCACTCAGAAAGAGCGTTAACAACCGATGAACCGACGCCGTGAAGACCGCCGGAAACCTTGTAGCCGCTGCCACCGAATTTACCGCCTGCATGGAGAACGGTAAGAACAACTGTAACAGAGGGCATACCCATTTTTTCGTTCATATCTACGGGGATTCCTCGACCGTTGTCACGAACGCTGATTACGTTGTCAGGCTCAATCGCAACCTCGATATGGGTACAGAAGCCCGCAAGAGCCTCGTCAATTGAGTTGTCGACAATTTCATAAACAAGATGATGAAGACCGTTCGGACCTGTTGAGCCGATGTACATACCAGGACGCATACGTACAGCCTCAAGTCCTTCAAGAACCTGAATCTGACCAGCACCGTACTCTTCGCTGACGGCCGTATCCATCTGTTCTACCGGACCGATACCCTCTTCGTTGATTTCTTCTGTGAAGTTTTCTGCGTTCTGAACCGATTGCTGATTATCCAAAACTAACTTCCTCCTGTCTTTATTTGATGCCCGTCAGACCGTTTCTGCTGCGCTTGAGCAGGGTCGAGGGCGAGATAGGCGATATATATACCGTTGTGCCGCCGAGCTTATCGCGGCAGACAACAAATGACTTTGGCAAATCGAAGCTGACGTTGACAACTCTTCCGCTTTTGGTAGCGTTTGCAAGGTAGTCACGCGTTGCCTTTGAAACTGTGGTTGCTTCAAGGTCGAATATGCCTAAGATTTCATCATAATTTATTACAGTGTCTTGTCCGAGGTGCAGGTACATTCGTTGAGCGCCTCTTTTCTTTTTCGTTTTTCTTCAGCCTTGCGCACACGCAGAGCCGCAAAAAATTCCGTCAGCAGAGCGGCACATTCATCCTGCATAAAGCCGCCCTCAATTTTCGGCTTGCTGTTATACGGAAAATCGCAAAGATTTACAACGCTGCCCATTGAGCCGGATTTATAGTCGTACGCGCCGAAAACGACACGCCTGACTCTCGAATTGATGATTGCACCCGTACACATGGGGCAAGGCTCAAGCGTAACAAAAAGCTCACACTCTGCAAGGCGCCAGCCGCCAAGAGTGTTGCAAGCCATATTGATAGCTTCAATTTCGGCATGTGCCAGTGCATTCTTACCGGTTTCGCGCCTGTTAAAGCCCTCACCGACAATTACACCGTTGTGTGTGACAACCGCACCTACAGGCACCTCGTCGAACTTAGCTGCTTCCTTTGCAAGTTCAATTGCACGGAGCATTGAGTCACTGTCACTCATATACATTTCCTTTCTTGAAGATACAGAATCAGACCACACTTATTGACAAAATGAATGCTATATAAACCAGAACAACTATCATCGGTACAGATAAAAATACCGCTTTGAGCCTTCTGCCGAGAGTGAGACCCGAGCTGTTACCGCCGAGCTTCAGACCGTAAGAAAAGGCAAAAACCAGAAATGCAAGAGCACCAATAATAATTATTCCGATATAGTAAAGAGAAAACAGAGCGTCAACCGAATCTGAGAAAACCTCGGTCAGCTCAGAGAAGAGAACGGAAAAGCCGTTATTCAAAGCGTGAATTATTATACCTACCCAGATACTCCGGGAATAGATAACAGCAAAACCGATAGCAAGACCGGAAATAAAAGCAAAGACAACGTTCGACGGTGTACCGTGAACAAGAGCAAAAAGCAAAGACGAAATAACAACCGCAAAACCGTTGCCATAGCGACGCAAGGGCTGCATTATTACGCCGCGGAAAACAAGCTCCTCTATAAGCGGTGCCATTACTGCAGCACACACAAAGTTCATCAGCACATCAAGCCAGTTTTCGGAAACAGGAAGCTCAGGAGTAAGCTCCTGCAGGTCGAAAACAGAGAAAAAAACACCGACATAGGCGCATATATAATTTGCCGCCATACATACGCCCCACCCGGCAAGCACAAGGCAGATAAGCTTTTTTGCAGGCTGAGGTGTGTGAAAAGGCAAAACTCTAAAATAAGACAAAGAGCCTTTTTTGCTGCTGTAAATCAAAAACGGCAAGCCGAGGGCAACAAACGAAAAAGCGAAAGCCGCAACAGCATACTGAAAAGCGGGATTTGAATAATAATGCCCGCTCAGACCCAGAGGCTCATACAAAATCAGAGCACTTAAAAGCTCCTGAAGAATAAAATACGCAATAAAGCAGCCGCTGACAAAAAGAGCGTGGCGCCGCAGACGGCGGTAATTTTCGTGCACAAAATCAGGCTCGTAACCGAAACTTGAACGAAACATTTTGCTCTCCTTTCCTGACCGCTTTATATTACGCAAAATAAAATAATTTATATCTATAATATAGCACGAAAAGATTATATCACAACATATATGGAAAATCAACTGTAAACGCACAAAAAAGCACACAAATATTGTTGTTGAAAAGGGTTTATAAATGTGGTAAACTTATAGAGATTTATGTTTTTGCGAGGTGCGACAATGAAATTCATTTCATGGAACGTAAACGGACTCAGAGCGTGCATGACAAAGGGCTTTGACGATATTTTCAAAGCCTTTGATGCAGACATACTCTGCGTACAGGAAACCAAGCTGCAGGAGGGACAGATAGACTATCACCCCGAAGGCTATTATCAGTACTGGAACTACGCCGAAAAGAAAGGCTACTCAGGCACCGCCGTTTTCTCAAAGCAGGAGCCGCTGAGCGTTTTTTACGGAATAGATATTGAAAAGCACGACCACGAGGGAAGAGTTATTACGCTTGAATTTGAAAAGTTCTATTTTGTATGCGTATACACACCCAACGCTCAGGATGAGCTGAGAAGACTTGAATACAGAATGGAATGGGAGGACGATTTCAGAGAATATCTCGTATCCCTTGCAAAAGACAAGCACGTTGTCGTGTGCGGCGATATGAACGTTGCTCACAAGGAAATCGACCTGAAAAACCCCAAGACCAACAGACGAAATCCCGGCTTCACCGACGAGGAGCGAGGAAAGTTCAACACACTTCTCGAATCGGGATTCACCGATACATTCCGCTATTTCTATCCCGAGCTTGAAAACGCATACTCCTGGTGGAGCTACCGTTTCAAAGCAAGAGAAAAGAATGTAGGCTGGAGAATCGACTACTTTCTTGTCAGTTCAGAGACAAACGACCTGCTAAGAGGAGCAAAAATTCACAGCGATGTTTACGGCTCAGACCATTGTCCCGTTGAAGTTGAAATTGATTTTTAAGGAGAAATAAATATGTCTATCGAAAGAGTAAGACCGTACCTCGCAGAAAGAGGTATGGAGAGCAGAATTAAAGAATTTGACGTTTCCAGCGCTACTGTTGAGCTTGCCGCCCAGGCTCTCGGCTGCGAGGGCAAAAGAATTGCAAAAACCCTGTCTTTCAGCGTAAACTCATCCGCAATACTTATCGTTGCAGCAGGTGATGCAAAGGTTGACAACGCCAAATACAAGGCTAAATTCGGAACAAAGGCCAAAATGCTCACTCCCGATGAAGCGGTTGAGCTTATCGGTCACGCAGTCGGCGGTGTCTGCCCGTTTGCAGTTAATGACGGAGTTCAGATCTTTCTCGATATTTCGCTTAAAAGGTTCGATATCGTCTACCCTGCCGCAGGCAGTTCAAACAGCGCAGTAGAGCTTACAGTACCCGAGCTTGAATCACTCTGCCCCGGTGCAGAATGGGTCGATGTATGCAAAGCATGGCAGGACGCCGAATAACAACACCTCAAAATATTAAAAAATAGGCATCAAAAAAGGACTTTCGTAAAAAACGAAAGTCCTTTTGCTATTTTAACATAAAACACATCAAAATATTAAAAATTTGGGGCATATTTGCTCACAAGCTCACGAGCGACGCTGACTGTATCCTCTTTGCCAACAGATTCATAATCGGGCGTATATGTGGCAATCCACTCTTTTTCAATACGTGAAAGACTGCCGCCAAACTCCGAGCCGAGGTAGGTATCCCTGTCAAAAACCTGCTGTCTTGTTTTTTCAGGAATACGGCGCAGCTTCTTGAAGCCTGCGGCAAGCTGTTCAAAGAACGCTCTCCAGCGTAGAGCATAGAAGGTTGAAACCATTCCGCCCCACTCTTTCCAGCAGGTATCGTAAAGCACCGTATCCTTGACGGGACCGAAAATCGTAATCTGCGAAAGAAGATTTATCTCATAGTTCTGCTTTTCGGTATCGTCACTGCCGAGATTACGGGCAAGAGTGAGATGATACGGAAGAGAAAACTCTTTCTTTGTCAGAAGAAGCCTGTCTAAATCCTCAATAATTTCAAGGAAAAGATTTGTGTTTTTCTCAAACGCAGCAACATCCTTGTTCTTATAGCCTTCAAGCGCTTTTTTGCACACCTTGTTGGCAAGGTCACTCAAAGCCTGACGAAGCACATCACAAAGATCAAGCTCGTATTCATAGGTTTTGCCCTGTGCCTCTATCAGTTTTTGAGCTGCGGCGAAAACATCAGCTATATCGTAACCGATTTCGCTGCCGCTGTCCCCTATTGATGTGTGGCGGAGCAGAGTTGCAGGTCTTGTACAGATTGCACTTGCATGCTCACGCGCAGGCTGACCGCTCCTCCAGCAGCTCTTTTTAAGAAGAGCAAATGCTTCTGAAGCCGCCTTACTGTCCGTACCGTAGCGGTTGGCAGCAAAGGTTTCAAACCATTTTTCAGCATCCTTTTCGCCGCTGATAGCCGCAAAGGAATACTGACGGAAGATTTCATTTGAATAAGCACCGTCCGAAACAGATGCAACACCGCAGACGTTCGGGTTTTCAGCATTGAAACCGGAGAACCTGTTTGCCGAAACTCCATCAATATCGCCGTGAATAGCCGTAACATCGCCATTATTATAACGGGTGCTGAGAATAAAACCCACACCGTCAAGCTCTTTCTTATTACAGAGTTCACCGCCGTCAATAATAAGGATCTTTTCCTTAGGCAGAGCTTTTATTATCTCACGCTTGACCGTAGAGGAATTCATAACCCACACGCAATCCTCACCTTGTGCGGAAATGAGCTTAAATATAGCTGTACCTAAGCCTGCAAGGAATCCGCCGCCGCTCTTTGTCGGAGCGTGAGCGATAAACGGATCGGCAACGTAATACTTGCTGCTGCCCAGAAGAAGGCTCTGATTTTTATAAAACATATTACCGATTTTATGGAACATAAGATCGCGCACAGAAAGCTGATACTGACGCGGAAAAAGGCACCACTCATCGGATTTATTCATTCTTGCACGGACCTTTCCCTGAATAAAGTTGCGGAAAATATAGCCTGAAAAGCCCTGCATAATTGGATCCATACCAAGCTCTTTTTCACGCTCGATTATCTTTCTGCCAAGGTCGATCTGCGTTTCAACACTGCTTCTCTTTGCCTGAGGAAGATAGCCGTCAAAGCAATTTGAAAGCTGCCAGCCCCAGAAGGACGGACCTGACAAGCCCGAAAGCGAAAGCGCCTCTTTCATGCCGAGATCATCCATTGTCTTGAGCCACACAGCCTGAGTTCCAACAACGGCGAGGGGCATATTTATGCCGTTCATCGCCATAAAATCAATCTCATTCTCCCAGCGTTCCCAATTCCACCAACAGGCGGCACATGAAAAAGAGGTGTACTCAAGGCAGGTGCGGTATTTGCTCTCTATCACACCCTCACATTTTTCAGAGGGGAGAGAAAATTCGCCGTAAGCAAGAGCGTGATCTACAGTAAAATAAGCCGAACAGCAATCACGCATAAAGCGGAAATAAGCCACAGCCATACTGATTGCACTGTCGCCCTTGATGAGCACCTTGCTCTCACACGGCTCATAGCTGAATATATTTCTGCCGCTCTCGTCCGAAGCTGTTTCAAAAATGAAATTATCAACAAATTCCGGAGAGCGACGTTCAATCAAAGACCTGATCATTAAAATCAACCTCTGTTGTTCTGATTTTTTGCAGCAGTTACGGTATTGAGCATAAGCATTGCAACCGTCATAAGGCCTACGCCGCCGGGAACGGGAGTAATGTGAGAAGCCTTATCCTTGACAGCCTCAAAATCAACATCACCGCAACGCTTGCCGTCTTCATCTCTGTTCATTCCGACATCAATTACAACCGCACCCTCTTTGACCATATCGGCTGTTACAAATTTCGCCTTACCGACAGCGGCAACAAGGATATCGGCATTTCTTGTGATTTCGGCAAGGTTCTGTGTTCTGGAATGACAGACGGTAACAGTTCCGCTTGCGGCAAGAAGAAGCATCGCCATAGGCTTACCGACAATATTACTTCTGCCGATAACAACACAGTTTTTGCCAGCAACATCAATGCCCTCGTATTTGAGCATTTCCATAATACCAGCAGGTGTACAGGGCTTGAGCACACAGTCGCCAATCATGATATGGCCTGCATTTACGGGATGAAAAGCATCTACATCCTTTTCCGGGCTGATTGTATTGAGAACTACCTTTTCATCGATATGTGCAGGAATGGGAAGCTGGCAAAGAATGCCGTTGACCGAAGGATCATCGTTGAGCTTTCTGACAAGCTCGATAAGTTCTTCCTGAGTAGTATTTCCGCCCAGAGCGAACTCAAGCGACTTTATGCCAACCTCTTCACATGTTCTTTTTTTGTTATTTACATAAGTTCTTGAAGCGAAATCGTCGCCGACGATAATTACGGCAAGGCAAGGCTCAACGCCCCGTGCTTTCAGCTCGTCGACCTGCGCTTTGACCTGCTGTTTGATGTGTGCAGAAATAATTTTACCGTCAATAAGTTTCATAATAACCGCCCTCCAAAAGCAAAAGAAAAGCGGCGCAATAACAAGAAGCTCTCGTATTACACCGCTGATTTGATTGTTAAAACTCGCTGATAATTCTCAGACTATCAGTTGTTGCCGAAAAGATTCTCAATGAAATCGTAGTAGTTGCTGTTGCCTGCTGCGGAATCTGCAGGTGTTTCAACAGGTGCCGCAGGAGTAGCAGGAGCTGCAGGAGCAGCAGGTGCTGCCTCAACAGGAGCTGCAGGAGCAACGGGTGTTGCAACACTTGTTGCAGCAAAGAGATCCTCAACCTTCGGAGGCTCTTCAATGCTGTTGCCGAAGCCGAAGCCTGTAGCAATAACTGTGATGTAAAGCTCATCATTGAGAGAATCGTCGAAGGAGAGACCCCAGATGATGTTTGCATCGGGATGTGCTGCATCCTTGATCTTCTCGCTGGCGATTTCGATATCCTCGAGACCGATATCGGGAGATGATGTAACGCTGATGATAACACCCTTTGCACCCTTGATGGATGTTTCGAGAAGCGGGCTGGAAATAGCTGCCTCTGCTGCAACCTCGGGCTTGTCCTTGCCCTTTGCATAGCCGATGCCCATGTGAGCATGGCCTGCGTCCTTCATAACGGAGAGAACGTCAGCAAAGTCGAGGTTGATAACTCCGGGAATCTTGATAAGCTCGGAGATATTCTTAACGCCCTGAAGGAGAACATCGTCTGCCTTTGCGAAAGCGTTGCTCATTGTGATCTTTGTTTCGCTTGCAAAACGAAGTCTTTCATTGGGAATGATAACAAGGCTGTCTACATGCTCTGTAAGAGTGTCAATACCGTTTTCAGCCTGTGTCATTCTGCGCTTACCCTCAAAATTGAAGGGCTTTGTAACAACACCGACAGTAAGTATGCCCATATCCTTAGCGATCTGAGCGATAACGGGAGCAGCACCTGTGCCTGTACCGCCGCCCATACCTGCGGTGATAAAGACCATGTCTGTACCCTTAAGTGTATCGGAAATAATGTCACGGCTTTCTTCAGCAGCCTTCTGGCCAACCTCAGGCTTACCGCCGGCACCCATGCCGCGTGTAACCTTTTCGCCGATCTGGATTTTGTGTGTTGCCTGTGAGCTGAGGAGCATCTGCTTATCTGTATTTACAGCAATAAACTCAACGCCTCGAATGCCGGACTGAATCATACGGTTAACAGCATTTCCGCCGCCACCGCCGACACCTATAACTTTAATTTGCACCACGTTTTCAACTTCGTTATCGATTTCGAAACCCATATCTTGTGCCTCCCTTAGAATCGTTATATTTACAGATACTTAGTCCTTTAGACATAATCAGATATTGTAAGTGTATCACAGTTTTTTCTAAAAAACAATAGTTTTTACAAAAAAGTTAATTTTCCCCTGTAGTAGCTTCGGTTGTATCTTCTTCAGGGGTCTCTGCGCCGTCACTCTCCGGCTGACCCTCCTGAGAAACATCTTCT
>JAZPYF010000049.1:0-24759 GCA_045544055.1 Acutalibacteraceae bacterium | reverse complement strand
GGCTACGATCCGACTTGTAAGGAATCAAACTATATAATAGGATGCGATTTGGAAATTGGCAGAATGTTATCTTATTCACCAATAGACGAAGATGGTGTTTGGCCTCATGTACTAGTTAGAGAGTTTTTTGAACAAAATTCATCTTATGATATTATAAATAGTTTTCATATTGGTCTTTTTAATCAACGAGGTGTTCATAACATAACAGGAGGTGACGAAGAAGAACAAATTGCAAAAAAATATTATGATTACTCCAAAGAATTACAATTGATGTATCCCAAAACATCACAAATAATCAAAGAAATTTCAGAAAATTATAAAAGAGATGCGAGACTTGAAAGAGCAAGAGAGCTTAAAGGGTTTTATTAATGAATAGTCTGCGTTAGATTAAACTCTGATAAAACTTTACTAATGCTTTGTTTAAAAAATGCCGTTACATTTTGTGTCCAGAATGGTGTGTAATGTAACGGCATTTCTCTTTAAACAGGATTCAATAATTATTTTCAATGAAAATAGTTACAACGACTTTTTGTTTTATGAAACATTTTTAAAATTGTGGTTAAAATTTTTTGAGCCTATTGACAAACAAATGTTCCGTGTGGTATAGTAAGTTAAATTTAAATTTGACAATTGAATAACGATGTAATTGATTGCGGACATGAGTCTGCCCAAAGCCGGCGATATGCTAAGAGAAAATTATCGCACTCCTCACCTTTGTTGATACTGTACGTGGCGAATGCCTCCGGTGATGCGGGATTAGAAAACAGTATGCCTTTGAAATTTTTCTGAATTTCAAAGCCGTTACATAAGATATCATTTGTAAAAGCGAGAGCAATGCTCCCGCCGATTGATGCTGTCTGTGTGACGGCTTTTTTGTTTTGCTCAAATTTATTTCAGAACTGTAAAAAATGCAGAAATCAAATTGGAGAGTGTTTGATTTATAGCTGCATCGTTTCAAAAATTTCTGTCGGATGAAACTTTCTTTTTACAGTTGTTCAGCTATGAATAATCTTTCGAAAAAGCCGCCTTTTAAAAAATAATTTTTGGAAAGGAGGTTTATGTTTTGAAAACAGGTTTGAAGAAATCTCAGAAGACAACTGAGATATTTTTTGATGAAGCCAGTCCGATTATTATCGTGTCAACCTACAACATAGATTTGAAAAATCGTCTATCGCCATATTCAGAAAAACATCCGGACTTGTGCAAGCTGGTTGACGATTCCGAAGATGGAAGACTGATGTTTGAGATTGAGAAAGGAAGATTTTGTTTCAGACTCACAGAGCCATACAGTAAAGAACGACGCTCTGCTGCAAGTGAGTTTGCAAAGAAACAGAAACATAAGTTGAGAAATTGCAACAGTAAAAATTAAATGGCATCTGTCTTAGCGAGCAATGGATTTGTATAATCAAATCCGCTTGCAAAGACTTTTTGATGCCGTGTCATCAGTCTTAGCAAGCACTGAATTTGTAGCCACAAACAGGCTTGTTTCGACTGTTCGTCTCAACAAGCACTGAATCTGTACGGACAAATTCGCTTGTCAGGGAAAGTTCCCTGAAACCCTTGAAGAAAAATCAAATCAGAAAATAAAATTAAGAAAGGAGAAATCAAATGAATTATGAAATTTCAAACCTAACAGACAATGAACATAATCTCATAACCGAAATGCTGAACAGCATTGAGCAAACCCAAAACATACTTTCATCAATGACAAAGTCGGAACGGATTGCTTGGTTTAGAAACAAACAGTTTCCACGTAAAATTGATTTTAAAAAAGAAATCAGCAGAACAGTTTATACCGTGCGTTCACATTTCAATGCCGATGCAACTGAAACCTTGCGAGAAAAAACAGAACGAATACTAAAACAAAAATAGCACAATTTCACGCTTTAAAGTGTTGAACTTCGCAAAAAGATGTGATATGATAAACGTGTCCTACAATTCATATCATGTTGACTGTGGAAAGGAGTTATATGAGTAAAAAACAGTCAAGTCAAAAAATAACTGCCCTGTATGCAAGACTTTCTCGTGACGATGAAAACGAAGATGTGTCGGGCAGCATAAAAAATCAAAGAGCCATTCTTGAAAAGTATGCTAAAGATAATCGCCTGCCTAATCCACGATTCTTTTTCGATGACGGATACTCAGGTGTCACCTTTGCAAGACCTGCGTTCACAGAGATACTTGAACTCGCCGAACAAGGTCTGATTGAAAATCTTGTTGTCAAAGACCATTCAAGATTAGGTCGTAACCGTTTGGTTGTCGGTCAGTTGCTTGAAGAAGAATTTGAACGATTGGGCATCAGGTATATCGCAATAATGGATAACATTGATACTGCAAAAGGTTTAAGTGACCTTGTACCGATGCAAGACTTGTTTAACGAATGGCACGCAAAGAATACAAGTGAAAAGGTACGCAGAGTAATGCAGAGCAAAGGTATGGCGGGAATACCGCTAACGACAAATCCGCCTTTTGGGTATATGAAGAACCCCGACAACAAGAAAGAATGGATTGTTGATGAACCTGCCGCCGAAGTAGTCCGAAGAATTTTTGATATGTGTATATCGGGACTCGGACCTGCACAGATTGCAAAAAGATTAAAGGCAGACGGAGTAATGACACCGACTGAGTATTGGAACAGCATAAACAGAAAATGCGGATATAAACCTGAAACACTTCACAACTGGAGTTCGGGTACGATTGCCGACATTTTGAGTAAGCAAGAGTATTGCGGTGATACGGTTAACTTTCGTTACACTACAAAATCTTTCAAAAGTAAAAAGAGAATAGAAAGATCTTCTGATGAATGGAAGATTTTTCCCGGAACACACCCTGCAATTATCAGCAGAGAAAAGTTTGAGTTGGTGCAAAGTCTCAGAAAGAACAAACGCAGGAATCCCAAAACAGGATTTACAAGTATCTTTTCGGGACTGTTATACTGTGATGACTGTGGTGAGAAATTATATTACGGTGCTACCAACAATTACAAACGGGAACAAGCATTTTTCTTTTGCTCATCGTTCCGCAGAGATACAAGTTCCTGCACTGCTCACTATATCCGTGAGAAGGTAATCTACAATCTTGTGCTCGAAAATATGCAAAGAGTGTTATGGTATGTGCAATGCTTTGAAGAAGATTTTGCAAATAAGCAGATTGAAAAATTGGATTTGAATCATCAAAAAGATTTGAAACTGAAACGCAAGGAACTCGAAAAAGTAAAGAAGCGAATTGCAGAAATCGACCGCATAATCCAAACTCTGTATGAAGATAACACAAGAGGAAAAATATCCGATGAACGATTTGCAACTCTCTCAATATCATTGGAAGATGAACAGAAAGAACTAAAAGAAAGAGTTCCTGAAATTGAAATTTTCTTAGAAGAAACAGAAATCAAATGCGAAGGTTTACAGCATTTCATTGAGCGAGCGAAAAGAATAACCCGATTGACAGAGCTGACACCTGAGTTAGTTAACGAGTTCATTGAAAGAATTGTTGTGTCAAAGCCCGAGAAGATTAACGGCAAACGGCATCAAACCGTAGACATCTACTATCACGGTGCCGGAATAATTAAAATGCTCTCTGCTGAAGAAATGGAAGAAGCGTACCAACAACATATTTCAAAACAACATAAAGCAAAAACGGCATAGCCAAAGCTATACCGTTCAGATTACAGTTATTAAGTTTTACTACAAGAGCCGCCTTGGGGTAACTTCCTTATGGAAGGTACCCCGAAGTCGGATTTTTTAATTTACTTTTTTTCGCCTTTCTTTTCGTAGCCGAAGGTGGAAGCAAAAAGGTCAATTTTGAATGCTTTGATTACGCCGCTGAAAAGTCTTGAGCCCTGGACAGGCATAAGTCTGTTAAATCTGCCCATTGCGTTGCCGTCGAAGCCTACAACGATATAGGACTTTTTGCGGAGTATGCCCTTAAGAATTTTGTTAACTGCCTTATGGCAGGGAGTTGAAACCATATTGATAAGGTCCATACCGTTGGTTTCGCCCTGATTTCTGAAAATATCCGTTTTGGTAAAGCCCGGGCAGACAAGACCTATGTATGCTTCGCCTCTGAGCTCTTCTCTCATAGCCTCGGTCAGACCCTTGACGGCTGCCTTACTTGCAGAATACATTGACGTTCCGCCCAGAGCCATAAGCGCTGCGGAAGAAGCAACGTTTACGATTGCGGGAGTTTCGCTCTTCATAAGAAGAGGAAGCATAATTTTTGAAGAATATGCTGCGGAATAGAAGTCGATATTGATGGACTCGTCAATTTCCTCTTTGGTGTAGTTCATAAGTCTGTCAAAACGGGGAAGAACACCGGCGTTATTGATAAGCACATCGGGCTGAATTTTGTTTTCGACAAGCCAATCGTGAAAGCTCTGCCAATTATCATAGCTTGAAACGTCAAAGAGCTTATAAGAAAACAGCTTTGAATACTCGCCGAGCTCTTCAACGAATTTAATCATTTTCTTTTCGCTTCTCGCTACACCGATTACGGTACAGTTGTGCTCTTTCATAAGCCTCTCGGCAAGCATTTTGCCGATACCGCTTGAAGCACCGGTAATAATTACGGTCTTGTTATCAATCCACTTTGACATAATAGACACCTCAAAATTTATCATTATAATATTTAAAATTATATCACAGATATTTCCTATTTTCAACTATTTAAGAGAATTATAGTCATACTACAAAAACCGCCCTGCTCTTTGAGAGCAAGGCGGTTTCTATTTAGGTCGGTTTAATTAGCCTTCCTGTGCTGCACCTACGGGGCAGGAACCTGCACAAGCGCCGCAATCGATGCAGGTATCAGCGTCGATAACGTACTTGCCGTCGCCCTCGGAGATAGCGCCTACGGGGCAATCTGCTGCACATGCACCGCAAGCGATGCAATCGTCAGAAATAACGTATGCCATGGGTAATATCCTCCTCTTTGAATTTATTAATTTGATTTTACCATACTTTTATGAAAATGCAAGCACTAAAGTCTTACATTATTCAGCAGGAGCGTAGAGATCCTTAAGTCTGAGAAGGTGATCGTATCTGTCGAGAGATGCCTTCTCTGCCTGTGTGAAGAGCTCCTCAGCACGCTCGGGGAAGGAACGTGTAAGTGAAGAGTAACGAGCTTCGCCGAGGATGAAATCACGGTAGCTGCCTGTTGCGGGCTTGGAGTCGATTGTGAAGGGGTTCTTGCCTTCTGCCTTGAGAGCGGGGTTGTAGCGGAACATATTCCAGTAGCCGCATTCAACAGCCTTCTTCATTTCAGCCTGGCAGTTAACCATACCGCCCTTGATGGAGTGCATCTCACAGGGAGCGTATGCGATGATGATTGACGGACCCGGATATGCTTCAGCCTCTGTGATAGCCTTGATTGTCTGGTTCATATCAGCACCCATAGCAATCTGAGCAACGTAAACGTAGCCGTAGCTCATTGCAATTTCGGAAAGGCTCTTCTTTGCGATAGCCTTACCTGCTGCTGCGAACTGTGCAACCTGACCGATCTGAGAAGCCTTGGAAGCCTGACCGCCTGTGTTGGAGTAAACCTCTGTATCGAATACCATGATGTTTACATCCTGACCGGAAGCGAGAACATGGTCAACACCGCCGAAGCCGATGTCGTATGCCCAACCGTCACCACCGAAGATCCATACGGACTTCTTGGCAAGGTAATCCTTGTTGTCAACGATGTCCTTGCAAAGCTCACAATCGCAAGCGGAAGCTGCTGCAACAAGAGCGTCTGCTGCTGCGCCGTTCTTTGCGCCGTCGTTAGCTGTATCAAGGTATGCCTGTGCTGCTGCCTTAATCTCATCGCTTGCCTTGTCGGACTCAAGAAGAGCCTTAGCATCGTCGATAAGTCTGGAACGGATAGCGTTCTGACCAAGAAGCATACCGTAGCCGTGCTCTGCGTTATCCTCGAAGAGGGAGTTTGCCCAAGCAGGACCCTGACCCTTAGCATTTACTGTGTAGGGAGAGGTTGCTGCGGGACCGCCCCAGATGGAGGAACAGCCTGTTGCGTTGGAGATATACATTCTGTCGCCGAAGAGCTGAGTGATAAGGCGAGCGTAGGATGTTTCTGCACAGCCTGCACAGGAGCCGGAAAACTCAAGAAGAGGCTTCTTGAACTGGCTGCCGATTACTGTGTTATCGCACATATCAGCCTTCTCGGAAACGTTAGCAACCATATAGTCAAATACAACCTGCTGGTTGTCCTGAGACTCTCTGGGAACCATTGTAAGGGAGTTCGTGGGACATACGCCGATACAAACGCCGCAACCCATACAATCAAGCGGAGAAACGGAGAGAGTATACTTGTAAGTGTCCTTACCCTTACCCTTCTTGTCAACGATGACAGCGTTTGCAGGAGCTGCAGCAGCCTCATCAGCTGTAAGAGCGAAGGGACGGATTGTAGCGTGGGGACATACATAGGAGCAGCGGTTACACTGAGCACACTTGGAGGAATCCCAAGCGGGAACCATAACTGCAACGCCACGCTTCTCGTATGCGGAAGCACCCTGCTCGAAGGTACCGTCTGCGTGATCTGTGAATGCGGAAACGGGGAGAGAATCACCGTTCATAAGGCCAACGGGCTTCATGATGTTGTCAACCATCTTGACAAGCTTTTCTGCGCCCTTGGAAGCCTCAACTGCTGCATCGTCCTGAGCGTCTGCCCAATCTGCGGGAACATCAACCTTGACGTATGCGCCGAAGCCTGCGTCGATAGCCTTGTGGTTCATATCGACAATATCCTGGCCCTTCTTGAGGAACTTCATAGCTGCGTCCTTCATATACTTGATTGCCTCGTCCTTGGGAAGAACGTTTGCAAGAGCAAAGAAGGAAGCCTGAAGGATTGTGTTTGTTCTCTTGCCAAGACCGATTTCAGCGGCAAGATCAATAGCGTTAACTGTGTAGAGCTGAACATTGTTCTTTGCAATGTAGCGCTTTGCCTCTGCAGGCATCTTTGCGCCGAGCTCGTCAGCAGACCACTGGCAGTTTACAAGGAATACACCGCCGGGCTTAACGTCGTTAACCATCTTGTAGCCCTTCTCAACATAAGAGGGGTTGTGGCAAGCAACGAAGTCTGCCTTGTTGATATAGTAGGGGCTCTTGATGGGCTTGTCACCGAAACGAAGGTGAGAAACCGTGATACCGCCTGTCTTCTTTGAGTCATACTGGAAGTATGCCTGAACATACTTGTCTGTGTGGTCACCGATAATCTTGATGGAGTTCTTGTTTGCGCCAACTGTACCGTCGCCGCCGAGACCCCAGAACTTACACTCGATTGTACCCTCAGCTGCTGTGTTGGGGGATTCCTTTTCCTCGAGTGAGAGGTGTGTAACGTCATCGTTGATACCGATTGTGAACTGAGCCTTGGGAGCATCCTTTGCAAGCTCATCGTATACTGCGAATACGCTTGAGGGAGGAGTATCCTTTGAACCAAGACCGTAACGGCCGCCTGTTACTGTAAGGCCTGTTCTGCCTGTTGCTGCAAGAGCGGCAACAACATCAAGGTAGAGAGGCTCACCAAGTGAACCGGGCTCCTTTGTTCTGTCAAGAACAGCAATCTTCTTTGCTGTTGCAGGGATAGCTGCAACAAACTTCTCTGCTGAGAAGGGACGGTAAAGGCGAACCTTTACAAGACCAACCTTCTCGCCCTTAGCTACAAGGTAATCGATAACTTCTTCTGCAACGTCACAGATTGAACCCATAGCAACGATTACGCGCTCTGCGTCCTCTGCACCGTAGTAGTTGAAGAGCTGATAGTTTGTGCCGAGCTTAGCGTTAACCTTGCCCATATATTCCTCAACAATTGCGGGAACTGCATCGTAGTAGCTGTTGCAAGCCTCACGGTGCTGGAAGAAGATATCGCCATTCTCGTGTGAACCGCGCATTACGGGATGCTCGGGGTTGAGAGCGCGCTCACGGAAGCCTCTGACAGCGTCCATATCGCACATTTCCTTGAGGTCCTCATAGTCCCAGATCTCAATCTTCTGAAGCTCGTGGGAAGTACGGAAACCGTCAAAGAAGTTGAGGAAGGGAACACGGCTCTTGATTGTTGCAAGATGAGCAACAGCGCCAAGGTCCATAACTTCCTGTGTATTTGTTTCAGCAAGCATTGCGAAGCCTGTCTGACGGCAAGCGTAAACGTCGGAATGATCGCCGAAGATGTTAAGAGCGTGGGAAGCTACGCAACGAGCAGAAACGTGGAAAACTGAAGGAAGAAGCTCGCCTGCGATTTTGTACATATTGGGGATCATGAGAAGAAGACCCTGTGAAGCGGTGTAGGTTGTAGTGAGAGCACCTGCTGCAAGTGAACCGTGAACAGTACCTGCCGCACCTGCTTCAGACTGCATTTCTGCAACCTTAACCGTTGTACCGAAGATGTTCTTTACACCCTGTGCTGACCACTGGTCAACATAGTCTGCCATGGGGCTGGAAGGAGTGATCGGGTAAATACCTGCAACTTCCGTAAACGCATAGGACACATATGCCGCAGCGTTGTTGCCGTCCATGGTTTTCATTTTTCTAGCCATGTTTTATATTCCTCCTATAATTATATAGCAATACTAAAAATGCATACCTAAAATGCACCGTGAATATATTAGCACTTTTATTTGAATATGTAAAGAGTTTATTTGATGTAAATAATACATAAATTTACAACTTTTTGTGCTTTTTCACAAATTGTCCGCTCAAAAACTCCGTAGAGAAAAAACAAAAAGAACGGTGACAAGCACCGTTCCTGTAAATAGCTGATATTATTCTTTGTCCTCCTGCTCACCTTCAGGAGCTTCGGGAGCAAATTTCGCATTGATTTTCATTTGTCTGACAAATGTGATCCGAGCAACTTCAATGAGTATAACCACTACCAGACAGTGAACAAGGTATATCGGAGAGAAGCTGTCAAAAATAAATCCCGCTGTTTCGAAAAATCCGCCGTTGCCGTAGGACTGAATTGTGTTAACGGAAATGATAAGGAAGCCGATACAGAACGAAACGAGAGAAGCAAGAACGCCGAAAACGCTTGCAGCTTTCATAAGATTATACTCGAAATTAAGGTACTGAAACAAAATCAACGGTAAGGTTGAAAGGCAGCCTATAAAGATGATTATGCACATATACAGCAGCCTCAGATTGCCCGGAATAGTAAGAAAAACAGACACATAATAAGACTCGATAATTGCGCTTACAATCAGAGTTACGAGCATTCCCGTGCAGGACCTTCGGGCAAGCGCATAATCGCCGCCGATTTCCATATAAACCGAATTGCGTTCAGCAAAAAGACAAAGCTCAACCGTATAAAACAGAGTTGCCAGAACCCTGAGAACAAAGCGCGGGTAATTCTGACAGTATTGCAGATTAATAAGCCCAAGAATTACATACAAGCCCGCAATAACAGACGCCGCTATCATCACACCGACGCAGCGCTTGCGAAACTCCACATTCTTAAAAGTAAATTCTTTATCCAAACTTTATTCATCCTCAGCATTAAATTATTAGTTGCATAGATATACATCTATCAGTTTAATGCTTTTTTATATATTTGTCAACCTCTTTTAATATTTACCAATTCCTCTGTTGTTAAGAATCGGCACTCGCCGGGTGAAAGCGCAGCATCGAGCTCAAGACCACCCATTGATTTGCGGTGAAGCTCATTGACATGAGAGCCGCACGCAGCCGCCATACGCTTGATCTGATGATATTTACCCTCGCGGAGTTTAATCTCAACAGTCAGCCCGTCCTCAGACAAAACAGATATTTCGGCAGGCAGACATTCATACCCGTCAGCAAGCGTAATGCCAGTGCGGAATTTTTCCAACTCCGCCTCCCCTATCGGTCTGTCAAGAACAGCGATATATGTTTTTTCGATATGCTTTTTGGGCGAAAGGATATCGTGTGCAAACGCACCGTCATCTGTAATAAGCACAAAGCCCGTTGTGTCTTTATCGAGCCTTCCTGCAGGAAAAAGACCGTCCCTTTTCATTTCTGCAGGCACAAGGTCAACAACCGTTTTCTCGTCCGGTGAGCGGCTTGCGCTGACAACGCCTTTTGGCTTATTGAGCATAATATACACAAACTCGCTGTACACAAACGGCTTGCCCGAAACGGTTACAGAATCAACTGCAGGATCAATTTTCATACCGCTGTCGCTCACAGCTTTGCCGTTGACAATAATTTCCGAGCAACGCACGAGCCTGCGCACATCACTGCGGCTGTACAAGCCCTGTGAAGCTATTATTTTATCAAGACGCTGTTTGGCCATCCTTTGAAACATTCTCCTTTTTCTGCGGGTATGCAAAGCTGTGCATAAACCCATCCTTTTCAATTGAACAGATATCGCCGCCTATTACCTTTCCGTCAAGCACAAAAATATTGGCCTGCACCAGACCCGAATTTTCGTAGCCCGGATAATTCTTCACCTCATATGTCCAGCGTTTCGCCCTTTTTGCACAATAATCCGAAAGATCAAAGCCAAGCTCGAGCTGAAACTTGTTATACTGCTCATATGCCGTATCGAACTCGGCAGGTATCACTATTTCACGCACCTCAACAGGCTCGGTTACAACATCCCAACCGAACTGTGAAAGAAAGCTGAGACGTTGAGCATCATCAGCCGCGGAGTAATCAATCCCTCTCTTTGCCGACTGTACGGATACGGATATACTTCTTCCCGTTGCGTAAATTCCAACCATTGCACAAGCCACAAGCAAAACACTCAGAGCCGCCGCTTTGATTGATGAAGACCTAACGGAAACAACAAACATAAACCCACCTCAATGCACTTATTTATGGTATCACTGAAATATATGCAAAGCCGGTGGGTATTATTCTTTATTCAGTTTTATATTCGTCTATGAGATATTCGTCGCCAATGACGTTGCGGATATGCTCATATATATAATCAATATTCATACTGCTGTTACCGTGAGCAGAAGCGAGAGACGGAGTATAATCCGCCAGCCTGTACAGCTTGATGCCGTCAAATCCTGCACCGTAATGAGTGATTACTATATCGAGCTGAGGTTTGCTTACGGTAATTCTGCCGGAAGCATGGTCCTTGGTAAAGGTAACATTTGCCATACCGCCGATAAGTCTTCTCACTTTATCCTGAGCAGATACGAAATTGCCGAGTGAATAGAGCACGGGCACTTCCCTGCCCTTTTCATCGGTCAGGTATTCAACCGGCTGAAGAGTGTGCGGATGCGTACCTATAACAAGGTCTGCACCCCAGTTGACAACATTCTGTGCAAAGTCACGCTGAACATCGTTTTCATCATCGGAATACTCAATACCCGCGTGCATTGAAACCACCACAACATCGGCAACGGAAGCTGCATATTCAACCTGCTGCTTTACATCGTCAAGCTCATCGAGATAAACAATATAGCTTTCTTTCTCTTCTGGTATTGTAATACCGTTTGTATGCTCCGTATAGGAAAGGAAAGCAAAGCTGATATCGTTAACGGTAACGGTTTTGATTTTAGTATATTCGTCCCTGCTGTGGAATGCACCTGCACAAATAAGACCCTTTGTTGAATTGATAAGGTCAAGCGTTTCGATAAGACCGAAGCTCTGCTTATCGAGCATATGATTGTTTGCAATCGTCAGCACATCAAAGCCGAGCGAAGCAAGCTGGGAAGCCATAACCGTAGGCGTATTAAAGCAGGGATATGTGGAAACGTCATAGCTCTTTGCCATCATTGTTTCCTGATTTATAACGGCAATATCCGCAGCAGAAATCAGACCTGCAAGATTCTCATAAACAGGCATAAAATCATAGCTTCCGTCAGAGGTTCTTGCCAAAGCCTGTTCATAAATCGGCTTATGAATCAGATTATCACCGACAGCAAGGAGATTGACACTTGTTTTAACTGCCTTTTCCTCTACCGTATAGTCAACAGTCTGAAACTCAATCGAATCATCAGAAAGATGCGGACGCCTTGCCACTGCAAAAACGATAACGGCAACCGCAACGGCAATTGCCGCCACCATCGCAATTAACTGTGAAAATTTCAAATCAGATCACCCTTAGAGTGAAATTACTGCTGTGCACGGTCGCTGATAGCGTTGTGGATATTTTCCTTTGCCTGGCGTACATTTGAAAGGCCGTTTGCAAGTGAACGCTCAGCCTGACCGATTATGTTCTCAACAAAGTTTGCTGCGGAAGCGCAGATATCCTTTGACCACTTTGCTGCCTGCTCCTTGACTGCTGCTGCCTGCTGATTTGCAGTTTCAACAGTCTCGGCTGCTGTTGCGTTTGCTGCTGCAACTGTTGCCTCAGCCTGAGCCTGAGCCTTTTTGAACATATCCTCGCAGTACTGCTTTGCGCGGGCGACAACCTCGCTCTCCTCAACCATCTGCTGAGCCTTAGCTTCGGCATTTGCAATTGTAACGCTTGCTCTTTCCTCAGCCTGAGCAACGTTTGTTCTGGCAATTTCCTCGGAAGAGAGAATATGTTCCTTAGCCTTGGCATTTGCCTTATTGATTGTCTCCTGTGCTCTTTCTGTAGCTCTTGCAAGAGTTTCTTCAGCCTGCTGAGTAGCCTCGTCTAAGATCTTGTTTCTGTCACGGGCGATATTGCGAGCCTGGCGCACCTCGTCGGGCATATTTGCACGGATTTCATCAACGCATGCACTGATAGCTTCAATATCAACTGTAACCTTCTGAGAGAAAGGCATTTTCTGGCCGTTATCAAGCACTTCCTCAATTTTTTCGAGCAACTGTTCAACTGTCATATCTTAACAATCCTTTCTTAGTCTTTTTTCTATATCATCCCGAATTTCGGCAGGCACAAAATCGGATATATCACCGCCGAATTCGCAGATTTGTTTAACAACACTTGATGAGAGATACATATTTTCCGCACTTGCGGTAAGGAAAACCGTTTCAACCTCGCTGTTGAGCTTTTTGTTAGCAAGGGCCTGCTGAAACTCAGCCTCAAAGTCTGACACGGCACGCAATCCCTTTACGATTGCAACCGCATTCTTCTGCCGTGCATAATCTGCAAGCAGACCGTAATAGCAGTCAACCTCAACTCCGGGGATATCCGCAGTAACTCTCCTGATAAGCTCCACTCTCTCCTCGGGAGTGAAAGCGCTTGTTTTTTTGTGGTAATTGAACATTACGACAACTATGACCTTATCAAACATACGGGAAGCACGTCTGATTATATCGAGATGACCGATTGTAACCGGGTCAAAGCTGCCGGGGCAAACAGCAACTTTCATCTGTAAGCACCTCTTTTATCTATATACGGCAAGCTCTGTTTTGCCGTATTTATAACGTTTGAAAAGAGTCAGACCGCCTGCAGTTTCGGGCAGCTCCTCTCTGGCAGGAAACTCGCACACGATAAGACCGCCCTGTGCTATTTTGCCGTCAAGCGAAGCGAGCGCCTTCTGCAGTAAGCCCGTGCCGTACGGAGGGTCAAGCAGAACAACATCGAAAACCTCCGATGACATACGAAGGAAAGAAAACGCATCAATCTGAGCGACAGCCGCCATATCGGCAAGCTTTGTATGCTCAAGATTCTGTTTGATAACAGCAACAGACTTTGAATCGGAATCGACAAAGGTGCATTTTTCCGCACCTCTGCTCAAAGCCTCGATGCCAAGCTGACCGCAGCCCGCAAAAAGGTCAAGCACACGCCTGCCCTCAATATCGAACTGGATAATGCTGAACATTGCTTCCTTAACTTTGTCTGTTGTCGGGCGTACAACATCGCCACCCTCAAGCGTTGCAAGCACTCTGCCCCTTGCGGAGCCTGTAATAACTCTCATAATACTCCCACCCGATATACGAAAAATTCCGCAATATCTCACAATATACTTCTTTATTATCTTTTATTATTTTGCTTTTGTCAAGATTTTTAGGGAAATTTAATCTTCGTTCAAGCTGTGAAAAAAGTCATAAACAGCTTTAGCCGAGCGTTTGTCAACGCCCTTTACTGCGGCAAGCTCTTCTTCGCTCGCTTCTTTAATTGCACCGACAGACTTAAAATGCTTCAGCAGAGCGGCGGCACGCTTTTGTCCTACCCCCTCAATCTGAGTGAGCGTTGTTGAAATTCCTGCACTTCTGCGCTTACGGTGATAATCAATTGCAAAGCGGTGAACCTCCTCCTGAATCGTAGAAACAAGAGTAAACGCATTACGCTTTGAATTTATTGATATTTCGCCACCCTCACCTGTTATTGCACGTGTGCGGTGGCTTGAATCCTTAACCATACCGTACAGCGGAACGCTGATACCGAGCTGCAGCAAAACTGCCTTAACTGCGTTGACCTGCATCTGCGCACCGTCGAGCAGAATAAGGTCGGGCAGCCTTGCGAAGCCCTCATCACGCTTTTCGCTCTCGGGTTTTGCATTTTCTTCAAGATAGTGCCTGAATCTGCGTTCAAGCACCTCTGCCATTGAGGCGCAATCATCCTGGCCGTCAAAACCTTTTATCTTGAAGCGCTTGTAAGCCGCTCTGTACGGCTGACCGTTTTTGAACACTACCATACCTGCAACATTTTCTGTACCGGCAGTATGGGAAATATCGTAGGATTCGATATATTCCGGCGGTGAAGGCAAGCCGAGCAGCCTTGCCAACTCATCAAGCGCCGCAGTATCTTTACCTCTTCTGCCCAGACTCAGAGCAAGCTTTTCGCTTGCGTTTGAGCGACACATTTCAAGAAGCTTCAGCTGACCGCCTTTCTGCGGCACAACAAAGCTGACCTTCTTACCGAGCTTTTCGCTCAGCCAGCGTGCCAGCAAATCTGCATCCTGCGGCAAATCGTCAATCAAAATACGCGGAGGGATACGCTCCCTCATAGAATAGTATCCCATAAGAAGCTCGTATCTTGCATAAGATGAATCTTCGGGAGTGTCAATCAGAAAATGCTCGGTATCGCACAGTCTGCCACCAAAAAATCGCAGCACTGCAAGGCAGGATTTATCCTGCGAATGAGAAAGAGCGAAGACATCCTGCTCAGCAACATCGGCACTGACAACCTTTTGCTTTTCGCTGAATTTTGTGATTGCCGCAATCCTGTCGCGGAGAACAGCCGCCTTTTCAAAATCGAGATTTTCGGCAGCCTCCTCCATTTCGCTCTGCAATTTTTTTATCATATCTGCCGAGCCGCCTTTTAGAAAATCAACAGCCTGCTCGACGCTCCGTTTATAATCTGCCTGTGAAATTTTACCTGCACAGGGCGCTGAACACTGAGAAATGTGATAGTTAAGGCAAGGACGCTGACGGTGAGAAACAGGAAAGGTTTTACCGCACTGAGGCAGACGAAAGATTTTTTGCGCCTGCTCAACGGTAGCACGCACGGCAAAAGAGCCGGTGTACGGCCCGATATACTCGGAACCGTCATCCACCAGCTGCATTGCGGCATCAATTCTCGGCCAGTCACCCTTTGTGATTTTGACATAGTGATAGCCCTTGTCATCCTTAAGAAGAATGTTGTACTTCGGGCTGTGCTGTTTGATAAGGCTGCATTCGAGCACAAGCGCTTCAAACTCACTGTCTGTCACTATATAGTCAAAATCCTGCACACGCTCAACCATTTTGATAACCTTTGTCGTGTGGTTTGTGTGCGAGCCGAAATAGCTGCTGACTCTGTTTTTCAGAGCCTTTGCCTTGCCGATATAGATGATAGAGCCGCTCTTATCCTTCATCAGATAAACTCCGGGACGCAGCGGCAGACTCATCGCTTTTTTTCTTAAACGTTTTTCTCTGTCCTGTTCAGTTGCCATAAAAAACTCACTTTGTGAAGAAAGTCAGGAATCCTTTGTATGCCATATAGAGGTCAATCTTAGAAACAACCTCATAGGGTGCATGCATTGAGAGAACGGGTACACCTACATCGACAACATCAATATTATGATAAGCGACGTACTTTGCAACGGTACCTCCGCCGCCCTCGTCAACCTTACCGAGCTCACCTACCTGCCACACAACGCCGTTTTCATTGAACAGCTTTCTGATTCTGCCCATAAATTCGGCACTTGCATCAGAGGTGCCGCCCTTACCTCTTGAGCCTGTGTACTTTGTAACTACAATGCCCTTATTGGCAAATGCGGCGTTTCTTCTTTCGAGCACACCTGCAAATGTCGGATCAAAAGCAGCATTTACATCAGCTGAAAGGCACTCGCTGTTGCTCAGAGCAATACTTGCTACGCCGCCCTGCATACGTGCAAGGTCGCCGATAAAATACGCCATATAAAATGAATCAAGACCTGTGTTACCCTCAGAGCCTGTCTCCTCTTTATCTGCAAGAACGGTCAATACGGTATATTCGGGCACACCCGCCTCAAGAATCGCCATAAGAGAGGGATATGCACAAACTCTGTCATCGTGACCGTATGCACCGATAAGGCTTCTGTCAAGGCCGATATCATCTGCACCAAATGCAGGAACAACTTCAAGCTCTGCACTGAGAAAATCAGGCTCAATAATACCGTACTTTTCGAAAAGAATGTTCATAATATTGAGCTTTACGCTGTCGCTGCCCTCATCATCCTTGAAAGGACGGCTGCCGACAAGCACGTTGAGCTCTTCGCCCTTGATGCCCTCCGCGAGAGTGCGCTTCATCTGGTCTGCGGCGAGGTGAGGAAGAAGGTCGGTGACAACAAATTTCGGGTCACCCTCGTCTTCACCGATATTTACCTTGACGCTTGTGCCGTCAGCCTTAATGACAACGCCGTGAAGAGCAAGCGGAATTGCTGTCCACTGATATTTCTTGATTCCACCGTAATAATGTGTTTTGAAAAGAGCAAGCTCAGAATCTTCATAAAGCGGATTGGGCTTAAGATCAAGGCGGGGTGAATCGATATGAGCTGCAGCAATGCGCACACCCTCCTCGACGGGCTTTGTGCCGATTACGGCAAGAATAACCGCCTTGCCTCTGTTGACATAGATTACCTTGTCGCCGGGCTTATACTGTGACTTGCTGTCAAACTCGACATAGCCGTTTGCTTTTGCAAGCGCAACCGTATACTCAACAACCTCACGCTCTGTTTTGCAGGCACTCATAAACTTTTTGTAGCCCTCTGCAAAATCATCAGCAGCTTTTACCTCTGCCTCATCCATAACCTTGCAGCCGTGCTGGGGATCGTAATAGAGTTTTTCTCTGAGTTCTTCATTCTTGCTCATTGTATTCTCTCCTTATATGCTTGATAGATTTTTTCAATTTCCGTTTCAATATCATACGGCGGATAATTGCGCAGAACAATATCGCCGTTAAGTTCGTATTCGCTGTCGGAAAGCTGAGCTTTCATCCTCTCCTCAGCCTTTTCAGCAGTTATTCCGTCGCGTGCCGTAATCCTTGCCTTGCGAACCTCTTTCGGAGCCGCCACAACAGCTGTAAAGCTGCACAGCTTGTCGATTTTACTTTCAAAAATAGCCGCCGCATCCAGCAGCACAGCCGTTTTGCCTTTTAGTGTAAAGTCTTTCGCCTTTGCAAGTGCTAAAGATGTTATAACAGGGTGAGTTATGCTGTTCAGGAGCTTTGTTTCCTCCTGTGAAGCAAATGCACGTGAAGCAAGCAATGCTCTGTTAAGGCTGCCGTCGGAAGAAATTACATCCTCACCGAAAGCCTGCGCCAACTGTGCAAGAACAGGAGAGCCTGCTGCAGTTATTTCACGCGCGATCTTATCGCAATCAATATGTGCAAAGCCGTATTTTTTGCAAGCCATTTCGGCAACGGTTGTTTTGCCCGAACCTGTGGCACCCGTCAGCCCTATCAGCACCGCACCGTCAACATCAATAACCGTAAATGCCGCCGCGCGCAACAGACGGTTGATAACCGCAAGGCCTACACCGTCGGTTTCGGGACAACGGGCATAACCTGTCTGTACACCCATTTCATCCAGCTTTCGCAGCGCATCAAAAATCAGATGAGCCTGCGTACCCGAATCGTGCTCTCTGCCGATTTCGATGTAAGGAATACCGAGACTTTTACCCTCTCCGTCAAAACAGAGAGCGGCACAGTTTTTCTTATCCTTGACAAAGCGTTTGTAATTATCAAAGCTGCCCTTAACTATTATTACCCTTGCTTTAGGAGAATAATGCTTATATTTCATGCCTGGTGACGCCGCTTTCTGTCCCGGCTCAAGCTCAGCAAGAACAGCGCTGTCAACCTCGACCTCGCCGAGAACGCTCTCGAGCTGTTCAAGAGAGATTCCTCCCGGGCGGAGAAGCCTCGGCTTATCTCCGACGAGCGTGACAACGGTAGATTCAACTCCTACATCGCACGCACCGCCGTCAACAATAGCATCCGCCCTGCCCCACATATCGTCAATTACGTGCTGTGCCGTTGTAGGGCTGGGACTGCCCGAAAGATTTGCAGACGGAGCTGCAAGAGGCACACCTGCCGCAGAGATAATAGCTCTCGCCGCAGGATGAAACGGCATACGCACAGCAACGGTATCAAGACCGCAGCTTACCTCATCAGGGATTCTGTCACCTTTTGGTACAATTATTGAAAGCGGACCCGGCCAGAATCTTTCGGCAAGGTCATACGCCGCCTGAGGCACAAAAGAAGCAACACAATCAAGCTGAGACATATCGCAGATATGCACAATCAGCGGATTGTCCTGCGGTCTGCCCTTGGCTTCAAAAATTTTCGCGACAGCCTTTGAATCAAAAGCATTTGCCGCAAGACCGTAGACGGTTTCCGTCGGAATTCCGACAATTCCGCCACGGCGTAATATCTCACCGACCTGTGAGAGCATTGACTCACCGTTCGGCTCATAATCAAATAACTTAGTTTGAGTCATTTCAAAACACCTTTTCGTAGTGTTATTCCTGTGCACGGAGCTTTTCTGCGGTATCGGCGGTGATGAGTGCATCTATCAGCTCATCGAGCGCACCGTTGAGAATAGCTTCGAGCTTATAAAGAGTCAGACCGATTCGGTGGTCGGTCATTCTGCCCTGCGGATAGTTGTAGGTTCTGATTCTTTCGCTTCTGTCGCCCGTACCGACCTGCGAACGCCTTTCGCCTGAAATTTCACTTGCCTGCTTTTCACGCTCGGCCTCAAGAATTCTTGAGCGCAGAATACGCATAGCCTTATCCCTGTTTTTATGCTGGCTTCGCTCATCCTGACACTCTACAACGGTACCCGTCGGGATATGGGTTATTCTTATAGCGGATTCGGTTTTGTTTATATGCTGACCGCCTGCACCGCTTGAACGGAAGGTATCAACCTGCAAATCAGCAGGATTTATCTGAATATCGACCTCCTGCGCCTCGGGAAGAACGGCAACGGTTACGGTTGAAGTATGGATTCTGCCCTGACTCTCGGTTTCCGGCACACGCTGTACACGGTGCACTCCGCTTTCAAACTTAAAGCGTGAAAAAGCACCCTCACCGCTTATCATAAAGCTGATTTCCTTAAATCCGCCGACTTCCGTTTCGTTAGCACTGAGAATTTCGCTGTTCCAGCCCATTGTCTGAGCATACATCGAATACATTCTGTAAAGAGAATTGGCAAAAAGCGAAGCCTCGTCGCCGCCCGCACCGCCGCGGATTTCAACAATAACGTTTTTATCGTCGTTCGGGTCACGCGGGAGCAGGAGTATCTTCAGCTCCTGACGGGTGGATTCCACCAGAGCTTTGGCGGACTCAAGCTCATCCTGCGCCATTTCTCTCAGCTCTTCATCGAGTGAAGCATCATCAAGCATTTCCTGTGCTCCCTGCAGATCCGCAAGAGCTTTTTTATGCTCACGGAATTTTTCAACAACGGGAGTAAGATGCTTCATTTCCTGCATATACTTTTTATAAAGCTCCATATCCGACACAACATCGGGGTTGCAGAGCTTTTCGTTTATTTCTTCGTATCTTTTTTCTACTTGTTCAAGTTTATCGAGCATAGTTCAGTTCTCGTCTTTTCTTTCAATTTTTTTGATACTTTTTTCAACCTTATCCCGCGGCAGCATAAGCTCTCTGCCGCAGCCTGTACAACGCAGGCGAAAATCCATTCCTATACGCAGAACATCAAAAGTGTTTGTTCCGCAGGGATGAGTTTTTTTCATATGAAGCACATCGCCGAGCCTTACATCCATACAGTTCACCTCATTTTCAGGATATTATACCATATTAACCAAAAAATATCAATCACCGCAGTAATTACAAAAAAACAGCCGCATATAATAGAACAACGGTCAAAAAAGAGTAAGGGAGGGAGCGGCGAAAAAAAGTTTCGCCGTATGTCAATGAAAAAATACAAACCCGAGGGGAAGCTGATATCGACAGCCGAAAACAGAGCCGCACTTGCGGATATCGGTTCGCTGATGCAGGCACAGGCAAAGAAGACAATACTTGAAGCAAGGGTGCTGCTTTGCGACAACGAGCATAACCTGCACCTTGATTTAGGTCCTGTAAGAGGTATTATTCCCAGAAATGAAGGCGCAATCGGAATTGAGGACGGAAGCGTGCGTGATATTGCGCTCATATCAAGAGTCAACAAGCCTGTAATGTTCCGCATAACAGAGTTTAGGGATGACGGCTACGGCGAAAAAATCGCAATTCTCAGCAGACGTGAGGTTCAGCAGGACTGTTATAACGAGTACATTTCACTACTTGCCCCGGGTGATGTTGTAGACGCAAAGATAACTCACATTGAGGGTTTCGGTGCATTTGCCGATATCGGTGCGGGCCTTGTTGCGCTTATTCCCATTGATGCAATTTCGGTTTCGAGGATTCCTCACCCGAATGTAAGGTTTTCAACCGGTGACGATATCAAGGCTATTGTAAAAGAAATTGCCGAAGACGGAAAAATCACGCTGACTCATAAGGAGCTTCTCGGCACATGGGAACAAAACGCACAGAATTTCCACCCCGGTCAGACTGTGCCCGGAATAATTCGCTCCGTAGAGAAATACGGTGTTTTTGTTGAGCTTGCGCCTAATCTGGCAGGGCTTGCCGAGCCTGTGCCCGATGTTCACGCAGGTCAGCACGCAACCGTTTATATCAAGAGCCTTATTCCCGAAAGGATGAAGGTCAAGCTGATAATTGTGGATGCTTTCAACGCCGAATATCCGCCCGAGCAGCCGCAATACTATACCGATGCCTCTCATATCAGCCGCTGGGTTTATTCACCCGAATGCTGTTCAAGGCTTGTTGAGAGTAACTTTATATAAGCAAAGCTGTCTCACCGACAAAGTGAGACAGCTTTTTTACATTTCAACATCAAGCACGGTATTAAATATGTTTGACGCCACCATCATTGCGGCAAGCGCAGTTATAACGACAATCTGTTCATCGCTGAAAAATTCTCTGAGTTCATCGAGTTGATCATCGAACACCTCGTGCGGATTGTCTGCAACAATTCTGCCAAAAGAAACAAGAGCCTGCTGAACGGGAGTCATAATGAGCGTATCAAAATCAATGCCCTGCTCATCGAGAAATGCTTTGAAAACCGCCGAACAAGCCATACAGTCATTTTCAAAAGAGATCGCATAGCAGAAAAGGTTAACGTCAAGTACTGAAAGAAATTCTGCTGCCCTTGCACGCAGGGTATGAAAGCCGTTCATAACATTGAATGCCGTAACATCGTGAAGCAATGTGAGCTTCATATTGTTGAGCGGCTCACCTGCCGCGCCGATATCAGCAAGCTTTTCTTTTGCCTTAATACCGTCAATCGGTTCAATTCTTGCCATAATTCCACCGCCAAAACTTAAACTGTAACCAGATTTTACCCCACTACACCAAAGCTTGCAATAGTTTTTGTTGATTTTAGCGTAGGAATTTGCTATACTTATACAAATATTACCTTAATGAAAGGTGCTTTTGTTATGAACAAACTGCTTATAACAGGCGGAGCCGGCTTTATCGGCGGTAACTTTGTTTACTACATGCTTGACAATTACCCCGATGTGCAGCTTGTATGTCTTGATGCGCTCACCTACGCAGGCGACCTTGAAACCCTGCGTGAAGCATTTAAGAATAAACGTTTCCGCTTTGTCAAGGGCGATATTACCGACCGTGACTTTATCTTTGACCTTTTTGAGAAAGAGGGCTTTGATTCGGTTGTAAACTTCGCCGCAGAGTCACACGTTGACCGTTCTATTGAAGACCCTGAGGTTTTTCTCAGGACAAACATACTCGGCACACAGGTTCTGCTTGATGCCTGCAACAAATATAAGGTTCCTCGCTTTCATCAGGTTTCTACCGATGAGGTTTACGGCGACCTGCCGCTTGATAGGCCCGACCTTATGTTCACGGAGCAGACTCCGCTGCACACATCGTCCCCTTACTCGGCAAGCAAAGCATCGGCCGATCTGCTCGTACTTGCTTATCACAGGACCTTCGGTACACCCGTAACAATTTCACGCTGTTCAAACAACTACGGCCCGTATCAGTTCCCCGAAAAGCTGATTCCGCTCATGATTGCCAATGCAAGCCACGACAAGCCCCTGCCCGTATACGGAGAGGGACTCAACGTGCGTGACTGGCTTTATGTTGAGGATCATTGCCGTGCAATTGCAATGATACTTGAGGGCGGAAAAATCGGTGAGGTTTATAACGTAGGCGGTCATAACGAGCGTGCAAATATCGAGGTTGTAAAAACCGTGCTTGCCACCCTCGGCAAAGGCGAAGAGCTCATTACCTATGTCAAGGACCGTCCGGGGCACGACAGGCGCTACGCAATCGACCCGACAAAAATCGGAAATGAGCTTGGCTGGACTCCTCTCACGAAGTTTGATGACGGTATCCGAAAAACAATAAACTGGTATATAGAGAACAGCTCCTGGTGGGAAAATATACTCAGCGGCCGTTACCGTGAATTTACCGCTGAAGATTTTATAGTATAAAATATATAAATTTTTATACAACTCTTCTATTTTTCAGCACATTTTTTTGGCAGATATTACATAGGGACAAACTTGTCTTTATATGATATAATACATATTGCAAATTTTCTCAAAAAATTTATCAGGAGGAAAAAATCATGCAGTCAACATCCACAATGAAGCGTCTGCTCTCTGTTATTCTTGCAGTAGCTTTGACGCTCACAGTAATCCCCTTTGTTACCGCAGCTGACGCTGAAGCCAAAACCGTCACTTTCGGTACATACAACGGCGCTCCCCTCGTCTGGGACGTTCTTGAGGAAAAAGATAACGGCGACCTTGTCCTTATCACTCAGGGCAGCGTAGGCTCAATGAAGTACTTTGATGCCACAAAAGCTGTTCTTTGCGACCAGACAAACAACTATTCAACAAGTTACATCAATTCTTTCCTTAACGGATCTTTCTACGAATCAGCATTCACTAATGCCGAAAAAGCAAAGATCAAGAAGTCTACTGTAACATACGATTACTACGACACAACAGCCAAAGCAAAAGCAACCGGCACACTTGAAGCCAATGTTATTATCCCCAACGCAGCAATGGTTGAAACATACAGCCTGTCAGGCACTGACACTCTTCTTAAGTACTGGCTCACAGACGGTGCTGCAACTAATGCCAACGCCAAAACAGCAAAAATTGTTCAGTACACTCCCAAAACAGGCGTATCCGCAGTTAAGACCTCCGGTACAATTTCAGCATGTGATTGCCGCGCAATGATCACAATCGAAGCTGTTACAACAGGTAAGTTTGAGGCTGTTGAAGGCGTAACATACATGATAAATGGCGCAGCTGTTGAAGGCTACACTTCCAGTGAGGATGTACTTTTCACAGTAGCTGTTGATGACAAGTATATTGCTGACAACCTTGTTGTTACTCTCGGCAACACAACACTTACAGCCGTTGACGGTGTTTACACAATCCCTGCAAAGTCAACAGACACAGTTAAGGCTTCCGGTCTTACACTCAAGCCTGCTGACTTCACAGCATATGACAATGCTAAGGCTGAAGCTGAGAAAGTTGACAGAGATGTTTACACAGAAGATTCTCTCGCAGCTCTTGATGAGGCTCTCAATGCAGACGTAAGCGACTACACAACAATCCTTGACCAGGATAAGGTTGATGCTGCTGCAAAAGCTATCACAGATGCTATTGCTGCTCTCGCATACAAGCTCGCCGACTTCACAGCTTTCAACGCAGCTATGGAAGAGCTTATTGAGATCAAGACTAACGCTCCCCAGGAAATCGAAGGCTTTGCTGAGCCCCAGAAGCTCTACAACCTTGATGCTTTGAACGCAGACAAGCTCAAGTACTCAATCGTTACTACTCAGACTATCAACAAGTACACGAAGTACACATCATACACCATAGACAAGCAGGCTGAGGTTGATGCTGCAACAGCAGAAATCAACGCACTCTGCGCAGAAATCAAGGCAAATGCTATCAGCAGTGCTGACACAAGTATGTGGAAAGAAGCATACGGCAAGATCACGGAGCTCAAAGAAAACCTCTACCGCAACGCAGGCGAGCTTAAGGCCGAGGCAGCAGCAATCAAGGCTGAAAAGGATTACTCCGACCAGAGTGTTTACTATACTATCTACGAGCAGGTTGCCATCAACGAATCAACCGCTAAGCTTGAAGCTATCTACGCAAAAGCTAAATACATCGCTGCTGACTTCACTGCACTTGATGCATTGATCGCTAAGGCTGAAACTTACCGCGAGTCTGACTTCTATACAGATACAACACCCGATGACGGTATTGATGAGGCTCTCAAAGAAGGCACAGATGCATGGAATGCTTTTGTTGCTGCTCTTAACGATGCAAAAGCACTTGACAGATCAACCATGACAGATGTAAACTCTCAGGATACTATTAACACAGATGTAGCAGCCCTTGAAAGTGCAATGAGCAAGCTCGAGCCTCACAGACGCTATAC
>JAZPYF010000048.1:0-13660 GCA_045544055.1 Acutalibacteraceae bacterium | reverse complement strand
TGACCCCCTGCTTGTAAGGCAGGTGCTCTAGCCAACTGAGCTATGCTCCCATATTTGCGCCGCTCACTATCGGCGACGCAAGTTAATATACTACATTTCCGTCCTCTTGTCAACACTTTTTTCAAAAAAACTTGAAAAATTTTTCGAAATATTTTTTGTATCAAAGAGGACGGGTTTCAGATGCCTGTTTTAAGCCGATCAGATGAATGCTTTCATAACAATATTTATGATTGCTGTAATGTACATTATGATTGTTTGCATGATATTTTTTATATTTTCCGTAATATTACCGAATGCAACATCAGTACCGGTTACACCGTAGCCGGGCAAGGTATCGTTATTATCGTCAACACCGTCGTCATCGGCAATAAACTCGAGCAGAAGCGGAGAGACAAGTGCAATGATAAAGTACTCAGCAGCATTCACACCGCCGATTGTACCGGAAAGGAGCTTTGCAAGGCTCTGCATAACTCCGTCATCAACGCCGATTTTCTCAAGCAGCATATTTGCGGCAGAGAGAAGAGTATTGTCTGCAATTGCAGCCAGATCAGAGTGGAGAATATAGGCGACTGTACGAAGGAAAATCGCAATCTCGGGGCTGTCGAGAGTAAATGCCTCACTACCTGAATAGTGAGCGCCTACAAGCTCAAGAGCAACATCCCATACATTATAATAATCGCTGTCGGGCAGGTCGATATTATATTCTTTGGCAAGCTCCTGAAGACCGCCCTCACCATAAAGAGGCATTTCAAGCGGGCCTGTGAAACCTGTGATTGCTGTATTTACAAGATTATAGAAGGGTTCACCCTCGGCAATACCAATCTTTTCCATTGTCAGATCGCGTGTGAGACGATACTTGACACCGCTCTTGAGGAATGCCTTTGCATATACGCCGTTCATATCCTCATTCATCATATCAATTGCTTCCTGAGGATAGCCTGCAACCGTGCTTGTGAGAGCGTTTGTATCAATCTTATTGATTTCTTTTGACTCATACTTGATTTCATCGTCTGTAACGGTGAACATCTTATATGTAAGAGGATACATTGTAAGTGAAGTATTTGCAAAATCGTAAATCTTATTGCCCTGTGTGCTTGTATAAACAGCAACGTCGCTGCAATGCTCGTGACCTGTAAGAACTATTTTAATACCTGCGTTTGCAAATTTCTCTGCAGTTGTGAGATGGTTACGGATAATGAAATTTCTGCTGAGAATACGCTGTACGGGAAGATGGTCGAGAAGATTGTGGTGCATCATAAGAATCGGGTACTTACCGTCGGCATAAGCCTTTTCAGCGTGTGCAATAACCCAATTAACCTTAGCTGTTGTCATACCGTCTTCTGTTGACTTGGTCGGATCACAGCTGTCAAGAGCGATAAGGCGGTAATCGTCATTGAGGTCAGCAACATATGAGCATTCACCCTCTACCTTATCAAATGCCTCAGCATAGCCGAATTCATAGTAGTTCTCAATAAAATCATCATATTTGAAATCGTTCTCGCCGGCACCGTTGTCGTGGTTACCGTTGATAACATATACCTGTTTGCCTGTTTCCTGCTCAAACTTTTTGAGCTTTGCGGCAACATCGATATGCTGCTGAACAACAATACGGCCGTCATTTACAAGGTCGCCGGGGAGAAGAACGAACTCGCAGTCCTTATCTTCAGCACACTGGCGAAGGAACTCATCAATGATATAGCCGCTTTCATTCTCAAGCTGTGCTCTGCGATTTGCAAACCAGAAAAGAGGCTCACCGGGGATATTATTCTCTACCTCTTCAAGAGGCACTACATAGTGCAGGTCGGAAGCAACCGCAAATTTAGTTGTGGTATCCTGAGCAGATGCACAAACGCCAACTGCTACGCAGGAAAACACCATCGCCAGAGACAAAATAACACTCAGGAATTTTTTCATAGCATATTCTCCTTGTTCTGAATAATAATTTGATTTTAGCAAAATTTGCCTTAACTGTCAATCAAAAGCTATATTTCTTCATAAAGAACAAGCTCTGAAGACAGTGCTGACGGAATATAAACATCAATACCTCTGCACATAAGCTCTGCACCGCTTACGGTAAATACTGCAGAATTATTATCGGTTGTTACTTTATAATTTTTTGAAGCGTCAACACCCTTGAGCCTTATATTTATTCTGTCTGCAGACATTTCGGGCATAGTAAACACACCAAGTGCGCCCTTAGTATTATCAGGAGAAGATATTTCAAGAGCAGTATAGCCGCACTCATATGCTGTTTTATTATCGGGCGTATGATGATAAACCATCGCTGTCGGCAAAAACAGACGGATAAAGCTCTTATAAATATCCGTACTGTGCTTTACAAATTCGAGCTGATGAGTATTCATCTGAGCTGCCGCAGGGGCAATAACATTGAGCGTCATATGAGTCAGCATAGTGTTTCTCATCTGAAGCGAAAGTGAGCCGAAGGAATGACAGCCCATTCCCGCAAAAAGCCTGTCCACTCTCTCGGGCGGCAGAGCCATTGTCATACCGTTTGTTATGTACAGCGAATGAGGTGCGCACTGACAATCCGAAACCCAAGTATGATCAAAACTCTTCATCATGCCAAGGTCGGTGCGTCCGCCTCCGCCTGCACAGTTTTCAAAAATAACGTTCGGGAAACGCTTTCTCAACGAAGCGAACATTTTGTACACGGCGTTGAAATGTCTGATCGAAGTACATTCCTTCATACCGCTCACAGCATCACGCATGCCGAAATAATCCCTATAATCTACATTACAGTCGATTCTGAGCAGGTCAATACCGTAATCGCCTATAACTCTTGCAAGGCACTCCTCTGCCCACTGCGCAAATTCGGGATTTGAAAAATCGGCAAATCCCCTGCTGCGCTCGCCCAAGGTATTTACACTGCGCCATTCGGGATGCTCCTCAAACTGCGGAGCAAGCCTGCCGATGCTGTCTATATCTACCCACAAACCGAATTTCATACCGCTTTTATGGCAGTAATCAACAATTTCTCCTATTCCATTGGGATAACGTTCGCTGTCAGCCACATTTATCCCGTTATAATCTCCCCACTGAGTTTCTTTGTGAGGAGGGCACGCCCAGCCTGCATCGACTATGAAAACCTCAGCGCCCATCTGAGCAAATCTGTCAATGAAAGTCTTGGTTGTTTCAACGCTCATATCGTGCTCGGCGCCCATACCTGCACCCACAAGCAGTGATGAGCAATCCGAAGTTAGAACGGAGCGTCTGATGTGTGAATGCATCTGATTTACCGCTTCATCAAGTCCGCCGTAAACCAAGCCCATATGAACCTCAGGTGTTGTAAAAGCTTCACCCGGAGCAATGACATACATGGGGTTATGCGAAAGTATTTCCGCTTTGAACGAGAGATGTGAGGAGCCGGTTTCCGACTTTGCATTGTAATCCAGAGTGAAACGGCAACCACCGCTCCAGCCGATTTGAGCAAACCATATTTTGCCCATAAGATTGTTGCGCAAGAACAAGAGCGGATGTCTGAAGCGGTCACGGTTGAAGCGCGTATCAACGCTCATTACCTCTGTCCGCAGCGGCTTCCAGACAAAATCGCCCTCTCTCGCCCATCTGTCATCGGCAAAATATCCGACCGAATAGAAATCCTCTACGCTTCTTGAATCGGACAGAGCTTCAAAATCCATATCCTCAAGACCGCCGCTGATAAGGCTCATCCTGCTGACAGAGAGCGTTTCATCAGAGAGGTTTTCAATTTCAATATAGCGAGTGAACATCTGTGAGCCGTCAAGCAGAGTATGAACGCTGAGCCTGACGGGTTTGATTCTGCTTTCTAGCACGAGTATGCCGTGGACCGATTCACCGCTCTTTTCAACGCTGAAATCAACAAAATCCAGGTCATAGTCAATGCTCCTGCCGTCAATCTCGATATTAAACGAATACGGTTCAGTATAGTAACGGCGGTCAAGATTAGTCGGGAAATTTGACAGAACATCAAGAGGATATCCTGCCGCATTCCAGCCAAGAGAAATCAGAGCGCCCGAAACGAGCTTTTCTTCGTATACCATATCGCCGCTTCTGTAAGAGAAGGAGGGGTTTTCACCTTTACGGTAATATATATCAACAAAATTCCCGGTCATTTTTCACATCTCCTTTTATTTAACATCAGTATTACATAAAGTTAACCCGTTGTCAATTATCCCAGCGCAACATCAAGAGCCATCATCAGAGAAAAGCCTGCGGCAAAGCTTATTGTACATAAATAAGATTTGCCCTCTGCCGCATCAGGCAAGAGCTCCTCAACAACCGCATATATCATAGCACCGGCGGCAAAGCCGAGAAAATACGGCAAGACAGGTAAAAACAGCGATGACAGGGCAATTGTCAACACAGCGCCCAAAGGCTCTACGACGCCCGATAAAGCACCTAAAACAAACGCTTTTCCGCGGCTTGCGCCTATTGCCTTAAGCGGCAAGGAAATAACAGCTCCCTCGGGAAGATTCTGAACAGCTATGCCTGCCGACAACACGATAGCGTCAACTGCGCTGACAGAGGTATCGCCCGAAAGCAGAGCCGCATAAACCGCACCGACAGCCATACCCTCGGGAAAATTGTGCAGAGTTACCGCCAGCACCGTAACGGCGGTTGCTTTAACCGCTCCTGTACGGACTGACAGCCCCAGTATATTAAGCCTTATTACCGCTCGTTCAGTCATCATTAATATAACAATTCCGAGCCAGAAGCCGACAACAGCAGGAACAAAAGAAAGAAAGCCCAATTTTGATGCATATTCAACCGACGGAATCAGCAAACTCCAGACAGAAGCCGCAACCATAACGCCCGCCGCAAAACCTGACAGCAGCTTCTGAATTGAACCTGTAAAACTATTGTTGGATAAGAATACACAAGCCGAGCCTATAAGAGTGCCGAAAAGCGGCAAAAGAATACCTATCGCAGATTCAATATACATAATATATCACCTTATTCATTTTATGAATCCGCAGATATATTGACACCGTATCTTGACAAATGACAGTAAATTGAAATATTATTGAAGCAAAGAATCAGTTAAATTCAAGGTGATAATTATGGAGCAGATTAAACCGATAGTTGAGCTTGAACTGTACCTTATCCGCCACGGTGAAAGCATGTGCAACGCAGGCTACGGCCGTGATAACCTTACACTGACCGAAGCGCACGACCCTGTACTCACCGAAAAAGGAATTTTGCAGGCACAAGCAGCGGGAAAGGAATTTTCCGATACCGATTTCAGCGCCGTATATTCCAGCGCTCTTTTCAGAGCCGTACAAACCGCAACGGAAATAATCAAGGCTCAGCCGACTCAGAAGCCTTTATTTATTCTGCCTGAAATCTGCGAACTTGGACTCAGCCGTGAATACAAAGGATCATTTGATCAGATAAAGATATTTAATCCCGATGCACAGCTTGCACCGGGTATTGAAGCCGATTCTCCCCTACTGTGCTATACCGTACACGAAAAAGAGGAAGAAACCTTTGCAAGAGCCGCAAAAGCGCTTGAATATATCCGCACTCATCATTCAGGCGGTGAAAAGGTTGCGGTTGTAAGCCACGCGGCATTTCTTACATATTTTATTTTTCATATAATGAAGATAGATAAGATTCCTTTCTATGATCTTGATTTTTATAACACAGGCGTTACAAAGGTAGTTTTCTACAAGCCCGGCACAAACAAATGGGGTGACGTTGTATTCAAATGCATCAACGACACCTCACATTACAAGCTTATGTAAAAAAGCCCTGCACAAGCAGGGCTTTTTGTTATTCTGTATGGGAAGCTGTATTGTTTGCAGCATTTTGATCCATCATATATTTTCGGACGATTTTAAGAGTGGTTGTCTTGGGAAACTCCTCATCACGCACTATTGTTTTGTTAACACGCTTAAATGAAGCAACCGTACTGTTAAATTTCTTCATATCATCCTTGATGCGCTCACGTGCATCGGGATAATCAGCTTCATTAAGGAAAACCTCAGCAATAATCTGTCCGTTTTCATCATAAACCAGAACTTCCTGGACATATTCGATAGACTGAGAAATCTTATCCTCAATTTCCTCAGGAGAAACATTCTTACCGTTTGAGAGAACAATAAGGTTCTTTTTTCGGCCGATCATAAAGAGGAAACCGTCCTCATCAATCCTGCCGTGGTCACCTGTTTTGAACCAATCACCGTCAAAGCTTGCTGCAGTAGCCTCAGGCTCGTCATAGTATCCGACCATAACGTTTGTACCACGGACATAGATTTCACCTACACCCTCTTCATCGGGGTTGTTAATCTTGATTTCACAACAATCCAGCGGAACACCTACACTGCCGGGCTTGTACTTATCGGGACGGTTGCAGGTAATTGCGGGAGAGCACTCTGTCATACCGTAACCGTTATAAACATCAATGCCAAAATCTCTCATACCAATTTCATATTTCGGGTCAAGATTTGCACCGCCGCAAACAATCATAGAAAGATTGCCGCCGAGGTTGTCGATAATTGTAGCGAAAATCTTACGGCGTCTGTCAATACCGAGCTTCATAAGGAAGCGGCTGATTTTGAGACCTTTCTTGAGAATCTCCTCTCTGCCCGTACTGCGTGCAGTACGCCAAATACGCTGATAAATTGTTTCGACAACAAGCGGAACACCTGAGAAGTTATACGGTTTCTGAGCTTTTAGGTCGCTCTGGATTGTCTTTATACTGTCGCAGAGATAGCCCCACTCTATAAGGATATAACAGGCAAACAGTGCACTGACCCAAGCATAGGTATGGTTAAGGGGCAGGAAGCCGATTGCGTGCTTACCTGAAAGAACGCGGCATGAAGATGAACAATTTGTGGCAATATTATAGTGAGAGAGCATAACACCCTTGCTCTTACCTGTTGTACCGGAAGTATAAACAATACAGGCAAGATCCTCCGGCTTAACTTCAACATCAGCAACATAGGTGTTGCCTGCGTCAAATTCTTTATAGCCCTCACTCTTATAAGTTTCAAAGTCTTCAATAAGGAAGTAGTTCTTAACGGGCATATTCGGGTCAGCCTTGAAGCCGTCAATCATATCTGCAAATTTTTCAGAATAAACAAGCGCATCACAGCCGCAGCGTATGAGTTGGTCTGCAATATCATCGGCAGAAAGTTTGCAATCCATAGGAACGCAGATATTTCTACCGATAAGTGTTGCATAGTAGGCAATCATCCAATCGTATGAATTTTCTGCTACAATTGCAATTTTTGACTGGTTTGCAAGACCTTTCATATAGAAGTATGTGCCGATGCCGCACATCTCGCGCCATGTATCGTTGAAGCTTCTGGATTGCTCAACCTTATTTCTGTCATTGAAAGCAAACTGTTTCTTATCGCCGCCTCTTTCGGTGCCCTTGACAATAATCTCTTTCAATGTGGTATAAGTCGGAATATTGGGGTTGCCCATATTAAGACTCTTTTTTGCCATGGTTACGCTCCTTATTATTCGAAATTAGATATTTGAGCAATTATAAACTCGCTGTAAATATATTTTTGCTCATTTTTTAACAAACTGTTACAAATTTTAGCATAAAATATTAACTTTTTCAAGATTAGCTATTGAAATTTTCGTTAAAATAATGTAACATAGGCGTACAATGTGTTTAGGAGTATTGAAATGAGAGTAATTATAATCTGTATCACGGCATGGTTTATCGCCCAGCTTTTGAAAGTTATTATCAACTCAGTAAAATATGCTGTTGCCAAGAAGAAGGGAAAGGCCGCCAAAAAGGTAACCCTTGAAACTCTTTTTAAGCTCGGCGGAATGCCCAGCTCACACACAGCTACCGTTATTGCCCTTGCGGCAAGCATAGGTATGCGCAGCGGCTGGGATTCGGATGTATATGCTGTTGCAGGTGTTTTTGCATTCATCGTTATGTTTGACGCTATCAAAGTCAGACTCCCGATTGAAAAGCTGACAGACGCATTCAACCTCCTTCAAGACAAATTCTACGGCAAAGATACAGAAGACCTCAAAAAGGTTGAGGGTCATACCCTGCCTGAGATTTTCGGCGGATTTATTGTAGGCGGCGGTGTAGCGCTGTTTATGGTAAAGGTTGTAGACATATTTAATCTTTAATAAATACAACTCAACGCTCCCCTGCCATAATCGGCAAGGGAGCGTTTCTTTTATATCCTTATATCAAACAAAGCGGTAATCACTGCCGTTGTATCCGACAAAGCCGATTTTGCTGAACGCTTCAAAATCGTGTCGGATAATATAGTCAATATACGAAGTGATAAATTTTGCGGTAAGCAGATAGCCTGCAGGATTCATATGACCGCCAAGAAAGAACTTCTTTTTGAACGCTTCATCATACACAGGGGCATACTTGCGCAGGTCGATAACATACGTATTGTCAAAAAACTGTGCAAAGCTGTAAAGAAGCTCGGACATTCTGTCAGCGCCGTCATAGTCTTTGTCACGGTCATCAACAGGCTTCGTAACGAGGAAGAACTTCGCATCGGGCTGAATTTCCTTGTACCTTTGGATTATTTGCGCATAATACCCTGCAAAAGTATCGGCATTGCGAGTATAATCCTCCATACAGATATCATCTACCGAGCCAACGGTCTGCTTTGCATTCATAACATCATTGACGCCGAGCGCGATTATGTACCCTTGAGCAGCTTTATCCGTGTCCCAATATCCGTTTGCCTCGGCAAAGCTCTCGCAGTATTCCTTGGCTGTCATACCGCCTCTGGAAAAGTTATACACCTTGCAGCCTGCCAGTCTTGCCATATACTGACCCCACGAATAATCGAACATATCGTGGTAATGTTTTACACCGTCATCATCAAAGGATTCAAATTCACCCGAAGAAAGACTGTCACCGACACAGGCTATCGTCCTCATCACAGGGCAAAAGCCACCGTCTGTCACAAGTGTATCAAGCGGTTTTTCATCCGCGCAGCCATATATAAGTTCCATATTCATAACAGTTCTCCTTGATTTATTCTGAATAAAGCTCAGACGCTTTTCTGAGAGCCTCAACGGAAAAAGAAGGAATCCTGCCAAGACCGTCGGGACCTATATTGAGCAGATAATTGATTCCGAAGCCGTTGAGCTTTTTTCTGCGTGAAACAATTTCTTCAGCGGTTATCCAGTTCTGGTCGTAATATTTGAATCCCCAGGAGCTATTGAGAGTACCTGCAGTTTCGTAAAGCCCGTAAGGAGAATACTTTATTCCGTCAAGGCTGTTCGGATCGGATTCCCGCTGTACGGCAAACTCAGAGGGATATTCATTATCACCGAGTGACACATAGTCGTAGGCTCCGTTACCTATGCGCGAATTTATAAGGCACTGCGGCTGATAGTGCTTTACGAGCGAATTGAGCTCTAAACTCTGTTCTTTAGTGATTGTATGCGGAACGTCAAACCACATCAGGCACAAATCACCGTAGCCCGTCAGCAGTTCCTGTACCTGAGGCTTTATCTTTTCCTCAAAGCAGACAGAAAAATCCTTATTCTCTCTGTCCGGGAAATCCCAGCTGTTGTCCCAGCTTACACCTGAGCAGCCGCTGAATTTATCATAACCGCCGCCGTGCTTATGGTGCCAGTCAAGCTCCTGCGAATAATACAGACCAAACTTCAACCCGTACTTATAACACGCCTCACCGAGCAGAGCAACAATATCTCTGCCGTAAGGTGTAGCATCAACCACATTGAACGAATCTGCCTTTGATTTGAACATGGCAAATCCGTCATGGTGCTTTGAAGTAAAAACAAAATACTTCATACCGCAATCAGCGGCAAGCTTGATCCATTCATCAGCATTGAAATAAACGGGATTAAAAACCGAAGCCAGGCGTGAATATTCCTCATTCGGAATAGGCATAAAGCTCTGAATCCATTCCGCATAGTCATGGACACGGCGGTTTTTCCATTCGCCGCCGAGCATTGAATAAAGACCCCAGTGAGCCATCATACCGTACTGAGCCTGCTTGAACCAATTTCTGTTATCCATAAAGCACCTCGTGAAACAATTTACAGCCTTATTATCGCACAACCCCTCTGAACAGTCAACATTTCGTCATCAAAAAAGCTGAGCACACCGTCAGCATATTGATTTTTTTACAATATTTTGGTAGAATTAAAAAGTATTGACAGAAAGGGGCCAAAGCTATGAACAAAACCTACACTATCAAGTACATCCTTAACGGCAGAGAGATGACTTCTCACGAAACAGAAAACGATGTTTACTCCCTCGAAATAAAAGAAGAAGGTAACAGATATACTGTTACCCTTAACCCCAAAAAGCCGATTGAGCTTGTTGATTTTTACGCAGAGTTTCCTTTTGAATTCAAGAGCGGTGACAGATTTTTCGGCAACGGCTACCAGTCGTGGACAAAGACAAGAGAATATACTGCCAATGAAATTATGCGCGGCGTAATCAAGCTCTCCAACATCAGCGAATACACCAAAGGAATTGCAAGAAAAACCGGCGACGAGTGGATGATCAAATACTCGGAGATTCCCGGTGAATTTCACAGCCATTGCTACACCTATGTCAGAAACGGTGAAAGAGTCAGACTCTGGGGCTCACTCAACGAAAAAACAGGCTTCACCTACTTCAAGGTAAAGATGAACGAAAACCGTTTCTACTTCTGCAAAGACCTTGCAGGCAAAAAGCTCAGTGAGCCTCTGCAGGTATTTGATATCGTTTATTTTGAAGGCGGATACGAAGAAGTATTCGACAGCTACTTCGGAATGTGGGATATGCCCGAGACACGCCACGGCACAATGAGCGGCTATACCTCATGGTACAACTACTTCCAGAATATCGACGAAGAGATCATTCTTCGTGACCTTGACGGTCTCGACCCGTATAAGGACCAGGTTTCTATATTCCAGATTGATGACGGCTACGAAACATATATTGGCGACTGGCTTGACGATAACCCCAAAAAGTTCCCCCACGGAATGAAGTATATTGCCGATAAAATCCACGCAAAAGGCTACAAGGCAGGTATATGGCTTGCTCCCTTTAACTGCCAGAAGATTTCCAGAATGGCTAAGGAGCATCCCGACTGGCTCATCAAAGACACAAACGGCAAGCCAATGGTAGGTTGTATTGCCTGGGGCGGCGCTTATACCTTTGATATCTATAACGAAGGTGTAAGAGAATACCTCAGACACGTATTTGACGTTGTTCTCAACGAGTGGGGCTACGATATGGTAAAGCTCGACTTCCTTTACAGCCAGTGTATCAAACCGCGTGACGGCAAGAGCCGCGGTGAAATCATGTGCGATGCAATGGCATTCCTGCGCGAATGTGTCGGAGATAAGCTCATCCTCGGCTGTGGCGTGCCCGTCGCTTCTGCAATCGGCGTTGTTGACGCCTGCCGAATCAGCTGTGACGTTGACCTGACATACAAGGGCAAGTTCTACAGCCGCATTCAGGTTGCAAACGAAATGCTCAGCGCAAGAAGTGCAATCAACAACTCAATCTTCCGCAGACATCTCAACGGCAGAGTCTGGATGAACGACCCCGATGTTTTCTTCCTGAGAAAAGACAACCTCAAGTTCACCGATGAGCAGAAATTCCTACTCGGCAGAATCAACAACCTCTGCGGCACTGTTCTCTTTGTTTCGGACAATGCAGGCGATTATGATAAGAGCGCTCAAAAGCTGCTCAGACTCTTCTTTGAAAAGACCGATGAGAAGATCATCTCTGCAGAATATACAAGCAAAGATGTAATTAAGGTTGTAACCGACAGAGAAACATTTACATTCAACCTCGCTCAGGGTAAATTCATCTCCGGCAACAACGGTAAAGAATATTTCGCATAACTTCCCCTACTCCACACAGTCGAAGCAGATTTTGTTTCGGCTGTGTTTTTTGTCCGATTAACCTTAGCCACAAACAAAAAAGTTTACTTTTTTGTTAAAAGCCCTTGATTTTTTAATGGGTTTAATATATAATTACAAAGCTGTCTGAAAACAGAATATCGGGGTGTGGCGAAGTTTGGTATCGCGCTTGGTTCGGGACCAAGAGGCCATGGGTTCAAGTCCCGTCACTCCGACCAATACTCATTAAGGTTGATTCAAAACGAATCAACCTTAATTTTTTTGTGCTTTTTCGCCTGTTATCGGTGCTTTTGTTTGTACAAGGCGCTGTAAAAACAGGGCTTTGTACTAAAATTGTATTGGAGTTATAAGGTTACCTCACTACTGAAAAACGCTAAAAATCCGCATTTTCGCCCTCTTCCCGATTATGGATATTTGTTCCCATCAACGAACAAATCTGCCGTAAACGAACAAATCTACCGTCGCTCATACAGATGCAGACATACCATTTTCCGTTTGTTTTGGTTACGCCTACGGCGATGTAAGGATACTTTGAACTAGCAACATACGACCAGTGACCTTTGCTGTGAAGAAAGCCGTCTGCGATACGGTCGGACATACTTTACGCCGTGCCGAACCAGTCACCCATACCGATGGCTTCTCGGTTGTAGCCTTGATAATAACTATTTTCGGCGGTAAGACCGTATAATGCCATATCTACAAATTCGCCGTATTTTAGGACACCGCACGCATCACGAGGACTTGTGTGGGAGAAGTTTATTGTCAGCTCATTTGCTCTGTACCGTGCCACTTCAGTCAGTCCGGGGAGCATCGTAGCTGCCGTATCGCCCCGTACTATACGGTAGGTATTAACCTTTTCTATAACAAGTCTTTCGATATCCGCAGGATCGACATCTGGCCATTGAATACCAGCATATATTTCTTCCTCTTTTAGAGGCTCTTCAACCTTCGGTTCGGTATTTTCCGCCGCCGATGGCTCGGTCGGTTTTGGAATTGCCGCAGGCTTAGTTTCTTCCTTTGGCTTTGCCTTTACTGTCGGCTCTTTGGTGGTCGTGATCGGCTCGGTTGTCTGATCCGCGCTCTCGGTAGGGGGAGGCCTGTTTCTTTCTCTGTTGGTTCTACCGCCGTTACAGGCGGTGTTGTTTCGGCGGTGTTTCTGTTATTACCGTTTCCGATACCGTTTTCGGTGGACTTTCGGTAGGTGGCAGTGCGGTTTTGTTACTGCAACCCGCCATACTCACAAGCACCCCACAGCAGAGAAGAATGATTATGAGTTTCTTCATACGTTTTTTGAAATAAAATGCAAAAGGCGCCACCGAAGCGACGCCCTTGCTCATTTAATAATTTTAACTGCTGTTCCGTAAGCAATAACTTCTGCTGCACCCTGCATTATTGCTGAGGATGCATAGCGAATATTAACGATGGCATCCGCACCGAGTTCTTCAGCTTCTGCGACCATTCTCTTGGTAGCAAGAGCACGTGCTTCATTCATCATTTCGTTGTATGACTTAAGTTCTCCGCCGACCAAGGTTTTAAAGCTTTGGGAAATGTCTTTTCCTATATGTTTTGACTGGATAGTGCTTCCCTTTACAAGCCCTAACATTTCAAGTTCCTTGCCGCTGATGTAATCAGTATTTACTAAGATCATCTTCTTCACCTTTCTTTATTTCATTAATTCTTTCTATGCAAACTTTAAGCATAACAGCAGTAAAAGCAAGTGGAATAATACCTAAAAGCCATTTCCAAATGCCGTTTATTAATGCTATTAAAATGCCAAAGTAAACAACATAATATAATACCATGATTATTGAAACAATAATCGGCG
>JAZPYF010000047.1:0-17340 GCA_045544055.1 Acutalibacteraceae bacterium | reverse complement strand
TGACTCTCTTTGAGCCCTTGACCATAAGCACGTCGTTTTCAAGCGACTCACAGTAGAAAAATTCCTTCCACTGGTCTGCAAGTACACCGCCGAGTGCGCCTATTCCTGCTTTAATAAGTCCCATATAAAATTTCTCCTTTCAGAAATTTATTTATTAATTAATGTTTATCCTACGGGCAAATCGCAATCAACAACATCTGTGATTACATAGCCGAAAGGATTATTTGCATCGGGTTTAACGATTACAGCAAGACCGAATTCCTCATAGCCCTCATATCTGTAATCGTCAATACGGATTTTTACGGAATACGTTCCGTCGCCGTTATCTTCTACGCCATAGAATTCGTTCGTACTGAAGCGTTCAAAAGCGTACGGCTGAACAAGATATTTTTCACCGGTGCTGAAGTGGGCTGGAACAACTTTGCCGTCATCGGAAGTTTCGGGCACGTTGTTTACAAGTGTCGGATACATAGCGCTTAAATAAGCGTCACATTCCCACTCGGAAAGACCAATCATATTGACATAGTCCTCAGTACCGTTCATTTTGAACTCATTGAGCGTTACTGCGTAAGCAATAGTGTCCCACACAACGGGAGGTTCATATTTCACAAGCCTGTCATTGTAAAACACATCCGATGCTGCACGGGCAACGCAAAGGTTATAGAAGGGTGAATCTTCGGTTATTTCTTCGGGTACAAAGCCTTCGTCAACCATCAGCAGCTTTGTAACAACCTCATAGCCATCCATAGCCAGATAATAGTCGGCGTTCATTTCACCGTACTCGGCAACAATTCTGTAATCGGGAATTGTTTCGGTTACGTAGCAGTCAAATTCGTAAATCCTACCCTTTTCGGTTGAGATTTCGAATATTGTTTCGGTTACCTCAAACTCATCAACAATCGGTGACCACATAATTGCTTCAAGTCTGACCTTAACACCGTTTTTGGGCGAAATAAACCTGAAACAGCCGGCCGAAGTCTGAGGGTCTATGCCCGTATTTATGGTTTCGATTTTGCCCTTTAGGTTCTGATAATCTTCAGAAGCACTGTCAATATAAAGAGTCATCAGCAAATCGCCGCCGTCATCCTCTTTGTTGCCGCCTTTGTCGTTTGCAGAGCCGTTATCTTTTGTTTTTGATTCTTCGGTCTGCGAAGGAGCTTCGGTTGTTGTTTCAGCCTTATCCTTGCCGCCGCAGGCTGCAAATGTAAGCATCATAATCATAGCAAGTAAAACGGCTGTTAATTTTTTCATTGGCATTACCTCCTCATTTTTTTGGTTTATATTCGGTTGAAGAATAAGGATTTTTGTTTTCCTTGGGCGGATCAGGTTGGTTTCCCTCTCTTATGAGCCACGAAAAAACAGCTGTCTTAACACCTACACCGACAACCCACAGGGCTATTGCTCCAATGACCCATAGAATTGATATATCAAAAACAAAGTGAAGCACCAGCAATATCCAAGCAGGAATTGTCCATTCAAGTTCAAAAATAAGATTTATTCCGAGTGCTGCAAAAAATCCGCCGTTAACCCTTGGCCTTTTCCTCATATAAATACCGCCTTAAATCAGTTGATAACAAGTCTGCCTGTAATTTCACGGTCAAGATTCTGATGAGTTGAAAGGTATTCATCAAATATACTGCGGCATGATGTTGAAACCATAACAGGGGCACCGTTAGCTTTGATTTCGTCAAAGGGAATATTGAAGAAGTCATCAAGATTATTGTAATGGAACTGCTGGAGTCCTACTTTGTAAATCTTCTCGTCATCCATAGGCTCGCCGTTAATATCAAAGCGTGTAAAGGTGTGTGTTGCTCTGTCATATTCAACACGCAAGCCCGTTGAAAGCTGATAGAACTCACAATGTTCACCCTGCCATACGCCATCACGGACCATATGCTTTATCATCCTTTTGAACTGCTCACCCGTAACCTTTATCATATAGCAAGCATCATCATACGGGAAGCATTCGCAAAGGTCGGCGAAAAGGACAATCGGACCAAGCTGTGTGCTTCTGACACTACCCGAGCCGAGAAGCATAATATCAAGGCCGAGACTCTCGCGCATAATATCGGAGAAAAGACCGCCAAGTGCAGTTTCCTGCGTTCTCTCGGGGTGAGTAAGCTTCTTCTTGAAGCGTGTAACAAGTCTGCCGTATTTTTCGTCAGTCATCTCTTTATAATGCTTAAGAATATTTTCCAGAGCCTCATCTTTGGGACAATGTTCGGCATTTATCGGAACACTCTTCCATGTGTAGCTGTCAATACAGTTATTGTCTGTATCAACCATAATATCGAATCTACCTATCTGGTCAGTACCCGTACCGGCCTGAACAATAACGATATCGTTGACAACCGCAGGCTCATCAATGAATGTATGAGAGTGACCGCCGACAATAATATCAACACCCCAAGCAGGGTCTAACATAGCAGCAAGCTTCTTATCCTCTTCAAAGCCGATATGTGTAAGAAGAACGGTAAAATCAATATCTGTTGCATTATATGAGTTGCAGATTTTACCGACCTCAGCAGCAGCCTCGTTGATATCAACGAAAGTACCGATAATGCCATCATTCTTGGTCTGCGAAAGAACTTCTTCGGTGATAAGTCCGATAAACAGCACTTTCATACCATCAATTTCAACTATATAATGCGGCTTAAAAAGCCTTGCACCGTTTGTTTTGATATGTAAATTAGCATTGATAATCGGGAATTTAGCGCATTTTTCGATAAAGAGAAGGTGTGCAACGCCATAATCTGTTTCGTGGTTACCGATTGTTACAACATCAGGCGAAATCATATTCATAATCTCGATTGTTGAAATGCCTTTATACTCCGAATCTATAACAGAGCCTCTGAACATATCGCCTGCGATACAGTAAATTGTGTTTTTCTCTTCGTTTCTCACCTTATCCACATAACCTGAAAGCATGGAAACACCGCCGACAAGATTGTCGTCAATATTTTCCGCAAGAAAATCTCCGTGAAGGTCATTGGAGTGAAGAATTGTAAGCTTTTTTAAATTTTTCATAAATCAGTTCTCCTTATTTTTATAGCTTTACATTATAATTATATCAACTTAAAATCCCCCGCACACCGTACTTTAGTGCAAACTTTTATAAAAAAGAGCTGATTTTTAACAAAAAAGTTAAAAAATCAGCTCTTTTACTTATTTTATTATAATAATTCTTCCGTCAATTTCCTTATCAATGTTCCGGCATTCAGACAAACGCTCTTCAATCACAACACGCGCTGAAGTTGCAACCACCCTGGTCGGATGGTTTTTCTCAATTTCGCTCAGCGGAAAATTGAAATATTTTTGAAAGCTTCTGTAATGGAACTGCTGCAAACCGACTTTATAAAGCCTATCATCCTCAATCGGTTCACCGTCAAAAGTAAAATCTGAAATTTTTCTTTGCTTTACGTCATACTTGACACGCAGACGTTTTGAAATCTGGAAAAATCCGCTTGCGGCACCCTGCCATACTTCGTCCCTGAACATATAAGTAAACATTGCTTTTAATTGCTTACCGGATATATAAAGCAACCTTACATCGCCGTCATAAGGGAAGCATTCAGCAAGATCTGAGACCTGAACAACAGGTCCGAGCGAATCGTTACGTATTGCACCGGAAGCCAGCATCATCACATCAAGCGCAAGGCTTTCAGCAATAATATCGCAGAACAAATCGCCAAGCTCAGTTTCTCTGTATCTGTCAGGATGAGTAAGCGTGCGTTTAAGACGGGTTATGACACGGCTGTACTTGACATCTGTTACACTTTTATAGGATGCAAGAATTTTATCAATAGCCTCATCATTCGGACAGTTTTCGGGGCAGACTTTTACATACTTCCATTCAAAATCACTAAGGCAGTTGTTGTCTGTATCTATTGTCAGATCAAACCTTCCTATCTGATCCGTGCCTATTCCTGCCTGTACAACTGCAATATTATTGACAATCTCAGGTTTTTCAATAAAAGTATGGGAGTGACCGCCGATGATAATATCCACACCCCAAGCAGGGTCAAGCATAGCAGCAAGCTGCTTATCCTCTTCAAAACCTATATGTGTCAACAAAACAGTCAGGTCAATATCAGTTGCATTATATGCATCACATATTCTGCCGACTTCTGCGGCGGCCTCATGAACATCAAGAAAGCTGCCGACAAGGCCCTCGTTTCTGGCTTGCTTCATAACACTTTCGGTGATAATGCCGATAAACAGAATTTTCATTCCGTCCACCTCAAGCACTTTATGCGGCTTAAAGAGGCGGACTGAATTTGATTTAATATAAAGATTTGCATTTATTATTGGAAACTTAGCACATTTTTCAAGAAAGAGAAGATGAGCTATTCCGTAATCTGTTTCGTGGTTGCCGAGCGTAACTATATCAGGCGCAATAGCGTTCATTATTTCTATTGTGCTCGTACCCTTGAATTCAGAGTCAATTACAGAGCCTCTGAACATATCGCCGGCAATACAGTAAAGCGTATTCGGTACTTCATTTCTGACCTTATTGACATATCCCGAAAGCATACTGACTCCGCCGATAAGATCATCGTTTACATTTTCAGCAAGGAAATCACCATGCAAATCGTTAGAATGCAGAATTGTAAGTTTTTTGAATTTATTCATATTTCTATCCTTCACTCTTTGCACACTTTTTGCAGCAAATTCCTCCGTTTAAATTTTCACCGTAAACAGTACTGTCATCACAAACCATATCTCCGCAGATTTCACATCTGTTCAGCTCATATAAAGCTTCAATATTTGCTCTTTCAAAAGCACTGCTGTGGTCTGCTGCATAAATAACATCTCTCGCCTTTTTAACTTCCTTGCTTAAAAATTTCCCTTTGAACCCGGAGTTAAATTCAATTATCGGAGTTTTAATTGCTTTTTTACAGCAATCACAATAAAATTCAAATTCAAATTCTTCTAATGTTGAGCGGTCCGAATAATCCTTTGTAACCGGTTTTAACATAGACTTCTCCTCAAAAATCATTATATGAGCTTATTTAGCTCGTCAACTATTTCCTTTGCAACAGCCATCTTATATTCAAAACGTGTCGGTTGAGGCTCAAGTTCAAGATAATATTCATATATCTCACCATTAATACAGAAAGCGAACCAAACCTGACCGGGCACGGAAGCCGCCGCATTTGCAGGGTCAACATTACCCATTGAACCTGTTACTCCGATACCAATATCGGCATTATAGGTTTTACTGCACGCCTGCGCCATTGCTTTTGCGGTCTGAGAAGAATACACGGAATATTTCTCAATAATTTCTTCCGGTACACCCTGTTTGATTTTCGCCTCATTGCTGTATGTAACAAATGCACCCTTCATTATTCCCGATGCACCTTCGGTATCACTTATCAACGAGGCAAGCTGACCCGATGTGCAGCTTTCCATAGTAGTAATTGAAATACTCTTTTCAATAAGCTTTTTTGTAAGCAAATGGTAATCATTTCTGATTTCCTGCTCATTATATATTTTAGCCATAAATATCGCTCCGTTAATTTAATCAATCGTTACACGGTTTATTCAGTTTTGCCTTTTCACAGGAATAGCGGATTTCACGCTGCATAATCCTGCGTGCGTTATAGATATTCTCTTCAGCAACGTTTGCAACAACCATAAGCTCAATATGTGTTTCTGCAAGTGTATCAACACCCTTATAAACCGGAGCTTCCTTGAAAATATCGGGATATTCGCTCGGAAGTTCTGAAAGAGCCTCCTGTACTGCCGCCTCAGCAACCTTAAGCTCATCATCATAGCTTACAGGCACATTAACAACAGCAACCGATACGTTATCGGAAAGGTTAACAAGAGAGCCGATTTCGCTGTTGTTGATAATACGGACATTGCCGCCAAGGTCTTCAATGCTGACTGTACGCAGACCGATTGATTTAACCTCACCACGAAATCCGTCAATAGTAATAATATCGCCGATAACAAACTCACCCTCAAAAACAATGAACAAACCGGTAATAATATCTTCAACAAGTGACTGTGCGCCCAAGCCGACAATAATACCGACAATACCTGCGCCAACAAGAATTGCAGTTGTATTAATACCCAAACATCTGAGCGCTACAACAACGCCTGCAATATAAACAGCATATACTAAGAATTTGCCCATAAGCTGGAAAAGAGTATGCAAACGGTTATTCTTCAGCTTTATTGCATTAATAATAAACTTAAAAACATAACCTACAACAAAGGCGACAACAAGCGCCAGTAATGCTGCACAGACCGCCTGAACGTTGATTGTTGCAGATACTTTTGTAAAATATGTATCAATAAAGCCGCCAACACTTGCTCTTAAGCCTTCAGGCAGGAACGTAAGACGTGAAATATTGAAAACTGCAGCTACAACCGCAATAACAACAACTGAAAAAACTAAACCGATAACCTTTTTTGCACTATTCTTCTTACTCATAATTCTAATATCCTTTCAGTATATTTAGCCTTAAAAAATCTTACAAATCTTCTTTGGATTCGCCACATCGTTCACAGGTAAGTACCTGAGCACCGTTAGGACCGGTAAACGGCTCACCCTTCCATTGATGGCCGAGCTTAGGTATAACCTCCTGCTCCTGAATAACCTCCTGACACGTCTGGCAGAAAATATAGTCCGTATATCCGTCACTGTCGCAGGTGGGATCACTGCCTTCTCTTACTACTCTGGTATGTCCCAATGCAGGAATAGTCTGCTGAGCCGTTATAACAGTGCCGCAAGCCGAGCAGTGGCTGCCCTGTGTTTTACCTGTCGATGTACAGCTTGCTTCAACAGCCTCATCTGTTACGGGAGTATGTGCTTTCTTTGCAACGGTGCTCTGCGCAATGATTATTTCACGGCATACGGAGCAATGACTACCTTCAGTAAGACCCGTCTTGGAACAAGTTGCCGCTACAGCAGGGTCAATTACTTCATTGTGGTTTGTTTTGGGAATTGTTTTCTGTGCGGTAATAACCGTGTTACAAACCGAGCAATGGATACCTTCCGTTTTACCTTCCGTTGTACAGGTTGCCGCTACAGCTGCATCCTTAACAGTTTTATGTCCTGTTTTGGAAATAACGGTCTGCGCTTTGATTACCTTACCGCAGGCTGAGCAATGGCTACCTTGAGTTTTACCATCGGTTGTGCAGGTTGCCGCTATTGCCGCATCCACAACTTCAACGTGAGTACCTTTCACAGCCTTTTGTGCAACAATCACTGTATTACACACCGAGCAGTGGCTGCCCTTTGTAAGACCGTCCTTCTGGCAGGTTGCCTGAACAGCCGGGTCTTCCACCTCAACGTGCGTGCCCTTAACAACAGTCTGTGCTTTCAGAACCTTGTTACAGACCGAGCAATGTGAGCCCTCTGTTTTGCCGTCCTTTTTACAGGTTGCCTGAACCGCCGCATCCTTTACAACGATGTGTGCCGCTGGGATTATTTCCCGTTCAAGCTCCATACCGCAGCCCGAGCATTCCTTATGCCTTACACCGTCAACGGTACAGGTTTTCTCCGTGTCAATTATCCAATCGCTTGCGGCGTGTTCGCCGGCAGGGATTTCTCTTTCTTCAAGTGCCTCATTACAATGAACACACGGAATAATTTCAATACCGCTGTTAACACAGTCCGCGTTAACCCTGACTGTCCAGTCCCCTGCCTCATGTTCAAGCTGCGGAACTATTCTTGTATCAAGTGTTTCTCCGCAAAGGGTACACAGCAATACTTCCTCACCCGCCGCAAAACAGCTTGCGGCATTATGTAACGTCCATTCCGAAGAAATAATATGCTCGTGTTCAGTCACAGGCTCGGTAAAGGACTGCGTCAGCCTGTCACCTATGGGACTGACGGCGACCGTTGCACCAACAGCAAGAACAATTCCGATGTTCTTAACCGTATCAGCGGTTTTGGTAAAAAAGTTACTCTTTTGCCTTTCTTCAACTGCGGCTTCTTCTTCGGCTTCGACTTCCGAATCTTTTTCTTTTAAGCCTGCAGTAAATTCCTGGTTATATTCATCAGAGTGAAAAAAGCGTTCATCATATTCTGATGTTTCATCGAGATAAGAATATTCGTCGGAAATAACGTGCTCGCTTGAGGAAATATGTTCTTCACCGAAACCATCCTGCAAAAACTCTTTCCTGCGAAATGCCATTTATTCACCTTCTTTTATATAATCGTACATTTTAATTATATCAATTCGTTTTCCTTCGCACACCGTACTTTAGTGCAAACTTTTCGAAATTCTGAAGTTTTTTTCATAAAAAAAGACGGCAGATTTCTCTGCCGCCACAAGTGCAAGTCATTGTTCTTTTTTATGGTCGTTTATTATAATTCCGCTTTCCCGTGTTCTTACAGCAAGCTCTGTGCGGTTACGGAAGCCTGTTTTGTCACGCATACTCTGTATATGTCCCTTTACCGTACGCAGAGACATATGCAGCTTTTCGGCTATTCCCGCATCGGATTCTCCGTTTATAACCTCACGCAGAACCTCAAGCTCCTTTTCGGTAAGGTCAATATTCATTGCTGAACCGAGCCTGAGTGTAGGCGTAGTGTCCGGGTAAACGGACTCCCCTGCCATCGTTCTGTCCATAACCTCAATTATTTCCTCAGCAGAGGCACTCTTATACCAGAAGCTTTCAACTCCTGCCGCACGTGCTCTGTCAATATAGCTGAACTCCGGCTGACTTGTTACAATAACTATTTTAATTTTCGGAAAGCTCTTCTTGATTTTCGCAGCAGCGTCAAGTCCGTTTGCGTCCATTGCCGTGCAGACGTCCATAAGAATCAGATCAACATCGTTTTTCATACAATAAAGCTCTGCCATTGCTGCGCTTTCAATTGAATGAGAAAGAATGTAATCAAAGCTGTCGTTGACGTAAATTTCAAGGAGCTTGCGTGCCATAGGGTCGTCTTCTACTATCAGAACCTTAATCAAAACCTGCTCACCTCTTTTGGTAAAGATATATCGAGAACATACTTCGGAACAGACTGAATATGCATTTCGCCGCCGCAGCGTTCAATTTTATTCCGCAACGAGCCAAGACCGCCGCCCTCATTAATTTCTTTATCGGGAACATTGCCGTCGTTGGTATAGCGGGCAAAATAGAACTCATCCGACTCGGTAAACTCAACAAAAAGTGTAGTTGCCTGAGCGTGACGCACGGCGTTGGTAAGTGCTTCGGTAGCCGCAGAGGTCATAACGGAAGCCACAGTTTCATCCTGCGGAATGCTGCCGTTAATCTCAACGCTTACACCTGCAGACTCCGCAACCGCAATAAGCGACCGAAGCAAATCCGTATTCTGCGAGGGTTCAGCCTCCGTGCGAAGAACGGCAATATTTCTTTTCCACGCATTCAGAACAGGCTGCAAATCCGCATCGGGCTGATGCAGGCAATGGCGTGTTGCAAGCAAAGCCTGACCAAGCTCACTGTGAATGCGTATTTTCGTTTCAAGTCTTTCTCTTGCCCTTGTCGTTTCATCAACCGTTTCACCGTAAGCACGAAGCCTTGCATTCATTTCCTCAAGCTCTTCGTTATTGCTCTGCAAGCGGTTTTTGAGCTTATGAAGTCCGGTTGTATCGGTGGCTGTTAACTGAAAAACATTTTCAACCTTTTCTCTGGCAAAAGTATAAATTGTACCGTCGCTTAGCCTGAATTCCGGTTGCTTTCCCTTGGATAAACGCTGAACATCAGCTAAAACCGAACCGTTGCACAAAATTCTCCAGAAACGGTTAGCGTTCTGCAGCTCTTCACCTGTAATAATATAGCTTAATTCATTCATCTTGTGATTAACAAGCTGAACCGTACCGTTTGCTTTTGAAAAACAAAGACCGGTCGGCAGATGGTCAAAGCTTTCTTTAATTGACAATGTAGAAACGCTGTTCATTCTATATCTGTACTCGCCGACAGCGATTAGAACAAGGCAAACACTGTTCACAAGCATAAAAAGCAGAACATATTCCGCATTACTTCCGAATTTCAGACTTAACTGCGGAATTTCTTTTCCTTCAAGTAAAGCGTGTATCCCGGTAGTCAGAATAACACAAAATGAAAAGCTGAACACAATAAAAACAACCGTCAGCAGCTTGGTTATCAGCTTATACCCACGCCTGAAAACATTCGGCAGACAGCAGACGTTAAATGTTGAAAGCAAAAACAAAACCGTCATAAACAGCGCTCTTGGCACCATAGCAAGGCCGTATAAATCAAGCATATTCTTCACCCCCTGCAGGCAGAAGAATATCTACCGTAATGTCGTTACAGTCAATATCAACACTGACATTGCCACCATTAATTTTAAGTTTAGTTAAGCCCGAAAGATCAGCGTCTTCATCAACACCCGCCTGAAGTGAAAGGCTTATAACACCGTCGCTGCTCTTTATATTAACCATAAACGCATTTACTGCGTGAATTATATTTTCAACCATCTGTTCAAACAAATCGTACACCGCAACGGCATTTTCAACGCTGACTAAGCCGTTACAGCTGCTGTTAACCGATGTAAAAACACCGAGCAAACGAAGATTATCAAGCGATTCATGCAGACAAAATTCAAGCTCACCTGCTGAAATAAAGTTGTTTTCCTCCCCGAGTAAAAGAAGGTTGCTTCTGCGCTTTATGTATGCGCTGATTACACAAACCTGCGCTAAAGCTTTGTTTGCGCTCTCCGGATTTTTTTCAGCCTGTGCAATTAAGTCATCCGCCAATGACAGCTGCATAGCAACATCCTGTGCAATACGGTCATAAAGGCGGTTTTTTTCATCAAAGCGTGCCTTTTGCTCCTTGATTTCAATTTCAGCTCTTAAAAGAAAGTTGTTTTCGCTTAATCTTTCCTGAGTTTCTTCAAGCGTTTTCATAAGGCTTTTTATCTGCTTTACATCGTCCTGCCAAAGGAAATATCCGCCCGAAACGGGCTTACTGTGAAGTATTGTTTTGCCAAGGTCGACAGCCTTCTCGGCTGCACTTTTCATTACATCTTCAGGATAATCATCGGCATAGGCAGATATGTAACAGGTCTGATAATTTCTGTCAACAACCTGTGCGGCAACAGTTGAAATCTCAAAAAGCTCGTTATAGCCCGTATTTGAGCGTATAAGTCCGCTTTGTATCGCACTTTCAAGAAGCAGAGTAATAATAAGACAGTCAACAGCAGTAAGGTCAACATTGATAATTTTCGATGAATAAAGAAGCCAGAAAACAACGGCGCAGGCCATTATTACCAATGGCAGAGTCTGAACTGTCTTGCTGCCGGGCACACGACTTTTAACAATAAGCATTGTTACAAAATAGAAGCCGAGAGCAATAAACCAGAACGCAGTGATATAAAAGCCGACACCGTAGGTATAATCGTCATTAAAAAACTCAATTCCGTGCGGAAACTTGAAAACGAAATTATGAAAATCGTTTGTGAAAATCAGTACAAGAAGAGCTGCGGCAGGAATAAAAAACAAATTGAGCCATTTTGGCATTTTATAGCTGTCGGATTTACCGATATACGTTGTAATAAACACACCAATAAGAGGAATAAGAACCATAGGAATATAAAACGCATACCACAAATAGCGGCACAAAACCTCCATATCGGAAACAAAAAACCACTTACAGGTACGCACCGTTAACCAGAACGCCATCAGCAAACCGACAGCAATCAGGTAAATGCGTATTCGCTTGTTAATAATGCGGCGTTGGAGAGATATAACCCAACCAACCTGCAAAGTAATAAAAATAAGGTGAGGAATAAGAGTAAATGTATTTTTCATATAAGAATCGGAAAGCGGGAAATCTATACCGTTATAAACAATACCAAACATAAACAAAACAAGTGCGCCGGTTAAATAAATAACGGTTTTGTACTTTGTTCTGACCAAAATAACGCCTCCTTTCTTATACCGATTACAAATATATCATAAAAAAAGTTAAAAATCCACAATTGACAAAAAGTTTATAATAATCAATACCCGGTCACTTTGTAAGAGACCTGTTCCAGAGAAACACTTGAACCTTTCACAAAAAGACGGCGGATTTCTCCGCCGTCTTTGGGGTTTTGCTGTTAAATTAAAACTCGGGTTTGATTGTTATTTCGGGGAAGAGCCAATCAAGTGTAAGTGTATAAAGAATCTTGTGAACAATGTTACCAACAAAGCAGATTATGGGATAGAAGAATCTGCAGATATCGGATGTGTGGTGAGCTGTATCAGTTTCTTCAGCACCGCAGATTGCACAAGCTCTTGTCTTTGTGCCGTTTTCCGTGAATGTGCCATCCTCATTATAAGTCCACTCACCCCACTCGTGGTCGTGAGTTTCTTTTTCGCCGCAAGCGTCACATTTTCTTGTGTGAGTTGTGCCGTTAGCATCGTCTGTCCACTTGCCCCACTTGTGACCGAGAGCCTGAGTTTCGCTGTCAATGTAGCTGTGACCGCAAACGTCGCACTCATGCTTTGTGTAGCCGCTTTCAAGGCAGGTTGGTGCAGTTGAAGTTGCTGTATATGTGCAGTTTTCTTTTTCCTCAACACCGCAATTGTAGCAGGTTCTTGAGTGTGTGCCGTTGGCATTTGTGCTGTAAGCACTCCATGCATGGTCTGTTGCTTCAACAACCACTGTTTCAACTGCAACGCCGCAATCCTTACAGTACTTGACGTTTTCGCCTGCCTGTGTGCAGGTGGGCTTAACGGAAATTGTTTCAACTGTTTCACCGTGACCAGTCTTTTCAATTACCTCTGTTTTATAGCAAGTGCCGCATTCAGCGCAGAATGTAGCCTTTTCGCCGTCCTGTGTGCAGGTTGCGGGGATTGTCTTTGTATAGCCCTCTGTATGTGTGTGCTTCTCAAATGTCTTTGTTTCGAGCACTGCATTACACTTTGTGCAGTAACGTGTCATCTGACCGTCGTGCTCTGCTGTTGCTTCAAAATCAACCTTCCAGATTCCTTCGTCGTGTCCTGTGGACTCAACGGGCTTTGCAGCTGTCTTTTCGCCGCATTCTTTACAGAAGGTTTCGATAATACCTGCATCAGTGCAGGTGGGTTTTGTTGTGGGTACGTCGATAGTTTCAGCGTGAGGAAGCTTTTCAATAGCAGTTGTGGCAATAACGTCACCGCAGATATCGCAGGTTGTTTCAATAACGCCTTCCTTGCTGCAGGTAGCCTCTGTTACAACTGTGTCTGTTGTTTCGGGGTGATTGAGTGCGGGGATTAAACCGTCGCCCGACTTCCATTCGTTAATGTCTGCAATTTCTTCTTCGCAGTTTTCGTCAAGATAGCACTTGCCGCACTCACACTCGTAGTATGCTTTGTAGCCGTCGTTTTCGCAGTCAGCCTCTGTGCCTTCAACAAGTGCGACATCACAGATGTGAATATCGCCGATTACTATCATATCGTAATACTTATTATTTTCTGCTACGTAATCAACAAGCTCGCCGTAAGGCTCTGTTGAAGCCTTGATTACAAGTGAGGATGCAAAAGTAATAGAATCAGCATATTCTTCATTACGAACCCGTATTGCATAATTTTTTGTATCGTCATCATATTCAGTGCTGTTTACAGCGAGAATATTACCGCCGTTGATAATAATATCACCGAAGTTTGAAGAAATTACACCACCATAAACTGTACCGTCGTTGATTATAATATTGTGGTTTGTCCATATACTGCCTGTAACATAACCGCCATTCATAATAAAGTTTCTATTCAACGCTTCTATATTGCCTTCAATTATGCCGCCGTTGACAGTTATATCAGACGAGTCTGAATGAAGTACATCGTTAACATTTGTGCTCAGCTTGCCATCTCCTTCAACCGTAAGGTTACGGTCATTGCTAATGTCACTGTAACTGTCAACAGCATTGCATGAAGTGATTTCTTCTGAATCAGGAACGAAAATAAGCTTATTATCGCCCTTGAGATTGAGTGTCAGCGGTATCGTATGGCAGATCAACATAGCCCATGTGAAGCCAAAGCTATTACTTTGGGTAACGCCGGCACCCTCATACTCATAGTTGTTGAGAGTAAGCACGCCGTCTTTAAAATAAGCGTAGCCGCCCGAAGGCTCGGTTGTTGTGGTTGCGGTTGCACCGTTTGCAAGGTAGTCGCCGTCAGCCATTGCTACACCGCCTACCCAAAGTTCTGCTTCTGCCGCAGAGGTGTTAACACCAACTGCCGCAAAGATACCGATAACCATTGCAAGTGTCAGCAAAACAGCTACCGGTTTTTTGAAAAATTTCATAGAATTTTTCTCCTTTCATAAATTATAAATTTACTTGTAAATCCGCAAACAAACAAATTTACATAATAACAATATCATAATTTTATCTTCCGCACACCGTACTTTAGTGCAAACTTTTTGTATTTTTCGTAAAAATTAAAAAACAATAACATTTCTCTTATTTCACTTAAAAACTAAATAGAATACAAAACCGGTAGCACCCATCGTTCAAATACACCTTTGCAACAATGCTTTAAAAAACAGCTGCAAAAATAAAAAAGTGTCCGAATTACTCGGACACTGCGATACAAGGCATATATTTTTCATCAAATATTTGTACAAAGTTCAGAATCTGCTCCTAATTAAACAATTTCCAAAGTTTATGCTTCATCGTATCATCACAAAATGCCACTTCAACAGCATTCTTCCGGAATTGACAAAGCTCATCTTCTGTAATTCCAAAGTGATTATTTAAGAATTCCATTTCTTTGGCAATACTTGTATTACTTACAAGTCGATTATCTGTATTAACGGTAACCAATACACCTGCTTTTGAAAATTCTCTAATTGGATACACACTACCGGGAGCTAATGATTTTGTCTGATAATTGCTGATCGGACACATTTCTACGCCTATACGTTTATCAGCAATCACCTTCATTACATCAGGTCTGTTCATCATAGCGATTCCGTGGCCGATACGTTTTGCGCCCCATTCTGCTGCCAATAAAATATTTTCAATACTGCCGCATTCTCCGGAATGAATTGTAAAAGGATAGTTTGCTGTTCTTGCATATTCAAATAAATTATAAAAATTCTTTGTCGGAAACGCTGCTTCATCACCAGCAAGATCAACTGCGCATAAGCCTGAACCTAAAAATTCTCTGCAGTCCTTTAAGACCTTAAGATTCGTCTCCTCGTTATGGTGGCGCATACAGCAAATAATCACCTGATACATAATGCCGCATTCTTTGCTGGCTTCTTCCAAGCCCTCAAGTACGGACTCCATAATCTGTTTGCATTTTAAGCCATTGCTCATAGAAAGTGCCGGTGCAAAACGTGCCTCTACATAAGCCACGTTATCGTTCTGTAAATCAATAAGAAAATCTTTTGCTGCTTTTTTTATTCCGGCTTCTGTTTGAATACATTCAATTGGTAAGCCGAACTTTGCAAGATATTCCGAAAGACTTGTACAATCATCACGTACCTGCACCTCTGAGCCAAAAACATCTTTTCCCAAAATTTCAGAAATGCTGTTCAGTGTCATAGAACCATCCAAATGGCAATGTAGATCTATTTTAGGATCTTTTAAAAAATTCTTTTCTAACATATTATCCTCTCCTCAAAATTCCGGTAAGTTATATTCTTTTCATCTCAAATTTTCAATTAACGGTACACCGTAAACGCACCCCGGCATAAGGTTCAAAGGAATAGCCAACCTTCACAATTTCTTATTTGTAAATTAATTATACCACATACCCACACACAAATAACTATCTCTCAATCACCCACATTCTTCTTTATTACATCCCCTCATCACTCATTAAGTATATAACTTTGACATGGGTTACTCCTCGTTAAGATAATAATTAACAAATTTGTTTATTGCTGTTTTGGATGTATCGGTACGCGTAATACGCTTTGTTTCACCTTTATCATTTATGTACCAAACCTCACACTTATATTTGCTGTCCTTCTGCTGATAAACTGTGTGACTGCGAGCTTTTACTATCACAAAAATGCCTCCCTTGAGTTTTCAAAAGAAGTATCCCAGAAATTTCTGACAATGTCAATACCAAATCACTGACAAATGATTGACAGTTTACTGACAAATTTAATAGAGCCCTGAAATTAATCAGAGCTCATAAGATATTCGCCTATATAGTGGAGGGATCAGCTTATTTTTTTTGCGGTTGACAACTATGATAACAAAAACAATTATTGCTGCAGCTACTGAAACTCCGAGTATCAAAAGTGAATTAATTATTACCAGTGCTATTATTTTAAGATTGAAACCGCATCAGAGATTGTTTTTTCCATTGCTTCTCTGCCGTATTTATCAACTTCGGATTTGTTCTTTTCGCCGTGGGTAAGGCAACCTGCGCCACCGATACATCCGCCGATACAAGCCATGCCTTCAATGAAGTTTGCATCAAGAACATTCTTGCTTTTTTTAAGAAGTGCAACACGGCAAGCTTCAATACCGTCGCAGACTGCAGGTTTGAGGTCGAACTCAATATTCTGCTCTTTCATTGCTTGTGCAACTGCATCCGAAAGTCCGCCGCTTCTTGCGAAAATTCTGCCGTAATATGATGCGTTATCAAGCACATCCTCTTCAAGAGTTGTAATGTCAATATCCTTGCTGTCGAAGAGTGCCTGAAGCTCCTCAAAGGTCAGCACGCTGTCAACGTAAGGCTTGACCGATTCAAGCTGTGCCTCTGCTTTCTTTGCGGTACAAGGACCAATGAAGACAACCTTTGCGCCTTCGCTTGTTTCCTTAATATACTTTGCAAGTGCAGCCATAGGAGAAAGATTGTGCGAAATGTGCTCTGCAAGCTGAGGAAATGCAGACTGAACATACTTTACAAATGCAGGACAGCAGGAGCTTGTAAGGAATCCCTCTTCGGCCAGCTCTTTTGATTCAGACATCGCTACCATATCTGCACCGAGTGCCGCCTCAACAACGGTAAAGAATCCGAGTTCTTTAAGTCCGCTGATAACCTGACCGAGCTTTGCATATGTGAACTGGCTTGAAATTGACGGGGCAACAACTGCGTAAACCTTATACTTTTTGTTCTCCTCGCTTTTTTTGATGATGTCGATAACGTTTACCATATATGATTTATCCATTATCGCACCGAAGGGACACTGATAAACGCAGGCACCGCAAGCAGTACATTTATCGTTGTTGATAGTTGCCGCTTTCTGCTCATTCATTGAAATGGCTTTTATTTTGCAAGCACTCTGACAAGGTCTTTTTCTGCTGACGATTGCAGTATAAGGACATACCTTTGCACACGCACCGCACTCAACACACTTTGATTTGTCGATATGGGCAACATGGTTATTATCAAAGGTTATTGCTCCCCTTTTACAAACATCCTCACACCTGTGAGCAAGACATCCACGGCAGGCATTTGTCACTTC
>JAZPYF010000046.1:0-4125 GCA_045544055.1 Acutalibacteraceae bacterium | reverse complement strand
GGATCAATCTGAAGAATACCGCCCTTGATGTTGTCATATCTTGCAAAATACTCGAGCTTATGTGCATATGAAGCAAATTCAATCTCATTATTTATTTCGTCGAGCAATGTTATTGTTGTGAGACCGGATTTAAGCATTGTTGCAGCCGTAATATCTGAATAGTTGCTTACCTCTTTCGGACCCATTTTGGAGATTCTCGCATATCCTGCACCTGAAGGACCTGTGATGAAAGAATCTTCAGCATCCTTTGCGGTAAGTGCTTTCTTTATTGCGGTTGATGAGAATTTGTACATCTGCGGTGCAAATGTCCATGTCACAGGGATGTCAATGTTATAGCTCTGCCATGTGTGGAATTCCTGGAATCCGTTTGAAATCCACTGTGCATTGTCGCCGTCGCTGTAAACAATTGAAACATAGTGCTTTGTCGGATCAAGCTCAGGAACTTTAATATCTGTGTTACCGAGACTACCTGTTTCTATTCTGTTGCAGGTGAGAATGCTTGCATTGAAGCTATGGTCTGAGGGGATAACATAGTGTCCGAATCTGCCTGCACATTCAGTGTGCTTGATTTCGTATTTACACCAGCCGAGAACCATCGAACCGGGTTCGAGGTTGCTGTAAATTTTATCACGGTAAGCACGGGCTACATAGTCACTGTCTTCAACAAATGTTATAAATATTTTCTGCTGTACGGCGAGGTCACGCAGACCGCTTGCATCCGCGTAAAGGTGAACGAGGCAGTCGTTTCGGAATTCATCCTTGTATTTGTCGTAGAAAGTTTCTTCGTGTGTGAAGTCAAGAACATCGTCGCTAAGATCTTCTTTCTTTTCAAGACCTGCTGCAATAGCCAGATTTTCAGCGGAAACAGGTACGGCGAGCCATCCGTTAAGGGTAGCATAATTGAAAGCGAGATTTATCTGAGAATGTGTATTTGAATCAGAGAAAAGAACATAACCGTTATCTTTTATATGGGCAGCGTATCGTGCGATAAGTGTATCGAGTCGCCATGCTTTGCCGTTTTCATCGGTGTGAAGCAGTTTGCAACCTGCTTCCTGGAGGTCGTTAAGCTCTGTTTTAGCCTCAAATCCGCCGAAGTTTATGAAAATGGAGGCTTCTGTTCTGCCTACCAGACCCTGCAGGCACTGTACAGCGGCACGCTCGTCCTTGCTTAGTCCGCTTACAACTGCGATTTCTTCAGCGAGCGGTACGGTATCAAAATCATCAACAAGTTCGCTGAGCTCTTTTTCGCTTTTTGGCGCAGGAACAAATCCCGGAACAAAAGCGGTGATACCGTTGTATATAAACATAAATATTGCAGTAAAAAGGGTTATTGCTGTTCTGAAGGTTGTCATATTATAAACTCCTTTTAATTAAAGATATGCTTTTACATCTCTGTCATAGTGACCGCTGTCTTGAAATCCTATATCCGTGCGCAGACATTCGCCCCATTTGCGTGCTATTTCTTCGTAGCTGTCGGTATAGATGTTTGCGCGTTCAAATCCGTCTTTAGCACCTCTCAGACACCAGTCCGATTCCCACATACCGTGGTTAGAGGCTTTGTAAGTCCACAGGAACCAGCTGTAATTAAGGCTGTCCATTGTCTTGAAGCAGTTTTCCCAGGTTGTCTGCTGGTGGGGGAAGAATTCACCCATCATCATGGGCACATCAAAGAAAATCAGCTTTGTAAACAGCGCAAATATGTTGAAAATGAAGTTGGAATTGTTGTAGAAATGAACCTGATATACAACGTTTTTCCAGCCCTTTGTCCAGGCCTGCGGCAGAGCAATGGCTGTCCATATACATTCCATTGTTATGATGTGTCTGTCGTCAACTGCTCTTACGGTGTTGTAAAGACGGGTGTAAATAAATTCGTTGTTGGTTCGTCTTTCAATTTCACCGCAGTCAACATCGCACATGGGCTCGTTAAGCAGGTCGTACATTGCAACTGCAGGCTCGTCCTTGAATTTCTTTGCAATCGCTGTCCAGAGCTCATCTGTCAGCTCGCGGTATCTTTCGCCCTGCTCTGTATCGGCATAAAGTCCGCAGCTGCCGCCTTTGCCGTTGTGAGGTGCGTCGCTGTGGTAGCCGACAGCTCCGTGCATATCAAGCACAACGTAAAGTCTTCTTTCGGCACATTCGTTTACAACCCACTCAAGGCGTGAAAAATCCCATTCGCCGTTTTCGTCAAGTATTTTTGTGCCGTTGTCATCGTAGTAGAAGTTTCTGAACCAAAAAGGTACACGTACAGCATTGAAGCCGAGACTCTTTATCTGGTCAAGGTCATATTCCGTGATCCAGTTGTCCATATATGTATTGAAAAGGTCATATGCCTTTTCTCTGCCGAAGCGTCTCTCAAGCTCGGTGAGCACGGTGTAATGGTCGAGCTTTTGGTCAACGGGGTCATAGGGGCAGAGCCAATCCTCCCATATCATCCATGCACCGAGGTTGACACCCTTGAGTGTAACCTTTTCACCGTTTCGGTTTACAATATCCTGTCCTTTAGTGTGAAGAAAATCGTCTTCGGTGAAGCCTGTAGTGATTTCGGGCGCGGCTTTTTCTGCTCCGACAATCAGAACACAGCTGAGAACGCTTGTGATTACAAGCAAAAGTGCCAGTATTCGCTTTGCGGTTTTCATTATTTTATGCCCCTTTCAGGTTGATATAATAAGTATAACATATCAATTATAATAAAAGCAATAAAAAAGTGCAGCCACCGTAAGATGACTGCACTGTGCGTATATCTGCTGTTTATTTTGCTGAGTCTTTGACTGAAATAAGACCGTTGAAGACACCTACATAGAGTGTGTCATTGGGGCCGATTGTGATCGGGCCGTAGCTGTTGTTCCAGTTTCTGCCGCAGCCGGTAAACACCTTGAATACGGTTTCGCCTGTATCAAAGTCAACAGCTGTGAGATACCATGCAACTGCATTGTCGGGAATGCCGTTGCCGTACTCTCTTGTGTAGAGATAAACAAGACCGTTCTTTGTTGAGAGCTTGGGAACAACCGTACAGGATGCTTCCTTGCTTTCCCATGCGATGGATGCTTTTGTGCAGTCCTCATTAAGGTCAATTCTTACAACACCGGGTTCGCTTGTCGGGTCTGTTACGAGGAAGCCCGAGCCGGACTCGGAGTAGTTGTTTTCAACGATGAATGAGCGGCCGTGTGCAATAAGGCTGTTTTCGCTTACGCTCTTGCCCTTTGTGAATACGGGAACCTCAGCAATGACTTCGCCGTTCTCACGGTCATAGATACATACGTGAACCTGCTCGTCGGCATTATCTGTGATAGCAACAACCTTCTTGATGCTGCCGTCTGCACAGGGAACATCAAGGAGTGTGGGTGTAGTACCGCTGCCCTGATTGATAGCGCCGGGCTTGAGTGTTGTACCGCGGTCATACTTTGTTCTCCAGGTGTAATAGGGTGTGCCGTCTTCATTGATATCGAAACGGTACATTGCGTGGTCAGATACTATGTAAACGCCATCCGGTGCCATACCGAAGGTGTTCTGAATTTCTTCACCCTTACCATTGTATGTAAGCTTTGTGAGGTGGACCTTATCTGTGCCCTTCTCGATGTAGCCGACTTCACCGGGACGTGTTACGAACCAGATGTTGCCGTTGTAGTCGGGCATAGCGTCAGTGATATATGAACCCTCGGGAAGCTTGCTGCTTACGTCATATTCTTTTTCAACTTTCCACACGGGTTTGTCACCGGATTCATCAACGTAATAAATCTGAATTACGTTTTCGGAGTTACCGATAATCGGCTTGTCGCCCTCGTAGAGGTGGCAGTAAGCGCCGCCTGATGTATCGCTTGAGATTGAGCCGAAGTCAAATCTCTTGATAGCTTCAATTGTTGACGGACGCTGGGGAAGACGTGTTTCAGCGAGAATTTCAAGTGTATCAGCATCGATAAGAAGAAGACGGAAGCCGACAACGTTACCGCTGATGCACATAATTCTGCCCTTGCTGTCGAACATACAGGTTGCAACAAGACCGCCGAAAACGTTCATTGAGCGGCTCTTGACAACGGGGTTGACACCAAGCGGGCCCATATTGTTGTAGCAGCCTGTGTTGTAGGAGTTGCCGTGCATGCCGTTTCTGCCCTCTTGAGCAAGATAGGG
>JAZPYF010000045.1:0-82768 GCA_045544055.1 Acutalibacteraceae bacterium | reverse complement strand
ACTCCTTGGCTCACAGAACGACATGGCTACGATCCGACTTCATACCCGTATCGATATTGGGGTTTGCAAGGCGTGTGTAATTGTTCTTGCCGTCGTTTTCAAACTGAGTGAAAACAAGGTTCCAGAACTCAATATAACGGTCACACTCACAGCCTACCTTACAGTCGGGCTTGCCGCAGCCGTACTTCTCGCCTCTGTCATAGTAAATCTCAGAGCAAGGGCCGCAGGGACCTGCACCATGCTCCCAGAAGTTGTCTGCCTTGCCGAAGCGTACCATATGGTCGGGAGAAACACCGACCTCTTTTGTCCAGATATCGTAAGCCTCATCATCATCGAGATAAACGCTCATATAGAGTCTGTCAACAGGCATTTCCATAACCTTTGTGCAGAACTCGTATGCCCAGTGGATTGCATCTCTCTTAAAATAATCGCCGAAAGAGAAGTTACCAAGCATTTCAAAATATGTGCCGTGGCGTGCAGTTTTACCGACGTTCTCAATATCGGGCGTACGGATACACTTCTGGCAGGTTGTAACTCTCTCTCTGGGCGGAGTAATCTCACCTGTAAAATACTTCTTCATGGGTGACATACCTGCGTTGATAAGCAGAAGGCTCTTATCGCCCTGAGGGATAAGAGAAAAGCTAGGCAGACGCAGATGTCCTTTTGATTCGTAAAAGCTGAGGAATTTTTCTCTCAGCTCGTTAAGTCCTGTCCATTCCATTTATTTTATATTCCTTTCAAAATTATTAGTAAGTTAAAATTACAGCGGCAACAACGAGCGTTTTATCGCCCCTGTTGGCAATTGAATGCTTCTGACCGCCAAGGCAGATGCAGCTGTCACCCTTATAGAGTGTAACCCATTCGCCGTTGTCGAGATACTGCGCCTCGCCCTCGACAATGTAGAAAATCTCTTCTTCATTTTCGTGAACGTGCTCACCTATTGAACAGCCGGGTTCAAGAGTAAGCGTGGCAATCAGCCTGGATTTGCCTGCATATTCGCCTGCATCAAACATATTTGCAACAACAACCTGACCGTCGCCGTCACGCATATTTACTTTTACAGCCTTTTTCATTTCGTCAGCTCTTCTTATCATCTTCCGTACCTTCCTTTCGGGTTTCACTGTTTTCTTTTTCAAAAGGGTTGCCTGGTATTTTTCTTGCATCAATCTGTGAAGCCTCCAGCCTCATAACAAGATCAATATCACTGCCCTTATATCCTTTTTTAAGTGCGACGCTCACAAGCCTTATCAGCCAGAACAAAGGCAGAAGCAGCACACATTTTTTTACAGCGGGATAGTTTACAGACATAAACTCCCTGTCCGGGAAAAGCCTTTTCAGAACATATCCGAACTTGCTTGTTTCTTTTACATTGTCTGCGGCACGGTTGTTTACAGTGCCATAGGTGCCGCTGTTGAAAATATATTCTATAACTTCGCTTTGAAGCGGTGTAGGCTCATTACCGTCAAACAGCACGCCGTTCACACCGATTATTATATCCGCAAATTCCTCCAGCTCAATCTCTCTTAGCTTTGATCTGACCGAATCCATATCGAGATCGGGCTTTTTGCGAAGAAACAGCCAAATATCAGCCAGCGACCTTATGCCTGTGCCGCCGATAAAATAATGCTTTGCAATGTGAGCCACCATAAAGACGAAGAAATCTTCATCAGAAAACCTGACCTGCGTTCCGCAAACAGGTACGGTACGTTCAAAATTCTCACCGAAGTACTTGTTATACCGCGGAATATCCCTGTCCATCAGCACGCCGTGAAACTCTATTCTGACAAAAGGTGAAAGAACATAAGCAATGTTTTTCCCTCTGCTGCCCGTAACTTCTACAAGTGTGTAACCTCTGTCAAGCATCATTTGGTTAAGCTCGCTGATATATGCCGTATCGTAAAGAATATCGATATCGCACATCGAACGAAGCTCGGGCGAAGGATAAAGGTGCTTCATCACACTGCCCTTGAGCAGCATATGCTTTATGCCCAGCCGCTCAAGCTCGCAGACAATTTCCTGCTTTTCAATTTCCTGTGTAGCCTCTTGCGCACACAGAATTTTGTAAAGTCTCTCATAGAAACTCTCGTACTGCGGCGGCATAATATTAAGTTGTTTGAGCGCAATACAGATGATGTTGCCGATGCTGTGAGCTTTTGCAAACTGATAAAGCTCTTCGTGATCAATTTCGGTATTCTTTATAAAATCCGCATCTACACCATCTATCACAAACGCAATAAGCCGCGCTGCAATATGACCAACGTTCATTTTATCCTCCGATTGTAACATCCTTATCAACTGTAACTGTAATATCAACACCTGTGTGACTGACCTTGTACTCACCCTGTGGCAGTACACATTCAAGTTCACCTGTCATTGAGGTTTCAAAAACAAATTCATCACCCTTGGCATTTGTAAAGGCAACCGTCTGAGCAGGAATTCCGCTGAAAGAAACCTTATGCGTATTGCTCTTCATCAGCAGAGCCGCCTCAACGGCAAGCTTTGCGTTTACCATAGGATATGCTCTGTAGCCTGCATTGGCAAAATATCTTTCCTCTGACGGATCGACCGTAGCACATGTGTTTTCACATACGATTTGTTTAACCTGAGCCGCTGTAAGATCGGGATTCACAGACCAGACAAGAGAAGCAACAGCGGTAACAACGGGAGTTGCCATTGATGTGCCTGACTTTGTCTGATAAGAATCATCCTGCACGCAGCTGTAAACCATAACACCGGGAGCGCAGATATCAACAATCTCACCAACATTAGACGAGCTTGACTGAACAAAACCGCCCTTATCGAGTGCCGCACTGCCGACAATGATAATTCTGTCAAGAATATCCTTGGTGCCTACACCAATAAAGGGCAGGAAAGTATTGCCCTCGTTAATAGAGCAGAACACACCGTTCTGAGAAGCGTTTACCGCATAGCCTGCCGCATTGCCGTTGCCCGCTGACTGAACAACAATAAAATCGTAGCCTTTGCTCAGCAGAGAGCCCATAGCGTAGGAATAGAGCATTGCATCAAGATTATTTATGAAGCCCGGCATGCTTGAAGCATAATCGCTGATTGACGAGGATGAGCCAAGCGAGAAGTTGATAACCTTTGCTCCTGCCTTTGCAACCTTTGTAAAGCCGAAGAAAATTTCGATATCGGCAATCCAGAGCTGACCGTCAGACGGAGTCCAATCAAGACAGATAAGCTCCGCATTCTGACAAAGGCCGCATATACCTACTCCGTTGTCACCCTCAGCCGCAATAATACCTGCAACGTGTGTGCCGTGGCTGTTGTCACGGTTGCGTGAAGCGGATTTTGAATCGGGAAATCTGATTTTACCGTCAAGCTCAACATGGTCTGTATCAAAGCCACCGTCAACAATGCCTATATCAATATTGCCGTAAAGGCTGTTATATCCCCAGGCACCTCTTGCATCAACAGCCTCGAGCCACCAGTTGTTGCCGTTCGGAGCAACCTCGCTCCACTTCTCCTCATACCACTCGCTGTCAGTAAACGGATCATCGGGAGTATACTGAGAATCGAGCTTATGTGCAGGACAGATACTCGCAAGAGCAACCGCCTCGTGCATAGTCAGCTCATCACAGAAAGCAAGAAGCTCATCCAATGTTTTGTCCGATGTTTTGACAACGCAGAGATTCATTTCGGGCAAACTGCCGACCGTAACTCCATCAGACTTTTTAAGAGCATCAAGCTTTGAGAAAAAAGATGCGTTTTCTTCAAAGAACACGAGTACGGTATTATCAACAAAGCCTGCCGACTCACCGTAAACGGAAATATCCGAATCGTTAATATCGTCAATAAAATCCGAACGCTGAACGAGCAGAGAGAACGCATCGGTAAAAAAGCTCTCTGCCGCAGAAAGGCTGACAGCCTGAGTCAAGCCTGAAAAAGCGGTAATAATTGCCAGAATCCAACTTATAAGACCGTTCATCACAAACTCCCCCTTTTACTTATATATAATAATATATATAAAACGATTTGTCACTATCTGGGCAGTAAATTATCAAATTTTTTACAAAAATTCTTCGTTTGAAAATGAAAAAGCCACACTTTCAAGTTCAATTTGCCAACTATGAGAAAATATGTTATAATTACACGATTTCTGTCGGGGAAGCAGGTGTGAATCCTGCACGAGCCCGTCGCCGTGAGGCGCAACAAAGAATTGCCGTCCTACCCGTTGCCGCAACAATCGGGGAACAGCCATTGGGAAAAATATTCCTGAGAAGGCGGACAGGCAACGCACCGCAGTCGAAATACCCGCAGAGATAATTGCCCGATTCAAACGGCAGCGAGCGCCTGCCGAAAAGGGAGACAAAATAAAAACCAAGGAGAGACAAATTATGCAAAAGACAAAACTCAAAAAACTACTGTCTGCGCTTGTTTGTACTGTGCTTGTTGCGGCAATTGCACTGTTTACATTCGGCTGTAACGACAGCACAAACCAACCCGAAACACCTGCTACCGAAGCTACAACAACAGCTGAGCCTACCGCTATCGGTACCGGAGCAACTGTCTTCAGTTTCAGCGTGACCGATGCTGACGGCAAAACGGTTGATTTCACCGTAAGCACCGACAAAACACTGGTCGGAGAAGCTCTGCAGGATGTCGGACTTGTTTCAGGTGACGAGGGTCCGTACGGACTTTATGTCAAAACCGTAAACGGCAAAACGCTCGACTATGACAAAGACGGTATGTACTGGGCATTTTACATCAACGGTGAAATGGCACCGACAGGTGTCGACATGACCGAAATCAAGAGCGGCGACACTTATTCATTCAAAGCAGAAAAATGAAGCTGAACGTTCGTGAAATCGCCGTATTCAGTATGCTCGGTGCAATGATGTTTGCTTCAAAGGCATTAATGGACGCCTTGCCGAACATACACCTCATCGGCACATTCATAGTTGCAACCACAGTTGTTTACAGGCAAAAAGCATTATACCCACTGTATATATTCGTATTCGTTACGGGACTGCTTAACGGCTTTGCAACCTGGTGGATACCGTACCTGTATATATGGGCTGTGCTGTGGGGCGCGGTTATGCTGCTGCCCAAAAATATGCCAAGTGCCGTAAAGCCGATTGTTTACTCAGCAGTATGTGCTCTGCACGGCTTCCTGTACGGAATTTTATACGCTCCTGCGCAGGCTCTGCTGTTCGGGCTGAGCTTTGAGGGTATGCTCACATGGATTGCTGCAGGTCTGCCTTTTGACGTAACACACGGCATCAGCAACTTCATTTGCGGTCTGCTTATATGCCCGTTGATAGCTGTTTTCAAACGAGCAAATAAATACGCTAAGTAATATTTTCACTTTAATAAAAGCACTAAAAAATTCCCCAACCACATCCGAGCGGGTGCGGTTGGGGAATATACTTTTATGAGAAAAAACGGAATTATTCTTCTTCCATTCTTGCCTTGGCTTCTTCAATAACCTTCTGCTGAACGTTCATCGGAGCATCCTCATAACGTACAAACTCGAAGCTGAAGTGACCTCTGCCCTGAGTTACCTGGCGGAGAACAGTTGCGAAATCGCCCATTTCTGCCATGGGAACCTCTGCTACAAACTCCTGGAGTGAAGGCTCATCTGACGGGCCCATACCGATAACACGGCCGCGACGCTTTGTGATATCGCCCATGATATCGCCGAACTTTGACTCGGGCATATAGACCTTAAGAAGACCGACAGGCTCAAGAATTGTGGGCTGTGCTTCGGGAATAGCTGCCTTGAAAGCAAGAGCTGCTGCTGTCTTGAAAGCCATTTCGGAAGAGTCAACAGGGTGGTATGAACCATCGTGAAGAGCAGCCTTGATGCCGACCATCGGGTAGCCCGCAATAAGACCCTTTGCGATACACTCTCTCAGACCCTTTTCAACTGCAGGGAAGAAATTCTTCGGAACAGCACCGCCGACAACTTCGTCGGATGTGAATACAAAGTCTTCCTCACCCATGTAGGGCTCAAAGCGAATCCATACATCACCGAACTGACCGTGACCGCCGGACTGCTTCTTATGGCGGCCCTGCTTATCAACGATCTTGCGGATAGTCTCTCTGTATGCAACATGGGGAACAGTAAGGTCCACCTCAACACCGAACTTAGCCTTGAGCTTTGACTTAACAACGTCAAGGTGCTGCTCGCCAAGACCGCTGACGACCTGCTCACGTGTTTCCTTATTGATTTCAAACTTAATTGTCGGGTCTTCCTCAGCAAGACGAAGCAGACCTGAAGCAACCTTTTCCTCCTCACCCTTCTTGCGGACATTAACTGCCATTGAGAAGCAGGGTGCGGGGAATACGACAGGTTCAAGCTCAACCTCATTCTTCGGAGCGTAGAGTGTGTCGCCTGTAACTGTGTTTGCAAGCTTTGTAACTGCGCCGATATCACCTGCAGGGATACAAGCAGCGTCTTCCTGCTTGCCGCCGCGTACGGTAACGATCTTACCCATTCTCTCAGGCTCACCTGTGCGTGAGTTGACAGCAGCTGTATCGGAAGCGAGCTTACCGGAAACAACCTTGAAATATGACATCTTGCCTACAAACGGGTCAGCAACTGTCTTGAAGCAGATTGCAGCAAGAGGACCGTTTTCGTCACATTCAACGTCGCCTTCTTTTGCAAGTGTTGCATCGGGAGCAAAGCTGGCAATACCGTCAAGGAGCATATCAACAGCATCCATTGTGTAGCCTGCACAAGCGAATACGGGAACAACTGCGCCTGTAGCAATACCCTCTTTAAGACCGTTAACGATTTCTTCGTGAGTAAACTCCTCACCCTCAAAGAACTTCTCCATAAGAGCTTCATCAGCAGAAGCAACAGCCTCGTTGAAGATATCTCTCATAGCGTTGACTCTGTCATCGTCGGGCATTGCGATTTCGTTTGCGTTGCCATATGTGTATGAATAAGCCTTGTTTGTTACAAGGTTTACGTAGCTGACAATCTTACCGTCGACAATCTGAGGAACAACCATCGGGCAGGCAGAAGCACCGACCTGTGCAACGATTGTATTGAATGTGCGGTAGAAATCGTTATGCTCGGTATCGAGTCTTGTAACTGCAAACATCTTTGCGATGCCGCGCTTGTCGGCAGCCTTCATAGCCTTTTCTGCACCGACGTCAAACTTTTCCATGCTGCCGCCGACAACGATAAGTGCACATTCTGCAGCGCGCATACCTTCGGAGATACCGCCTGCGAAGTCGAACATACCGGGAGTGTCAATCAGGTTGACCTTTTTGCCGTTCCACTCGAGAGGAGCAACAGCTGTGGAGACAGACGCTGTGCGGCGCTTCTCCTCGGGGTCAAAGTCGAGAACTGTGTTTCCGTCTGCAACACGACCGAGACGGTCTGTTGCCTTAGCAATATAAAGCATGGCTTCAGCAAGAGTTGTCTTACCTCTGTCACCATGACCTGCAAGAGCAATGTTACGGATGTCTTTTGCGTTGTACGCTTTCAATGTGGTTTCCTCCTTGCGACCGGAATATATTTTTCCGACCGAAAATAATACTGAGTTAGCTGATTATATTCGCAAAAAGCGAATACTATGGTGAATTATAACATAACCTTTTAACTATTTCAATAATTTTTTTAGAAATTGCACAAATTTTTAACTGTTTTGCAATATTGTTTTATCAAAATCTTTTTTGTCAAACATATTCGGAAAACATTTACTTACACCAAATAATGTTATATAATAAATATATTGTTGATTATATAATTACATTACACTATATAAAGTGAGTTGTTAATAAAAATGACAAAACGCACCTTGCGGATTCTTTCCGCAGTTTTTTCGCTGATAACAGTTTTCTGCACGCTCTCTGCCTGCTCAAAAACGGTAAAAGACGCCGAGCTGCGCTGCCCTATGGCTGTCGAACCGCTCTCAGTTGACCCACAGACGGCAAACACAGCCGAAAGTATTACGATTGCCGCAAACTGCTACGAGGGGCTTATGCGGATTGATGCCGAGGGCAAAATCGTGCCTGCGGCAGCTGCAGCTGTTGCTACCTCCGACGGATTGACCTATGCTTTCCGCCTGCACAACAATGTAAAATGGCACATCAATTCCAACCACGAGGAAATTTTCGGCGAAGGATACGAAACGGCAATTGACCTCAGGGTAACTGCGCACGATTTTGTTTTCGGCTTTCAGCGTGCACTTGATCCTGCAACAAAAGCACCTCAGGCATACCGCCTTTTTATGATTAAAAACGCCGAAAAGGTAAACAAGGGTGAACTGCCCGTAAGTCAGCTCGGAGTAAAAGCGCTTGACGATTACACCCTGCAGATTGAGCTTGAATACGCAAGCTCCGAATTTATGCAGATGCTTACCGAGCCGATCACCGCACCCTGCAACAGAGCTTTCTTTGAAGCGACAAAGGGTCGCTACGGTCTCAACGCTGAAAGTGTGCTTTGCAACGGACCCTTTTATCTTTCACGCTGGTACAAGGAGAGCAACATTGTACTGCGCCGCAATACAGACAATCCGCAATCGCAGGCGGCTGTCTATTCGGTCACATATGCTTTCACAAACGACCCCGAAATAATTATCGGCAACCTTTTGGAAAAAAATTATGCAGTTGCACCACTGACAGCCTCTCAGGTGAAAACCGCACAGGACGAAGGCTGTAATGTAACCGAAATACAGAACACGGTCTGGGGTATGATTTTTAACTGCTCCGACGCTGTTATGAGCAGCACAAAGCTCAGGCTCGCACTTGTTGCTTCGGCGGATTTTAACGAAATCCGCTCAGCCGCCAAGGATATGACCGTACCTGCCAAGGGTATAATTCCGCCCTCCTGCAAAATTGAAGGCAGATCTTTATACGATATTGTACCTGCGCTCGGCAGTCTTGAACAAAATGCGGCAACAGCGAAAAAATATTATGACGAATATGCTCAAGGCAATGAATGTTCTTTCAGCATACTCTGCACGGAAGAATTTGAAACAGCAGTACGCCGCAATATACAGAGTTGGCAGCAGCTTTTCGGAATAACACTCTCGGCAAGAGTTGAAGTTGTCAGCGAGGATGAGCTTGTAAAGCGAGTTTCGCAAGGCAAGTATCAGTGTGCTCTCGCTCCGATAACCACATCGGCACAAACGGCGGTTGAATTCCTCTATTCTTTCCGTAACGGTTCAAACGTATGCCGCTACTCCTCCGAAAACTTCAACACTCTTCTTTCACAGCTTCTCTCGGCAGGCTCACCCGAAAGCGTTGCACAGGGCTGCTCTGCCGCTCAGAAATATCTGCTTCAGAACGCGGTAATCTGCCCGATTTTCTTCAGGAGCAGATACATAGCGGCTAATCCAAGCATCACAACGGTGAATATTCTTCACTCGGGCGATATGCTTGTGATGAACGAAACTCAGCTTCTTAAGGATTGATACAATGACTCTCAAACGAAAAATCACGCTCGCAATAAGCTGGTTGCTTGTTGCGGTATGTATGACAATTATATTTTATCTTTCAGCTCAGGTAGCCTCCGAATCAGCTCAGACAAGTCTTGGCATGATGTCATTTCTCGAAAAAATCTTCACCGGATTGACAGAGCTTATCGGTCACGATGCTTTCCGCTCAATAGCTCACGGCCTTGAATATTGCGGACTTGCTCTGTTGCTTTTCAACGCCTTTTATCACACCTTCACCCGACCGAGAGCGCTGCTCAGCTTTGCGGTTTCCGTACTCTATGCCGTATCAGATGAAATCCACCAGATTTTTGTTGAGGGCAGAGCCTTTCAGCTGACAGACATAGCGGTTGATGCTGTAGGCAGCCTTGTCGGAGTTGCCGCAGGCTTTGTGATTTACAAAGCAATTATCTTTATACAAAAACGCAGAGGTAAAAAAGCGTGAAAAAGAATGATGAATTTGAAATTGAAATAACAGGTATGACCGTTGAGGGCAACGGAGTAGGTCATAAGGATTCGTTAGCCGTTTTCGTTGCAGGCACAGCCGTAGGCGACAGAGTGCTTGCACACGCCATAAAGGTAAAGAAAAACTACGCAATTGCAAAGGTTAAAGAAATCCTCTCTCCCTCGCCGGACAGAATTGAAGTTGACTGCCCTGTATTCAGCCGTTGCGGCGGCTGTGTTTACAGGCATATCAGCTATGCCGCCGAGCTTAAAATCAAGCAACAGCGCGTAGAAGACGCATTCAGGCGTATAGGCGGTCTGCCGCTGACTTTGCAACCGATAGTCGGCTGTGAAACAACTGACGGCTACCGCAACAAGGCTCAGCTTCCGCTCGGAGAAGAAAAGGGCAAAGCAAAAATCGGCTTTTATTCATTCCACAGCCATAATATAACCGACTGCAGCTCGTGTAAGCTTCAGCCTGAGCTGTTTTCAAAAATTGCGGAAGAATTCAGAAGCTGGATTGAAGAAAACCGCATCAGCATATATGACGAAAGCACTCACAAGGGGCTTGTGCGTCACCTCTACCTTCGTTGCTCGGAAAGCTGCAAAGAGGTTGCCGTATGCATTGTAATCAACGGCAGCGCCCTCCCCCACGCAGACTCACTTTGGGAGAAGCTCTCAGCACTTGGCGTAACAGGGCTGAGCCTTAACATCAACACAGAAAAAACGAATGTAATTCTCGGCAACAAAATAAAGAATCTGTTCGGGAAAAGCTCAATAACAGATTCACTCCTCGGCACTCAGTTTGAAATTTCACCTCTGTCGTTTTATCAGGTCAACCGCCTGCAAACCGAAAAGCTCTATTCAATTGCCGCAGAATATGCCAACCTCACACCCGACACAGTACTGCTTGATATGTACTGCGGAGTTGGCACAATCGGACTCACAATGGCAAAAAAAGTAAAGTCACTAATCGGAGTTGAAATAGTAGCGCCTGCGATTGAAAATGCAAAGGAAAACGCAAAGCGCAACTCAATAACCAACGCACGCTTCATCTGCGCAGATGCCGCAGCAGCCGCAGAAAAGCTCAAAGACGAGGGAATCAAGCCCAATGTAATAATACTTGACCCGCCGAGAAAGGGCTGCGACGAGGAGCTTATCCGTACCGTTGTGCAGATGTTGCCCGAAAGAATCGTATACGTTTCGTGCGACCCTGCAACCCTCGCACGCGACTGTGCGATTTTCGACACACTCGGATACCGTGTTGCCGAAGAAAACGGCACCAACCTCGTCACCCCCGTAGATATGTTCCCCCGCACCGCACATGTTGAGACTGTCGCGCTGTTGATTAAAGGCACCGACTGAAAATCAATGATTTATGGAGTGAATTTTCAATGAGAAGAAAAGACAGAGAAGTTACGGACTTTTCTGAAATGACAGAAATAATGAAAGCCTGCGATTGCTGCAGGCTTGGTTTTTCAGACGGTGAAGAAGCATACATCGTGCCTATGAATTTCGGTTATGATATTGATAACAGGCAGATCACCCTGTATTTTCACTGTGCGAACGAGGGCAGAAAAATTGACCTTTTGTCAAAGAGAGCTACCGTCGCTTTTGAAATGGACACAAAGCATCAACTGACAGGCGGCGAGCTTGGATGTAATTTCACTTATCTGTATCAATGCATTATGGGCACAGGCTCAGCGGACTTTATTTCGGACGAGAGTGAAAAAATCCACGGTCTGAAAAGAATAATGTTCCATTACACAAACAAGGCAGAATGGGAATTTGACGAAAGCCTGTTAAAAGAAACAACCGTGTTTAAGCTGACTGTAAAAACATGGTCCTGCAAAGTACATTAAACCCAAAAATTCATCTCCCCCTACCCCCACTCAACCTTTGGTTTGTTGAAACGAGCCGCAAAACAGCCTATACTTAATACTGAAAGGAGGCTGATGTATGGACCAGCTCAAAATCGGAAGATTCATTGCTGAGTGCAGAAAGAAAAACAATCTCACTCAGTTGCAGCTTGCCGAAAAGCTGAACATCACAGACCGCGCAGTTTCAAAGTGGGAAAACGGCAGGTCACTGCCGGATGCATCAATTATGCTTAAGCTGTGCGATGTTCTTGGTATCAGCGTGAACGAATTATTATGTGGGGAGAGAATCAGCATGGAAAACAGCAACAAGAAAAACGAGCAGCTTTTGCTTGAAATGGCGAAAGAAGCAGAACAAAAAAACAAAACCATCTGGACTTCTATGTGGGTAATTATGGGTGTAAGTATGTTAGCCCTGCTTGCAGGTATCTTTATTGCCGCATTTTTGATACCGGAAGGAGTGTGGCAGCTTGTCACAATTCTTGGCGTTTGTGTTGTGTTTTTGATACCGTGTTTCTATGCATTAAAACTTGAAGTGAGCGTAGGTGCTTACAAGTGCAAAAATTGCGGCCACGAGATTGTGCCTACCTATACGCAGGCACTTAATGCGATGCACATGGGAACTACCCGTTACTTAAAGTGTCCCAAATGCAACAAACGTACTTGGTGCAAAAAAGTGCTTAGCAAAGATAAAACAAAGTGAACAAACGAAAAAATAAAAGTTGCAAACCGACATTTAATCGGTTTGCAACTTTTTTTGTGTTAAATGAATTTTATTTTACATCAACTGTCTTTGAGGGAAGAACGCTCTCGTTGCCGAGGTCGTCTATTGTTGCGCCTGCGATGTACTCAAGCTGAAGAGCAACCTTGGAGATTGCATCCTGGGCGGAATTGCCACCCAGAGCATTTGCATCGATAAGCACTGTTACAGGCAGAACCTGTGTATCGTTTGCAGGCATACCGTATTCGCCGTACTGAGAAACGCTGCAGACCCAGACACCGTTCTTGCCGTTATCGGCCGCAATAATCTTGTTGACGGTCAGCTCATCATCGGTCTTATTATTGATTTCGATATTGAGAGTGTAGCACTGCCAGCCGCCGTCCTCAGAGATTGCCTTTGCAGCAGTTTCGCTGTCCATACCGTAGAGCTTGGATTCGTTGCTGAAAGCGATTGCGTTGGACTTGAATGCCTCAAGGAAAGCAGAAGCATCTTCAATGGTTGTACGCTTTGCGGAAATCTGTTCCTCAGGCTCAACCTTGTCGTCTTCGGGAGCAACAATTTTGTTATCAACCTTGAGCTGTTTGTATGCTGACTGGGGAACTTCCTCATTGTCATCTGCAGGAGTTTCAAAGTAATTCACCTTGATTGTCATATTTGCTACGGCAGAGTACATTCCGGTTGTGCTGATTTTTTCGGTATTGATAAGTACTGTTGCGGGATAGAGCTGATCAAGCACCGAGGGCGGAATTGAAAGCTCGCCGTTTATCGGGCTTGTGCTGAACCACATTCCCTCGGGTGTTTCACTGCCCTCAAAGGAAACGAAGGTATAGTTCTTTTCTGTTCCGTTGCTTATAGCTATGTTAAGGTTGTAGAAATTCCAGCTGTCGCTGTCCGAAAGGAAAGCCTGAGCATCTTCCTTGGTCATACCCATTTCTTCAACGGCTGCTGCGGTGAATGTATCGGGGTTCTTGAGGTAATAAGCTTTCAGTCCGCCGTCCTCAAAAATCTCTTCAAAGCCTGCATAAAGTGAACCTGACTTGGAGGGTTTGTTGGGTTTGTCGCCGCCCTTGCATGCTGTAAAGGCAAAAAGCATTACAAGCGCAAGCAGGAGAGCTGCTGTTCTTTTAATCTTCATTGTACTTCCTCACTTTTCTTTTTATTGTTTGTCTTGAACGTGCAATCGCCATTGTACCGTCAGGCACATCCTCGGTAACAACCGAGCCTGCCGCAGTATAGGCGTGATTACCAACTTTTACCGGAGCGACGAGACAGGTGTGACAGCCCAGAAACGCCTTATCTCCTACGGTTGTGCGGAATTTCTGCGTGCCGTCATAGTTGGCGGTAGCACAGCCGCAGCCTATATTCACACCGTTGCCCACATCGCTGTCACCCACATAGGTAAGATGGCTGATTTTCGTATCAGAGCCAACGGTGGAATTTTTTATTTCAACAAAATTGCCTGCGTGAACTCCGTCCTCAAGAACGGTTCCGGGGCGCAGGTGTGTAAAGGGGCCGAGCTTTACCGAACTGCCAATTCTGCTGTTTTCACAGCGTACGGCATCCAGCACACATTCATCGCCCACCGTGCAGCTGTCAATTCTGCTCTGAGGGCCAACCGAGCAACCTTTACCGATTGCGGTTTTGCCCGTAATTATTGTACCGGGCAGGATTTCGGTATCTGCTCCGATTGTAACCTCAGGACCGATTATAACTCCGTCCGTACAAGGAATACTTACACCGTTTATCATATGAGATTTCAGAATACGCCTGCGCGCAAGCTCATTTAGCTCCATAAGCTGAAAGCGGTCATTTGCGCCGAGAATAACATCGGAATTTTCCGCTATATAAGCATCAGCCTGTTTGCACTGATTGAGAAGAATCTCAATGGCATCGGTAAGATAGATTTCTTTTTTCTCTCTACCCATTGAGGCAATATCATCAAGCGCACCGAGAAGAGCATCACACTCAAACCAGTAAACACCTGAATTGACCTCGCGGATTCTCTTTTCCTCCTCGCTCGCATCACGCTGCTCGACAATTCTTTCAAGCAAGCCGTCAGCCCCTCTGACCATACGGCCATAGCCCGTGGGATTTTCAATCTCTGCCGAAACAACCGTTGCTGAATCAGAGCGTGATGTGTGAAATTCAAGCGCACCCGTTATTGTGTCTTTATCAATCAGCGGAGCGTCGCCGTTGAGGACAAGTACGTTTCCGCCCGAATGAGCCTCAATAAAAGCCTTTGCCTGTGCTACGGCGTGACCCGTACCCAGGCGCTGAGTCTGAAGTACGGTTTCGTATCTGCCGCCGAGGTGCTCACACACGGCCTCACTGCGGTAACCCGTAACAACGCATATATCCTCAATCCCTGCCGACTCAACAGCACGTATCACCCAATCGAGCATAGGTACAAACAGCACCTCTGCCAGCACCTTGGGTTTTGAGGATTTCATTCTTGTGCCCTCGCCTGCGGCAAGGATAACTGCACAGTTTCTGCCCATTTATCTGCAACCCTTCTCAACAAATTATGCCGCCGCCGACAACGGTATCTGCGCTGTACAGCACCACCGACTGACCGGGAGTAACTGCACGCTGAGCCTCGTCAAACTCGACGGTAAGTCTGTCGGAATCGGTCTGGTAAACCGTAGCCGCAGACTCTTTCTGACTGTATCTTGTTTTTGCCGTAACACGCATTGACGAATCAATCCTGTCAACGGCAATAAGGTTTATATCCCTCGCTTCAACTCGCTTTGAAAAAAGCTCATCGTGAGAGCCGAGGTAAACTCTGTTTTCTTCAACGCTTTTTTTTATAACATAAAGCGGCGCAGGTGCGCTGATTCCAAGTCCCTTGCGCTGACCTATTGTGTAACCGATAACACCCTTGTGTCTGCCCCAGAGCTTGCCGTCTGTGCCGACAAAATCGCCCGGCGCAAAGGTTTTGCCCGTAAACTGCTCAATAAATTCCCGGTAGCAGCCGTCAGACACAAAGCATATGTCCTGGCTGTCAGGTCTGTCAGAGGAAACAAAGCCGTTTTCGGCGGCAATCTCTCTGACCTGCGGCTTGGTATAATCCCCGAGAGGGAACTGAGCCGCCGCGAGCTGCTCCTGAGAAAGCTGCCACAGCACATAGCTCTGGTCTTTTTCAGTATAAACCGCACGCTCAAGCAGCACTCTGCCCGAAGCGCCGTTTTTATTAATCCTTGCGTAGTGACCCGTTGCAATCGACTCACAGCCCAGAGCTCTGACGCTGTCAAAAAGCGCACCGAATTTAATCACCTTATTACAGTATATGCAGGGATTCGGTGTTTCTCCCGCAATATAGCTGCGGACAAAATAATCCATTACCGTATTGCGAAATTTTTCACAAAGGTCAACCGTTATATGCTCAAAGCCGAGCCTTGCCGCAACAGCTGCCGCATCGGTCTCGTCCCTTTTGTCTGCACCCTCAAAGGCACGCATGGTAACACCCAGCATATCACATCCGCTCTGCTGTACAAGCAGAGCCGCAACGGAGCTGTCAACTCCGCCGCTCATCGCAATTGCCGTTTTCATCATTTAACCTTAATTTCAAACATAGATTCGATTATATTTGCTTTACTGCCGTCGATTGCATTGAACATACGGCGGGTGAAGAAATACTTATTGACAAGCTCAATTTTTTCAGAGCGCACATCTGCCGCTCTTGCAAGGCACACCGTTGCGTATTCTACCGCAGCGGCTGATTCGGCTTTTTCGCTGACAAGACCGTCGAAACGGCGCTCATAGCCTGCTTCAGCAGCTTCGAGTGAGCCCATTACAACTATATCCGCACCGGAAGCTGCAACCTTATCGTGTGCAACAGGTGTGATTTTGTAAAGCTTTTCGTTTGCTGTTATGTCTTCAAGCTTTGCATCAAGCCCTGCACCCTCTTTGAGAGTGATAAAGCCGTTTTCGGCAAGAAGCAGGAGCGCACGTGCCATACCCTCTGCATCGTCGGGTATAGCTATGCTTGCACCTTCAACAATCTCAGCCTTTGTATCAAAGTTCATAAGGTAGATTGCATAGGGGTAGAAATATACGGATCCGAGGTTGAAAAGATTTTCTGAGCCATACTCCTCAAACTCGTTCTTGCGGGAAATGAGGCTGAAATCTATCTCACCGTTTTCAAGAGCATCGAGTGCCTGAACAGAGGTTTCATACTCCTTGTAAACCAGCTTATAGCCGTAATCGGGGAAATGCAGGTCGAGACCGTACATAACCTCATCCTGCGGAGACTTGCCTACAGACACACCGACAACAATTTCCTTGAGATCCTTATATTTCTGATTTTCGCCGCAGGCGCTGAGCACAAGTGCAAGCATTACGGCAACCAGAACAAGAGAAACGATTTTTTTCATAGTTTATCACCCTGGACTTAAATTTATATAATTACAATTACTATATCATATCACACAGCAATTTTCAAGCGACTATTGAAGTTCATAAAAATTTATAAATTATAACATTCTTTTTATGAAATTTGTCTTGAAATATTCTTTTGTTTTGTTATAATTTAGTTTATCTAAAAAAATGCACAGAAAGGGGAAATCACCAATGAAAGCATCTGAGAGCATCCCCAATTATGCTCCGAAGCTGCGTGAATACGCAAACTATACCGCCAGACAGATAAAAGATGTCTGTAAAACAATCGGCCCCCGTCCCTCGGGCGAGGAGAACGAAAAAAAGGCACAGGAAAGATTTGCCGCCGAGCTTGAAAAATATGCCAACGAAGTTAAAATCGAGCCTTTTGACCTTCATCCCAAGGCATTCCTCGGCTGGGTAAGGCTCTGTGCAATCATTATGATTGTTGCAAACCTCATCTTCTTCGGCGCATCGTTTATTGACGGTGCTCCCTCATGGCTCCCTATTATCCCTCTGGCAATGAGCCTTATCTGCCTTTTCTTCATCGTAACAGAGTTCCTTTTCTACGGCGAAACGCTTGACCCGTTCTTCCCAAAGCGCACATCGCACAACGTTGTGGCAAAATACAACGCAAGCTCCACCGCCAAAAAGCGCATCATTGTTTCAGGTCATGTTGATTCCTCTTACGAATGGCGCTACACATACCTCGGCGGTCCGCCCCTCATCACAACAGTTATCGGCGGCGCAGTTGTCGGCATTGTTATAGCTCTTGTAGCTGAGATTTACGGCACCGTAACAGGCGGTTTTGACAGCACACTCGTCAGCATTCTCAGATGGGTTATGCTCGCATGGTGTATTCTCTTTGTCGCCGCAATATTCTTCCTCAATTACAAGCTCCCCGTTGAGGGCGCAAACGACGACCTCACAGGCTCAATCGCTTCAATCGCAGTTCTCAAATACCTCAAGGACAACAACCTCAGATTTGAGGATGTTGAGGTATGGGCTCTCCTCACAGGCGCTGAGGAAGCAGGTCTGCGCGGTGCAAAAGCATTTGCAAAGGCTCACAAAAAAGAGCTTGAGGATATGGAAACAGTATTCATCGGTGTTGACACACTCCGCGATTACGAATTCTACGCAATCTACAGCCGTGACATGACATTCACAGTAAAGTCTGACCCGAGAGTATGCGCTCTGCTCAAGCAGGCATCGCTCAATGCAGGTCTTGACCTTCCCTACAAGTCAATCTTCCTCGGTGCATCCGACGCAGCCGCCGTCTGCAAGGCAGGCTTTGCAGGTGCAACGCTCGCAGCTATGGACCCCGCTCCGGCAAGATACTACCACACAAGGCTTGATACAGGCGACAACCTCGACCTCAAGTCAATCGAAACAGGCATCAACATTATGCTTGAATCTATCTTCCTTTACGACGAGCAGGGTCTCAAAGACAGTTATCACGCATAAAAAACAGTATATCGGATGAATTTACGTTATATTTTGTGCAGATAATACAGTAAAAAAGGCTTTACTTTTTTGCCCGACTGTGTTATAATTCCTGCTGTATGTTCCTCCTCTCGGTACAGGGAGTAAACCTCAACGAGGTTGTCACCTGCCCTGTTCTGGGGTTGCGAATAAATAAATTTTAATGAGGTGAAAACAAATGACAAACGCAGAAAAGAGTGCAATCATCGCTGAGTACGCTATCCACGAGGGCGACACAGGTTCACCCGAGGTACAGATCGCTGTTCTCACAAAGCGCATCAATGACCTTACAGCTCACCTTAAGGAGCATCATAAGGATCATCACTCCCGCCGTGGCCTTCTCAAGATGGTTGGTCACAGACGTAACCTTCTTGCATACCTTCAGAAGGTTGACATTGAGCGTTACCGTTCAATCGTTGCAAGACTCGGTCTTCGTAAATAATCCAGGCACAAATAGGGCGGCTTCCCACGCGGTTGCCGCCCTGCAATTTTGAAAAGCACCGGAAAGCCGCCGACAGGCTTTAGCGGTAAATAAAGCTTTTGAGTAAAAAAATTCAAGCGTTTTATTTATTGCTAAAAGTCAGAGCCGCTTTCCGGAAACAATACCGGGCACCTTAAAAAAACTCACAGCACGAAATACAGTTGTCCTTTTTCCGTCATCTTGTTCCAAAATACTCGGTAATACACAAAGTATCACCTGCGTTTTTGAAATTTCGCTGACCAAAAACCTATACTGTCTTTGCACTTTGAGTTTTATAAGCCGCCCAATAAAAAAGAAAGAGGTAAGCAAAATGACATTGAGATCTTTTGACACATTCAAAACCTTCAAGACAGAAATTGCAGGCCGTCCCTTTGTTGTTGAAATCGGCAAGATGGCTGAGCTTGCAGGCGGTGCCTGCCTTGTTCGCTACGGCGAAACAAACGTACTTTGTACCGCTACAATGGCTGCAAAGCCCCGTGAGGGAGTTGACTTCTTCCCCCTCTCCGTTGACTTTGAAGAAAAGCTCTACGCAGTAGGCAGAATCCCCGGTTCATTCCAGCGCCGTGAAGGCAGAGCAAGCGAAAAGGCTACTCTCGCTTCCCGCGTTATCGACAGACCCATCCGTCCTCTCTTCCCCAAGGATATGAGAAACGATGTCGGCGTTGTTGCAACGGTTATGTCCGTTGACCCCGATTGCTCACCCGAAATCACAGCTATGCTCGGCGTTTCAATCGCAATCTCCATTTCCGAGATTCCGTGGGAAGGCCCTGTTTCCGGCGTTGTTGTCGGTATGATTGACGGTGAATATATCATCAACCCCACAGCAGAGCAGAAGGAAAAGAGCGATATGTACGTTACTGTCGCTTCCACATCTGACCTTGTTGCAATGATTGAGGCTGCGGCAAACGAAGTTACCAACGACGAAATGTACGACGGTATCATGTTCGCTCACGCTGAAAACCAGAGAATTGTTGAGTTCATCAACACAATCAAGGCTGAGTGCGGCAAAGAAAAGGTTGAGTTCCCCTCAAACGATCCCGCTCCCGAAATGTATGAGGCAATCAAGGACTTCGCAATTGAAGATATCCGCATTGCTCTCGACACAGACGACAAGCGTATCCGCGACGAGAGACTCAAGCCCATCTACGATGCTGTTCACGCTAAGTTCGACGAAATTTATCCCGAAGAAATCGCAAAGATTGATGACTGCCTTTACAAGACACAGAAGTACGTTGTCCGCCGCTGGCTTCTTGACGATGGCAAGCGTGTTGACGGCAGAGGCATCAACGAGATCCGTCCCCTCGCAGCAGAGGTTGACCTTCTCGACAGAGCTCACGGCACAGGTATGTTCACAAGAGGCCAGACTCAGGTTCTCACAGTAACAACACTCGGCCCCATGAGCGATGTTCAGCTTCTTGACGGTATCGACAACGAGACCACCAAGAGATATATGCACCACTATAACTTCCCCTCATACTCTGTTGGCGAAACAAAGCCCTCCAGAGGTCCCGGCAGACGTGAAATCGGTCACGGCGCACTTGCAGAAAAGGCTCTTGTTCCCGTAATTCCCAGCGTTGAGGAATTCCCCTACTGCATCCGCCTTGTTTCCGAGGTTCTCTCATCCAACGGTTCAACATCACAGGCTTCCGTCTGCGGCTCAACACTTTCACTTATGGCAGCAGGCGTTCCGATCAAGGCTCCCGTTGCAGGCATTTCCTGCGGTCTTGTTACCGAGGGTGACCGCTTCATGACAATGGTTGATATCCAGGGTCTTGAGGACTTCTTCGGCGATATGGACTTTAAGGTTGCCGGCTCCAAGAAGGGTATCACAGCAATCCAGATGGACCTCAAGGTTCACGGTCTTACTCCCGCAATCATCCGTGAGGCTCTTGATAAGACATACACAGCAAGATGTGAAATTCTTGATGACGTAATGCTCAAGTGCATCCCCGAGCCGCGCAAGCAGCTTTCCAAGTATGCACCCAAGATGCTTACAACAAAGATTCCCGTTGACAAAATCAGCGAAGTTATCGGTAAGCAGGGTAAGGTTATCCAGAAGATCTGCGCTGAGTGCAACTGTAAGGTTGACGTTGAAGAGGATGGTTCAATCTTCATCTGCGCTCTTGATATTGAAGATGCAGAGCGTGCACTCCTCATGGTCAACACAATCGCAAACGATCCTGAGCCCGGCTCATTCTACAACGGCGTTGTTACACGCATTATGGACTTCGGCGCATTTGTTGAAATCGCTCCCGGTAAAGAGGGACTTGTTCACATCAGCCGCCTTGATGTAAAGCGCACAGAAAAGGTAGAGGATGTTGTCGCTGTCGGCGATGAGGTTATTGTCAAGGTTCTCGAAATTGATGATCAGGGCAGACTCAACCTCTCCAGAAGAGACGCACTCATCGAGATTGAGGGCATGGTTCCCGAAAACACAATTTCCGATGCTCCCCGTCGCCCCGCGCCCCGTAAGGATTTCCGCCGCGGTGACAGAAAGCCCAGAAACTAACTAATAAACAATGACAAAAGACCTGAACAGGAATCATACCTGCTCAGGTCTTTTTTAATATCATTCTATTTCAGCAGGTTTTCATTTCACTGAAACAGCTCTGTTTCCTGCTCCTGTATATATTTTCTTTCAACCGCAGGCACATAGTATGTGCCGTAGCTTTTCATTTCCGGGAAATCCTCGGTAATTGTTCCGTCAGGCTCAATTTCAATATAAAACCTGTAATAAGGAACAAAGGTTTTGGCAAGCGTCGATGTGTGATAAACCAATTCGACCTTTTTAACTGCCTGCACACCGGGAAAATCGACATAAACGCTTGTATAATATTCACCCTGTTCAAGCAGCTCAAAAGCCTCATCTGCAGTGATTATCGGGTATACACCTACCGTTTCATTCTCACGGCAGCTTTGAGATATACGCAGAGTGCCGAAGGTGTCGTCAAGCCAAAAGCTTACCCCTTCAAAATTATAGCTTCTTATTTGCCCGTCGATACTGCCTGCTCCGTCATAAATCTCAAGCGAAAAACTGCGTCTGCCGTAAATATCGTAAGCCCCGAGAGCTATGTTTGCCACAGGCTTTTCCATATCAAGAAACGCTGAATACTCTGTTTTCAGATATTCCGCCGTTTTTCTTATCTCGTCATACGAAGCGTAATTATCAAGCTTATATCCTTTGGGCAGAATGTTTTCGCCGCTGATTTCAACATTCAGCCTGAACCAAACATTTACTTCAATTTTTATATTATCTTTTTCGATGTAAAGGCTGTACAGTCTGTCTGGCTCATAGTATTGCTTTTTTATATCAGAACTGTTCGCGGCAATTCCGAGCTTATCTGCCGCATCAAGTAAAGCCTTTCTCATTGCATTTATGTCCGCTGCTGACACTTTCTCATCGTACGCGTTATAAACGGTATTTTTATAAACAGGCAGTTCGTCAGGTGTGTTCTCTTTAGTCCACGGGTTGCTGTTTATCAGCTCATCTGCGCTGTATGCGAAGTGAGCTTCCATACTCATTCCGCCGTCGAAAATATTATCAAGCTCTAGCATCGGTAAAGCCTGTGGCTTTTCGTAAAACATACCTGCACCGACCGCTACAATTAAAGCAATGCAAGCGGCAACCGCACAGATCTTAACCCAAGGCACTGTTGATTTCTTTTTTTCTTTCGGTGCGGCAGCTTCAATAAACTCGTGATTAATATCCTCCATTGCAAACAACAGTCTTTTACTTTTCATATAATAATTCCCTCCTTTTCAAGCTGACCTTTCAGCTCATTTCTCATTCTCATAAGACACATTTTAACCTTGCTTTCACCCAAGCCGTATTCTGCCGCAATATCCTTAACGGAGCTCATATACCAATATCTTCTTACAAAAATATTTCTGTTTTGTTCGGGCAAGCTCTCAAGGAAAGCGTTAACGGCATCGGTTATTATATACTCCTGCGTGATATCAGTATTTGCATCGGTATCGGGTATGCATTCGCTGAGCTCATCAAGCACCAAAGCCACCGTACCGTTGCCACGCTTTTTTGCAGATAACTTTTCGTACATATTAAGGGCAAGAAAGCGTGTGATTTTACCTACAAAAGCACGCAGACTTGTCGGTCTGTTCGGCGGTATAGAGCCCCATACGCGCATATACGTATCATTTACACACTCTTGAGAATCCTGAAAACTGCCTAAAATATTATGGGCAATAGTCATACAGTAACCGCCGTATTTTCGCTCTGTTTCCTTTATTGCGATTTCGTTCCTTTCAAGGTACAACGCTACTATTTCCGCATCGTGCATTTTATTCACCCCTTTTCGGTTTCAAAAGGCCTTTCACCCTTATAGACAGATTTTCGGAATAATCCGTCACAAAATATTGCCGAACGAAACAAATTATGTAAAAAAGTTTACCCTGAACTGTACGCGAGCACGGTTCAGGGCTTTTTCAACCAGTCAATATTTCAAAAATTATTCTCATCGCTGAGTACTGCGTGAGCACAGCGGATTCCGTCAACGCCTGCGGAAACTATACCGCCTGCATAACCTGCACCCTCACCGCAGGGATACACTCCCCCGATGTTGCACTGGAAATACTCGTCCCTCGTAATTCTTACAGGTGACGAGGAGCGGCTTTCAGGTGCGGTCAGCACAGCATCGTGCATGGCAAAGCCCTTGAGCTGCTTATCCATTTTAACGAGCGCATCGGCAATGGTATCGGTAACCTTTTGCGGTAAAACCTTGCGGATATCACCCGGCGTTACACCCGTCGGACAGGAGGGGCGCACACTGCCGAGCTTTTCTGACGGAACATTATTGAGGAAATCTCCTACAAGCTGAGCCGGTGCTTTGTAATCAGAGCCTGCTGCCTCAAAAGCCGCTGATTCGATTTCACGCTGGAGCTTTATTCCTGCAAGCGGATGCTCGCTGCCGAAATCCTGCGGTTCTATTCCGACAAGAATTGCAGAGTTCGAGTTTTCACCGTCACGCGCATATTCGCTCATTCCGTTAACGACCATACGTCCCTTTTCGCTCGAGGCGGCAACAACAGTACCGCCCGGACACATACAGAAAGTGTATGCGCCTCTGCCGCCCTGCGGATGGCAGGAGAGCTTGTAGTTTGCAGCACCGAGCTTCGGATGACCTGCAAAATCGCCGTACTGTGAGCGATCTATCATTTCACGGGGATGCTCAATTCGTGTGCCGACGGAAAACGGCTTCTGCACCATTTTCACTCCGCTTTCAAACAGCATTTCCACCGTATCTCTTGCCGAATGACCGATTGCAAGAATAAGAGTATCTGTTTCAATCTCGACGGTTTTACCCTGCTCGTTTTCATAGACAACACCGTGAATAAAGCCGTTCGCAACAATTAAACCCGTCAGACGGCAACGGAAATTCACCTCTCCGCCAAGGGCAATAATCTCCTCACGCATTGATTTTACAACCGAGCCGAGCTTATCTGTGCCGATGTGAGGCGTTGCTGAAAAAAGAATCTCCTGCGGTGCGCCGTGGCGGACAAATTCAAGGAAAACCTGCCTGCACAGCGTATCCTTGATACCCGTTGTCAGTTTGCCGTCGGAAAAAGTGCCTGCACCGCCCTCACCGAACTGAACGTTGCTGTTTTCATCAAGCTCTTTTGTTTCCCAAAAGGTCTTTACCTTTTTTGTACGCTGTTCAACACAGTCGCCACGCTCAAGCACAATCGGCTTGAGTCCCGACTTCGCAAGCGTCTGTGCGGCAAAAACACCTGCCGGACCAAAGCCTACAACGACAGGGCGCAGTGAAGACCTGCGCTTGTTCTCGGGCAAATCATAACGGAAAGGCGTATATTTTTCCGCTTTTCCCTCTTTTGCTCTTGCGATAAAGCTGTCCTCATCGCCGTCAACCGTAACATTCACATTATAAACAAAGCAAACCTCTTCTTTTTTGCGCGAATCAACAGCCCTGCGTGCGACCTCAAGCGTAAGAATCTTACGCACAGGACAACGCAACACCTTGGCGGCGGCAGCTATCAGCTCATTATTGCCTGCCTCAAGCGGCAGTTTTATCTGATTAATTCTGATCATTTTGTCAGTCCTTAAAAATTGATAAATATATTGTATTATAATTACTGCGATTTTTCAACACAAAAATGCAAAGTGCCGCAGCCATTATCGACTGCGGCACAAAACTTTTGCAATTATCTGCCGGGGGTATTCTGCTGGCTGTTCATCATTCTTTCAAACAGACCGGGCTTCTTAACCTTTTTGGGCTTATAAGCAGGCGGATTCTTGAGCTTTTCTCTTGCAGACTTGCCGCTTGCTGAGTGGAGATACTTGTTGACCTTGATAACGGGACCCATAAGATCATCATTCATATAGTCAACACAGTTTGCAAGCAGAGTCTGGTCGCTGCCAAGCTCACCGAGAATAGTTACAACAATAATGCTCTGTGTTTCGTTTGTTGCATCAAGATATATCTCGTTAAGCAGATCAAACAGCTTTTTCATCTCAGCAGGATTGTTGCGGCGGATTGTATCCATAATCGCCTGTGTGCAACCCTGAGCGAAGAAATCCTCAGGCAGGAAGGTGCCGTATTTGTTTATATTGGCATTGTATTCCGCACGAAACTGAGGATAGAGTGAATTTGTAAGGCGGCTTGCAAGAGTATTGGCATCGTAATAAACCTGACCGCTTCTGGCAGCAGCCTTGGAAACGGTTTTGGGAGCCTTTACTCTCTGGGGAGCAGAAGCCGACTTGCAGAATTTGGACATAATCGTATCGGAAACATCGCCGCTGATTGAACGGATATCCTTATCGTCAGCAGTTTCAGTATCGAGAAGATAGAGGGATACCTGCTTATAGTCTGTGAAGTTACCCTCTTCATCTACTGTCTGAGAAAGCTCAAAAGTGAGCTTATTGTCAAAATGCTTGAGGGCAACAGCCTTATCCTCGCCCTTGAAGTCAATACGGAAACCGACACCGTTGTCACCCTTGGCAACAGGTGCTTCGCCCTTTTCGATACCCTCAGGGCGTACAGCAGACATACCGGCCTCAGCCATTGTAGGCTCAACTGCGGAAAAAATCTGAGCAAGTGCAATTTTAATATCCATATTACTGTTTTGCGGCAACCGTGCTGCCGCAAACTCCTTCCGTTAGCTATAAATAAACATTATTAGTATATCACACTTGCCTTTATTTGTCTATTATTATTTTTGTGATACTACGTTTTTAATCATTTCTTTCCTTACGGGGGCAATAAGCGCTATCACAAGCGCCGCCACAACGGTAGTAAGTATCAGCTCAGGAATCATATAAGCGGCATTATAAATTACAGAATATATAAAGCCCAACTGATTTGGAGAGCATTTTTCCATAAGCTCAGCCGAAAATTCGTTGACCATAACCTCACCGAAAAACCAATCGGCATATGACCTGTAAAAAATATAGCCTGAAATTACGTGAGCGACATAGCGCAGGAAAACAGCAATTGCCGTACCGGCAGCAAAGGAGAGAGTGTGGCTTTTTGTTCTGCCCTTGAACATACCTGCAACACCGACTACGGCAAACGCAACAAGATAATCAATCGCAACTATTGCGGCAACGCTGCCTGCATCCTGACCTGCAAAGGCAGAGCTCATAGTTGCACCGGTTATTGCCTGGAGCACACCGTGAACAAGACCGCAGACGAGACCCCATTTTGTGCCGTAGGTGTAGCCCAGCATAGCAATCGGCAGCATAGAGCAGGCTGTAATACTGCCACCGAAAGGCCATTCAAAGACCTTGACAAATGAGAGCACCGTACTCATGGCAAGCATAATTCCGCTGAGTGCGAGACGTTTTGTGGTTTCTGTTCGGTTGAGACTGTTTGACATTTTGAAAACACCTTTCTTTTCTTAAAGTTGCAACAAAAAAACGCCAAAAGGAATTTCTCCTGTTGGCGAATAAGCTGCAACACTTAAAATTCCTACGCCGGCATTACCCGGATCAGGTTCAAGGGTTACGGACTCCAAGCCCGACTCTCAGCCGATAACATCAGCACCCCATTTGGCATTTTCAGTTGTTGGTGTGATTATATAGCAAAAAACCTCTCTTGTCAAGGGACAAAAGAGGTTTTTTCTGGAGCGGATGACGAGGCTCGAACTCGCTACCTCCACCTTGGCAAGGTGGCGCTCTACCAGATGAGCTACATCCGCACAACGTTAGTTATTATACACAACTCCCTTTGATTTGTCAAGCATTTATTCAAAAAAATTTATTTTATTACTTGTACTTATCTTACTTGTTGATTTAATTCTTCAAATATAATATAATACACATCATAAACCAACCACGATTCGGAGGAATTCTTATGAAACGCTTTATCTGCATTATCCTGTCCGTTATTCTCGTGCTCACCTGCACGGGTACGGCATTTGCCGCCGAAAAAAAGCCGGCTACTCCTCTCGTTATAGTAAGAGGTCTTGATTTTACCGCTCTTACCGTTGACCTCGGCACAGAAAACGAGCGCCCTGCACTTTCTGTTGAAGCAGGTCCGATTGTCGCAGCTGTTTTCAAGGCTTTATTTGCCACAGTCTTCACCGGCACAGACGGTCTTGTCAACGAGGTGTGCGATTTTGTCAACGACCTTTTTGCCGATATGGCGTGCAATAAAAACGGTGACACGGTTGCAAACGTTTCCGTAAAAGAATATCCGCTTGCAATGAGCAACTACCCCGAAGACCTTGAGGGCTTCAAGGCATACGGCGACAGCGAGCTCGGCATTGTTGTTGAAGCATCCGAGCGACTCGGTGCAGAGAACGTTTACTACGTTACATACGACTGGCGTCTTGACCCGTACACAGTTGCAAAGAAAATTGATGCCGCTGTAAACCTTGCACTCAAGGACCACGGCTGCAAAAAGGTTGACATCATCTGCTGCAGCCTCGGCGGAGTTATGACGCTTGCATATCTCGATGAATACGGCTACTCCAAGGTTGACAGCTGTATGTTCCTTTCCTCTACAATATACGGCTCATACGTCGCATCCGATGCACTCAGCGGCAAGGTCGGCTTTGATAAGGAGCTTCTCAACAACTTCCTTTACCACACTCTGCCCGATATGAATGTACTCTGGACAATCCTCGACAAAACAGGCATTACAGATTCTCTGCTCGGCTTTGCAAACAACCTCACAGAAAACTATAAGGAACAGATTTACGAAGAAACAATGCGTGATTCCTTCGGCACAATGCCCGGCCTCTGGGCTATGACTCAGGCTGATGAATACGAGGATGCAAAGAAGTTTGTATTCGGTGACGATATTGAGAACTACTCAGGTCTTATCAAGCGCATTGACAAATTCCAGAAGTTCAGACTCGGCAGAGATGAGTTTATCAAGAAGATGATGGCTGACGGCGTAAGCGTTACAATCATTACCGCCTACGGCTCACCCGTTATTCCTGTTTATGAAAGAGCCTATGTCAACGGCGATGCAATCCTCGAATCGGAGCTTATGTCCGCAGGCGCAACAATCGCTCCCTTCGGCAAAACTCTCGGCGATGACTATGTTGCTGCTGACCCTGCAAAGCTCTCACCCGACAGAGTTATTGACGCTTCTACCTGTCTGCTGCCCGACAACACATGGTTCATAGAGGGCGCACCTCACGTTCCCTGCCGCTGCGGCTCTGACGTAGCAGATATGCTCTTCTACCTGCTCAGCTTTGAGGGTCAACCCACGGTAAGCTCAAACATTCTCTATCCCCAGTTCCTGTTTGCTGACGGCGAGCAGAATCTCTCCCACTTCTGATTACAAAACCGTAATCAGCGTTACAATGCTGTAAGTATTATTGACTTCCCCTTTTCATTTTGCTTATAATGCAGATGAAAGGGGGATTTTTTATGTTAAGAAAACTTACATCCGCTCTGCTTGTGATTTTGGTTTTATTCAGCTTTGCAGGCTGCACCGAAAAGCCCGAAAGCAGCACAACCGAGCTTGTACCGTATATGGCAGATTACACGTGTGAAGAAGAGAACGGCTATATACCGCGCAGAGCCTACGGACTTATGACAACCGACGGAAAGCAGGTTGCTCAGCCTATCTATAACTCATACCAGACCTTTCAGGTAGAAGATAAAACATATTACTGCCTGAAAATTCTGGAGGGAGACTGGGAGCCGATTTGCCACAACTCTCTGCTGGTATCCTCTGACGGAAGTTTCAGACTTGAGCTGAAAGACAACATAATGTCACTTTCCGAAAACAGAATAATCTGCCAGCAGTTTGAACAGCCGTTTAATGTTTACGATTACGGCGGAAACCTGCTCTTTTCGGGCAACGAATACCAGACAGTTGATACAGACGGCAAATGCTTTTACAACGGACTGCTCGTAATATATGACTTTTTAAGCGAGGATAACTATATGACCGTGTGCGACGAAAACGGTCAGACGGTATTTGAAAGGTTTGACTACTGCGGTCCGTTTGTGACAAACAAAGCAGTTGCCGCATACAACAGAGAAGAGGGCTACGGCATAATTTCTGCTGACGGAAAATGGCTGCTCGAGCCCGTTTATAACGATATACAGACAGTTGGCGGCAAATATTTTATTGCAACAGATAATACTAAAGAATATATTTATGATTCCGAGCTGAAGCTGCTGCGTGAAAGAGAATGTGACACCTTATCGCTGTCTGCTATGAATTACTTTTTTGAGATTAACGGTAAGCTCATAAAATTCTATTCGCATATGAGTGCACCCGATGAATTTTTCCGTGATGCCTTTACAGACGAAATCATATCCTGCAAAGGTTTGAATGCCACAGCATATTCGGAAAACCTCGGCTGCTTTACCGCAACAGACGAGTTGAGCGGCAGAATACTTTTCTGCGATGAAAACGGTAAGCTGTTAAGTGAGCGAAGCGACACCGCTTACACCGAGGATTTTGACGGCGCATACTGCTACATTGACGATGACGGCACACGCACGTATTACAATGCTCAGACGCACAAGCAGCTTTTAACTCTGCCCTGCAAGAAAGACGAATGGAAAACCGTCACCACAGCAGAAGACTGCGGCCTGCTCACCGTAGCCGACCTTGAGTACATAGGCGACAACGTTTACACAGGCAAATACAGAGTTTACGATTACAACAAGCAGGAATTTGTTTTCACGAACTGCAACTACTGCGAAATAAAGAACCACAACGGCAGAATATACCTCACGGTTGTTTATGATGACAGGACAGAGGTATATGACAGCGAACTGAACCTTATAATCAAAACAGAAAAAGCCGCCTAAATTCAAACAAAAAATCAGCGAAAATTCATCAAAGAATAATCGCTGATTTTTATTTTTATAGCTTTTTACTTAAGTGATTCGGTCATAGCGGCATTGAAGTCGCTGCTGTCAACAACTCCGTCGCCGTTGATATCTGCCGCATCTGCGTATGCGGTATCTGCATTGTCAGCGCTGAGCATTCCGCTTTCAAACATACCGACGAGGAAAGCATCGTTGGCATCCTTAGAAAGGTTACCGTCAACATCGCCCTTGACGCTCATTACAAGCGTGTTGCTTGTGTCGCCGTCAACAACCTTGATTCTGCAACCGGTAGAAAGCAGAGCAGATGTGCTGAGAGCCGCACCATTTGCAGAGAAGAACTCAACCTTGAGCGAGCCGAAATTATCAGCAAGCTCAGCCTGTGTAAGGTTTGCATAGGTTGTAGCACCAATAACATATCTGCCGCTATCCGCCTTGACGGAGAGCTGCTCATCCTTAGTCGGGTCTGCTGCATCGGGAACAAAAATCTGCTTTGCGGCGTGGATTTCACCCGGAGCAACAGTAGCCTTAACAGGCAGGAACGAATAGCCGAAAACAACGTTGCCGACGATTGAGGAAACCTTGAGATTAAGGTCACCGCTGTAAAGAACAACGTTTTCGTCAACCTTGAAGCGGATATTGGCAACTGTGCCGCCCGCAGTCATCAGCGAATCGTCAATAACGGTAAAGTAAACCTTGCCGTCAGCATAGTTCGGGTTTGCAGAAAAATACTCGCTTGCGGCATCACCTGCCTCAACGCCGACAGGCGTGAGAACATCGGAATCGTAGCTAAGCACAAACTCTGCCGCGCAGTAGCCCTTATTATTGTTGACCGTTACGGCAACATTCACTTCTTCACCCGGGTGAAGCTGACTTGCACCGTTTACAGTGAAAACAGGATTGGGCTGTGCAGCGCGAACGGCAACAACAGCCGCCGCAAACACAAGACAAACCACACAGACAACCGCAAGAATTTTGTGTTTAATCTTTGATTTCATCAAACATCAAATCCTATCTTATAAACAGAAAATCAGAAAAGGTCAAAGAAAGCAAGGATGATCTTGTTGATCATAATGCCGAAGATCTTGCTGAAGAAATTAAGCTCGATAAATTCGCTGTCCATTGCTTCTTCTGCAAGGAGGATAACCTCGGAATCATATGCTTTTGTATCATCGTGGATAGTGATGAGACGTGCGCCTCTGTTATAATCCTGACCGTAGGAGTTAAATGTGCAACCGGGAGTGTTGACGATATCAACGCCCTTATACTCAACTGTAAATGTGTTAACATGATCGTGACCTGAGAAAACAGCAACTGTGCCGCACTCAACAAGTGCATCGAACTGACCGTAGTTTACAACACCGGGGCAGGGAGGCTCAAGGAGCATACCGTCTTTGATAGCGGAGAAATCTGCTACTGTAAGGTCATATTCCTTGCCGTTGCAGAACTTGCTGTCAAAGCTGATTGCAACGTCCTTCTTTTCTTTGTAGAAGACATCCATAATCTCACCGACAATGATGTGCTGGAATGCCATTGAGGGAACGTTAGCTGCCTTGCTTATAGTCTTGTACCATTCGATCTGGTCGGGATGTACGCAATCATAACCTACTTCTTCTGAGATTGCTGGGTCTTTATAACCGCTTGTACCGGAATCGAACATAAAGAGGTTGTAAGCAACATTTTTTCCGTCCTTTGAAAGAACGGGAAGGCAGTGTGTACCTACACCTGTAAGCTCGGGGAAAATATCATTAGCAAGGCAATACTTTCCGCCGTGCTTCTGATAGTAGCCAAGAAGCTCTGCATTGTGCTTAATCTGCTCCTCAACAGGGCCGTACTCACGGTCGTGGTTACCGAAAACAAGTGTGAAATATGTTTCGTACTTAACAAAAAGCTCTACAATCTGAGCAACGGCCTGTTCCTGCTTGCCTCTACCGTCAACGGTATTGTCACCGCCGAGAACAACAAGGTCAGGGTCGTACTTTTTAAGGCAATGCTCGATGAACTGAAGCATTGTTTCGCTTGCGGGATACTCATCCTGACAGTCTGTGATGTGGAGGATTTTGAAATCGCCATCCTTATTAAACTGAAGAGGATAGAGTGACTCTGCTGCGAAAGCAGGTACGCAGCAAACAACAACCATAATGGCTGCCAGAAGAACTGATAAGAATTTTTTCATTTTGGGTTAGTCCTTTCCGATTAAAATATATGCGAAAGAATACACTTTCACTATAAATTATATATTACCATAAAAAGAATTATATTTCAAATATAAAACCGCCGCCAAATGCCGCTGACGCTGACGAAATTTCGTGCGTTTTTTTGTGCGATTTGTCAAAAAAATAAAGAGCAACGGAACACCGCTGCTCTTTATCAACATATCAGAATTTTATTTTTGGATAACGCCTGCATAATCATCGGCAGAAATCATCGTAACGCCGAAGCCGGCAGACTGAGCCTTTGAAAGCAGACCCGTTCTATATGTAAGAGTAACATTTGCAAAGGTCATTTTGGTTACGTCACTGCCGCCGGGTGCGTTGAGAATTGTAATCTCGACACTTTCACCGGGCTTGAGCCTGAGCGTTTTGTCAAACGCAAATTTGAGAGCATTGTAATCCGAAGCAATTGAGCTTACATACATCGTATCCTCAAGAGAGAGGTTTGTAATTTTTACCTTGCCCATATATTCGCCGCTCTCATCATAGGCAAGGAAGCTGCTGTTGGTTGAGGTGAATGACATTGTCACCTTATCATTGGGTGCCATGCTCTCCATAAACTGCGGAAATTCATATGATGAATACGCATCCTTGACGCCCTCGGTCATAAGCTGAGTTACAATAAACTTGAATGAGCGTGAATCCCATTCTGCCTGACCGTGAACATTGTTACGGATTATCCACGTTCTTTCCGGATAGTAGGCGGTCGAAAGGTCGATTGTCCTATCGGGCGATACAGCATAGACACCGTTCTTTACCTGAGTATAGCTGTCATCAAATTTACTGCCCAGAGGTGCACAGGTCGCACCGCAGGAATACTTAAGATTAACAATAGCATCGGAATTATCGTCATTTCCGATAATCATCGGTATACCGTAGCCGCTCTTAATAGTTATTTTCGCGCCGTTTGCCTCTGCCTTATCAAAGGTTTCTTTAATGTGAGACATAAATCCGTAGTGAAGCTCATTTGTCTTTTCAATTACTCTTGCGCTCTCAGCAGGGTCAAGCCAATGCTCCTGAAGCTTTGTAAGCTCGCTCGTGGGCAGCATATCCCAGAAAGCAATTCCGTAAATAACATCGGGAAGAATGAGGTCTCTCCTACCGTAGTCAAAGGCAAGATTAATGAAATCAACAGGAAGAACCGAAAGAATCGGGCTGAGGTCAAACTCCATGTGAAGAATCTGCGAAAGCAGCGGACCAAGAGGTGCGGTATTGATTGTAATATCCTCAATTCCGAAAACTGCAGATACGAGGTCAGTACCTTCAAGCGCCGGTGTATCGAAGAAAATGCTATTTATAAATCCATCCTCAGCGTGGCTGTAAAGGTAAGCTCCTACAATAAGCGCGCCCTGGCTGATTGAATAAACGTTAACCTTTTCGGCACCCGTAAGCTCAAGCACTTCCATAACGTATTCACGGAAAAGCTCAGCATTGTCAATATGGCTGAAACGCCAATCATATGTAAAATTAAACACCTTATCGTCACCGATTATATCGCCGACACATTCCATATCGAGAAATTCGGAGCCTGTATAGGGTACATAGGCAAGCATTCCTTTTTTTGTAAAGGCTTCAAGCGACGTATTCTTTGCACCGGATACGATCGGTCCGACGTTCGGGTGCTTTGAAGTTCCGTCAGGGTTCAGTGCCATAGCATCGACGATATCAAGAATAAGAGGAGCAAGCGAAGCCGCCAGCTTTTCTGTTTTATTCATAAAAATGGTTTCAAACAGTCCGATAAATATTTTGAAAATATTGTCGCCGAGATAATCGAGAATTGAATCTATGCTCGGCGGAAATACAGCTTCTACACTGCCGTCAGCATTATGCTCGGCAAGAGTTGTTGCGCCAAAGCCCGTAACGTATATAACCGGAAGCATATCGTACTCTTTTTCGGGGGTCGGCATAACTGCCGATGCCGAGAATATTCCGGAAAGCATCGCTGCAACAACCGCAAATGAAATAATCCTCATCAAAAGCTTATTCTTTTTCATTGTTGAATGTCCTCCATTGGTTTATGAATAATATATTAACACATCATTTTTCCTTTTTCAACATTTTTTGCGTTACAAATACGTTGACGGATAAATATAATTGAGATAAAATATACACAGAAATCCCTCAAAGGAGATGACCGATATGAAGCTTTCAAAGAAAATATTTATCGGCGCAGGTGCTGTCACAGCCGTTGCCGCAGCCGTACCGTTTATTGCAGGCGAAATAATGTGGCTCGGTGTGCTTACCAAAAAAGGCAGCGACATCACAAGCAAAATTTTCGGCGACCCACCCGTTCCTCCGTCAAAAAAGCCGTCTTACAATATACTTGAGGGTGTTGCAGAATGGTTTGACTCTGTTCCCAAAAGCGAAATCGTCACACGCAACTCAATCGGTGACGAGCCTTGTGCCGTACTTATTGAAAACGGCGACAGCCACAAATGGGCAATTATCTGCCACGGCTACACATCGGGTCCCGGCGGAATGGCTCACTACGCCAGAGAGTATTTCAATAAAGGCTACAATGTTATTCTGCCATATATGAGAGGTAATGAAAAGGGAGTAAAAGCCAAGAACATAGTCACATACACAATGGGCTATCTTGATAAATACGATCTGCTTGCATGGATTGACTATGCCGTTACCGCTGACCCCGATGCACAGATTGTGCTTCACGGTGAATCAATGGGTGCGGCAACGGTAATGATGACCGTAGGCGAGCCTTTGCCCGACAATGTAAAATGTGCTGTTGAGGATTGCGGCTATACAAGCGTATGGGACGAATTTTCTCACCAGATAGTCGACATGTTCCACCTGCCTGTCTTTCCGTTTCTGCACGCGGCACAGATTTGCATAAAACGCCACGTTGATCTCGATTTCAAAGCCGCTTCAAGCATTGAGGGACTCAAGCGCTCAAAAACGCCTATGCTGTTTATACACGGTGAGATTGATAACTTTGTTCCGTTTGAAATGGTACACCGTAACTTTGAAGCGTTCAACGGCGAAAAAGAGCTGCTCACTATTCCCGAAGCCGACCACGCCGTTTCAGTCACAACAGACCCCGAAACATATTTCAACAAGGTCTGGGATTTTACAGGCAAATATATTACCGAATAAAAAAACTCCTCCGACGATACTCACGTATCTCGGAGGAGTTTGACGTATCTGAGTGATACGGAAAACGCCCGGGGGAATTTGCTATCTATATAAACGGGCAACGCCCTGATTTGATACTCCCATAGGGGTGAGCTTCAGGCTCTGATTACTGAACGTTGGTGTTCATGTAGTTGAGAAGGCCCTCAAGCTCTGCTGATTTTGCGAGCATACGGAAAAAATTCTTCTCTTTTGAAATTTCCTTCATAAGCTCTTCTTTCTTCTTGAATACAAATCTTGCAAACATTTTTATTTCTCCTTTCGTTTGTTTACACTTGCATTCTAATATTTTTTGTGCGTTTTGTCAAGACTAAATGCACAAAAGCTGTATCACTTATTTGTGCAGTTTGCACAACGATTTTGGCAAGTCCCGATCAACTCTCTCGACACATTATACTATCATCGCTTATAGTTTTTGTTTATATTGCACAACGAAATTTCGTTTTTGTTCTTTTTTGACATCAAAGTCAAAATTCGGCTTTTTGAAAATTTGTAAGGTTTTTCGTCATTTTCACATACAGAAAAAAAGACAGCGCCAACACGCTTTTTCAAGCGGATTGACGCTGTTGTTTCACTTATAACAGATTAATTATTATTCAACTGTTACTGTGCCGTCTTCTGCGACAGTGATCTTCATACCGTCCTTAACATAGTTAAGGAACTCATCACCGAGACAGTCAACAACAGGCATCGGAGACTCTGTCCAGACTGCACCGAGAACTGCACCTGCACAAGCAAGTGAGTCAATATGCTCAGAGAAGAGCATGCAGGCAGGATTTCTCTCCATAACCTTTGCGCAGTAAAGAACCATACCGCCTGTTGTGGAGCCGATTGTCTGTGGCAGGCAGAGAGCTGTGCCTACCATGGGCTTCTGATAAAGGTCAGTATTGTTCTGGTCACCGCACTTTGCTTCTTTGTCACCGAACTGAAGAGCGTTCTGGAAGGAAGCAAGTGTGTTGAAACCGCCGTGGGAAACAAGAGCGGGAGCTGTGCAAGTGCCCGGTACTACGGAACGGCCCTTAAACTGTTTCATCTTACTTTACCTCCTTTGTGATGATATCGAGAATCTCTTCACTTCTGTAATAGCGTGAAGTTGTGTAGGTTCTGAGCTTATTAGAGTTTGTGATAACAGGCATCTTCTTGCAAAGAGGATTGTTCATATACATAAGCGGGCAGATGTAGCTGAGAATAACACCTGTTGCTGCAAGCTCTTTTGCCTTGGGAGTTTTGTTGAACTCTTCAACAACTGCAGGAGCAGCTGTGAAAACCGTGGGAACGGAAACCTTCTTGAGGCCGCTCTTCTTAAGACCTGCAACAACATTGTCAGTCCACTCGATGAGCTGTGCGTGAGAAAGGTGGGGGCAGCCGACGAAGCAGAGCTTCGGCTTAGCATCCTTGTTCTTCCACATAATGGGGTAGTTTGCCTGAACTCTTGCAAGCTCAGCATCGTCAATAACATAAACCTGTGCACCCTCTGCAACAAGGCTGTCGCCAAGCTCAACTGCTTCGGGAGTGAGGTTTTCGATGTGGTAAAGACCGACAGCACCGTTGGAAGCTGTAGCAGCACCGAAATCCTTAAGGTAAGCCTTGGTGTCACCGTCAAGCTCTGTGCCGATCCACTTATCAAGGCCCTTGATGTAGGGAACATCCTCCATAACCTTCATACCGATTGCGGAGCCGAGAATCTGAGCTTCGGGCTTCTTGGTTGTCTTGACCTCAACAATCCATGTAGCCTTTCTGCCCTCGTCTGTGACAAGACCGAAATAGGGAACCTTGCCGACGATTGAACCGAACAGCTCAATAATACCGGAGTTACGGTTACATCTTGCACCGATAACGGAGTTTGCATAAACAACAGCGGATGACTCTGCCCATGAAAGAACCTCGCCCTTCTTGGGAAGGTTGCCGACCTCGTCCATATAGCATGTACATGTGTAGGACTTGTCGTCAATAAGACCGAGCTTTGCAAGCTGTGCATCGTACTCGTCCTGCTTGGAGTACATAAACTTATTGAAGATAAGCTTCTGGAGGAAGTTTGCGGGAACCTTGGGATCGAGCGGCTTGGGGTCAACAGAGAACTTCTGCTGAGAAAGAGCGCCGCCTGCGATAAGCTGATCCATAAGATCGTAAACAGGGCTCATAACCTTAAGACCGAAGCTGGTAACAAGGTGACCCATCTTGCTCTCGACAGGCACCATCTTTGTTGCGCCGAAAGCATCGCCGTACATGACAAGAGTTTTCATAACCTTTGCCATTGTTTCGCCCTTTGAGCCGTTGAGAATATCAATCTCATCGGGTGTGAGCTGCATTTTGTAGTTCATTTTATTCATATCCCCTTTCATAAGGATCAGATTAAACATAGCCTGTATATAAACCGCCTGAAGCGGATTAAATCTTTATAATAGGCCACACCGCCGCAGCGATATGGCCCGGTATTCCGAAGAATATAGCTTACGGAAGAGCATCAAAGAATTTCTGAGCGATATCGCCAAAGCTGAAGAGGAAGTCCTTCAAGCCCTCAAGGAAGTTGAGAACGCCGCTGACGATTTCCTGAATATCGATTGACATTTGTTTCCCTCCTTTTAATAAAATTTTGTTTCTTTTCCGCAGATTACAAATCTGCATTTTAGATTTTATCACAAGATTTTATTTTTTTCAATACCATATTGCAACAAAATAAGCGGCTCTGCTTAACACAGAGCCGCCGTAGGGAAAATTTTACGGTTAAATTACAGCTTCATAGCTACGTCCCATGCCTGCCAGATAACTGTGCGCAGGTTGCCGACCTTGGAAGCATCGCCAACAATGTGAACGTGCTTGCTCTTTTCTGCAACGGGAGCGGGCTTGTAGCCAACGGAAAGAATTACGCTGTCGGCAGGAACGTTAACAGTCTTGCCGTCCTTTGTGGCAACCGTTACACCGTCTGCGCGGATTTCTGTTGTTCTGGATTCAAGGAAAACGGGAACCTTGTTTGCCTTGAAGAAATCACGCAGGAAGCTGGTGTTTGCAAGAGCAACACCGGGAGTTGTGATAAGGTCATCCTGCATCTCAACAATAACAGGCTTCTTACCCTGGAGATAAAGGTCATAAGCAATTTCACAGCCTGTGAGACCGCCGCCGACAACAACAACGTTATCGCCTACCTCTTTCTCCTTAAGGAGATATTCAACAGCCTCAATGCCGTACTCTGCAGCACCCTTGACAGGAATCTTGTTAGCAACAGAGCCTGTTGCAACGATAACCTCATCAGCGCCGAGAGAGTTTATATCCTTAACCTCTGTGTTGAGCTTAACGGTGATTGAGGGATACTTCATAATTTCACGGTTGTACCAAGCGATAAGGTCACGGTCCTTCTCTTTGAAGGAGGGAGCTGCAGCAGCAATAAATACGCCGCCGAGAACGCCTGACTTCTCGTAGAGTGTAACTGTGTGACCGCGCTGTGCACAGACAATAGCTGCTTCCATACCACCGATACCGCCGCCGATAACAGCAATATTCTTTTTCTTCTTTGCAGGAACGATCTTGTACTTCTTGGATTGCATTGTCTTGGGGTTAAGAGCGCAGCGGGCAAGACCCATTGTATCGAAAAGGTCCTGAGTATTTGCGTGACCCTTGGAGGATGAGAAATTGAAGCAGCCGCTGTGGCAGCAGATACAGGGCTTGATTTCCTCAAGTCTGTCTTCAATAATCTTTGTAATCCACTCGGGGTCTGTAAGGAACTGACGTGCAACACCGACACCGTCGATCTTACCATCAGCAACAGCCTGAGCACCGACATCGGGCTCCATACGACCTGCGCAGACAACGGGAATATCGACAAATTCTTTGATATGTGCTACATCGTCAAGGTTACAGTTCTGGGGCATGTACATAGGCGGATGTGCCCAGTACCATGAATCGTAAGTACCGTTGTCAGCATTGAGCATATCGTAGCCTGCATCCTGAAGGTACTTTGCAGCTCTTTCGGACTCGGTCATATTACGGCCGACCTCTGTGTATTCCTCGCCGGGCATTGCACCCTCGCAGAAGCCCTTCATCTTGGACTCAACAGAGTAACGCAAAGATACGGGATAATCGTTACCGCAGGATTCCTTTATTGCCTTTACAACCTCAGCTGCGAAGCGGTATCTGTTCTCGAAGCTGCCGCCGTATTCGTCGGTACGCTTGTTGAAGAACTCGATAGCAAACTGGTCAAGAAGATAACCCTCGTGAACAGCGTGAACCTCAACACCGTCAACGCCTGCATCGCGGCAGAGCTTTGCTGTTTTTGCAAAAGCCTCGATGATTTCGTGAATCTGCTCCTTGGTCATTTCGGGGCAGATAATATCGTGTGCCCAACGTGAGGGCTGGGGGCTGGGAGAAGCCAGCTCGTGTGATGTGTCGAGAATCGGCTTGATGAGTGCGCGTGTGAACTTATTCTTGTGGAGAGGAGCAACAAGCTCGGTAATAGCCCATGAACGACCCATACCTGCAGTAAGCTGAACGAAAAGCTTTGCACCTGTCTTGTGAATTTCGTCCATAAAATCCTTGAGCTCTTCAAACATCTTCGGATTCTGCCAGAGCCACTTGCCCCAGAAGGTATCACGAAGGGGAGCGATACCGGGGATAATAAGACCGACATTGTTGTTTGCTCTTTCGATAAAGAGCTTTGCAGCTTCCTTGTCAAAATGACAGCCGCCAAGCTCGAACCAACCGAACAGAGAGGTACCGCCCATGGGGCACATAACAATTCTGTTCTTGATTTCGACATTACCAATCTTCCATGGCGTAAATAACGCTTCGTACTTAGGATCCATAGCTGATTAACACACATCCTTACAAATAAATTGAAACAGTTGACAGTTTCTCACCCTTTATTATATTAAACATTACGTTTACTGTCAAGATTAAAAACAGCCGTTTTGTATTTAGTTTCGGGCTTTGCATAACCTGTGTTCTTGACATTAGCAAGCATTGTTTGTATAATAAATACTGAGAAAATTTTATATTAATTTCAGTTTTATTATATTATAGAGGTGAGCATAATGAAAAAGGCATATTCAAGACTTATTGCCACGGTGCTTTGCACGGTATTATGCGGCTTATTCGGCATAGGTTCCTCTGCTCTGAGCACCAACGAATACGGCCTCGGTCTGTCCGCAGATTCACAGGAAACTGACGGCGGTGCAACCATCACACTCAGGCTTAAAAACTCAAATGAATTTGATGTAAATGATATAAAAATCACGCACAATATCCCTGACGGTCTTGCACTTAGATACAACGGCGATATCAGCCCTGCGCATGACAGTAGCGTCGGCTACCTGCTCGGCACAGACACACTTGCCGCAGGAGATACATACGAAGCTCAGCTTGTTTTCAGCGTTCTTGCCTCCCCTGCTTCAGAAACGGTTGAAGCACCCACAATCAAAAAAACAAACGAAAAAGCAATCATTGCTGCTGTTATTGCCGCTGTTGTCATCATTGCGGCTGCCGTGATTTTTGCAAGAAAGCAAAAAAGAGCTGCCGCCCTTATGCTTGCACTTGCGATGCTGCTGCCGAGTGCAGGTATATTCGGCGTGCACGCAATCGGCACAGATGAGCTGCGCAGCTTCACACTTGAGGACAATATAAGCATTGGCGGCAAAACATATCCGCTGAGCATTACCGTAAATTATCTGGCAAGCACCGCAAAGAACAGCTACTTTGAGATTGAAACAGCTGACGGCGAAACTCCCGAAGAAGGTCTTACCGTCACAAGATTTACAGCTGATTTCAACGGCAAGGCCACGGCAAACGAATCGGTAAAATCGGTAACATACGAAATCCGCAGCGAATCAGACGGATTTGCAGCAGGTACAGTCGGTGAAGCCACACTTAACGGCTGTGAGTGGAGCGCCGACAATCTTCACCTCAAGCCCGGTGAAAATACAGTCACCTTCACGGCAACGCTCACAAACGGTGAAACTCAGACACAGGTACACAGTCTGTATTTCGACAGCGGAGAAATATACAAGCATACAAAATCGGAAGAGACTGAAGAAAACGGCACAAAGTATGTAAAAGAGATTGTCAATATATACTTTGATGTTGATACAACAGACGAGAGAATTGAAGAAATACTCAGCGAAATCGGTGCAGAGCGAGTCGGCGAAATCAATGCCGTTGTTATGGTACAGGCAAGGATTAAAGCAGACGGACTTGATGGTCTTAATAAAAAGTGCAAGGAAATTGAAAAATATAACGAGGTAATTTCCGCAAGCATTGAGCAAATTCTTCCGCTCGAAGTCAGCGCAATCCCCGATGATCCGTGGTACTATTTCCCCGATTCTTATCAGGAGCCGTGGAATGAAGATATTCCCGACGGCTTTAACTGGCACATGGAAGCAGTACAGGCTGCAAGCGCATGGGATTATGATAAATACTACAACCACGTCGTACTCGGAATGGTTGACGGCCCTGTTATGACCGACCATGAGGATTTTGACAACCTCATCAAGTTTGCAGGCACTTACGAATCCGACAACGTTTTTGCAACCACCGAAAAAGGTAAAGCCGCTCAGTCGCACGGTACTCACGTTGCAGGTATAATGGGCGCCAAGGCAAATAACGGGCTCGGAATTACCGGTCTGCTCTGGGATACGGAAATTTATGCCGCTAACTTTGAGGCACAATACACAACAACATATATAGTTGATGCCATGGCCTCACATATTGCCAACGGTGCAAAGGCAGTCAACCTCTCAATCGGCTTAAGTAAAGGTTATGACCCGAACGATCCGACCTACAATCCTTATCTCGATCCGTTCAGTGAATACGACCTCTATTCTACCGCACTGCCTTGTGTTACAACCATATCCAGCCTTTTGAAGCAGGGAAAAGAATTTGTTGTTATTCAAGCGGCAGGTAACGGTACCATAGACTCACGCTACAGCGTATCCAAGCCGCGAAGTGTTGATGCATCACAAACGGGTCTGATTTGCGCAATTGATCCCGACATAAGATACGGCAGTCTCACCACAGCTCAGGTGCAAAATGTTTACGATCACACAATCGTAGTAGGTGCAGCTCAGAACCTTAGCAGCAGTACCGACGGTGCAAAGTTCCAGATGGCATATTTCAGCAACTCCGGCGAACGTGTTGATATATACGCACCCGGCTACACCATACACAGCACAGCTACTCAGCAGACAGCAACTGACGGCACAAAGATACAGTATCTTCAAATGACGGGCACCTCTCAGGCCGCACCTATCGTTACGGCTGTTGCAGGTCTTTGCTTTGCCATCAATCCGGATTTCACAGGCTCTCAAGTCAAATCCATTATTTGTGCCGAAGCAAACACAAAATATGCTGTAATCGACAATAAGGAAGTTATCACCGGAACAACCGAGCTTTATCATCCGGCTGATCTGGGTGACGGCAGAATGGTCAGCATGAAGCTGGCTGCCGAAGCGGCACTGCGCACCGTATGCGGCAAGGCAAACTATGCCCAGCTCAACAGAATAATTGCCGTCGCGCAAAGCCTTGATCCCAATGATTTCACTAACTACGAAATCGTGCAGGCTGTTCTTGACAGCATCGACTATAATCTTTACGAATTCCAGCAGGATAAGGTGGACGCTAAATACATCGAGCTGCTCGACGCAATGGATAAGCTCATAGAAAAAACACCTGCAGATTACAGCGAGGTTGAAAAAGCCAAGGCTGAGGCTGCGGCACTCAATAAGGCTGACTACATTGATTTCAGCGCAGTTACCGCCGCAGTCAACGCAGTTGTTTACGGCAAGTATTCTGATGAACAGGCGGCAGTTGACCAAATGGCGGCAGATATCAGAGCAGCTATCAGTGCTCTTGTCCCCCTGCCGAGTATAAATTCGGATGATTATAACGTAATTTCAGATAATACAAACAAGCTCATCGTCATCACAGAGGATTATGTTGACAGCTATGCAGAATGCTTAAGTGCAGGCGGCGGTTACACGCTGACCCATGCGCCCAACTCACGCGGCACATATTCAACAGGCTCAACGTTCACACTCACAAGAGAAAGCTATGACGATGTTGTATATACCGTTGCCGTTATAGGCGATATCAATGCAAACGGCAAAACCGATGCCAATGACGTATTTCTTGCAAAAATGTATGCGCTCGGAATGCTTGAAGCAGATACAAAAACCATGTTCATCGCCGCCGATGCCGACTGTGACGGAGCGATAACAGAATCCGACGCTCTTCTGATTCAGGAAGCATCACTTTTGCAAAACACTATTTTTAACTACTATACCCCCGGAGAGTGAGCCACAACATGAATATTCTTGTAATCGGCGACGTTGTCGGCGTGCCAGGCTGCGAATATCTGCGCCGTCGCCTGCCCACAATCAAAAAGCAGTACGCCGTTGATTTCTGCATTGCAAACGGTGAAAATTCAGCCGCGGGCAACGGCATACTTCCGTCCTCAGCAGAATTTCTGTTTGACAGCGGAGTTGACCTCATCACAACAGGAAACCATGTTTTCCGCCGCCGTGAAGTATACGATATGCTCGATTCACGCTCCGATATAATCCGCCCTGCCAACTACTATGCAGGCAACCCCGGCAAGGGCTGGACCGTTGCCGATATGGGCAGCGTTAAAATCGGAGTTATCAACCTTGCAGGTCAGGCATTTATGGACGGAGAAAATCCCTTCGTATGTGCTGATGAATACCTTGAAAAAATCAGCGATTGCCGCATTAAGCTTGTGGATTTTCACGCAGAGACAACAGGCGAAAAGCGTGCCCTCGGCTTTTATCTTGACGGCAAGGTAAGTGCGGTTTTCGGCACTCACACCCATGTGCAGACAGCAGACGAGCAGATTCTGCCAAACGGCACGGGATATATCACAGACCTCGGTATGGTCGGTACGGTGCAGTCCGTTCTTGGTGTCGCTCCCGAAAACGTAATTACAAAGCTCAGAACGGGAATGCCCGTACGCTTTGAGAATAACGACGGTGAAGCTATGCTCTGCGGCTGTCTTTTTGAAATTGATAAGCAAAGCGGAAAAACAGTTGACGTAAAAAGAATCAACATCAGAGGATAAAAACATGAAAAAGAACAGAAGAATAATCTCTCTGCTTTCGGCGGTAATACTGCTGTTTTCCCTGTGTGCCTGTTCCGATTCGGGCGATACTCCGCCTGAGGAAGACCGTACAGATACGGGGCCGCTCAAGCCTGCCGTAACATACAGCATCACACTTCCCGTAGCTCATAACGACACTCTTGACCCGTTCAAGAATATCAGCGCCGTCAACCGTTCACTTGTAACTCTGCTTTATGACGGACTTATATATATTGACAGCGAGTTCTGCCCTCAGCCCTTGCTGATAAGCTCACATTCAAACGAGGGCAAGCTCCTTACCGTAACGTTAAAAAGCGGTATCTGCTTTTCCGATGGCTCGCCCATAACCGCAAGCGATGTAATATACTCATTTGAAAAAGCCAAGGAAAGCAGCTACTATTCCTCACGCCTTTCAAACATCAAATCTGCCGACGGCTCGGGAAGCTCGGTCAGCTTTGAGCTGAAATATGCAGACGTAAATGCTCTCGCCTCGCTCGATTTTCCGATTGTAAAAAAAGGCACGGTTCAGGCTGAAAAATCAGACGGTAAGGTTTTTGAAACAGTACCGCCGACAGGTGCGGGCAGATATGTTATCAGCGGTCCTCTTCCTGCCGCTGTGCTGACCGCCAATCCCAACTGCAACAGAGCGGAAACACTCAATGCTTCAACGATAAATCTTTTTGAGGTCAGCGATTCCGACGGAATGGCATACGGCCTGCAGATAGGCAACTACGATTACTGGTACAACGACCTTTCAACAGGCAAGTACACAAGAGTAAACGCAGGTCTCTCCGTTGTGCCGACAAATAACCTTGTCTACCTCGCATTCAACAGTGAAAAAGCTATTTTTGCAGAAAACGCCGTACGCTGTGCAGTATCAATGCTGCTTGACAGAGAGCAAATAAGCTCAATGGGCTTTCAGGGACACGCTGTCAGTGCTGTTGTACCTTTCAACCCCACATGGAGCGCAATGAAGAACATTCCTCTCAGCGGAAAAACCCAGGCAAATATTACGGGCGCTCAGAATTTATTTGAACAGGCAGGCTACACCTCAATCAACCGCTACGGCTACCGCTGCAGCAACACCAAAAGCCTCACCTGCACGCTCACCGTATGTCAGGACAACAGCTTCAAAACAGCCGCCGCTCAGCAGATAAAAGAGCAGCTGGCAAAGCTGAACTTCAACGTGCGTATTCTCGAATTACCGTACAAAGAGTATAAACAGGCCATCGCTGAAGGAAACTACGAAATGTATCTGGGCGAAATCAAGGTGCCTGCAAACATGAACATTACTCCGTTCTTCTCATCGGGCAGTATGACAAACTGTGCCGTTGTGCTTGCAGACGAGAACGAAAACGAATTTACGCTCGGATACGATCAATACAGAGCCCTGCTTTCGGGCGAGCTTTCAATGTCCGATTTCTGCAAGTTTTTCGAATCGGAGATGCCCTTTGTCCCTATTTGCTACCGTTGCTCGGTTGAAATATACTCGCGCGATTTTACAAGCGAAATCAAAGGCACTTGCTACGATAATTTTTACAACATAGATAAATGGTCGATAAAAAATAAAACGGAGGGAAACAAATGATTAAGTTTGAAAACCATATGGGCACTGTTGAAATCAGCGAAACTTATTTCACAAGTCTCATAGGCAATGCCGCTTCATCCTGCTTCGGCGTTGTCGGAATGGCAAACACCAACAAGCGCCAGCAGATCCGCTCATTCTTCAAAAAAGGACAGATGTTCAATGACCAGGGCGTTGCAATACAGAAGCGTGACGGCGGTCTGTTCATCGAGCTTCACATAATCGTCACATACGGTCTGAACATATCCGCAATATGCCAGAGCATAGTAAACAAGGTAAAATACACCGTCGAGGAAGCCACAGGCTTCAAGGTAAACGATATTAAAGTTTTTGTTGACGGCATGAAAGCAGAAAGCTGAGGTAAATCAAAGTGATAAACGGCAATACTCTGCGTGATGCTATAATATCCGCAGCAAACAATATCGATAACAGTAAAACAGCGGTTGACGCACTCAACGTTTTCCCCGTTCCCGACGGAGATACGGGCACAAATATGTCAATGACAATGCGTGCCGCCGCAAGAGAGCTTTCAATCATCCCCAACGGCACCAAAGCAGGTGACGTTGCCGCAAAGGCAGCCTCGGCACTTCTCAGAGGTGCAAGAGGCAACTCGGGCGTTATCCTTTCACTCATTTTCAGAGGCTTTTCAAAGGCACTCAAGGGTGCTGAATCCGCTGATGCCGCAATGCTTGCAAAAGCTCTTGAGGAGGGCGCAAAATCCGCCTACGGCGCAGTTATGAAGCCGACCGAGGGTACAATTCTCACAGTTATAAGGGAATCCGGCGAAGAAGCGGCAAGACTTGTGCAGGGCGAAATTTCTGCAGTTGAGCTGTGGGAAAAGGCCTGCAAGGCGGCAAGAATATCGCTCGACAAAACACCTGAGCTTCTGCCACAGCTCAAAAAAGCAGGCGTTGTTGACGCAGGCGGTCAGGGTCTGCTGCTCGTTATGGAGGGTATGCTCAGCGTATTCAAGGGTGAAGAAATAATAGCTTCGGGCGATAACCCCGTTACACCCGTACAGACGGTTGCCGCCGCATCAACGGCAAATGAAGAAATCAAGTTCGGCTACTGTACCGAATTTATAGTAAACAGAGTAAATCCTCAGCACAGCGACGCACTCAAGCTCAGAGCTTATCTTGAGAGCATCGGTGACTGTGTTGTAGTTGTTGATGATGAGGAAATCATCAAGGTACACGTTCATTCAAATGACCCCGGCAACGCAATTCAGGAGGGTCTCAAATACGGTGCGCTTGTCAACATTAAAATTGACAATATGCGCTTCCAGCACAGTAACAACGTAATTGATCAGGAACAGATTCCCGATGCCGCCGAAGAGATGCCCAAAGCCGCCGAAATCGAAAAGCAGTTCGGCTTTGTTACCGTATGTGCAGGTGAGGGCTTTGAGGAGCTGTTCAGTCAGCTCGGCGCAGACAGAATCGTCAGCGGCGGTCAGACAATGAACCCCAGCACGGATGACATACTGCGTGCAGTTCTCGCAACCCCTGCCGAGCATGTTTTCATACTTCCCAACAACAAAAATATCATTATGGCGGCAGAGCAGGTTGTTCCTCTGTGCGACAAGGGAATCAGCGTGCTTCACACAAAAACCGTTCCGCAGGGAATTGCCGCAATGCTCAGCTTTGACGAAACTCAGCCTGCGGAAAAGAATCACCTTGAAATGATGAAAGCAGCAGGCAAGGTCGGCACAGGTCTTGTCACCTTTGCCGCACGCGACAGTGAGGTCAACAACCAGCGTATACGCAAGGGTGAAATTCTCGGTATGGAAGATGGAAAAATCACCGTAGTCGAGCATGACCCGATCAAGGCAGGCTACAAGGTTGCACGCCGACTTTTCAAGAAGCTCGATGCTTCAATGATTACTGTTTATTACGGAAGCGAATCAAGCGAGGAGCAGGCTCAGCAGCTTTGCTCAATGCTTGAATCACGCTGTTCGGGCGCTGACATTGCCGTTGTTCCCGGCGGTCAGCCGATATACTATTTTACAATTGCGGTAGAATAAAATGCTCAATTTTTCAAGCGACATCAAATACCTCAAGGGAGTCGGTGAATCCCGCGCCAAGCTGTTCAGGCGGCTTGGTGTGGCTGACATCGGCTCCCTTGTGCGCCTTTATCCGCGAGCTTATGAGGATTGGAGCAGGCTTACAACCATTCTCAATGCCGTTCCGGGTGAACCGTGCTGCATAAAAGCAATGGTCTGCTCCCCCGTAAAGCACGCCCTCGTGCGCAAGGGTATGACAGTATATAAAACCCAGGCAACAGACGGCGAAAACATAATGAAAATTACGATTTTCAACAATCGCTTTGCCGCAGAAAAGCTTGAGCAGGGCGAGGAATATCTTTTCTTCGGCAGGCTTCAGGCAAGCGGCTACAGCCGTGAAATGCTCAACCCTCAGATTGAAAAGTCACAGACAGGCGAAAGAATCCGACCGATTTATCCGCAGACTCAATCGCTCACCTCACGAATGATTGAGGGCTGTGTACGCCGAGCGCTCGACAGCCTGAGTGAGCTGCCTGAGGATGTGCTCAGTGAAGACATACGAAACCGCTACGCCCTGTGCGATTACAAAACCGCACTTGAAAGCATACATTTTCCAAAAAGCGAAGCGGCAATGCTTACGGCACGCAGGCGGCTCAGCTTTGAGGAGCTTTATGTACTGCAGACGGGAATGATGCTCCTGCGCGGCAGAAACCGCAAGAGTGCCGGTTGCCGGATTGAAAAGGACTACACAGACGAATTTTTCTCAATTCTCCCCTTCTCGCCTACGGGCGCACAGCAGCGTGCTGTCAGAGAAGCGGTGGAGGATATGAAAAAGCCGCAGCCTATGAGCCGTCTGCTCCAGGGTGATGTCGGCTCGGGCAAAACGGCAGTTGCCGCCGCAGTTGCCTATACCTGCGCCAAAAACGGATTCCAGAGCGCAATTATGGCACCTACTGAAATACTTGCCGCTCAGCACTACCGCACGTTCTGTAAGCTGCTTGAAAGCACTCAGCTGAGAATCGAGCTTCTTGTAGGCTCAACACCCGCAAAAGAGAAAAAGCGTATCAAGCAGGCACTTGCCGACGGCACAGCCGACCTTGTAATCGGCACTCACGCACTTATTCAAAAAGATGTTGAGTTTCACAGCCTCGGTCTTGTGGTAACAGATGAACAGCATCGTTTCGGTGTTGCCCAACGCTCTGCACTCGGCAGTAAGGGACTTAATCCGCACACCTTTGTTATGTCCGCAACACCGATTCCGCGCACACTTGCCCTCATAATCTACGGCGACCTTGATATATCAATTCTTGACGAGCTGCCTGCAGGCAGACAGAAGATAGAAACATTTGCCATTGACGGCTCAATAAGACAGCGTGCCTACGGCTATGTCAGAAAGCACCTTGATGAGGGCAGGCAGGGCTACATAGTCTGTCCGCTTGTTGAAGAGAGCGAGGTCAGCGAGCTGAAAGCCGCAGAAGAAGTTGCCGAAAAGCTGCGGAACGAAGATTTCAAGGGCTATACGGTGGGGCTTCTTCACGGCAAGATGAAAGCTGCTGAAAAGGACAGCGTGATGCGTGAATTTGCCGCAGGTAACATTCAGCTTCTCGTTTCCACAACGGTAATCGAGGTCGGAGTTGACGTACCCAACAGCGTTATTATGGTTATAGAAAACGCCGAGCGTTTCGGTCTTTCACAGCTTCATCAGCTCCGTGGCAGAGTAGGCAGAGGTCAGTACAAATCAACCTGTATTCTCATCTCCGATGCCAAGGGTAAAACCGCACAGAAGCGCCTGAAAACGATGTGCCGCACCACAAACGGCTTTGAGATTGCCGACGAGGACCTCAAGCTCAGAGGACCCGGCGATTTCTTCGGCGCACGCCAGCACGGTCTGCCGGAAATGAAGATTGCAGACCTTTCAAGCGATATGGAGCTTCTTCGACAGGCACAGCGGGCCGCAAACGAAACTCTTACCGCCGACCCTGCGCTGAGAAGCGAAAAAAATGCACCGCTCAAAAGAGCAGTGCTTGATCTGTTTGATGCGGTAGGACCGCAAGGAATGAATTGAAAAATAAAACGGATTGCAGAGAAAAAACTTTGCAATCCGCTTTTTTATTTATGCACCCTTACATTTGCACGCAGCTTACCCTTTTTTGTTTCGCGTGCAATACCCTCGTATATGAATCTGCCGCGACCTCTGACAGAAACCGTATCGTGTGCCTCAAGCATCTTGGACGGATTCTGTGTAAGTATGCTGTTAACGCTTACCATACCCTTTTCCACAAGCTCCTTGCACACGCTGCGTGAAATATTATACACCGCCGCAATTACCGCATCCAAGCGCTCGGAAGCGATGACAAATTCCTCTGTATCCGGCAGAGCAACACTCTCAACCGGCGGTTTTTCCACCTCAACGCATTCTACGGTTGTGTGCTTTACCTGAGTCAGATTCTCTGCGATATATCCGCTCACATTTTCCATACAGAAAAGATACGCCGAATTATCAAAAACAATTATGTCACCCAGCACTTCTCTTTTCAGACCCAGCGCCATAACCGAGCCGAAAAAGTCACGGTGGGTCAGCTCATCGGCAAACTTTCGGGCGACGGGCCTTATCTGAAGCCAGACACACGGCACAGCCGCCTCATAACCGCAAAGCTCCTCACTGCCAAAGCAGGCAATCCGCCGCTCTGCACCGTCATAACCGCCGTAAAGAGTAACGGCACCTAGCCGCTGTGTCAGAAGAAGAGCCTGCTGTGCAGCAGACAGAAAATCGGAATAAACCCATATCCCCTTGTTATAGCTGCGGCTGCTCAGCTCCTCAAACCGCTTAACGAGCAGAGCCGTTTCATCCTGCATATTTCATCACTGCCTTTTAGAAAAAAATCAAAGATTGCGTGAGCGCTCAAACAGCTTTGCCGCACAGGCTCTGCAAACCTTTTTGCCCGAAAAATCGACAACATCCTCCATACTCTCGCAGAAAATGCAGGAGGGAGAATACTTGCGCAGCATTATATACTCACCCTGAGTGAAAATTTCAAGATAGTCGGAATTTTCTTTAAGGTCGAGCATTTTTCTCAGCTCCTTGGGCAAAACTATTCTGCCTGCGCTGTCAATCTGTCTTGTAATACCTGTTGACTTCATCAGTTATTCTCCTTTCGGTTTTTACAAATGAAAAATACCATAAAATGTCATTTTTGTCAAATATAAGAGACGGTATCCGACACGCTGAGGTGCAGATACCGTCCCATTATTTTTATTTTGTAAACATTATACTCAGATCCTCAGCGAGCTTCTTTATGTCCTTGCCCGTTGTGTTGATCATATAGTCGTAGTTGATAGCGTCATCCCATTTTTTGCCGGTGTAAAACCTGTAATAGTTAGCCCTTGCCTTGTCAACCTCACGGATTTTCTGTTTGATTTCACGCTCGGTATATTTCTCACCCTCTGCTGCTCTCGCCTTGCAGCGTGCAATTCTCGAATCGAGCTGAGCATAGAGCCTAATTCTGACGGGATTAAATTCCCTGAGGCTGTAATCGGCACAGCGGCCTACGATTACACAGTCTGACTTTTCGGCAAGCTCCTTTAGAAGATTGCTCTGCTCAACAAAAAGATTTGTCTGCTGCTCCCAGGCGCCTGCCATCATCGGCGAAAAGGTGTGGCCGATCGTAATCGGGATTAAAGGCGCAGGGCTTTGCTCGTTGAGAGCAGTGATATATTCCTCGGCAAGGTTGGTGCGCTTTGCAAGCTCCGTTATTATCTCGCTGTCGTAATATGCAAAGCCGAGCTTATTTGCAAGGCGGCGTGCAAACTCACGTCCTCCGCTTCCGAATTCACGGCTGATTGTTATAACTGTATTCATAGCATTACCTCCTCTGGTTTCTCTTTATATTATTATACATTTTATATGCATAGTATTGTCAAGATGTTTTCTTCAATTATTCATAAAAAGTGCTGATAAAGTGCATACTAAAGCAAAGCCAAAACAAAAAGGTGTGATAACAATAAAAACGCTGGCAAAAATGAAAGATGTCACAAAAAAATTTCCGGGCGTAACTGCACTTAGCGGAATCACCTTTGAAATTCTTGCAGGAGAAGTGCATGTGCTGCTGGGTGAAAACGGAGCCGGCAAATCCACGCTGATGAAAATTCTCAGCGGAGTTCACAAGCCCACAAGCGGAAGTATAGTTCTCGGTGAGCAGGAGTTCAAAAGCTTATCGCCGAAAGATTCGAGGGATAACGGAATCAGCGTAATCTACCAGGAGCTGAGCGTTATCAACGAGCTTTCAATTCAGGAAAACCTTTTTATAGGGCGATTGCCGATGAAAAAGCTTGGCCCGCTCAAGGTAGTGGACTATAAGCTGATAAACCAACAAGCAACAGAGCTTATAAAAAAAGTGGGCCTAAACAGAAGCCCCGAGACCCTTGTTGAGGAGCTGAGCATATCCGAAAAGCAGCAGGTTGAAATTGCCAAGGCTCTTGCCGCAAACAGTAATATTCTTATCATGGATGAACCGACAACCTCACTCACCTCAAGTGAGGTAAGCCACCTTTTTGAGGTTGTAAGGCGGCTGAAAAAAGAGGGCAAGGGAATTGTTTTTATTTCGCACAAGCTCGGTGAAATAATGGAAATCGGCGACCGTGTGACCGTGCTTAAGGACGGCACCTATGTCGGCACAAAAAGGGTAAGTGAGGTCACGCAGGATGACCTTGTTACAATGATGGTCGGCAGACAAATCAGCAAAAGCTACCAAAGCGAAACCGATGATTTTTCCGATGCTGACACCATATTTGAGGTGAAAAATCTCTCCAGGGCAGACGGCAAGGTTAAAAACGTTTCCTTTCGGCTAAGGCGCGGTGAAATACTCGGTTTTTCGGGGCTTGTCGGCTCGGGACGCAGCGAGATGATGAACTCCATATTCGGCGCAGAGCCGAGAACCTCGGGCGAAATTCTGATAAATTCAAAGCCCGTAAAAATATCCAACCCATATCAGGCAATCAAAAACTCAATGGCAATGGTAACGGAAAACCGACGCGAAACAGGATTTTTCCACAATTTCAGCATAAAGAAAAACATTTCCATTCTGCCGTTTGTCAAGCAGTCTTTGGGCGGCGGCACGATCGGGCTGACCGACAAAGATGAAGAAAACAGATGGGCAGAGGAACAAAGAAAAAGCCTCAACATCAAATGCTACTCGACAACGCAGGGAATAACAGAGCTTTCGGGCGGCAACCAGCAGAAGGTAATTCTCGGCAAATGGCTTGCCGCAAATTCGCAAATCATAATATTTGACGAGCCGACAAAGGGAATTGACGTCGGCTCAAAGGGCGAAATATACACCCTTATGAGACGGCTTGCAAATGAGGGCAAGGGTGTGCTTGTTGTCAGCTCAGAGCTGCCCGAGCTGCTCGCCGTATGCGACACTATCGCCGTTTTCAGAGAGGGCGAAATCGTTGCAATGTTCGACCACAAAAATGCAACGGAAGAAAAAATTATTGCGGCATCAACCGCGCCGAAAGGAGAAACCAAACCTTGACAGCCGAAAACAAAATTCAACGCGAAAGACCGTCTTTCAATCAGATATGGCAGCGCTACGGCACGCTCGGCATTCTGGTGCTGCTGCTTTTAATACTCGCCGTACTCAAACCGAATTACTTTTTCCAGCCGTCAACAGTTACACAGATTCTTTCGCAAAGTTCGGTAAACATTCTGATTGCGCTGGGAGAATTTTTTGCAATTCTGATTGCGGGCATTGACCTTTCTGTCGGCTCGGTTGTTGCGCTGTCGGGAATGTTTACGGCAAAGCTCATGGTCGGCGGTACTGCACCGCTTATTGCCGTAATGCTCGGAATTTTTCTCGGTGCAATACTCGGTTTTACCAACGGAATACTCGTCAATGCAACACGGCTTCACCCCTTTATCATTACGCTCGGCACTCAGGCAATATTCCGCGGTGTCACGCTGATTGTTTCAAACTCAAGCGCCGTTTTCGGCTTTCCCGGCAGCTTCACAAAATTTATGGCGCAGAGGCTTGTGTATATACCCGTTTCGGCAATTATTGCGCTTGCGGTTGCGCTGCTGCTGGCTTTTCTTACCAAAAAGACAAAGCTCGGCAGAAACATCTACGCACTGGGCGGCAATAAGGAGAGTGCCTGGTACTCGGGTATCAACGTAAAGCTCCACACGCTGATTGTGTTTGTGATTTCCGGAATATGTGCAGGAATTGCAGGCGTTGTTCTGCTCGGCCGTGTAGGCTCGGCTGAGCCTGCGGCAGCAACAGGCTTTGAGACCTACGCAATTGCCGCAGCAATAATCGGCGGTACAAGCTTTTTTGGCGGCAAGGGCAAAATTTTCGGAGTTGTAATGGGTGGATTGATAATCGGCGTAATTAACTTCGGCATGAATCTTCTCTCCGTATCAAGCACGCTTCAGCAGGTTGTAATGGGTGCGCTTATTATCGGCTCGGTAACACTCGACCGCTTTGTAGCGGGAAAGAAATAGGAGGTATAAGCTGTGTCAGCTCTTTTCAGCCCGTCACTTATGTGCATGGACTTTCTCAACATCAAAGAACAAATCCAAACACTCAATACTCGCTGTGATTTTTACCACATTGATATAATGGACGGTCACTATGTGCCGAATCTCACTCTCTCGCCCGACTTTGTGCGTGCGGTTTCTACCGTGGCGAAGCGACCGCTCGACTGCCACCTTATGGTCACAAACCCTGCCGATTACATTGCTCCGCTCAAGGCGGCAGGTGCCTCGTATATATGCCCTCAGGCGGAAACGATTACCGCAAACGCATTCCGTACAATCGGCACAATAAAATCCTGCGGATGCAAGGCAGGCATTGTCCTCAACCCTGCAACTCCACTCTCAACAGCACAGTATTATCTGCACCTGCTCGACAAAATCACAATCATGACAGTTGACCCCGGCTTTGCAGGTCAGCCGTTCATCCGTGAAATGCTCACTAAAATTGAGCAGGCACGCACACTTAAAGAGAAAAACGGATATAACTATATCATCGAGGTTGACGGCTCGTGCAACGCCGGCACATTCGGTGAGCTTTATTCGGCAGGTGCCGAATGCTTTGTTGTAGGCACTTCGGGGCTTTTTTCGCTTGACTGCAGCCTTGAAAAAGCGTGGGACAAAATGCAGGCGGATTTCATCAACGCAACCGACAGGGAGGGTAAAAATTGAGCGATATTTTCGCACTCGGAATTGATATCGGCGGCACAAACTTCCGTATGGGCGTTGTTGGCGGAGACGGTCAGATTTACGCTTTCACGCGCTCTTCAAGCCTAATTTTTGAAGAGGGTGACACCGTAAACGCTCTCAAGGGTGCAATAGTCACCTATCTTAAGGACAGCGGCTTTGAGGGCAGAATCAAGGCTTGCGGAATCGGCTTGCCTGCCCTTGTAAGCAAGGACAAAAAATCCGTACTCTCTTCTCCTAACCTCAAGGGATTCGACGGTGTAAGCTTCGCACAGGATTTTGAAGAAGCGCTCGGCTTTCCAGTTTATGTGGACAGAGATGTCAACTTCCTGTTGCAGAACGATATATCAAAGCTCGGTCTTTCCGGCGAAAAAACCGTGCTCGGCTTTTATATAGGAACGGGCTTTGGCAACGCAATATCAATCGGCGGCAGATTTTACGGAGGAAGCAACGGAGCGGCAGGAGAGCTTGGACATATACCGATTCTGGACAGCACTGAAAAATGCACCTGCGGCAACACAGGCTGCATTGAAACACGCTGTTCGGGCAAGGCACTTGAAGCATTGGCAAAGCGTTTTTTCCCGCATACAGATATCAAAAAAATATTTGCAAAGCACGCTGACGATCCTCAGATTAAAAAATTCGCTCGTGACCTTGCCGTACCGATTGCAACGCAGATCAACATTTTAGACCCGGACTGCAGTATAATCGGCGGCGGAGTTGTTGATATGGAGGGCTTTCCGAAAGATGTGCTCAGCGACGCCATCCGGTTTTATGTGCGCAAGCCCTATCCCGAAAAGAATCTTAACATCATTTTCACCCGACACGACCAGCAAAGCGGTGTTTTCGGCAGCGGAGATTATGCGCTGAATGAATATCTCAGACAAATCGGGAATAATATAACAAACAAATGAAAAGAGGTAATAATATGAAGGTAAGAAAAATATCGGCAGTCCTGCTCACTCTGGCTCTGATTTGTTTAACTCTCACAGCCTGCGGCGGCAATGACCCTGCTGACAAAACCAACCCCAATTCTTCAGGTGTTTCCGACATGGCATCCGGCAATTCGGATTATGCAATAATCCTCAAAACACTCTCCAACGATTTCTGGGCAAAGATGAAATCGGGAATTGAAGAGGAAGCAAAGAAGCTCGGCGTAAAGGTTGATATTTTCGCCGCACAAAATGAAGAGGACACCGCAGGTCAGCTCACCATACTCGAAAACTGTCTGACCAAAAGCTATAAGGCAATCGGCGTAGCTCCCCTCTCCCCCACAAACCTTATCAACGGCATTGTGCAGGCGAATGAAAAAGGAATCTATGTGATGAACATTGATGAAAAAATTGACATTGATTCCCTGCGTAACGCAGGCGGAAGCGTAATAGCCTTTGCTACAACAGACAATGAGGCTGTCGGTGAGAGAGGCGCAAAGTTCATTATAAATCAGCTCGGCAAAAGCGGCGGCGACGTTGCAATTATCGAGGGTAAGGCAGGCAACGCCTCAGGTGAATCCAGAAAAGCAGGCGCAACAAAGACATTCAAAGCAACAGAAGGCATAAAACTTGTTGCTTCACAGCCTGCTGACTGGGACAGACAGAAGGCGCTTGATACCGCAACGGGATATATCCAGATGTACCCCGACCTCAAGGCAATTTACTGCTGTAACGATACAATGGCGCTCGGCGCTCTTCAGGCAGTAATCAACGCTGACAAGCTCGGCAAAATTATTGTTGTAGGTACAGACGGCTCAGCAGAGGCGCTCGAATCAATACGCGCAGGTCAGCTCAGTGCAACAGTTGCGCAGGACCCTGCCGAAATCGGTGCAACCTCACTGCGAAAAATGGTTGAGGCGGCAAAGAGCAAACCTAAATTCGACCCCAACGCAACGCCGCAGACCATACCCGTTGATTCCTATGTTGTTACAAAAGAAAACGTAAAATGATGCAGATTGCAATCGGCTGTGACCACGTTGGATTTGAGCTGAAAAACCATATAATCGACTTTTTGCGTGAAAAAGGATACAGCATTAAGGATTTCGGTACACACGGTACCGAGCGTACGGACTATCCTGTTTTCGGCAAGGCAGTAGCTCAGGCTGTTGCAAGCGGCGAATGTGAGAAAGGGATACTGATTTGCGGCACGGGCGTCGGAATTTCAATTGCCGCAAACAAGGTGAAAGGTATTCGTGCGGTTGTGTGCAGCGAGCCGTATTCAGCCCTGCTCTCCCGTCAGCATAACGATACAAACGTGCTTGCAATCGGCGCAAGAGTTGTGGGCAGGGACCTGGCTTTGATGATTACTGAAAGCTGGCTCAGCGGCAAATTTGAGGGCGGCAGACACAAGAACAGAGTGGATATGCTGGAATAAATTATTTTAAGATTCTGAGCATAGCTCAGAATGACAACTGACAACAAAAGAGCAAAAGAACTCCCGATAAAAATATCAGGAGTTCTTTTTTATACTATCTTAATTTCGGTGCGCACAGCTTGATCTGTGCATTGCACTTACCGAAACATTGCTTATTCGCCCTTCATTTCAAGGAGCTTGACTGTACCGTCATAGGAAGCCTGGCTGACCTTGATTGAATCGGTGATAGCTGCCTTGATATCGTCCTCTGTTGCGCCGAGCTCAACAGAATACTTACGGTCGATAAAGAGGTTGATATCCATGATATCTGCAAGTCCGTCAACATCAATACCGCTCTCAATGCCCTTTTCAGCATATTCCTTCTTGACCTTGCCAAGACCCATACGCATCATCCAGGGGGGAACGCTGATAATCTTGCGGTTTTCACCCATACCTCTTGCTGCATATACAATCTTGAGGAATTTCTTCCATGTCTGGTTGTACATACTGATAGGCCATGCCTTAGCGCCCTTTGACTTTTCTGCAGCGCCGACAATAACCTGGCCAACCTGACGAACAGTAAGCATTGCTGTACCGCCGCCCGGGTACATTGTGCAGGGCAGCTTATCCATCATCTTGATCTGCTCAATGAGAATAACCCAAACGGGCTTTCTGCCGGGCTGAGTGCCAAAGATATAGGGCAGCTCAAGAACAGCAACATCAAAGTTCTCATCAGCATAGGAAAAAGCAACCTCTTCCTGGTCAATTCTGCTGCGGATGTAGGGATGCTTCTCTGTGAGCTTCATATCGGGACGCTCTTTTGCAAGGTATGCAAAGTATGAGCCGAGGATAACAGCATTCTTCATGCCGATTTCCTTACAGAGGGGAAGAAATCTCTTGAGAGGAGCAATGTTGTACTTGTAGTAAGCATCATATACGGGAGCAGGGAATTCAACGCGCTCGTCGATACCTGCTGCAAATACGAAGCAGTCACAGCCTTTCATCATTTCCTTGATTTCTTCGTCAGACTTTTCATAGATGTTGCAAAGCTCAATTTCCATCTCTTCAGGGATAGGAGCTCCTTCGGGAAGAGGAGGAAGAGCAACGCTCTTGACCTGGTGGCCTCTCTCGATAAAAATTCTTGCGGCTTCGCTGCCGAGCAGACCTGTGCCGCCAATCATAAATACTTTCATATCACGGTGCGATACACGGTGTACACTAAAGACTGATAAAAAAGCAACGCTTAGTGCCCGGTATCTTTTCCTTTCTGTTATAAATTAAGGCATATACAGAGCAGTAAAACATACTGCCCTGTACCTTTTTTCTATTAGCCCTGTGCGTATGCGCCGACCTGAATCATGAAGTCACCAAGCTGTGCACCAAATTCGGGAGCACCGTCCATAATGAGCTTACCTGACTTAACGGATTCGAGCATATCGTCTGTCTGCATAAGGATACCGAGAGCGCTGTCAAAGTTATCAAAGCGCATTGTGAAGAACGGCATTGCACGCTTGTACTCGCCTCTGCCTGCTCTTGACTTACCTGCCTTGATTCTGATATATGCGCTGACCTCGGGGTAGCCGTCAACAGCCCAGGAGTAAACACGGTCGGGACTCTTTGAAGTCCAATCGTGGACTGCCTCGTGACCGTTCTTGTTAAGTGTGCTGATACCGCTGGAGAGCAGGTAGAAGTAGCACTTTACAAGAAGCTTCTTTGTTTCCTCATCCTGCGGAGGCTCTTTAGCCGTGAGGAGAGAGGACATTTTAAGAAGAACCATCATGAAGGAGGCAAATGCACCTGTGTGCTTTGCAAGGCCCTTCATTTTGGGGAGGTACTGCGGCTTAATCTGACCCTTGAAGAAAGCGTTGAGAGCCTCAATGCTCTTGAACTCAAGCTCTACATGAGCGTTGTTTGTGAGCTTATCTGTGTGAACTATCCACTCACCGTTGTTGACAACAAGGTGTGTGCCGACCTTACCCTCGGGAACATCGGGGCAAAGCGCACTGATCTGGTAGATAGAGTGAGCGTGCTCAAACTTCTTTGCAAGGTTAGGAACATCGTTGGCAATGACCTTGATAAGCGGGATCGCAGCACAGAGGAAAATTTTATTGGTAAAAACTTCGTCTCTTGTAGACATAAAAATCAATCCTTTCTGCGTTGAAATTCAATCCGTAGATTAAACCTCGTCGTCCCAATCGTCGTCAAGCTCAAAGTCAGCGTTCATTGCCTCACGGACTGCTGCGATGATACCGTTGGAATCGATACCGAGTGAGGACATAATATCCTCGTGCAGACCGATGGGAGCGAACTGATCCTGGATACCGAGGCGCCTGAATGCACAGCCCTTACCTGTTTCGGCAATAACCTCTGCAACAGCAGCACCGAGACCGCCGATAACGGAGTGATCCTCTACTGTGATGATACGGCGTGTATCCATAATTGCCTTGACAACAGCCTCTTTATCAAGGGGCTTGATTGTGTGCATATTGATAACTCTGACCTTCAGACCGTCTGCATTCTCAAGGAAGTTTGCCGCCTGGAGAGCCTGGAAAGCACAGGAACCGCAAGCAATAACGGTGATATCTGTACCCTCTTTGAGCTGAACAGCCTTGCCGACCTCGAAGCCGTAGTCTGTTGTTTCGTAAAGAACACGGTCAAAGCCGCGGTTGATTCTGATGTAGTAGGGGCCGGGATTCTCATAAGCTGCACGGACAGCGTTAACTGTTTCAAGGCCGTCTGCAGGGCAGATGAGAGTGATGTTGGGCATTGAGCGAACAACAGCCATATCGCAGATTGCGTGGTGTGTTGAGCCTGCCTGACCGAAAGATGTACCGGCGTGAGTTGCAATAATCTTTGCATTGACATTCTGGTAGCAGATATCTGTGTGGAGCTGGTCAGCACTTCTGAGAGAAGCGAAAACCGAGAAGGTGGAAAGGAAAGGAACAAGGCCTGCCTTAGCCATACCTGCTGCAACACCGAACATATTCTGCTCAGCAATACCTACGTTGAAGAATCTGTCCGGGAAATGCTCACCGAACATACCGATTTTTGTCGATTTACCAAGGTCAGCTGTGAGAGCGACAACATCGTCATGCTCCTGACCGAGTTCTACGAGAGTCTTACCGTAATATTCAGCTGTTGAGAAAGCTGTTGATTCGGTAGCTGTATATGTAAGTCCGCCTGCCATAGCTTATGCACCCTCCTTTTCTGCTCTTTCGCAGCGCTTCTTGTATGCTGCCTCAAGGCTCTTCTTTGCAAGTTCGTACTTCTCTTCATTGAGAGCGCCGTAGTGCCACTTGTAATCGTTCTCCATATAGTCGATACAGCAGCCCTTGATTGTGTTTGCAACAATCATAACCGGCTTGTCTGTGTGCTCGTAAGCGTAGTCGATAGCTTCGCAAAGCTCCTTGATGTTGTTACCGTCAATTTCGATAACGTGGAAGCCGAATGCACGCCACTTATCGCAGAAGGGCTCGAGCTTCATAACTTCTTCTGTCGGACCGTCGATCATGCACTGGTTACGGTCAACAAAAGAGATAACGTTTGTGATGTTGTAGTGAGCGATTGTCATTGCAGCCTCCCAGTTAGAGCCTTCGTCACATTCGCCGTCACCGAGTACGCAGAAAGTCTTGTAATCCTTGCCCTTGATTCTTGCGGCAAGACCTGTACCTGCTGCGATTGAAAGACCGTGGCCGAGAGAACCTGTTGAAGCGTCTGCACCGACAACCTTATTGGAGTCAAGATGGATACCCATCTTGGAATTTGAAAGGTTGAAAGTCTTGAGCTGCTCGGGATCGTTGTAGCCGTAGTCGCAAAGAACAGCAGCGTAAGCAACACCTGCGTGACCCTTACTGAGGATGAATCTGTCTCTGTCCTCCCAGTTGGGGTTCTCCTTGTCAAGGTGCATATACTTGTGGTAAAGAACAGTCATGATATCCATAACGCTCATACCACCGCCGATGTGAGCACTGCCTGCCCAGAAGGTTGTATCAAGGCAGAGCTTACGAAGTTCGTGTGCCTTTTTTTCGAGTGCAAGCCACTCTTGTTTGGTTAATGGCATTTCTTTTTTCCTCCTATTATATTTATTTTCATTAAAAAATCAAAATAATTTATCTCAGAAAAGCTCGGGATGCTTTGCAGCAACAACCTTGAATGCCTCATCGGCAACTTCAAGAGTGAGAGCAATATCCTTATCTGAAAGAGCTGCATTGATGAAGTGGTTGTGATGGCTGGAGAAGAATATACCTCTCTTGACACATTCTGCAACCCACTCCTGGTGGAGCATCATTGAATTATCATTTGCGATTCGCAGATAGAACAGTGAGGGTTCACCGGAAACAACAAGGTCAAAACCGTTGTTTGCAGCAGCTTCCTTAAGACCGTCTGTGAGCTTGAGGCCCTTTTCGCGGAACAGCTTGGGAGTGTCGAGCTTCTTCATCTTGTTGATACAGGCAATACCTGCAGCAAAGGGAATTGCGCTCATCCAGTAGCTGCCTGTGTAGCTCAGAGCACTGACGGAGCTCTTGAGTGATTCCTTACCGCAAAGGCAGGATACGTTCCAGCCGTTTGCAAGTGCCTTACAGAAGCAGATGAGGTCCGCCTCGAAGCCGTAGTAATGGTCGGAGCCTGCTATATCAAGTCTGAAACCGCAGCGAACATCATCAACGATGAGAACGATGCCCTTGCGTGTGCAAAGGTCGCGGACCTTCTGCCAGTAGCCGTCAGCAGGTGTCTCGTTGTCACGATAGTTGCCGTGCATATAGGGAGTGGAGATAAATGCGGCAATCTCACCGTCGTTTTCATCAACGAGCTTTTCAAGTGCCTCATAATCATTCCAGTCAACATAGAGGTTGTTTGCAACATCCTCGGGGATAACGCCGGGATAGTCAACCTTCTGTGTCCAGGGAGAAACACCGTGATAGAAGCCGTTTACGAAAATAATCTTCTTGCGGTGTGTTGCAGCACGTGCTGTCATGATAGCGCAGGTAGTAACGTCGTTACCGTTCTTTGCAAAGAAAGCCCAGTCCGCACAGTTGACTGTGTCAACCATAAGCTCTGCAAACTCAAGCATTACCTTGCCGGGAGATGTCATACAGTTGCCGAGCTTTGCCTGAGCCATAGCTGCAGCGTCAACATCCTTATCGTTATAGCCGAGAACGTTGGGGCCGTATGCACACATATAGTCGATGTACTTGTTGCCGTCAACATCCCAGAAGTATGTGCCCTTTGCTTTCTCGCCGAAGAGCGGCCAGTCGCAAACGGGAATAAAGTTACCTTCCGCCGGGCCGAGGTGACCGTAAACACCGGAGGGAATTACCTTTGTGGCTCTGTCAAAAAGCTCACGGCTTTTTGTATGGTCGTAAATCGGGAAACTCATTCTTTCTGCACCTCCGTTTATGCTAAGTACAGAGCTACTCTGTCGAGTATTCTGTTGAGATTGTCGATCATATTGATCATGCCCTTCATCTCGATCTTGCCCTCGCCTATGCAGGCAACAGCATTGACCTTACCGTCGAACAGGTCACGTGCAAGATCAATATCTGCAAATTCCATGAATGCACGGGGATTTTCGCAGCGCTGCTTGACTGTGACAAGTCTGTGATTCTTTACACGGATTGTTGCTGCAACATCATCCTTAATGCTGAAAGCGATCTCACCGTCGGGGATGAGGTGAGCGGAGAACTTACCGATCTCGTCGTTGTTGGCAATCTGTGAAAGAGCAACGGAGATTGTGTAGAACATGAGTCTTGTGCTGGTTTCGAAGAACTCTCTGTCCTCAAGGTCCTCAGGTGTGGGACGCATAAGAGCTGAGAGACGGTCTGTCAGAGCGGTAAAGCCCTTGAGCAGGAAGCCGATGTGCTGGAAGCCCTTTGAGGGGATGGGCGTTACTGTGCCGTCGATAAGTCCGTTGAACTTCTCACAGGAGCTGAACGGAAGCTTTACATCACAAGCTGAGCAGCCCTGCTCCATACGGCATCTGCCGTTCTTGAAGTAGATAGTAGCCTTGGGGCCGCCTGCTACATCAAAACCGATGGAGATAGGTTTTTGATTGGAAATGATTGCGGATGCGACAGGGTCGATCTCACAAAGATTTTCAAGTGTGCCGAGAACAGCGTACATATTTATGTAGGCCATTGTCTTTGAATCTGTCAAAGCACTTTCCTCCTTATATCAGGCGGCGCTTATTCGCCGCCTATATTAAAATCACTTTATTTTAACAAGTAATTATAATACTTGTCAACAAATTTATATTATTTTAACAAATTGTTTATATCGGAAGGCTATCTCCTAGTCAAAGTGACGAAAATCGAGACGAAATTATGTTAAATATGCAATACAGCTGTTTTTCTCTTAAAGAAAATTTGTTTTTAGTGATGAATCTGCCAAACACATTTGACAAATACATTTGCTTTTATGTATAATAAAGGGTAGTGTAAAAACAAAAGGAGTATAATTCCGTGAACAAAAACAGGAAAGCAACAGTATATATTGCCCACGCTGCGCTGATTGCGGCACTTTACGCCGCACTTACCTATGCCGCGAGCATTCTCAACCTCGCATACGGCAGTATTCAGTTCCGCTTTTCCGAGGCGCTGACCGTGCTTGCCTGCTTCACTCCTGCGGCAATACCGGGGCTCACAATCGGCTGTTTTATCGGCAACCTCAGCAGCCCTTTCGGCATACTTGACATTGTGCTCGGCACACTTGCAACCTTTCTTGCCGCGTATTTCACCTATGCAACAAGGAATGTTTCATCCAAAGCCGGTTATCTGCTCGCACCTGTTTTTTCAACGCTTTTCAACGCCGTTATAATCGGAATTGAAATTGCCGTTTTTCTGCCCGAGGGCATCACCTGGGCAGGCTTTGCAATCTCTGCGCTTCAGGTCGGAATAGGTGAGCTTGCGGTGTGCTGTCTGCTCGGTATTCCGCTGAGAATACTTCTCAAAAAAAGCGGAACGGCAAAAAGAATTTTCAAGGTATAAAGGAGTATTGAAATAATGAAAAAAATTGCAAGCTTTACAATCGACCATACAATTCTTCCCTGCGGAATGTACACATCACGCGTTGACGGTGACATCGTAACCTACGACATCCGCTGCCGCAAGCCTAATGTTGAAGAGGTTATGGACAACGCTTCAATCCACACGGTTGAACATCTTTTTGCGACCTTTGTACGCAACTCACCGCTGAGCGACGGCGTTATCTACTTTGGCCCTATGGGCTGCCGCACAGGCTTTTACTTTCTTGTGCGCGGTACGGATATTTCACCCGAGCAGGCTATTGACCTGACAAAGCAGGCCTTTGATTTTATTGCCGCCTATGAGGGTGAGATTCCCGGCGTAAGCGCAAAGGAATGTGGCAACTACCGTGACCACGACCTCAACGGAGCAAAAGCTGAGGCTGCAAGAATGGTTGAGATAATGAAGAGCGTAAGCGTAAAAACGCTCAAATATCCCGAATAATATAGTTATTATTCTTTTTTGTAATTATAAATACTGTTTTTAATGGTATAATAGTTACAAAGTTGTAACTATTTGACTCAAATTGTTACAACTTTGTCATTTTTAAGATTGGAGGTTTGTCCGTGTCAGAAGAAATCAGAAACAGTAATAAAGACTCTGCTCAGAACCCGGAATACGTTTCCGTTTCAGATATAGATAACAGCGCTGACGGCGGGCAGGCTCTCAGCGAATACGGAATTTTCGGTTTCCTTGCCGATATGCCGATTTTCAATATAGAAAAACCGGTTTACACGGTTGAGAAAACTGTGAAGGAGCCTGAAGCTCCTCCTGCCCCAAAAACCGAACCGTCAAGACAGATTGAAACCACAGATCGCGGCACAGGCAGCCTTTATGACTGGATTTATATGTTCGGTCTGCTGATAATCCGTCATGTACGCCATGTCGGCTATATAATCAAGTCGGTATTCCGCCGACCGCTGCACGCATTAAAGGTTTTCGCAGGAATTTTCATCGTAATTCTCGACACGCTTTTCCTGCGCTCCGTCAAAGGCTCGGCAGAGGAATTCCGCAAGCTCAGAGAAGAATCCCGCAAGGCTATTCGAGGAATCCGTACAAGCTTCAAGGGCTTGCCCAAAGAAAGACGGCAGAAAATCCGTCAGTACATAAAAGGTGCTTTCAAAAAGCATCCGCACGTTTTCAGAACAGCGTTCAATCTGCTTGCCCCTGCGGCTGCACTTGCTGTTCTCGTTATTACCGTCACATCGTGGACAAGCTCGACCTATGCGCTTGAAGTACTTGTTGACAATAACGGTGAGCAATGCTCACTCGGCTACATAAGCAACGAATCCGTCTTTATTGACGCACGCACAATTGTCAAGGACAGAATCGATTCGGGTATCAGCGACAATGAAGAGGCACTTATCGCAAACCCGACGTATAAAATCACACGAGTCAAGCGCAACGAGCTGAGCGATGCTGATGCAATCAGCGACAGACTCATTGAAAATTCCGACTCAAAACTGACAAACGCCTGCGGTGTTTACATCAACGGCGACTTTATCTGCTCGGTCAAAAATGAAACCGATGCACGAAGCGTTTTCAACAACCTGCTCAGAGCTGCTGAGCAGCAGTACAAAATTGAGGCAGACGATGAAAATTCATTTGCCGACTTTGTTGAAGAAGTAAAATTCATGCAGGGTCTTTACCCTGACGATGCAGGCTCCATGTGGGAAGCATCCCGTCTGCTCGACACTCTCGAAAACGAGAAAAAGAGCGAGGCTGTTTACTACTATGTTCAGGACGGCGACACTCCCTCCGAGGTAGCCGACAAGTTTGATATTTCAACCTCCGAGCTGATGGCTCTCAACCCCGGAGTTAACTTCAAGGTTTTCAAAACCGGTACAGAGCTAATGATATCGTCCGAGGTAAACTTCGTACGTGTTAAAATCATCAAGGTTGTTGAGCAGAATGTTTCCACACCCTACGAAACCGAAACAGTCGAATCCTCCAAGCTTTTCCGCGGCGACAAGCGTGTTATCCGCAAGGGTGTAAAGGGTACGGACAAGGTAACATATCTTGTAACATATATCGACGGTGTACGCACCGAGTCGCAGGAAATTGGCCGTGTAACACTCATCGAGCCTGTTGCGGAAAAAGTACAGATAGGTACAAAGAGACCGTCTGTCTACGGCGGAGGCTACGAGGTTGTTTCAAAGGGTAAATTTGTATGGCCCGTTTCGGGACTTTATACAATCACCTCTTACTACGGCAACCGCAGAAGCGGCTTTCACACAGGTCTTGATATTTCGGGCGGCAACGCCTCGGGTAAGCTCGTTCTCGCTGCCGACAGCGGTACTGTTGAGCTTGTCAAGTTCAGCAACAGAAGCTACGGCAACCAGGTTGTCATCAACCACGGCAACGGTGTCAAGACACGTTACGCTCACATGCTCGACGGCTCGATTTCAGTATCCGTCGGTCAGAGAGTTTCAAGAGGACAGGCAATCGGCCGTGTTGGTAACACGGGTAACAGCTCGGGCGCTCACCTTCATTTTGAGGTTATCGTCAACGGCAATACGGTAAATCCCCTGCCCTATATCAAATAACAAATACGGCGATGCAGAAAGTAAACTGCATCGCCGTAATTTTTTTGTTTATTTTTTGATTTTGTCCCAGTATGCCTTTGCCGCCTGCTCGGTCTTGTTATCGCCGTAGTTATAGTATCTGCGGCCCTTGAGCGAATCGGGCAGATACTGCTGGCTGACCCAATGGTTGTCAAACGCATGGGGATATTTGTAGAACTGACCCTTGCGGTCATTATCTTCACCGTCAAAATGCTTGTTCTGCAAGGTTCTCGGAATCGGTCCGCTTTTACCTGCTCTGATATCGGCAAGTGCAGCGTCTACGGCTTCGTAGGCCGAGTTCGATTTCGGAGCGGTTGCAACAAGAATTACCGCATTGGCAAGCGGTATCCTCGCCTCGGGCATACCAACCTGGAGTGCGGTATCAACCGCCGCCTTGACAATCGGAATCAACTGCGGATAGGCAAGACCGACATCCTCATTGGCACAGACGAGAAGTCTGCGGCAAGCCGAGGGAAGGTCACCCGCTTCAAGCAGGCGTGCAAGGTAGTGGATCGCCGCATCCGGGTCTGAACCTCGCATTGATTTCTGATAGGCGGAAACAATATCGTAATGCTCGTCGCCCTCTTTGTCATATCTGAAGGCGCTTCTCTGGGTGAGCTGGCTTGCAATTTCGAGCGTGACGAGCCGTTTACCGTCAACCGTTTGTGACGCCATTGCACAAAGCTCGGCAGAATTCATTGCCTTGCGCACGTCACCGCCGCAGCCGCAGGCAATGTGATGAAGCACGCCCTCCTCAAGCTCAAACTCCATTCCGCCCTCTTTGGCAAGAAAATCGAAGGCACGCAGTATTGCAGGCTCAATCTCCTGCGGAGTAACGCTCTTAAACTCAAATACCGTTGAACGGCTGAGCACCGCATTATAAACATAGAAATACGGGTTTTCCGTTGTAGAGGCAATCAGCGTAATCGAGCCGTCTTCAATATACTCGAGCAATGTCTGCTGCTGTTTTTTGTTGAAGTACTGTATCTCATCCAGATACAGCAGCACGCCGTTTATTGCGCTGAGGGTCTGTGACTGAGCGATAATATCCTTTATATCTGCGGTAGAGGCAGTTGTGCCGTTGAGCTTGCAAAAATATTTGTTTGTACGCTTTGCAAGTATCTCGGCAAGAGTTGTTTTGCCGACACCTGACGGACCGTAGAAAATGAGGTTAGGCACCTCACCCGAATCAATAATTCTGCGCAGAGCCTTGCCCTCACCGAGCAGGTGACGCTGACCGACCATATCATCAATGCTCTGCGGCCGAAGTCTGTCCGCAAGCGGATTTCTCATTTAGCTCCCTCCTCTGTTTTTATCTGAGATATAATTTTACATTATAAACCGCAATTTTTCAAGTGTTTGTTATTCAGCATACATTCTGTACAAAAAACAGTATAAAAATCAGCGCAGATTCTTCTCAATAAGGAATTGTTTTTATGATAAAATTAGTTTATAATTTTATCTGTTATATTATGCACAACACGAAATACGCCGCAAGGGCATAGAATAAAGCTGAGAACAAAACGCTTTTTTGAGGAGATAAATGCTATGGTTTGCAACAACATTCTCGAGGCAATCGGCAACACGCCGATTATCAGACTCTCCCATATGGCAGAGCCTGACAGTGCCGAAATACTTGTAAAATTTGAGGGTCTCAATGTAGGAGGCTCAATCAAAACCCGTACAGCCTACAATATGATTTGCGATGCTGAGGCAAAGGGTCTTATCAACGAAAACACAACAATTGTCGAGCCCACAAGCGGCAACCAGGGAATCGGTCTTGCCCTTGTCGGCGCAGTTAAGGGCTACAAAACAGTAATCATCATGCCCGACTCCGTAAGTGAAGAAAGAAGAAAGCTCGTTGAGCATTACGGTGCAAGCGTTATACTTGTACACGATGCAGGCAATATAGGTGCTTGCATTGAAGAATGCCTCAACCTTGCGCTGAGAATGAGAGATGAAGACGAAAATGTTTTTGTCCCTCAGCAGTTTGAAAACCCTGCCAACGTTGAAATTCAGCGCAGCAGGACAGGCGTTGAGATTCTTGAGCAGGTCGGCGGTCCTATTCACGGCTTCTGCTCAGGTATCGGCACAGGCGGCACAATCACAGGCATCGGCGAAACGCTCAAGGCGGCTAATCCCGATATGGAAATCTGGGCGGTTGAGCCTGAGGATGCAGCTATTCTTTCAGGCGGCTCAATCGGCACTCATGTGCAGATGGGCATTGGCGACGGACTTATTCCCGCAATTCTCAATACATCAATTTATGACGATATCTGCATTATAAACGACGATGAGGCACTTCAGACCTCACGTGAGCTTGCTTCAAAAGAGGGTATCCTTTGCGGCATTTCAAGCGGCACGAACGTTGCCGCCGCAATCAAGCTTGCAAAGAAGCTCGGCAAGGGCAAAACTGTTGTTACCGTGCTTCCCGATACAGCGGAAAGATATTTCTCAACCCCCCTGTTTGAGCACAAATAAGGCATTAAGATTAAACGGGCGTTTATCGCCCGTTATTTTTTTACTCACCTGATATTATAAATATTTTTGCAGCCTAAAGTAGATTAATATCTATTATTTATTCACTATTCTCTATTTCTGTATAGGAGGTTTTATCCACCCGAATTGCTGTTTCATTCCTCAGTCACACCAGAAAAAACCGGCAAAGTCCATACGGACCTTGCCGGTTTGTTTTTTATTTACGCTTGCTCTTACGCTGAGCACGGAGCATTTCCGCATGCTCCTTTTCTGCAGCCTCACTGCGTGCCTGCTCTGCACTTGCAAGGCGCTCATCCTCTTCGAAACGAGCTTTTGCCTCATCATACATTGCGGCAATCTCATCGTAATGGGTGTAGTTTTCAGCCTGAGCAATCAGCTTTTGGGCATCAAGATACGGCTTTACGGCTCTGTTATAAACCGAGTTGTCATCAGTAGCCTTTTTTATTGCCTTTTCGGTTTCTTTAGCCTGCGCTTTAAGCTGCTTGATTGTTTCTGTAGCTTCATGTGCAACAGTATGATTCTTCTCATCCTTCGCCTTGTAGAACACCTTGTAAGCATTGTTTATCTGCTCGTCCAGTCTGTCCTGCTGAGCAAAAAGTCTGTCAAACTCCGTTGAATCAAATTCCTCAATTCCGTTGGGGAAGTACTTCTTTGCAATCTTCTGAGCGTAAAGGCATTCCTTGATACGCTGAATTTCGCTCTTGCGGTAAGCCTTTTCTTCCTCTGTTGTGGTAGGAAGAACCCTTGCGGCGGCAAGATCAGCACGGGTAACAGTATAGATATAGTCAAATCCTGCTGCAGCGGCAACTCTTGCATTTTCGAGTTTAGCTCTGCCCTGAGGAGTTTCAAAACGACCGAGCTCATCAACAACGAACTGAGAAGTGATTATCATTTCGTTGTACTGAATGGCTTCTTTCAGTGCCTTGCGTGCGGCTTTTTTATCGGCTCTTGTCTTTGCCGATTTTATGGCTTTTTTATCTATGGGCAGTTTTTCTTTGCCTGCAAATTCTCTTGCCTCCCGCACAAGATCAATAGCCTTTACAAGGTCTTTATCGCTGAGTACACCTCTGCCGAAATCCTCAAACAAAGCACGTACCTGAAGCACCTTGACCATACCCTTCTGCTTGACCTCGGACAGATCGTAGAAGAAATAGGGTATAACGTTCATAGTTGCGCCTATAACAGCGGTCATAATTAGAACAGAGAAAATACCAAGGAATGTCGGTCTGTGGTAAAGCACGTTATAAACATTGGTCGGATCATCAATCTTAACACCCGACGCGATGATCTGGGGCAGCAGCTCGTTGAGCTTTTTTTCATTAAAGCCGATGAGCTCATAGATAACAGACTGCACACTCGTTGTAGCCATTGTTACAATACTGCCTATAAGGCCGACAGCGGCAAACATACCGTCAATTCTTTCGCCCGAAACATATTGCTGATAGTCACGGATATCGGCATTAAGACTGGGCGTGAGAATGTGAGCGAATGAGCCTACAAGGGCATTCATCCACAGGCACATCATAGCGAGCCAGATCATAATTGACGCATCGGCATATTTTACCACAGGGTAAAGCATACCTATGAAGAAAATATTCAGGGCATTTGTAAATATCAGCGTGTTTTTCTTTCCGAACTTGTAAATGCTTATGGGAGCAAGAATCATACCCCACAGCGAAGCATTGCCGTATAGCGTGGTAAGAATTACATATTGACCCGGCGTACAGGCATTCTGATACGTGTAAAGCCATGAAAGAATACTGTTTGCCATACCCTCAAGAAAGCCTACCCAACCTGCAAGAGAAATAATCCAAAAATACTTGTTTTTCATAACCGCTCTGACCGCATCAACAAACTTGATACGGATAATATGAGTACGGGCCTGAATGATTTTCTCTTTTGTGTTTTTGTAAATAACAAAGCTGAGTAGGAAACCGACAATAAGAATCGGCGGCCATACAAATCGGTAAATACGTATATCAAACAAATCGTTTGTGCCGGTAATCGCCTTACCTACAAGCGGAACGATTGCATTGGTGATTGACGGTGCGAGTGAATCCGCAACAGCACGTATTGCAAGAACATTGGATCTCTCCTGAGTGTTTGAAGAAAGAACCGAAACGTAGTTGTCATACGCATCGTACAGGAAATTGTAGAAAAACTGGAAACCAAGGTTAAAGACCAGAACGGTTGCAATTTTTCCGATATCGTTCATATGCTCATACGGCGCCCATACATAACCGATTGAGAGCAAAACCGTAGGCAAGCCCATACTTATGATGTAAGGGCGGTACTTACCCTTGCGGCTGCGTGAATTATCGATAATCTTTGCACGCAGCATTGTAAGCGGGAAGCCCGCAATAACACAGGCGGCATAAATAGCATACATCTGCATCGGCTTAACACCGATAGTGTTACCGACAAAAGCATTGTTTGCCGAAATGATGGCAGCCTGCACAAAGGTGATAACAAATTTAACACCGAGACCGCCGCCTGCCAGCGAAACAATTTCTTTATAGTTCATATAGTTGCCAAGTGGCGGCGTACGCCAATATGTACGCACCTTCGTATAGCCGTCCTTGACGGTTTTTAATCCTTTACTTATAAACGACAAACCATTCACCCGTTTCTTATTTTTTCTTTTGAGGCTCGTTTTCCTTAATCCATGCAACCATATCTGTGAATGACTGCTCTGCGCTCATGGGAGCGTAGCCGAGGTCATCTGCAGCCTTCTGATATGTAAAGTTGCAGTTTGAGCAAAGCTTGCGGATTGAATAGCGGGTGAAAAGAGGAGTTTTATCAAGAGCCTTGTAGTAAACCTCCATAAGAGGAGCAACCGCATTTGCCAGACCGAGCGAAAGCGGAATCTTCGGATCTTTTCTGCCGCAAATTTTCGCAAGGCAGCTGATAAGCTCGCCGCAGGTCATAACATCACCTGTAAGGATGTAGCAATGGCCGGGGATACCCTTTGTAGAAGCAAGATACATACCGTTTGCAACGTCGCGCACGTCAACAAAGTTGTAAGCACCGAATGAAAGTGTTACGGGGAAAGCTCCTTTTACGAACATTCTTACCATTTCACCAACGCTGGAAACCTTGAAATCGTAAGGGCCGATACATGCACCGGGATGAGTTACAACTGTTTCAAGACCGTCAACACCGTTGTTGTCAAGAACATACTTTGTTGCAACTGCCTTTGTCTTTGCGTATGTACCCTCAAGATTATCGGGATTGAAATCGTAGATTTCAGACATTACCTGTCCGTTGGGCAGGGGCGGAATAGCATCAACGGATGAAGCGTAGACGAGACGCTTTACGCCGCATTTCTTACATGCCTCAACAACATTCTTTGTACCGTCAACATTGACCTTCCATACGGGAGCATCGTTACCTGCCTTGATTTCAATCATACCTGCAAGGTGGTAAACAACCTCTGCGCCCTCAAATGCCTTTTCAAGGCTTGCAGGGTCAGTAACGTCGCCGTATACACGCTCAGCATTGAAGCAATCAAAAATCGGAAGGTCCTTACGGATAAGGATTCTTACGTTCTCTCCGCTGTCGCAGAGCTTTTTAACAAGCGGATAGCCTACGTGACCGGATGCACCGGTAACTACACTGATTTTTTCGGACATTTCTATCTCCTCTTTCATTCTTCGGACTTTTCAGCCGTTTTTTTACCTAAACTAAAAATTATTCTTCGTCTTCTCCGTCGTACAAAAAGTCATCGTCAAACGGAGCCTGACCCCACAGAGCACGCTCATAATCAAAGCTGTGCTCCTCCTCGGGAATTTCGCACACAGCCTCGAGCTTTCTGCCTGTCATCCATAGCGATGGTGTTATACGCAAAGTATAGCCACAACCGCTTGGGGTAAGCCATTCGTGCGGATTTGCCTCAGGAATGGCATAGCGTGACATCAGCGCACCGATGATACCGCCGTGAGTTACAACCGCAACGGATTCCACACCGGACTTGAGCATACCGTCAACTATACCCTCAAAGCCTTCACAGATTCGCTTGGAGAAGGCAGCATTGCTCTCACCGAAAGGCGGGTCAACACCCTCCTCACCTGCAAGCCAACGTGGGAAGAGAGTATGCTCCTCCAGCTCTTCAGCCGTTTTGCCGTCAAATTCGCCGAAATTATACTCAATCAGCGACTCCATGTGCACAATTTCCTTGTCGGGATATATTGCGCGTGCCGTATCGGTACACCGTCTGAGAGGGCTGCTGAAAACAACCTGAGCCGACGGAAATTTGTAATTTTGAATCAGCTCGGTAAGCTGAGCAATTCCCTGCTCGCAAAGCGGAGAATCCATATGACCAAGATAGCGGCCCTCAAGATTTTCCTGCGTCAGAGCGTTTCGTATGAGATGAATTTTGTAGCTTTTCATTTTAATCTCCGGAAATATATGTAATGCTGTTGACTTTTGTCGAAGCCTCTGTTATACTATTTGTATACTTTTATCAAAATCAGAGGTATATTATGGCTACTGCTTTTTCTACTAGAATAACACTGCTTCGCAAGGAGCGAGGCTTAAGCCAGAAAGAGGTCGCAATGAGCCTTGGCGTTTCGCAGGCTCTCCTTTCCCACTATGAAAAGGGCGTCAGGGAATGCGGTCTCGATTTCGTGGTAAAGTGTGCAAACTACTTCGGAGTTACAACCGATTACCTTCTCGGCAAGGATGATAGCAAGCTCGGTATTTATAATGCCATCGTCGGTAAAGCCAGCGACCCTATGCTTGCTCTTTCCGGCGGCGAAATCAATATGCGCACGATTCTGCTGTGCATAAGCCTTTTTGCCGAGCGATTCAGCACAACCGACCCTGCTCTGGGTGACAAGCTCCTCTGGGGCTCTGCAATTGCCGAATACAAGTTGCTTGTTTCAAGCCTTGCTTCGGGAAGATTCACAGAAGCCTGTCTCGATGTTCCCATAAAATGGAACGACCCGATGTTCCAGAATCTTGTTGACGCTGTATATGCCGGCCTTTTCGAGCCTCAGAGAGCTCTGCCTCCGGCAAAAATAGCAAACGACAAGCTTCCGCCCTTTGCCAACACATTGGTTAAGGGAGTAGAGGAATATGTCACTAAAATTGCCTCAAGTTATTCTGCAGGAGAACAATAAACCAATATTCACATCGCCGACAGACGGAGAAATCCGCCTGCCGGCATTTTTGTTTTAACCCTTAAGAATGTTCTTATAAAGTCTGATATATTCGTTTGCAGAGCGATTCCAGCTGTTGTTGCACTCAAGCGCACGCTTGACAAGGATATTCCAGCCCTCTTCGTTCTGATATCCCTCAACCGCGCGGCGAATTGTATGAAGCATATCGTGAGCATTGTAGCGTGCAAAAGTAAAGCCGTTACCCTCATTGTCACCGCTGTCGGTTATTGTATCCTTAAGTCCGCCTGTTTCGCGAACAATCGGAATTGAGCCGTAGCGAAGAGCAACCATCTGCGAAAGTCCGCAGGGCTCGCTCTTTGAAGGCATCAGGAACATATCGCTACCTGCATAAATCTTGCGGGCAAGATCGGGCACAAAGCCGAGGCGCAGACCGAGCTGGTTCGGATATCTGCCTGCCATCTCCTTGAAGAACTCCTCATACTGCCAATCGCCCGAGCCGAGCACAACAAACTGAATATCGGTTGTTGCAAGCAGCTCATCGAGGATTGCTTTGATAAGGTCAAGACCCTTGTGCGAAACAAGACGGGTTACAAGACCGACAAGAGGTGTTCTCGGATTTTCGGGAAGATTAAACATCTTCTGAAGCTGAGCCTTGTTCTCTGCCTTTGCCGAGAAATCCGCAGCAGAGTAATTTGCAAAAATATTGCTGTCTGTTTCGGGGTTGTAGTTTTCAACGTCAATGCCATTGAGAATACCCGAAAGCTTGAAACGTCTCTGCTCAAGGATGTTATCAAGACCGTGGCTGAACCATGGATCGAGAATCTCATTTGCGTAAGAGGGGCTGACTGTTGTAACAACGTTTGCTGTTTCAATAGCACCCTTCATCAGGTTTACACAGCCGTTGTATTCAACAATATGCTCTGTGCCGGGCTGCATACCGAGAACGTCGCCGATAAGCTCCATTCCGTAAACACCCTGGTACTGGATGTTGTGAATGGTAAAAACTGTTTTGATGTTTTCCCAACCGGGCTGGTCAGCATACATTGTTGAGTAGTAAACGGGAGTCATCGCCGTCTGCCAGTCATTACAGTGGATAATGTCGGGCTTGAAGCCGATGTGAGGTATAATCTCAAGCACAGCACGGGCAAAGAAAGCAAATCTCTCCGCATCGTCATAGTGACCGTAGATGCGGTCACGCTTGAAGTAATACTGGTTATCGAGAAGGTAATAGATTACACCGTTGTGGCGCGCCTCAAAAATTCCGCAATACTGTCTGCGCCATGCGACAGGAACGGAAATATGAGTGATAAAGGTCATCGTGTCCTTAAGCTCCTGACGGATCGTATCGTAAAGGGGCATTACAACACGGGCACCGATAAGCCTTTTGCGAAGCGCCTGCGGAAGCGAGCCTGCAACATCGGCAAGTCCGCCGCTGGCGATAAAGGGGAGCGCCTCGCTGGCAGCATATAAAACTTTCATGCTGATCTCTCCTTATTTGTTGATAAATTTATATAACAATTCTCTTGCCGACATAAATCGGGAAATCATCCGCACCGACGAGAGTTTTACCGGGCTTGATTACAACTGCCTTGTCAAGGATTACGTTTTCGATATGAGCGCCTGCTCCGATATAGCAATCCTGCATAATTACGCAGTTTTTGACAACCGCACCCTTCTCAACCTTAACGCTTCTGCCGAGCACGCTGCCCTCGACCTCGCCCTTGATATCACAGCCGTCGGAAACAAGGCTGTTTTTAACCGAGCTGTCGATTGCATAAAGTGCAGGCATATCGTCACGGATTTTTGTGTAAACGGGACGCTGCTTATTGAAAAGGTCGCTTCTTACAGCGGTATCAAGCAGCATCATATTTGCTTTGTAATAAGTGTCGAGTGAGTCAATTGAAACAACAAAATCGTCACTTCTCATTGCACAGATACGAAGGCTGTTTACGTTAGCCTGGAAGATATCGATTGCCATGCTGGTTTTGTGCATAGCGTATGCCTCGTTGACAAGTCTTTCAAGAAGAGCCTTCTTCATAAAGAAGATGTTGAGCGAATAGTCAGCATCGTCTGACTGTGCACCGACGGTAACGGAGCTGACTCTGCCGTCATCTGCAATTTCAAAGCTCATAAGGTTTGAAAGGTTGGGTGTCTTGCCGCGCTTGCATACAACGCTGATATCCGCCTTTGATTCCTCGTGGAACTTCATAAGGGAATCGAATGAGAAGTTTGTGATAACGTTACAGTCTGCGATAACGACATATTCCTCGGAAGAGCGGCTGATAAAGTGCATATTACCCTTGAGTGATTCAATCCTGTTATCGAAAGTACCTGTTTCACCAAGAAGGAACGGGGGCAGGATATACATACCGCTGCGCTTACGGGAAAGATCCCACGGCTTACCTGTTCCGAGATGGTCCATAAGTGACTGGTAGTTGCTCTTTGTGATAACGCCGACCTTACCGATGCCTGCGTTAACAAGGTTTGAAAGAGTAAAATCTATAAGGCGGTATCTGCCGCCGAAGGGTACCGAGCCCATTGTACGCATATTTGTAAGCTCGGGTACAACCTCATCATAAGCGTTTGAATGGATAATTGCGAGTACATCATTTGCTCTGATCATTTTTCATTCCTCCTCACTTTGCTGCAGGCACATCTTCGCCTGCCATAGCTTTGGGAGCGACCTTTGCGCCTGCGCCGACTGTTACGCCTGCGCCGACAACTGCAACGCCCCAATCATCACGGTCTGCAACATTTTCGGGCTTCTCGCCGACAACTGCACCGGATTCGATAACGGCATTCTCAGCAACAATTGCATACTGAACAACCGCACCCTTTTTAATTACCGTACCGGGCATAATGATTGAGGAATCAACCTTTGCACCCTCTTCAACAACAACGTCTGCAAAAAGAACAGAGTAGTCGATCTCACCGTCAATACAGCAGCCCTCTGCCATCATTGAGTTTTCAACCTTTGCCTTATCGGAGACAAAGTGAGGCGGTGATGCAGGTGACTTTGAGTAAATTCTCCACTCGTTGTCCGAAAGGTCAAGGTCAACAGAGGGACGGAGAAGGTCAAGGTTTGCTTCCCACAGGCTGTCGATTGTACCGACATCTTTCCAATAGCCGTCGAAGTGGTATGCGAAAAGTCTTTCGCCTGCCTCGTGCATTGCAGGAATAAGGTTCTTACCAAAGTCGTTGCTTGAGTTCGGGTCTGCTTCATCTGCAAGCAGGTAAGCACGCAGCTTCTTCCATGTGAAGATGTAAACACCCATTGAAGCCTTGTTGCTGCTGGGAACCTCGGGCTTTTCTTCAAAGGCTGTGATTGCACCGTCATCATCAACGAGCATCAGACCGAAGCGTGAAGCCTCGTCCCACGGAACCTCGAGCATGGCAATTGTACAGTCCGCATTCTTTTCCTTATGGAAAGCAAGCATTTTTGAATAATCCATCTTGTAGATATGGTCACCCGAAAGGATGCATACATATTCGGGATCGTATCTGTCGATGAAGTTGATGTTCTGGTAAATGGCATTTGCTGTGCCCTTGTACCACTCACTGCCCTTAATCTGCTGATAGGGCGAGAGGATATGCACACCGCCGTTTGCACGGTCAAGGTCCCATGCGGCACCGTTGCCGATATAGTCGTTAAGCTCAAGCGGCTGATACTGGGTCAGAACACCGACAGTGTAAATACCTGAGTTAACGCAGTTGGAAAGAGGGAAATCAATAATTCTGTATTTTCCTCCGTAGGGTACGGCAGGCTTAGCGATGTTCTTGGTAAGAATACCAAGTCTGCTGCCCTGTCCGCCGGCGAGCAGCATTGCAATACATTCAGCTTTCTTTGACATTTCTTGATAACCTCCTTGTTATTTGGGGAAACTTACAAAGTTTTATATATGCTTATTATTCGGTCAACCCAAGCTGAAAGACGGTAATCTTTTTCTATGTCTTCCGACTGGGCAATGAAAGCGGGAGAATTTCTGTCACAGCTTAGTGCGGCAGTAATCTTTTCTTTCATGTCACCGACATTTTCACTTTTGAAACAGAAGCCGCACGGCAGCCTCAGCGCCGAGTGCGCAGGAATATCGCTGAGCACAACAGGCAGCTTCAGGTAAGACGCTTCCACAACGGAATACGGCAAGCCCTCACTCCTGCTCGGGGCAAGAAACGCATCGCACAGCCTGTAATAGCTTGTGATATCGTTGCGTGGCGGCAACAGGTGAAGCCACCCGGGAATACAGCCGAAGCGTTTTGTTATTTTGCTCTGTATTTCATCAATGTTTGATGTGAGAATCAGAATAAGCTGCAGGTTTTCTCCGTCCTCAATCAGTCCGCTCACCGCTTCAAGCGCAATGTCAACGCCCTTTACCTCGTAAAGGAAGCCGAACATCATCAGCGTTTTTGCATCCTCACTCAAACCTAAGCTATGCTTGTCAAGCACCTCATATTCATTGAGCCTCGGAAACCATATTGCGTTTTTTGCGGTATATGCAGGGTTTGACGGATAAAACCGCTTTGCATCGTTTGTCAGCTTTTCGCTGCAGCCTATAAAGGTTTTGCCCTTAAGAACAAGCTTTTCAATAATTCTGCTTACGCCCTTATGAATATACAGCGCACAGTGCAGGTGAACTACACGTTTTACGCCCATAAAAAGCGAAGCGATGTTGAAAGTAAATTCATACGGCAGCTTATAAAAATGTGAATGGATAATTCCGATGCGGTGCTTTTTTATTATTTGCCGCACCGTAAAAATATCCTTCAGGATACTGCCGCTGAGAAAATAAACCGCAGCATTCTGCCCGAGCTGCCGTGCCCACTCACGCTTTGCCGTAGCGGCAGGAAAAAGGTAAACAACCTCTCTCCCTTCTTCTTCAAGCGCAGGGCGCAGACTTTCGAGCGAGTTTATGAAATTACCTCGGCAGGGCGACTTGAAATCGGCAAAGTGAAGCACACCCGACCGCTTGTTTTTTTTCAACTCTTTTTTGTTCCTTTGGGTTTACGCGCAGGTGCCTTGCGTACCAGCTTGAGATAAATCGTACTCAGACCTGCAAGCTCAAGCGAAACGCTCTGCTCGTGGCCGTGCATGGGACGCTCGGAGGATTTGATCCTGCCCGTAACACCCTTGCCCGTACCGCCGTAAGCCTCATCATCGGAATTGAAAACAACCTCGTAAGTGCCTGCATACGGAACACCGATTTCATATCCGCTGCGGAACACGGTTGTAAGGTTGGAAACCGCAATAATCTCCTTACCGTTTTTATCAATTCTGCGGAAAGCGATAACGGAGTTGGAATTATCGTTGCTGGAAATCCAGTTGAAGCCCTCCCAGCCGAAATCAACCTCCCATAAAGGAGCATTTTTAGCATAAAACCTGTTGAGCTCACGAGTGTAATTCTGCAGTTTTTTGTGTGCATCAAAATCGAGGAGCAGCCAGTCAAGACCGCAATCGTACTTCCACTCAATAAACTGACCGAACTCCTGGCCCATAAACAGCATTTTCTTACCCGGGTGAGCGTACATGTAGCCGAGGAAAGAACGCACACCGGCAAACTTTTCCTCATAAGTGCCGGGCATTTTATTTATCAGCGAGCATTTGCCGTGCACAACCTCGTCATGCGAAATCGGCAGAACAAAATTCTCGGAGAAAGCGTAGAAAAATGAGAAAGTGAGGCAGTTGTGGTTGTTCTTTCGGTGGATTCCGTCGAGCGAGAAATAACGCATACAGTCATTCATCCAGCCCATATTCCACTTGAAATTGAAGCCGAGACCGCCCATAAATGTGGGCTTTGAAACCATCGGGAAAGCGGTGGATTCCTCCGCAATCATCATACAGTCATAATAGTCACGGAAAATCGACTCATTGAGCTTCTGTAAGAAAGCTATCGCCTCAAGGTTTTCGTTGCCGCCCTTTTCGTTGGCAACCCAGTGACCGTCATCACGGTCATAATCAAGATAAAGCATTGAAGCAACGGCATCAATGCGAAGTCCGTCAAAATGATATTTGTCAAGCCAGATTGCGGCACTCGACATCAAGAAGCTCTGTACCTGGGTTTTGCCGTAATCAAACACCCTTGTACCCCAGGAATAATGTTCACCCTTTCTCGGGTCGGCATATTCGTAGCAGGCTGTGCCGTCAAACTCGTATAGACCGTGTGCGTCTTTCGGGAAGTGGGCAGGCACCCAGTCCATAATAACGCCGATTCCTGCCTGGTGGCACTTATCGACAAAGTACATAAGGTCTTTCGGCTCGCCGTAGCGCGAGGTAGGAGCAAAATAGCCCGTAACCTGATAGCCCCATGAGCCGTCAAACGGATATTCGCTCAGCGGCATGAACTCAATATGGGTGTAGCCCATATCCTTAACATAGGGAATAAGCTCATCTGCCATTGCTCGGTATGAGAGGAAGTTGCCGTCCTCATACTGCTTCCATGAGCCTGCGTGAACCTCATAAATATTGACGGGGCTTTCGTAAACACTTATCGCTCTGCGCTTTTCAAGCCACTTTGCATCGTGCCACTCGTAGCCCTCGATATCGTAAATCTTTGATGCGTTACCGGGTCTTGTTTCGGCATGGAAAGCATATGGGTCGCACTTAAAAAGCTCTCTGCCGTCTTGCGTACGGATAACGTACTTGTAAGCATCGAAATTCTTAAGTCCGCTTACGTTTGTTTCCCAGACGCCGCTGTCATCAACTCTGTGCATCGGTGTAACACCGCCCTGCCAGCCGTTGAACTCGCCGACAACGCTCACCTGAGCCGCATTGGGAGCCCAGACACGGAAAACCACCGACCCGTCCTCACAAAAATGTGCACCGAGATATTCGTAAGCTCTTGCATTTTCACCTTTGTTAAAAAGGTAAAGCGGAACATTGCCCATTTTAACAACGCTCTCCTTTCACATCATGCCGCTGCAATCCGCAGCATCCGATTATACAGACTAATAATATCAAATTATAATATAAAATTCAAGTGTTTATTTGCGTTTTGTTACAAGACAAGGATAAAAAATAGTTAATATTTGTACAGTTTGTTGCAAAATCTGTCAAAAAGCCAAATTTAATATCACTCTAATTTTTTCGTTAAATTTTTAATGCGCTCTTTGCAAAATTGGCCGTAATTGATTAACAAATATTTCATATTTAGCATAATAGACAGCCTATTTAGTTATAAAAAACAAAATTAACCATAATATATCGGGCAAAATTGTTAATAAACTGTTAAGAACTTAAGTTTAGTTTAAGGTACGGCTGATATAATAAACACTGTAACATCACAGCATTTATTGCAATACGCATTTGGAGGGTAAAATGAGCACACAACGCAGAAATGAAATTCTGGCTCCGATGACCAAATCATTTTATCAGGTCCGTGAGTTCAGCACAATCAAAGAGCTGCTGCGCCAGACAGGTGAGCTCTTCGGCGAGCGCAACGCTTTTGAGATCAAGCTCAAAACAGGTGCACGTTTCATCACCTATAACGAATATATTGAAGAAATCAACGCTCTCGGTACAGCCCTGCTTTCAATGGGCTACAAGGGCAAGCACCTTGCAATTTCCGCCAACAACAGATACGAATGGTGTCTGAGCTATATGGCAATCATCAACGGTACTGGCGTTGCCGTTCCGATTGACAAGGAGCTTCTTTTCCCCGATATCAACGGAATTCTCACCACATCCGAATCTGAGCTTATCTTCTGCGACAAGCACCTGCTCAAGATACTTGAAAGAGATAAGATGGACCCGAAAATTCAGATTGTCTGCTTTGATTACGAAGAAGATGAGGACGGTATCCTCTCTTTCTCCAAGCTCCTTGAAAAAGGACGCGAACTTGTTGCTGCAGGTAACCGCGACTTTATTGATGCGGTGATCGACCCCGATAAGCTCTGCTCCCTGCTCTTCACCTCAGGTACCACAGG
>JAZPYF010000044.1:0-2331 GCA_045544055.1 Acutalibacteraceae bacterium | reverse complement strand
CAATGGCCTCGTTTGTCGATTCCCTTGTACCACCGCTCAGCCTTATAAATGCCCTGATTGTTGCGGCAACCTCTAACCGCCGCCGCGAGGTTTACGTCAACTTAAGCCAGCTTGAAAAAATCTGGGATGAGTACAACGTTTACGATAAGGACAGGATTGAAAATGACAGATGAAATTGTAATAATTGGTGCAGGTGCGGCAGGAATGATGGCTGCCGTACAGGCAGCACGCTTAGGTAAAAGCGTTACCTTGCTTGAGCGCAACGACAGACCCGGCAGAAAAATTATAATTACGGGTAAGGGTCGCTGCAACGTCACAAACGCAACAAATCTGCTCAATGAGCTGATTTCCGCCGTGCCCGTAAACGGCAGGTTTCTCTACAGCGCCTTTTCTGCCTTTATGCCGCAGGACACAATGGAGTTCTTTGAGTGTGAGGGCGTGCCGCTGAAAATTGAAAGAGGCAACAGGGTTTTCCCCGTTTCCGATTCTTCAAAGGATATTGTTGATGCACTTTATAACGCCGCAACGGACGAGGGCGTAAAATTTAAAAAGGGCAGAGCGGTTGATTTGAAAATTGAGGACGGCAGAGTGGCTGCCGTTATAACAGAGGACGGCGAGGAGATATATTGTGGCAGTGTGCTTATCGCAACGGGCGGTAAATCCTACCCCGGTACAGGCTCAACGGGTGACGGCTATGCGCTTGCCGAAAAGGCAGGGCACACCGTAACCGAGTTAAAGCCTTCCCTTGTACCGCTTGAAGCACACGAGGGCTTCTGCTCACAGCTTCAGGGTCTTTCACTAAAAAATGCCGCAATCAGGGTAGAGGATACACAAAAATTCCGCACGGTCTATGAGGATTTCGGCGAAATGCTGTTTACACATTTCGGCGTTTCAGGTCCGATGATATTAAGCGCAAGCTCACATATGCGTGATATGCAGAGCGAAAGATACGTTATTCACATTGACCTCAAGCCTGCGCTTTCACATGAGCAGCTTGACAGGCGAATTGTCAAGGATCTGACGGAAAACGCAAACAAGGACTACGCAAACGTGTTGGCGCTGCTGCTTCCCCGTAAGCTCATTCCCGTTGCCGCACAGTTAACTCACATCAAGCCCACAACAAAGGCAAACCAGATAACCCGTGAGCAGCGTGCCGCACTTGTTGAGTGGCTCAAGGATTTCAAGGTCACGGTCACACGCTTCCGTCCGCTTGACGAGGCAATTATCACCTCGGGCGGTGTCAAGGTAAGCGAGGTTGACCCGAAAACAATGCGTTCAAAGCTCATTGATAACCTCTATTTTGCCGGCGAGGTGCTCGACGTTGACGCATACACGGGCGGCTTTAACCTGCAGATAGCCTTTGCAACAGGATATGCCGCAGGCATGAATATGTAATTTAACCGAAAGGGTAAGATAAATTATGATTAACATAGCAATTGACGGGCCTGCAGGCGCAGGCAAAAGCACTATCGCAAGACAGCTTGCCGCAAAGCTCGGCTACATTTACGTTGATACGGGTGCGCTTTACCGTGCGGTTGGTGTCAACGCAATGCGTAAAGGTATGGACACGAAAAACGCTCAGCAGGTGACTTCAATCCTTAATGATACAAAGGTCAGCCTTCGCTTTGTTGACGGTGAGCAGAGAGTTTTCCTCGGCGAGGAGGACGTTTCACTTGCAATCCGAACACCCGAAGCATCAATGGCAGCTTCAAACGTTTCCGCAATTCCTGCCGTAAGAGAGTTCCTTTTCGACTTGCAGCGCAATATCGCAAAGGAAAACGACTGCCTTATGGACGGCAGAGATATAGGCACCGTTGTTCTGCCCGAGGCACAGGTTAAAATCTTCCTCACCGCTGCTGCTGAGGTCAGAGCAAAAAGAAGATATGACGAACTGCTTGCAAAAGGGATGAAAGCGGAGTATAATGAGGTTTTGGAGGAAATGATTCAGCGTGATTATCAGGACTCACACAGAGCCATTGCCCCTCTCAAGCAGGCGGATGACGCCGTACTTGTTGATACATCCGAAATGAACCTTGAGCAGGTGCTGGAGGCACTTGAAACAATAGTGAAGGAGAAAACAGGAAATGAGTTTTGATTATTCCGTAGTCAAGGACAGAAAGTATTACGATATAGTTAAGGGTCCGTGCAAGTTTGCACTTAAGCTGGGTCTTCGTATTAAGTGCGAGGGCGTTGAAAACATCCCGAAGGAGGGTGCTTTCATCCTTGCCAGTAACCATATTCATTTTGTTGACCCTGCCGTGCTTCTTGCCAACTTCCGCAGACCCATTCACTTTATGGCAAAGGTAGAGGCTTTCAAGTATAAGATTACAG
>JAZPYF010000043.1:0-9499 GCA_045544055.1 Acutalibacteraceae bacterium | reverse complement strand
ACCTACTTCGTCAGAAGGGTAGGAGAGCATAAGAACGATTTTCTTTGCACCCTTAGCAATACCGCGAAGGCAGATTGCAAAACGGTTACGGCTGAGAATCGGGAAAATAACACCGATTGTTTCACCGCCGAATTTTGATTTAACATCTGTGGCAATATCGTCAACCGTTGCGTAGTTGCCCTGTGCACGAGCGACAACAGCCTCTGTCATTGCAACAATATCGCGGTCGTTGAAACTGAAGCCCTCATCTGCAGACGCCTCAAGAACAGAAGTGGTAACGATTTCGACAATATCGTCACCTTGTCTGATGATAGGGGCTCTGACACCACGGGATACTGTACCGATTGTACGGCTCATAGCGGACATCTCCTTGAAATGAATTAACATTATATGTGTTGTACTTTTACAACCACGATATTATATCACCAATTATTATAAATTTCAATATATTTTTAATAAAAATCCATTTCTTGTGATTTTGATAGAATTAGAGTGTGAACGAATGGTAAAAGAAATAAGAATTTAGTCAGTTTTACTGTACAAATTGAGATTTGTGAGCTATAATACGATAACTTGATTCATTAAAAATTAATGAAAGGAACCTGAAGTTAAAATGAGAGTAATAGTTGCGGGTGACGGAAAAGTTGGTCTTGCTATCGTTAGACTACTTTCTCAGGAAGGTCATGATATTGTCGCCATTGATACAAAAACCCAGGTATTACAAGAACAAATACAAGATCTTGATGTTATGACGGTTGTCGGCAACTGTGCGACGATGGATACACTGATAGAAGCAGGTGTTGAGCAAACTGATGTTTTGATTGCAGCAACAAGTGCTGACGAAACTAATCTTCTTTGCTGCCTCACTGCACGTAAGCTCAATCCTTCTCTTCATACAATAGCCCGTGTAAGAAACCCTGATTATACTGAGCAGCTTTACAGAATGCGTGAAGATTTTGGTCTTTCGCTGATAATAAATCCCGAAAAAGATGCTGCAAAGGAAATTTACCGTTTGCTTCAGCTGCCGGGTTTCCTTCGCCGAGAGACCTTTGCTAAGGGCAGGGTGGAGATTGTAGAACTTAAAATTGAAGAGGATAGCGTGCTTTGCGGAATACAGCTTACAAGGCTTCATTACGCTCTTGGCGGAAAGAAAGTGCTTGTATGTGCCATTATCCGTGATGGTGAGGCGTTTATTCCCACAGCCGATACCGTAATAAAAGCCGGTGACCATGTTTATGTTACTGCTCCTGTCGACATTCTTTCCCATATTCTTAAAAAGCTCGGTGTTACTCAGAAAAGAATTAAGTACGCTATGCTTATCGGTGGTGGCAGAGTTTGCTATTATCTTGCCAAGCATCTTACCGAAGCCGGTGTACATGTCAAAATAATAGAAAACGATTATGACAGATGTGAGCATCTTGCGCAGATTATGCCTGCAGCATCAATTGTATATGCGGATGGCTCTTCACAGGATGTTCTCGAAAGTGAAGGACTTTCAGAGATTGATGCTCTTGTTACTCTTACCGGTCTTGATGAGCAGAATGTAATTGCTTCAATGTATGCAAAAATTCGGAATGTGCCAAATGTAGTAACAAAGGTTAATCATATGGATACAAACGGCATGCTTGAAGATCTGCCTATTGGCGGAATTGTAAGCCCTAAAGAGCTTTGCAGTGCAAACGTTGTGCAGTATGTAAGAGCTATGGACAATCAGGCAGGTGCGGCTATTACACTCCATAAAATCGCTAACGGTCGTATCGAAGCACTTGAATTTGTAATTAATGACCGATCTCGTTGCGTAGGTTTGCCGTTAAAGAAAATTCAGCTCAAGAGTAAGATCCTTATTGCCTGTATTTCGCACAAAGGTGTTAATATTGTGCCTGATGGTAATACGACCTTTGAGATAGGTGATACAGTTGTTGTTATAACCAACCGTGATACACCTATTTTACAGTTTAACGATATTTTTGCCTGAGGACGGTCTGATTCAAAATGAATGTAAAATTTGTTTTTCGAATGGTAGCGTTGACCGTTTTCTTTACATCGCTGTTTATGATTCCGCCAGCAGGAATCGCATTCTTTGACGGTGAGATGCGCAACGCTTTTTGTTACCTGGCAGTTGCCGGTGTAATGCTCTTAATCAGTTTTGTAACAATTTTGCTGACTCGAAAATATAAAAACGCCGTTAGCGCGCAAGAGGGTATTGCGGCAACCGGTCTTTCCTGGATTGCTATTTCACTTTTCGGTGCTTTACCTTTTTGCCTAACAGGTGATATTCCACACTATATTGATGCTTTGTTTGAGATTGTATCCGGTTTTACTACAACGGGTGCATCTATACTCAGCAATGTAGAAGCACTTTCACGATGCAATCTTTATTGGCGAAGCTTCAGCCATTGGTTGGGTGGTATGGGTGTTCTTGTATTTTTGCTGGCTGTTATTCCTCAGGCTAAAAAGGGATCAGGCTCGGGTATTTTTCTTATGCGAGCAGAGAGTACAGGCCCAAGTGTCGGAAAATTCACACCGCATGTAAGACAAACCGCTTTAATTCTCTATGCACTGTATATAGTGCTTACTGTTATTTGTTTTGTGTTCCTGTTAATTGGTGATATGTCACTTTTTGACAGTATATGTACAGCATTCGGAACTGCAGGCACGGGCGGATTTGGAGTTAAGAATGACAGTATGGCATCATATTCGCCGTATTTGCAAAATGTTGTGACAGTTTTTATGTTCCTTTTCGGTATAAACTTCAACTTGTACTTTCTGATAATTATCCGTCAGTTCAAGCCCGTGTTAAAAAATGAGGAATTGAGAGCTTATGTGTTAATTGCATCTTCTGCTGTAATTATGATTACTATTAATATCTATAAAATGTATTCGGGATTTTCAGAGGCGTTTCATCACGCTGCTTTCCAAGTCAGCAGTATTATGACCACAACCGGTTTTTCCTCAACTGATTTTGAGCAGTGGCCGGCTTTTTCTAAAGCAATATTGCTTTTGCTTATGAATATCGGTGCAACTGCCGGCAGTACCGGTGGCGGTCTAAAAGTTTCGCGTGTGCTTCTTCTTGCCAAAAACATTTGGCGTACCGTTGGTAAAACTCTTCATCCGCGTAAGGTTTATACCGTAAGGCTTGATGGTAGGGTTGTAGATGAATCGGTTTGCAACGGCGTTGATGCTTATCTGGCTGTTTATTGTGCGATTCTCTTGCTCAGTTTCGCAGTTATTTCTTTTGACGGATATTCAATTGGCACAAACTTTTCTGCCGTTACGGCTTGTCTTAATAATATAGGCCCCGGTTTTGAGCTTGTCGGAGCAACAGGAAATTACGGGCATTTCAGTTATTTTTCGAAAATTATTCTTTCAATCGATATGCTTCTCGGTCGTCTTGAAATTTTCCCGCTGCTTGCATTGTTCAGTCCCGGACTCTGGAGCAGAAAACGGTAATCTGCAAAAAACCTCTTGAGATTTTTCTCAAGAGGTTTTTTCAATGTATTCTTTAATTCTGTTAAAGGTTTCGGTGCTTATTACATGTTCCATTTTGCAGGCATCGGCAGCCGCTGTTTCGGAGTCAACACCTATCAGACAAAGCAGGTTTGTCAGCACTGTGTGACGCTCATAAATTTCCTGAGCAACCTCAAGTCCACTTTGCAGCAAAGTTATATGACCGTCTGATCCGATACTTATGTAACCATTGTCCTTAAGCAGATTTACAGCACGGCTGACACTCGGCTTTGAATAACCGGTATAGTTTGCGACATCAATTGATCTGACATAATTTTGTTTTTTTGATAACACATATATGGTTTCGAGATACATCTCGCCTGATTCTAATAACTGCATAAAATCACCTGTTTACATTGTTTTTAACAACTCAAAAGCTGTTTTTGCCTCCGCTTCAAAGTCATCACATCTTCCCTCAAGTGAAATGAGTTTTGAACTGTATCCGACTTTTCGGAGCATATTAAAGAAGTTCTGATAGTCAGTGCCGTCGTTTGGCTTAGGGTACTTTCTTTCATTTGTAGCGCTTGCAATATGGATGTGCATGAGTTTGTCCGAATAATCGGTAATGCTTTCACGCGGTTCTTTTTCAATGTCAAAGTGGTATAAATCAATAAGCAGACCGATTTCGGGAGCGTTGGCAAGAGTGCAAATCTCATAACCTCTTTTTGCGGTTGTTATCACATTGCATTCTTCATGTCTCAGCGGTTCAATGGCGCATTGCAAAGAATACTTTCTGAAACAGGGTGCAATATGATTTGCACAAAGCTCAACAAGCTGTTCGGTTGCTTTATCATAGCTCCATTCATCAGGACATCTTCTTGCTCTGCCTGAACCGAAAACAACGGTTTTGCCGCCAAGTTTTGAGAATTTTTCGGCTGAAAGACTGAGGTATTCGTCAATTCTTGCATAGTCAACATCCGGACCGACAAGCATAAGCTCTGCAGGAAACATACCATTAGCAGTAGGACAGGGGATACCTTCGCTTTTCAAAAATCCTGATAAGTCATCAATTTCAACATTATCTGCATTCGATAGTGAAGAATATCCGAATTCAAAAAATTCTGCACCTATTGATTTTGCAGTAAGAAGCTTTTCTCTGTTTTTATAATCAATACATACTCCAAAAATAAAGTCAGACATGATATAGCCTCCGAATCGTATAAACCTACAATCACATAATATAATAAATTCGGAGAATATTCAACCGATTTTTATAAATTAACAATCTGATTTTAATTGGCATATTATGAAGAAAAGTGTTTTGGAGATGATAACTGCAATGGATGCATGTAAACAGGTTGGCTTTTATCTTGCTGCAAATTCTGGCAAAGGCTTTTTTTCGCTCTTTGATGAGCTGCACAATCCGCATGAGAATTGGAAGCTTTACATTATTAAGGGAGGTCCGGGAACAGGTAAATCAAGCCTTATGAGAAAGATTGCTGACTTTGCTTTTGAGTCAAGACTTTTTGTTGAGTATATTTATTGCTCGAGCGATCCTGATTCGCTTGACGGAGTTATTATTCCTGAGCTCAAAGTGTCAATATGTGATGGAACGTCACCTCATGTTGTTGAGCCAAAGTACCCCGGAGTTAGTGAAATTCTGATAAATCTCGGTGAATACTGGGACAATGATAAGATTGAAAAGGGTAGAGATCACATTATTACACTTACTGACTGTAATAAATCCCTTCATAGAAGAGCATCGCGCTATATTTCTGCGGCTGGCGCAGCTGTCAATGAAAATGACAGAATATTCGCAACTATGATTAACATTGAAAAGGTCGATAATTTTGTAACAAGATTTATCAGCAGAAATATCAGTTGTGATAACAGCGTTGGAAATGAAAAGAAACGTTTTATCAGTGGCTTTACTCCCAAGGGGTATAATCCTTTATTTGATACTGTCCAGACTATGTGTGACAAGATTTTTACCGTTACTGATGAATACGGGGCTGTTTCGGGAATATTGATTGAAAAACTGCGTAGATATGCTCTGTCAAGCGGCGCTGATATCATAACTTGTCTAAATCCGCTTTCTCCGCTCGGCTATCCGTCGCATATCATTTTTGAAAAGGAAAAAATCGGTTTCTTTACTTCAAATTCTGCTATGAATTTCAAATATCTTTCTGATAAAAACATTAACTTTTCACGTTTTGTTGATCATGAACTGTTTACTCATCGCAAGAACAGAATACAGTTTAATAAAAAAGCAGCTGACAGCTTTATTACAGAAGCATTTTGCGTGTTAGAGAAAGCAAAGTCAGTACACGATGAGCTTGAACGCTATTATATTCAGGCAATGGATTTTGAGAGTATGGGTTTGTTCTCAGATAATTTGATAAAAACAATATTTGGGCAGAAACCTTAATTGACATTGATTACTAAATATTATAAAATTATATCAATCCTAAAATAATGGGTCGGGTGAAAATAAATGAAATATAAGATTCTGACTTTTTTCAAAAAAATTATTGCTTTTATAATTGCTTTATTTGTCGGCACATCGGGTGGAGGAGAGACAAATACTCCCGAAGCGGCCGCAAACACCGTAAATAAGTACGATGAAACGGTATCTGATTATCAGCTTACAGTTGATGCATCAAATGAGATTCATGATATAAGCGACTTGCTTTTTGGTATTTTCTTTGAGGATATCAATTTTGCGGCAGATGGCGGATTGTATGCTGAAATGGTTGCAAATCGCTCTTTTGAGTTTGGAAATACTGCTGCGGATGATCAGTTTTATGCCTGGAAGTCAGTAGGTAATATAACAGCCGATGTTACCGTTAATGATAAAGTCGGCTGTCTTAATGAGAATAATACTAATTATGTTATTCTTAACAATACGTCAGATCGCCTTGGCGGCATTGCAAATAGAGGCTTTCTTGACGGAATGAGTGTAGAAAAGGATAAGAAATATAAGTTTTCTGTTTACGCTAAGGGTATTGACGGCTACACAGGATCTGTTACTGTCAATCTCTGCACAGGCGAAGAGATTATAGGATGCGGTGTAATTGATATCTTGAGCGCTGATTGGCAGAAATACGAACTTGATATTACATCTTCTCAAACTGCACACAGCTCAGTTTCGTTGAATGTGCTTATCAATAAAGGCAAAGCCGCGTTTGATATGATTTCTCTTTTCCCGGAGGATACATATAAATATCGTCCTAACGGAATGAGAAATGATTTGGCGGTAATGCTTGAAGAGCTTGAGCCGAAGTTTCTTCGTTTCCCCGGTGGTTGCATAATTGAGGGTTATGATAAGGCTACGGCATATAACTGGAAGGATTCCATTGCCGTCGGTGCAGACGGTGAGCCTTTGTTTTTCAACGGAGGTTACGGCGATGTTGCCGCAAGAAAGCAGGGTATTAATATCTGGACTAATCTTGGAATAACCGATGATCCTTATCCTTCTTTTATGACTTATGGTCTTGGATTTTTTGAGTATTTTCAGCTTGCTGAAGATATCGGCGCTATCGGTGTGCCCGTTCTCAATTGCGGTCTATTCTGTCAGATGAGAGGGCGCGGTCCTGTGCCAATGGAAAGCCCTGAATTTGCACAATATGTTCAGGATATGCTTGACCTTGTTGAATTTTGCCGCGGAGCAAGTGATACCAAATGGGGCAAGGTCCGTGCAAGTCTTGGCCATTCTGAACCCTTTGAGCTAAAATACATCTGCATTGGCAATGAGAACGAGGGCAACGATTATTTTGAGCGATATACAGCTTTTCTAGAGGCATTCCTTGAAGCTAAAGAGGAAAATCCTGAGCTGTATGAGGGCCTTGAGCTGATTTATTCTGCGGGCGCTTCCGATGCAACCCACAGCGGAAACTATATCAAATCATACGAATATGCAAAGGATTGGTTGGATGCTCATCCCGATAAAGCTGTTGCAGATTTTGCAGGCGCTACCGATCAGCATTACTATAATGACCCAGAGTGGTTTTTAAGAAACACCAATTATTATGATAAGGATAGATATATAAGAGCGCAAAGTAATATGACTGATTCATGTTACGGTGGCGGAATAGGTGTTTTCCTCGGTGAATATGCTGCACGTTCAAATACGCTCAAGGCAGCTCTTGCTGAGGCTGCTTATATGACCGGTCTTGAACGCAACGGTGACATTGTAAAAATGGCTGCTTATGCTCCGTTATTCGGTAACCTTACGGCAACACATTGGTCACCTGACCTAATCTGGTTCAATAACAGGCTTTGCACAGGCTCGATCAGCTACTATGTACAGAAAATATTCTCTGTAAACCAAGGCAAAACGCTGCTTGATTCTACACTTGACGGTGCTTTGATTGAACAGGAAAATCTCAAGGGCAGGGTAGGCGTAGGTACATGGTATACATCTGCTGAATTTGACGATATTAAAGTTATAAATAACGAAACAGGTGAAATATTCGGAGAAGACGATTTTAGTTTCAATGATTTCTGGTGGAACTGGGAAAAGGCAACAGACGGCAAATTTAAGGTAAAAAACGGCAAACTCGTTCAGACTTCAACCGATATGGAATACAGCGAAACCGGCTCGGTTGTATATTTTGGTGAAGATGATTGGGAGAACTATACCTACACTATCAAGGCAACTAAGCTCAGCGGAGAAGAGGGCTTTATTATTCCTTTTGCAGTAGGGGATAAGGAAAACAATTTCTTCTGGAATATCGGCGGCTGGAACAATACTGTATCTGCTCTTCAGCAGATAGAAAACGGCGTTAAAACCGGTCAGCTTGCGGGCACTTCACGCGATTTTACTGTTGAAAAGGGCAGAACATATGAGCTGAAGATTGAAGTCAGAGGCAGAGACGTAAAGTGTTATATCGATAATGAGCTTTATGTTGAGTACAGAGCAGGCTCCGATTGTGAAGCAGAGCTTTATCAAGTTGTCAGTACTGATGACAGCGGCGATGTAATTATTAAGCTGGTCAATGTGACGGGTCAGAATAAGACAGTAGCTGTTGATGTTAACGGATATGACGTTGCCGGTAATGCAACTGTTTATCAGGTAAAAGGTGAATCACTTGCCGATGACAATATCCTCGGAGAAAAAGAAGACTGTATTATGGAATGTTTTGAACTGAACGGATATGACAGCAAATTCAATTATACCGTACCTAAATACTCCGTGACAGTATTAAGACTTGCTAAAGCCGAATAATTAGTCAATGTAAAGATGATGAATAATCATAACCACCAGTTGAACTGGTGGTTTGCATAGGCCCTATAAGGGCCGCCTACTGGCTTGCCGACTAAAAGTCGGCACTGAAGTTTGACACCGCATTACTATCTCAAGCAGCCGCTCTCGTGCGGCTGTTTATTTTTGCTTAGTTATTCTTGTCACCCGTGAACGGGTCTATGTACTCTTTGAGTGATATTTGGTCATTTGCAAAATCTTCTTCTAATTGATTTTTTATATACTTTTCTATCACTTTCTTATTTCGACCGACTGTATCTACATAGTACCCTCTACACCAAAAGTGTCGGTTTCTGTACTTGTATTTCAAATTCGCATGTCGGTCGAAAATCATTAGTGTACTTTTACCCTTGAGATATCCCATGAATTGTGCTACACTTAAGTACGGTGGTATTGATACTAAAAGGTGTACATGGTCTTTACATGCTTCTGCCTCTATGATTTCTACTCCTTTTTGTTCGCACAATTTTCTTATTATCTCTCCGATATCTTTTTTCAGTTTTCCATATATTTCTTTTCTCCTATATTTCGGTGCAAATACAATATGGTACTGACATCTGTATGTTGAGTGTGATAATGCTTTTATTTCGTTGTTTCCATCTTTTTTTATCATGTTTTTAACCTCCTGTATTTTAGTAATGCGGCTGCCAAACCACTTCTATTATACTCGGAGGTTATTTCTTTTCTCTACGTTTTTGTGGCTTGCCTTTGCTCGCCACTTTTTATTTTTACTAAAGCTTTTTTATTCCCCCGGTAGAACCGGGGGTTTTATCTTTGCTGAAGAGACAA
>JAZPYF010000042.1:0-15396 GCA_045544055.1 Acutalibacteraceae bacterium | reverse complement strand
ATTTCAAATGCACCATAGACGACCTTCTGGGCAACACCCTTCTTGCCATCCAGCATGATGCTGTTAACGAGCTTCGTAACCAGAACGGAGTTATAGTTAGGATCCGGGAGGACCTCTCTCTTGGGAACATTACCTCTTCTGGGCACTTTGCTTCCCTCCTTCATAATATAATGATTTCATCGGTACTCGAAAGTGAGTCTTTCGTTGTGCCTGGCCAGAGGTTTTTATCATCTATATAAAAACGCAGTGGCAAGGCCTTGCCTTGCGAAAGGGCGTGGAATAATCTTAATTGGTTTTCGGCTTCGGAAGATTACTTCTTCTTGCCAGCCTTGGGACGCTTTGCGCCGTACTTGGAACGGCTCTGCATACGACCATTGACACCCTGAGTATCCAGAGTACCACGGATGATGTGGTAACGAACACCGGGAAGGTCCTTAACACGGCCGCCGCGAATAAGAACAACGCTGTGCTCCTGCAGGTTGTGACCTACACCGGGAATGTAAGCAGAAACTTCAATGCCGTTTGTAAGACGTACTCTGGCGATCTTACGAAGAGCTGAGTTGGGCTTCTTGGGTGTTGCGGTCTTAACTGCTGTGCAAACGCCTCTCTTCTGGGGAGAATCTTTATCGGTCATGATGTTCTTATGGGAGTTGAGGCCCTTAAGAAGAGCAGGAGCCTTCGGCTTCTTTTCGATTGATTCTCTGCCGTTGCGAACAAGCTGATTAAAGGTTGGCAACAGGTAGCATCTCCTTTCTTGTGAAATTTTTATAAAAAAGCCTTGTGCCGGTCGATCCTTTTTGTTAGGACCGACCAGCCGACTTTTCCAACATGGCACAGTTTATTATTTTAACATCATAACTTGCCTTTTGTCAACACTTTTCACAAAGTTTTGAATTATTTTTAGTCAGTTTCACCCAAAGACGGTGTTTCCTCGGATGAGCTTGTGGAGTAAATTTCAACATCGCTGTAGCACTTCATACCTGTACCTGAGGGAAGAAGTTTACCGATGATAACGTTCTCCTTAAGACCCATGAGGTTATCTGTCTTGCCCTTGATTGCTGCATCTGTGAGAACTCTTGTTGTCTCCTGGAAGGATGCGGCTGACATAAATGATTCTGTTGCAAGAGAAGCCTTTGTAATACCGAGAAGCATTGTTGTACCTGTTGCTTCACGGAGCTTCTCACCTGTTGTGCGCTCAAGCTCACGGACTTTGTTGTTTGCCTCTGCGATTTCACGAGCATCAACCGTTGTGCCGGGAAGGAGACCTGTGTCACCCTCTTCAACAACCTTGGTCTTTCTCATCATCTGGCGTACGATAACCTCGATATGCTTATCGTTGATATCAACACCCTGTCCGCGGTATGTGCGCTGAACTTCCTTGATAAGGTAATCGTGAACAGCCTCTACGCCGAGAACTGCAAGGATATCGTGCGGGTTGCGTGAACCCTCTGTGATATCGTCGCCCTTCTTGATATGCTGTCCGTCCTGAACGCAGATACGAAGACCGTATGTGATAAGGTAGCTGCGCTCCTCACCCTCTTCTGCATTTCTGACAACAACATACTGGCTGTTCTTGACCTTTTCGATTGAAACAATACCGTCGATTTCGCTGATGATTGCCAGGGTCTTGGGCTTACGTGCCTCAAAGAGTTCTTCAACTCTGGGAAGACCCTGTGTAATATCGGCCTGAGAAGCAACACCACCGGTGTGGAATGTTCTCATTGTAAGCTGTGTACCGGGCTCACCGATTGACTGAGCAGCGATAATACCGACAGCCTCACCGACTGTAACGGGATCGCCTGTTGCAAGGTTGGAGCCGTAGCACTTGATACATACGCCGTGCTCTGCGTTACAGGTAAGGAGTGAACGGATCTTGATCTGTGCTCTCTCGCCTGCGGGAGTGTGAATACGTACGTAATCAGCAACCTTCTTTGCGTCCTCTTCTGTCATCATTGTGTCGCAGTCCATAATGACCTCGCCTGTTTCGGCATCGACAAGATTTTCAAGCAGATATCTGCCTGTAAGACGCTCTGAAAGGTCTTCAATAACTCTGTGTCCGTCATCAATATCGTAGACATAGACACCTTCGTGGCAGTGACAATCCTCATCGTGGATGATAACATCCTGAGAAACGTCAACAAGACGGCGGGTAAGGTAACCCGAGTCAGCTGTACGAAGAGCTGTATCGGCAAGACCTTTACGTGCACCACGGGAGGAGATGAAGTATTCAAGGATGTTAAGACCCTCTCTGTAGTTTGCACGAATCGGAATTTCGATTGTTTTACCTGCGGTGTTAGCGATAAGACCGCGCATACCTGCGAGCTGACGCAGCTGGCTATCGTTACCACGGGCACCGGAGTCAAGCATCATGTTGATGGGGTTATAGGGGTTGAAGCCGTCTTTAAGAGCCTTAGCGACCTTTGTTGTACACTCTTCCCAGGTTTCGATAACCGCCTTGGAGCGCTTCTCGTTACTGATAAGACCTTTTCTGTACTTCTTGGTGATAAGGTCGATCTTTTCTTCAGCCTCTGCAAGGTAATCTGCCTTCTCCTGCGGAATTGTAGCATCGAAAACAGAAACTGTAAGACCTGAAATTGTGGAGTACTTATAGCCCTGAGCCTTGATTTTATCAAGAACTTCGGCTGTAACTGCTGTGCCGTGCTTCTTGATACAGCTCTCGATGATTTTGCCGATGTTCTTCTTCTTTGCAATCATGCCGACAGCCTTCTTGAAAGCTGCATCGTCATCCTTGATTGCTTCAAAGTCTACATCGCTGATATCACCGAACTCAAGCTTGAACTGATCTTCGGGAGTTACACGCTCGATAAGACCAAGATCCTGAGGAATCGGATCGTTGAAGATTACACGGCCGAGTGTTGTCTGAAGGAACTTGGTATAAGTCTTGCCGCCGATTTCCTTTGTCATACGGATTCTGATGATTGAGTGAAGAGTGATAACACCCTCATCATAAGCCATCATAGCTTCGTTGACATCGCGGAAGACCTTACCCTCACCGGGCTCACCCTTCTTGACGAGAGTCATATAGTATGAGCCGAGAACCATATCCTGTGTAGGAACGGCAACGGGCTTACCGTCAGAGGGCTTGAGGAGGTTGTTAGCAGCAAGCATAAGGAATCTTGCCTCAGCCTGAGCCTCTGCGGAAAGCGGTACGTGAACAGCCATCTGGTCACCGTCGAAGTCGGCGTTGAAAGCCGTACATACGAGCGGATGAAGCTTGATTGCTCTGCCCTCAACAAGCACCGGCTCGAAAGCCTGAATACCGAGTCTGTGAAGAGTAGGAGCACGGTTGAGCATAACCGGATGGTCCTTGATAACAATTTCAAGTGCGTCCCATACCTCGGGGTTTGCACGCTCAACCATCTTACGGGCTGTCTTGATATTGAGAGCAACCTTTGTTTCGAAAAGGCGCTTCATAACGAAGGGCTTGAACAGCTCAAGAGCCATCTCCTTGGGAAGACCGCACTGATAAATCTTGAGCTCGGGACCGACAACGATAACCGAACGGCCTGAGTAGTCAACACGCTTACCGAGAAGGTTCTGACGGAAGCGGCCCTGCTTACCCTTGAGCATATCGGAAAGTGACTTGAGAGGACGGTTGTTGGGACCTGTTACGGGTCTGCCTCTTCTGCCGTTATCGATAAGGGCGTCAACAGCCTCCTGGAGCATTCTCTTCTCGTTGCGGACAATGATATCGGGAGCACCGAGCTCGAGAAGCTTGTTGAGACGGTTGTTTCTGTTGATAACTCTGCGGTACAGATCATTAAGGTCAGATGTTGCAAATCTGCCGCCGTCGAGCTGTACCATGGGACGGATGTCGGGGGGAATAACAGGAATAACGTCAAGAATCATCCATTCAGGCTTGTTGCCGGAATGCTTGAAAGCATCAACAACCTCAAGTCTCTTGAGGATTCTTGCGCGCTTCTGACCGCTTGCACCTGCAAGGTCCTTACGGAGCTGTTCATCAAGAACATCAATATCAATCTCGGCAAGAAGCTCCTTGATAGCCTCGGCGCCCATTCCTGCACGGAAGCTGTCGCCGTATTTCTCATACCATTCACCGTACTCTTTTTCGGTAAGAGTCTGGTACTTGTTGAGAGGAGTTTCACCCGGATCGATGACAATATACATCGCAAAGTAAAGAACTTTTTCAAGATTTCTGGGAGAGATATCAAGAATGAGACCCATTCTTGAGGGGATACCCTTGAAATACCAGATATGGGAAACAGGAGCAGCAAGCTCGATGTGACCCATACGCTCACGGCGAACCTTGGACTTTGTGATTTCAACACCGCAGCGTTCACAAACCTTACCCTTATAACGGATACGCTTGTACTTACCGCAGTGACACTCCCAGTCCTTCATGGGGCCAAAAATTCTTTCGCAGAAAAGACCGTCTCTTTCGGGCTTGAGTGTTCTGTAGTTGATAGTCTCGGGCTTTTTGACTTCGCCGTGTGACCACTCTCTGATCTTATCGGGAGAAGCGAGAGCAATCTGTATAGATTCAAAGGTTATTTCGTTTGTGTTGTTATCCATTAAAACGACCTCTTTTCTTTCATTAAATATTGGAAAACGGTTTGATTATTCGTCGTATCCGTCATCGCCGGTATCGATATCATCCTCTGAGAAAACATCTGAGCCGATTGCTTCGTCCCAATCGTCAGAGTCATCCTGAGCGTCACCGTTTTCAAATATGCCTTCGCCCTCCTGTGAGTAGCCCTGAGCATCTCCGGCATCATTTACTGTCTGGAAAGCTTCAGCATCAACAATATGGAGACCGACATCATCATCGTCAAACGACTGTCTGAGGTCGATTTCGTTTCTGTCGCCGTCGAGAACCTTGACGTCAAGACCGAGTGACTGAAGCTCTTTGATAAGAACCTTGAAGGATTCAGGCACACCGGGCTTGGGAACGTTGAGACCCTTGACGATTGCCTTGTAAGTATTTACACGGCCGACAACATCGTCTGACTTAACTGTAAGGATTTCCTGAAGGGTATAGGCTGCGCCGTATGCTTCAAGTGCCCAAACTTCCATTTCACCGAAACGCTGGCCGCCGAACTGAGCTTTACCGCCGAGGGGCTGCTGAGTGATGAGTGAGTACGGGCCTGTTGAACGGGCGTGAATCTTATCATCAACAAGGTGGAGCAGCTTGAGATAGTACATAACACCGACTGTTACGGGGTTATCGAACTGCTTACCTGTTCTGCCGTCGCGGAGGATTGACTTACAGTCGCCGCGAAGCTGGAATACGTCTTCCTCTCTGAACTCCTCGCCGCTTTCAAGAGCCTTTGCTCTTGCTGCTTCCATAAGCTTTTCGTTAGCCATTTTGAAAGCTTCAACGATATCTGTTTCGTCAGCACCGTCGAATACGGGAGTCATAACCTTAATGCCCATTGACTTAGCGGCAAATCCGAGGTGAACCTCAAGAACCTGACCGATATTCATACGGCTGGGAACGCCGAGGGGATTAAGAACGATATCAAGCGGAGTACCGTCGGGCAGGAAGGGCATATCCTCCTGCGGAAGAATTCTTGAAACAACACCCTTGTTACCGTGGCGACCTGCCATCTTATCACCGACCGAGAGCTTACGCTTCTGAGCGATGTAACAGCGTACTACCTTGTTTACACCGGGGTTGAGTTCGTCGCAATTCTCGCGTGTGAACACTTCAACGTCGACAACGATACCGTATTCACCGTGGGGAACACGAAGAGAAGTATCTCTGACCTCTCTTGCCTTTTCGCCGAAGATAGCACGAAGAAGTCTCTCTTCAGCTGTCAGCTCGGTTTCGCCCTTGGGTGTTACCTTACCGACAAGAATGTCGCCGGAGTGTACCTCTGCACCGATGCGGATGATACCTTCCTCATCAAGGTCTTTGAGTACATCGTCACCGACGTTGGGAATATCTCTTGTGATATCCTCCGGACCGAGTTTTGTATCTCTTGCTTCAAGCTCGTACTTTTCAATATGGATAGATGTGTAAACATCGTTACGGACAAGCTTTTCGTTAATGAGAACAGCGTCCTCATAGTTGTAGCCTTCCCATGTCATGAAGCCGATAAGAGCATTTTTACCAAGGCTGATTTCACCGAGGTCTGTTGCGGGACCGTCAGCAATAACCTCCATAAAGTCAACCCTCTGGCCTGCCTTTACAACAGGACGCTGGTTGATACATGTGCCCTGGTTGGAGCGCTGGAACTTGATGAGCTCGTAGGTATCAACCTCGCCCTCATCAGTGAGGATTTCGATTTTATCTGCGCTGACATAGGTAACTGTACCTGCATGTCTTGCGACAAGTGAAACGCCCGAGTCAACCGCTGCCTTGTATTCCATACCTGTTGCAACGATGGGAGCATCTGTCTTGAGAAGCGGAACAGCCTGCTTCTGCATGTTGGAGCCCATGAGCGCACGGTTAGCGTCATCGTTCTCAAGGAAGGGAATCATTGCTGTTGCAACTGAAACAACCATCTTGGGCGAAACGTCCATATAGTCAACTCTGCTGCTTTCAATATCAAGGAACTCGTCGCGGTGACGTGCATTAACTCTGGGGTTCTTGAAGCGGTTATTTTCATCGAGAGGCTCGTTTGCCTGAGCAACAATATAATTGTCCTCGACATCAGCTGTCATATAGACAACCTCATCGGAAACAATGCCTGTCTCCTTGTCTACCTTGCGGTAGGGAGCCTCGATAAAGCCGTAATCGTTAATTCTTGCAAATGTTGCAAGATAGGAGATAAGACCGATGTTGGGACCTTCAGGAGTCTCAATGGGACACATACGGCCGTAGTGGCTGTAGTGAACGTCACGAACCTCGAAGCCTGCACGGTCACGTGAAAGACCGCCGGGACCGAGAGCCGAAAGACGACGCTTGTGAGTCAGCTCTGAAAGCGGGTTGGTCTGATCCATGAACTGTGAAAGCGGTGAAGAGCCGAAGAACTCTTTTATAGCCGCAACAACGGGACGGATGCTGATAAGAGACTGAGGAGTGAGCTTTTCGCTGTCCTGAGCCTGGATTGACATACGCTCGCGGACAACTCTCTCCATTCTTGTAAAGCCGATTCTGAACTGGTTCTGAAGCAGCTCGCCTACGCAACGGATACGTCTGTTACCGAGATGATCTATGTCATCCTTTGAACCCAGACCGTTTGCAAGGCAGTTGAGATAGTTGATGGATGCGAAGATATCCTCACGCACGATGTGCTTGGGAATGAGGTTATCACAGTTTTCAAGAAGCTTTGCGAGGATTTCCTCGTCTGACCAGCCTTCTTCTGCTGCTGCATCATAGAGGGGCTTAAGAGCGGCAAAGCTGACCTTTTCATTGATAGCTGCCTCTTCAAGCTGCTCCTTGGTAAACTGCGGGAAGTATGTGTCGATATCGACCATACCGTTTGAAATGATGCAAACCTGCTTGCCGTCAAGGTCTACATAAACCTTGCTGACACCTGCCTGCTCGATTTCGTATGCCTTTTCCTTTGAGATGAACTCGCCGGGCTCAGCAAGAATCTCGCCTGTGACAGGGCTTACAACCATATCTGCAACAGTGCAGCCTGCAAGTCTGTCGGAAATAGCGAGCTTTTTGTTGTACTTGTAACGGCCTACTCTTGAAAGGTCGTAACGGTGAGGATCGAAGAAGAGGTTGTCGAGGTGAGTCTGAGCAGTCTCGATTGAGGGCGGCTCACCGGGACGGAGCTTGCGATATACCTCGAGGAGAGCCTCGCCTGCATTCTGCTTCTCGTCCTTTTCAAGTGTTGTGGTGATTCTGATATCATCACCGAACATATCGATGATATCCTTGTTTGAGCCTTCGCCGAGGTCAGTTCCGCAGAAGAGAGCTCTGATGAAGGTTGTAACAAAAATCTTTCTGTTCTTGTCGATTCTTACATAGTAGAGATCGTTCTGGTCGGTCTCGAACTCAAGCCATGCACCTCTGTTTGGGATGATCTGAGTTGTGTAAAGCTCCTTGCCGACCTTGTCGTGGTCGATGTCGAAATAGACACCGGGAGAACGAACGAGCTGTGAAACAATAACACGCTCCGCACCGTTGATAACAAAGGTACCGCTGTCTGTCATAATGGGGAAATCGCCCATAAAGACTTCGTTCTCTTTGATTTCGCCTGTTTCCTTGTTGAGAAGACGGGCAGTTACACGCATGGGAGCCGAATAGCTTGCGTCACGCTTTTTGCACTCAGCAATAGTGTACTTGGGCTTGTCGTCCATACGGAAGTCAACGAAGGTGAGCACAAGATTACCTGTGTAATCTGTGATTTCATCGATATCTCTGAAGACCTCTCTCATTCCCTTTTCAAGGAACCACTGGTAGGACTTTTTCTGGATTTCGATGAAGTTGGGCATGCCCATAACCTCATTGTTCCTGCCGTAGCTTAATCTTTCGATCTTGCCGTGCTTGACCATTTTGGCTACTTTTGCCATAGGCAAATCACTCCATTCTTATTGTATATCGCAGTTAGAAATTTGAACCGATTTTGCGCTTGTTTTTGGTCATTTTGACGACCAAAAACCGGACTTTTAAGCGAAGCCGCTATAAATCCATTTTAATTGTGATTTGTTATTATAGGGCATTTTTCGGACAAAGTCAAGGGCTTTTTTGCCCAAATTGTAAAGTTTTTTACTTGTTTTTGGAATTTTTTTGGCGTTTGAGGGTGATATTTTCAATTTATTCACAAAAGAAAAAAAGCACACTTCCGCTCTGCACAGGCTTTTGTAGCCCGAACACGAGGTGGAGTGTGCTTAATATTTTATAACTTTTGTTTTTATCCTATTTTGTTAAGAAAAGCCTTTGTCCTCTCAGATTTGGGATTGACGAGCACCTCTTCGGGTGTGCCCTCCTCCTCTATAACACCGTCTGCCATAAAGATTACCTTATCGGAAACGTTCTTGGCAAACTCCATTTCGTGAGTGACAACAACCATTGTACAGCCCGAATCTCTAAGACCTTTGATAACGTTGAGAACCTCAATCGTCAGCTCGGGGTCAAGCGCACTTGTCGGCTCATCGAAAAAGAGAATCTTCGGATTGAGCGTAAGAGCTCTTGCAATGGCAACGCGCTGCTGCTGACCGCCCGAAAGCTGGCAGGGATAAAAATCAACCTTATCCTCAAGACCGACGCTTTTGATTATATCGAGTGCCTTCTGCTTTATTGTGGCTTCGTCACCCTTTTTAAGCAGAGTCGGTGCAAGGGTCAGATTCTCGAGAACGGTGTACTGCGGAAAGAGGTTGAAGTTTTGAAAAACCAGACCGAAATTCAAACGGTTTTCGCGAATCTTTTCTTCAGACAGCTTTGCCTTATCCTCACTGTCAAAAAGAACGTCATCATCAACCGTAATTCTACCGCAATCGGCAGTTTCGAGAAAGTTGAGACAGCGAAGCAGAGTGGTCTTACCGCTGCCCGACGAACCTATGATCGAAAGCACCTCACCCTTTTCGAGAGTAAAGCTTATATCTTTGAGAACCTCGGTTTTGCCGAAGCTTTTTCTGATGTTACTAACCTTTAATATCGACATAACTTAACTCCTGAAATAACTCAGCTTTTTTTCCACCTTGCCCAGAACAACTGTAAGTATTCCTACAAACACAAGATAGAAAACGCCGGTGAAGAAAAGGGGCCATATCATAGCTTTTGTTGCCGCAAGCTCCTTGGCGTTTTTGATAATCTCACAAACCATTATACAGTTGGCAAGTGCCGTATCCTTGATGAGCGTGATAATCTCATTTGACATCGGCGGAACAATGCGCTGAACGACCTGCTTGAAGATAATCTTTCTGAAAATCTGTGATTTGGTAAGACCAAGCACATAGCCTGCCTCGTACTGACCCTTTGATATAGACTCAATACCGCCCCTGTAAATCTCAGAGAAGTAGCAGGCGTAGTTGAGAGTAAACGCAATCAGAACAGCTGTAATTCTGCCGGCATCGGAAATACCGTATTCAAGGAACATAAACCTGTCAATCTGTCCGAAAACCTGATAATCAAAAACAAGACCCGGTACGTAGTAGATAATGAAAATCTGAAGCATCAGCGGAATACCTCTGACAATCCAGACGATCACCTTTGAAATTGATTTAACTATTTTGAATCGGCTCATCGAACAAAAGGCAATAGGCAAACCAAGCGGTGCGCCGCAAAGCAGCGTCACCGCAAAGATTAGCAAAGATATCTTAAAGCCGTCGAACAAAAAAGCCGTGACTTCTAAAAAGGACATGTTAAAACTCCAATTAGTATATCTTTAAGAAAAAATTATTTCTGGTCGGAGAAATCTGTGATAGCTGTTGTAGCTACGCCGTACTTCTCAGCAAGAGCTGCGATTGTGCCATCGGCACCAAGTGCTTCGAGCTGTGCGTTAACGTTTGCTGTGAGCTCGCTGCCCTTCTTGAAGCCGATTGCATAATACTCAACATCGCTGGAGAGAGCTTCTACGATTGCAAGGTCTGCATAGTCGCCCTTGCCGACATAGCTCTTTGCAAGCTGAGCATCAACAACAGCAAAATCTGCTGTGCCTGCCTTGATTTCTGTGAGACACTCTGTCTGCTTGATGAAGCCCTTGAAGGATGTGCCCTCGAAAGTCTTAGCATAAGCCTCACCTGCTGAGCCGCTTTCTGCAACGCCGAACTTGCCTGCAAGGTCAGCTGCTGATGCGATACCGGAATCAGCCTTGACAACGACTACCTGGCGGTTCTCCATATAGTTGTAGGAGAAGTCAACCTTCTCTGAACGGAGGATACCGTCATCATCTGCTGTGTTGCAGGTAAAGCCGTTCCATACGCAGTCGATTGTGCCTGAATCAAGATCTGTGTACTTGCTGCTCCACTCAATCTCCTGGAAGATAACCTTGTAGCCAAGGTTGCCGAAAACCTTTTCAGCAAGCTCTGTATCGAAACCGACAAGCTTGTTATTTTCGTCAAGATAGTTCATGGGCTCGTAGATTGTGTAGCCGACAACAACTGTCTTTTCAGGTGCATCGGTAGCATTGGGTTCGCTGTTGCCCTCGGGAGCTTCGTTGCCGCCGCAAGCTGCAAAGCAGAATACCATTGAAAGTGCAAGAAGGAGTGCTAAAAACTTTTTCATAATAAATACAACCTTTCGTGTTCTTTATTGTAGTAACATTTTAGCATAGTAAAATATTAAAGTAAAGCCTTTTTTGAAAATCTACATAAATAACAAGATAGCGACAGAAACTGCCGCTATCTTTGTTTAATGTTTATTATATTTATTTAATGATGTCGCCCATCATACCGGGTGTGCAGAAGCCTGCGTTTGATTCATCGGTATCAATGTGCATTGCAAGGCGGTAGGAGGGGCTGAGACGAACAACTACATCGCCAAAAATAAGGCTGCGTCCGTCAGACTCTACCTTAACGGAAACGATTTCCTTGTCGCAGATGCCGTACTTCTCACCGTCTTCGGGAGTTGCGTGGATGTGGCGCTTTGCAACAATAACGCCCTCGCTGATTTCGACCTCACCCTTGGGGCCTACAAGCTTGCAGGCGCCGCTGCCTTCGATAACGCCACTCTCACGAACGGGAGCAACAACACCGATTGAACGGGCATCTGAAGCGGAAATCTCAACCTGAGTTGCAGGTCTTTCGGGACCGAGGATAGAAACAGCAGGGAAGCTGCCCTTGGGGCCGACAACTGCAACACGCTCTTCGCAAGCGAACTGACCGGGCTGAGAAAGATCCTTCTTATTGGTGAGCTGATAACCCTCGCCAAAGAGGATGTCAAGGTCCTTACGTGAAACGTGAACGTGACGAGCGGATGTTTCGATAAGAACGGGTTTATTCATTTGAGTTCATCCTTTCAAAAGATAAAATTAAAACCAGTTTTCTGCCTTTGCATTCTTCTTGACAATAGCTTTGACGATAGCCTTGACAATAAGAACACCGACAATGCCGTAAACAACGCCGAGAACAGCGCCTGCAAGAACATCGGTGAAATAGTGAACACCGAGATAAATGCGGGAGAAGCCGATGAGAGCTGCAAGAACATAAGCGGCAACACCGAGCTTCTTATTGTTTGCAGCAACTGCAGTTGCAAAAGCGAAAGAAGATGATGTGTGACCTGAGGGGAATGACCAGCTTGAGGGCATATGGCTGGCAACGCCGGGCCATTCGTACACATTGACCCAACGCTCGGCGAGTTCAGGATACTCAGCAGCCATAGCGTTTACCTTTTCAATTATTGTGTAGTAGCTGCTCTTGAGCACCTCTTCACCGTCAACAACCTTTATGAAATGCTCCATATGGTCTTCAAGAGCCTTAAGGTCGAAAAGGTAGCAGGGTCTTACTCTTGCGATAAGAGGTTTGAGAATCTCATTATTGAGAATAAGCATAACAAGGAGTGCACCGAGCATCATCATGCCTGCCTTGCGTGTCTTCTTGAAGATAAGAAGAATTGCTGCAAATACGGGCATAATCCAGCCGTCACCAAGAGTTGTGATGGCATTCATAATTACATCGAGCACATCGTTGCCGATAGAGAAAACTGCATTGAAAACGGATAGATCGAAGTTATAAATAGCTTCAAGCATTCTTTTTCACGCTCTTTCGTTAAATTTATTTTGTAGCGATATCGTAAACAACAGCGAGGAACATCTTCTGAAGAGATTCGCCGATGAAGGGAACGAGCTTAACAAGAAGTGATACATAGTACCATACGATGTTATCGGAAACATATGCAAGAATCTGTGTATCCTTTGTGTTGCCGACAACCTGGAAGAATGTGGGAGAGAATGTCTCGTAGTTCCATGCATCCTTCTCCTTGATATCAATAACACGGCAGCCGCGCATTTCATTGTCGCCGTATGACTGGAAGGAAGCACCGGGAGTATTGACAATGTCAATGCTTGAGCCGGCAGCATTCTTCATCTTTGTGTGAACAACGTAATCGTTAACGTGGTCATGACCTACGAAAACAGCCATAACGTCGCCCTGCTGCTCAAGAACGCTCATCTGCTTGCCGTGTACTCGGCTGGGGCAGGGATTCTCACGGAGAATTGAGCCTTCCTCTGCATAAGCGGGATCAAGTGCAAAGTAGGATTTCGCACCTGTTTCTTCATCTGTAACTGTGAAGCCGTTGGGATCAAGTTCAGGAGTCTGAACAACATAATCCTTGATTTCGTAAGGAACGATGTGCTGGAAAACCATTGAGGGAACAGGCTGGCCGCCGTTAGCTTCTTTAAGAGCATTGGATGTCTTTACGTACCAATCAAGCTGATCGTCGTGTATGTAATCGTAACCGCCGTCGGGATCGTACATATTGGAGTCGAACATCCAGAGGTTGTAAGCAACCTTCTTACCGTCAGATGACATAACGGGGAGATTGTGTGTGCCCATACCGTAGATTGCGGGATCTGCATCGTAAGCGAGGCAGTACTCATAGCTTCTCCAGCAGCTCATGTGGTACTCTTTTGCAACGTTCTCTGCATCATGGTTACCGAAAACAAGAGTGAACGGAACCTTAGCATCGTTTACGATTGAGAGAATGCTCTCAAGAGCATACTTAGCGTCAATCTTAGTATCAACGGTAGCTGTATTATCGCCTGTGAAAACTACGAGATCAGGCTCGTACTTTTCAACAGCAGCCTTGATCATTTCAAGCATACCGGGTGAGGCGAACATATCGTCCTGTGTATCGGCAATCTGGAGAATACGGAAGTTGCCGTCCTTGTCAAACTTGAGAGTTTTGTCGGACTTTGTTGAATAATCATCAGCTGCAAAAGCTGACATACTGAGAGTGAAAAGCATTACTGCTGTCATAAAAAGAGCAATAGCCTTAAAGAAAGTTTTCTTCATTTTTATATCTCCCTTAATAAATACTGTAAGCCGTCGGGCAGATTGCTCTGCCCAACAGCTTTCAGGGGTTTTGATAATTATTTCTTGTAGCTTTCTGCAACTGCAACAGCGCAAGCAACAGTAGCACCGACCATGGGGTTGTTACCCATACCGATAAGACCCATCATTTCAACGTGAGCAGGAACGGAAGATGAACCTGCAAACTGAGCATCGCCGTGCATTCTGCCCATAGAGTCTGTAAGACCGTAGGAAGCAGGACCTGCAGCAACGTTATCAGGGTGAAGAGTTCTGCCTGTGCCGCCGCCGGAAGCAACAGAGAAGTACTCCTTGCCGTTTTCAAGTGCCCACTTCTTGTAGGTACCTGCAACAAGGTGCTGGAAACGTGTGGGGTTAGTTGAGTTACCTGTGATAGAAACGTCAACACCCTCGTGCTTCATAACAGCAACGCCTTCAAGAACGTCGTTAGCACCGAAGCAGCGAACAAGAGCGCGGTCACCGTTTGAGTAAGGTGTTGTGTTGACAACCTTAAGCTCATCGCTGTAGAAATCGTACTCTGTCTCAACATATGTGAAGCCGTTGATACGAGAAATGATCATAGCAGCATCCTTGCCGAGACCGTTAAGGATAACGCGGAGAGGCTCTGTACGAACCTTGTTAGCTGTGAGAGCGATTTTGATAGCGCCTTCAGCAGCTGCGAATGACTCATGACCTGCAAGGAAAGCAAAGCACTTTGTCTCGTCCTTGAGGAGCATTGCGCCGAGGTTACCGTGGCCAAGACCGACCTTACGGTTTTCAGCAACTGAGCCGGGGATGCAGAATGCCTGGAGACCTACGCCGATAGCGGCAGAAGCGTCAGCAGCATTCTCGATGCCCTGTGCAAGGGCAATAGCTACGCCGAGAGTGTATGCCCAGACAGCGTTGTCGAAAGCGATGGGCTGTGTGCCCTTTACGATAGCTTCGACATCGATGCCTCTGGAGAGGCAGAGATCTCTGGCAGCCTCAAGGCTCTCAATGCCGTACTGAGCAAGGCAAGCCTCGATTTTTTCCATTCTTCTTTCTTTACCTTCAAATGTAACAGCCATTGTTCTCCCTCCTCCTTATTCTTCTCTGGGGTCAATATATCTAGCAGCATCAGCAAATCTGCCGTAGCTGCCCATATTGTTCTTATATGCTTCTGCGGGATCTGCACCGTGGCGGATATCCTCAAGCATCTTGCCGAGCTTTACAAACTCGTAACCGATAACCTGATCGTTCTCGTCGAGAGCCATACGTGTAACATAGCCCTCAGCCATTTCAAGGTAACGAACACCCTTTTCCTTTGTTGCGTACATTGTACCAACCTGTGAACGAAGACCCTTTCCAAGATCCTCAAGACCAGCACCGTTTGCAAGTCCGTCATCAGAGAAAAGTCGGATCGTAGCCATGTCGTTCTGTGGGCCAAGGAGTTGCCCTGGGACTTGGTCTTCCTAAGACCGCTTGGCCTCCGACTTTTCTTCTTTCTTTACCTTCAAATGTAACAGCCATTGTTCTCCCTCCTCCTTATTCTTCTCTGGGGTCAATATATCT
>JAZPYF010000041.1:0-39495 GCA_045544055.1 Acutalibacteraceae bacterium | reverse complement strand
CAAGAGAAAGTATAAAATGGGCAAATTCAAGATGTATATTTTTGTCGGTGCCTGCGGTCTTCTTCTTGCGGGTGCGGCTGTTTTCTTGCCTTTCCCAAGTCGGATCGTAGCCATGTCGTTCTGTGAGCCAAGGAGTTGCCCTGGGGCTTTGTCTTCCTAAGACCGCTTGGCCTCCGACTTCAAGAGAAAGTATAAAATGGGCAAATTCAAGATGTATATTTTTGTCGGTGCCTGCGGTCTTCTTCTTGCGGGTGCGGCTGTTTTCTTGCCTTTCCCGAATGCAAGTGTTGTTGTAAAATCAGTTCTTTTTGTTCTTGGTTATATTATTTGGGATGCCTGCTACACAGTTGCAAATGTACCGTACGGCTCAATGCTTTCACTCATTACTGAGGATAGCGGTGAGCGAGCTCAGCTCTCCACCTGGCGCAGTATCGGTTCAATGTTCGGCAATATCGTTCCTATGATCATTCTTCCTATGCTCATCTGGCAGAAGGTTACTTATGACGGAACAGGCAATTATCATGTTAACCCTGTTACAGGTGAAGCTTACAAAATCGGTGATGCCGTTCTTGATCCGCTTACGGGTAAGCAGTTTGAAACTCTTCTCGGCGAACGTGTTTTCTGGGCTGCACTGATTATGGGTGTTTTTGGCTTTATTGCCTTTATGTTTATGATCAAAACAATTACAATCAGAGTTGATGAAAGCACCGTCAAGACTAATGAGGGCGGCGAGAAATTCAACATTTTCAAGGCCTTTGTCAACTTTATGAAGAACAGACCCGCTGTTGGTGCAACTGTTGCTGCAATGGGTATGTTCCTCGGTATGCAGTCCGCTACAACTGCTAATACAATAATGTTTGCAACCTATTTCAATAAGGCTTCAATGTCGGGCGTAGTTCAGATGATCGGTTTCCTTCCGATGGTTCTTTTCTTGCCTTTTATTAAAAAGCTTGTTAATAAATTCGGTAAAAAAGAAGCATCAGTTGCGGGTACTGCTCTTTCCGTTGTCGGCGGCTTGATTATGCTTGTTTTCCCGATGGTTGAAAACCGCGATACTGCACTTATTATTTATCTTGCAGGTCTTATCGCTTTTGGTATCGGTATGGGTGTTTATACCTGTGTTTCCTGGGCAATGATGGCTGATGCTATTGACTATAATGAGTGGAAGTTCGGTACACGCGAAGAGGGTACTGTTTATTCACTTCATTCCTTCTTCCGTAAGCTCGCACAGGGTGTAGGTCCCTCAATTGTTCTTGTTATTATGGGCATACTTGGCTATGACTCCGAGCTTGGAACGATCGGTCAGAGCCTTGAAACATCACACAATATGTGTTGGCTCGTTGCAGGTCTCTATCTGTTCAGTGCTGTTGTTCAGTTTGTAGGCATTGCAATTATCTATAATCTTGATAGAAAAACTCTTAATAGAATGAATGCAGAACTCAGCGAAAAGCACAGCGCCGAATAAGCAGAAATAATACAATCTATTGCGTCATCAGTCACAAGGCTGTTGGCGCAATTTTTTTGTTAAGTAGGTAATTTTGAATAAAAAAACTGCGTAAATTTTGGCGTTCCTTCGGTAACTTCTTTCAAAAGATTATTGAAATAATAACTACTGTATGTTAAAATTATACAAAACAAAGAAATATAGGAGGATTATTTATGACATTACCTGTTGCACTCCAGCTTTACACCGTTCGTGACGAGATGCAGGCTGACTTTGAGGGTACACTCAAAAAAGTTAAAGAGCTCGGCTATGACGGTGTTGAGTTTGCAGGACTTTTTGATAAAAGCGCTGCCGAAGTAAAGGCTCTTTGTGTGGAAATCGGTCTTGTTCCTATTTCAGCTCACGTTCCGCTTGATGATATGGTGGCTGACCCTGACGGTGTCCTTGCTGTTTATGCTGAAATCGGCTGTAAATATGTCGTTGTGCCTTATCTTACCGAGGAAAGACGTCCCGGTACTGACGGTTGGGAAAAGACTATAGCCGATGTTCGCCTTTGCGCAGAGGTTGCAAAAAAGCTTGGCATGACAATGCTTTATCATAACCATGATTTTGAGTTTGTTAAGGTTGACGGTGAATACGCACTTGATATTCTTTACAGCTCAATTTCAGCTGATCTTCTTCAGACTGAGCTTGATACATGTTGGGTTAATGTCGGTGGTGAGAACCCTGCTGAATATATTGCCAAATACTCCGGCCGTTCACCCGTTGTACATCTTAAGGACTTTGTTATGAAGGGTAAGGGCGGCAAGCTCTATGAGCTTATCGGTATTGATGATGAGGGCGATACCGCAGAAGAAGATGCATTCAGCTTTGCGCCTGTCGGCAGCGGCTGTCAGGATATGCCTGCAATCCTCGCTGCAAGTATTGCTGCAGGTGCAAATTGGGTCGTTGTTGAGCAGGACAGACCTGCTAAGGGTCAGACTCCAGTCCAGTCAGCTCAGTTAAGCAGAGAGTATCTTAAGTCTCTCGGTTGGTAAACTGTTAATCAATCCGCATTAAGCGGTAAATTTTATAAAAGTGAGGTAGATTCCCATGGCAAATGCAATCCTTGATAAATTCAAAGAGGAAGCTGTTGAAGAAAAAGTATACGATTCCGATAAAAAGATCAAAGTCGGTATTATCGGTACAGGCTGGATCGCTGAGGCTCATCTCAAAGCATATCAGCAGTGCCCCGATGTTCAGTTTGTAGGCATGGCCGACCTTGTTCCCGGTAAGGCTGAGGCTTTCTGTGATCAGTTCGGTGTTGATAAGACCGGCATCAACTTCTATAACAGCCACAAAGAGCTTATCGACAACGAAGAGCTTGACTGTGTAAGCGTATGTACATACAACGCAACACACGCGGAATGTACAATTTACGCTCTTGAGCACGGTGTAAACGTTCTTCTTGAAAAGCCGATGTGTGTTACACTTGAAGAGGCAGTTGCTATCTGCAAAGCTGAAAAAGCAAGCGGAAAAATCCTTTCAATCGGCTTCCAGCCCAGATTTGACCCGAATATGCAGATGGTCAAGAAGATTGTCGAATCCGGTGAACTCGGTGAGATTTACTATATTCAGACAGGCGGTGGCCGCCGCAGAGGTATTCCGACTCCGTTCGGCACTTCCTTCATTGAGAAGGAAACGGCAGGTCTCGGCGCTCTCGGTGATATCGGTTGTTATTCGCTCGATATGGTTCTCAATGCTATCGGTTATCCGAAGCCTCTTACAGTATCCGGTTACAAGTCCGATTTCTTCGGCAAGAGCACAAAATATTCCAACAAGCCCGAATATGCCGATATCTTTGGTGTTGACGATTTTGCAGCAGGCTTTGTTCGTCTTGAGGGCGGTATTATTCTTGACTTCAGAATTGCATGGGCAATGCATCTTGATACTTCAGGTGATACAATTATTCTCGGTAAGAACGGCGGTTTGCGTATTCCCTCAACAGAGTGCTGGAACGGCAGCATCGGCGGTCCGATGACTATTTATCACGATGTAGCAGGCAAGCAGGTAGAAACTATCATTCCCGAGCTTGATAATCCCTATGACAACTTCTATCTCAAGATTCGTTCTTTCCTTGATGCTTCAATGAACGGCGGCGAACCTCCCGTACCCTCAAGCCAGATTATTTATAACCAGGCAATCATTGACGGTATTGCAAAATCTGCTGAACTTGGCAGAGAGGTCGAAATTGAGATTCCTGAAATCTAAGCAACTAAAACTTACATATCTTGGCGTGCTGTAATTCAGCACGCCGGGATTATGCGTTTTGTACAGCTGATTTTTAGCCGTATAAAACGGATAAACTTTAAGCAGAAGGGGCAGATACAATATGAGTGAAATGAAAATAGGCGTTCAGCTTTTTACTTTGCGTGACCATATCAGCAATTATGAAGATACTGATAAAACCTTTGCATACCTCAAGAATGAACTTGGTGTTGATGTTGTTCAGATTTCTGCAATAGGTAATTTTCCTGCCGAACAGCATGCTGAGCTTGTAAAGAAATATTCTCTTGATGTTTGCGTAACACATAAGCCTTGGGCAAGGATTACAGACGATCTGGACGCACTTATTGAAGAGCACATTCAGCTTGGCTGTGATCAGATTGGTCTTGGCTGTATGCCTGACGAATTCCGTACCGACCTTGCCGCTGTACGCAGATTTGTTGCACTGGCAAATGAAGCAGGTCGCAAGATGAAGCAGAAGGGTCTTACCTTTGCTTATCATAATCACGCTCTTGAATTTGCTCGTCTTGAGGATGGCAGAACAATTATGGATGTGCTTATTGAAGAGACCGATCCTGAAGTATTCTTCTTCATTCCCGATACATACTGGATTCATATGGGCGGTGAAAACGAGGCAGAGTACCTCAAAAAGCTCAAGGGCAGAGTTAAGGTCTGCCACTTCAAGGATTGGATGGTTAAGCTCGGAGAAAATGTCGGTTCAATAACTGAGCTCGGCTGCGGTAATCTCGATCTGGATGCTTGCTATAACGCTTGCCGCGAGATCGGTGTTTCATACATCGTTTATGAGCAGGATATTAACTTCGCAGTCGATCCGCTGACCTCAACTGCTGTAAGCTTTGCAAACCTTAAAGCGATTCACGAACGTAATAAATAAAACAGAAATTGGGGTGACTGTATGAAATATGCACTTATCGGTTGCGGCAGAGTATCACCGAACCACATTGTTGCTGCGATAAAGAACAATCTGGAAATTGTAGCACTTTGCGATGTTTCAAAAAATGCTGTTTATGAGCTGAAAGAAAAATGTCCGCTTATCAAAAAAGTCAAAACATATCGTGACTATAAAGAAATGCTGGCAAATGAATCACCTGAACTTGTTGCAATAGCAACCGAAAGCGGACTTCATGCTGACATTGCCGTTGACTGTATAAATGCCGGTTGTAATGTTATCATTGAAAAACCTATTGCGCTTTCAATCAGCGATGCCGACAGGATTATAGAAGCAGCTGAAAGAATGGGCGTAAAGGTTGCTGCAAACCATCAGAATAGGTTCAACAGCTCAATTCAAAAAATCCGTTCGGCTGTTGAAGCGGGCAGATTTGGCAGAATTTTTCATGCAACAACACAAATTCGTTGGTGCCGTACAGAGAGCTATTATAAGCAGGCACCGTGGCGCGGTACATGGGAAATGGATGGCGGCGCGCTGATGAATCAGTGTATTCACAACATCGATCTTATGAACTGGATGCTCGGTGAGGAGCCTGTTGAGGTTATTGCGATGACCGATAATCTTAATCATAACTATATCGATGTTGAGGATATGGGTCTTGCAATTGTTAAATACAGAAACGGAGCCTACGGTATTGTTGAAGGCTCGGTTAATGTGTTTGGCGGTGACCTTGAGGAAGCAATTTGTATTTTTGGCGAAAACGGTACTGTCAAGGCAGACGGAACAATAAACAACATTATTGAAAACTGGCGGTTTGCCGACGATATTGATGATGAAGATGAAGTAAAACGTGATTTTTCCGTAGAAGTAAATCATATTTACGGTCAGGGTCACACTCCGCTTTATGCCGATATGATTGATGCAATAACAAGCAATCGCGCACCTTATGTTGATATGTATGCCGGCAAAAGAGCTCTTGAGCTTGTGCTTGCTATTTATAGAGCCTCTAAAGAAAAACGGGCAGTTTCACTCCCGTTAGCTCAGGCGGCTACAACAGATTTTATAGGTCTTTTTAATAAATAATCAGGAGGATTTTTATAATGCCCGAAATCAAAAAGAACTGGTATAAGGAAATGTCCGTCTATCAGATATGGCCGCGCAGCTTCTGCGATGGTAATGGCGATGGTATTGGTGACCTTAAAGGCATTCTTTCAAAGCTTGACTATATTAAAAGCCTTGGAGTAGATGCAATCTGGTTTTCACCTTTGTATAAATCTCCGCAGAAGGATTATGGCTACGATATTGCCGATTACAGAGAGATTGCTCCCGAATACGGTACAATGGAGGATTTCAAGGCTGTTCTTGACGGAGCACATGAGAGAGGTCTCAAGGTTATAATGGACCTTGTTATAAACCACACCTCCGATCAGCACAAATGGTTCCAGGAAAGCCTTAAGGGTGAAGACAATCCTTACCACGATTATTATATCTGGAGAAAGGGTAAGGGTAAGAATCCTCCCAATAACTGGAAGTCAACTTTCCCCGGTCCTGCTTGGGAATACAACGCTGATCTTGACAAATACTATCTGCATCTTTTTGCTGTCGAACAGTGCGATCTCAATATGGATAATCCTGCTGTCAGAAATGAAGTTAAGGACATTATGAGATTCTGGCTTGATATGGGTGTTGACGGTTTCCGTGAGGATGTTATTACTTATATCTCAAAAAAAGAAGGACTTCCCAACGGTTTTCCGCTTCCTGTTGCCTGCGGTATGGAGCATTTTACCTGCGGACCTCATCTTTATGAGTATCTTCAGGAATTTAACGATGAAGTTCTCAGCAAATATGACATTATGACAGTCGGTGAAGCACCGATGATGACACCTGATCTTGCCCTCAAATTTATTGATGAGCGTGACAGCAAGAAGCAGGTTCTTAAAATGATGTTCAACTTCCAGCATATGGAGGCTGACTGTATTATCACGAGCTTCATTACTACAAAGTTCAGCCTTAAAAAGCTCAAAACCGCAATGTCCAACTGGCAGACAAAGCTTTACGGCAAGGGCTGGAATGCACTTTATCTTGAAAACCACGATCAGCCCAGAATTATCAGCCGTTACGGCAGTGAGAAGTTCAGAGTTGAATCGGGTAAAATGCTTGCGACAATGTACATTTGCCAGAGCGGTACACCTTTCATTTATCAGGGTCAGGAAATCGGTATGACTAATATCAAACTTCCTGAGCTTGATATGTACGTTGACGTTGCAACATTTAACACATATGATATCTGCAAAAAGCTTGGTTTCAGCCATAAGGCAATTATGAAGCGCTGTATGCGTGCATCGCGTGATAACGCAAGAACTCCCGTACAGTGGACAAGCGGCAAAAATGCAGGCTTCACAACTGCGGATAAAGCATGGTTCCACATTAACCCGAACTATACCGAGGTTAATGTTGAGGATGCTGATAAAGATCCGAACTCACTCCTTAACTATTACCGCAAGCTTCTCAGATTCCGCAAGGAAAATGAGATTGTTATTTACGGCGACTATAAGGAGCATTACCACAACAGTGATAAGTTTTATGTATATGAACGTAATTATGAGGGCAAGAAAATGCTCGTAATCTGTTCCTTCAGTGATAAGATTGAACGCTTTACCGTTCCTAAGGGCTTTGACCTTGCAAAGGGCAGGGTAGTGCTTGCAAACTATGATTATATCAATCCCGGCTTCGATGCATTTAACCTCAAGCCCTATGAAACAAAGGTATTCCTTTTTGATTGACTAATATAAGGAGATTTTGCTATGCCTTATATCCAGACTAAAACTAATGTAAGTATCTCAAAAGAGCGTGAAATTGCTCTTAAATCAGCTTTCGGTAAGGCGATTGAACTGGTTCCAGGAAAAAGCGAAAGGTGGCTTATGCTTGCTTTTTCAGACAATGAGCGTATGTGGTTTGCAGGAGACGATTCTCCTGTAGCCTTGCTCGAAGTGAAAATTTTCGGGAGCGCATCGCCTGAACATTATGATGAGTTGACTGCTTCGCTAACACAAGTTGTTTCATCTGAATTGAATATTGCTCCAAATCGTATTTATATTAAGTATGATGAGGTTGATAACTGGGGTTGGAACGGCTCTGATTTTTAACTGCGGAGGAGAGTAATATGTGGATAGCCGCTGTTATATTGGCAGTTATCTTTATTATAATTTGCGTTACGGTCGGAATCGCTGTCAATCAGTCTGTTGTCAGACCTAAAAAGACAACACTCACTTATGATGAAATGACAGAAAGGCAAAAAATCCGTTACAAGCTCCGTCAACGCAATAATCAGTATCTTTACGATCATAACCCTGAGGATCTTGCTCTTACCGACAGTATGGGCAATACCGTTCGTGCTTGGTTTGTTCCGAAAGAAAACAGTAAGCTATTTGTGATTTGCGTTCACGGCTATAAGTGTAACGGTCCCGATGAGTGCAGCCACCTGTTTCCGTTTTATTACGATACCCTCGGCTTTAACTATCTTTTGCCTGATCATGCTGCACACGGCAGAAGTGAGGGAAAATATATCGGCTTTGGTGCTTATGAAGCTGATAATCTGTTTATGTGGGTTGATTATTTAATTGACCGTTTCGGAAACGATATTGAAATTGTTCTTCACGGAATTTCTATGGGCGCAGCTACCGTAATGCTTGCCAATGCGAGTAATCCGCCGCCGCAGGTAAAGGCTGTTGTTGAAGATTGCGGATACACGAGCGCTTTTGAGATTATCGCTAACTCTATAAAGAATAAAGTCGGCTTCCCTTGTCCTCATCTTACAAAAGCTATCTTTTTTGTATCGAGGCAGTTTTTTGGCTATGATATGCGTAAAGCTAATTGTCTTGAACGCATAAATGATTCGGCAAATCCTGTTCTGTTTATACACGGTACAGCTGATGTTTTTGTGCCTTTTGAAATGGGGGAACGGCTTTATAATGCTTGTACCGCTGTTGAAAAGGACAAGCTGTTTGTTGACGGTGTTGCGCATGCTTATTGCTATTATGATGCCAAGGAAGAATATGACCATAAACTAACAGATTTTTTAGATAAGTATTTAACTGAAACACTAAAAGTATGATATGGGGGTAACTTAAATGGCTTTGTATCTCGGTGTTGATGGCGGTGGTGTAAAAACTACTGCAATTGTTGCAAATGAACATGGAAAGGTTCTTGGCAAAACTGTTGGTAAATCAATTGATTACAAAACAATCGGTTTGACTGTTGCGCGAAATAACCTTAAAGAAATTATTGCTTCTCTTTGTGAAAAAACTAAGGAGAATCATTTTAGGTGTGCGTGCATCGGCTCGACTGCACTTACAGACAGGGCAAGTGATAAAGAAACGCATAATCTCACATCAAATATTATTGATGCAGAAAAGATTATTATGGATACAAGCATCTTTACCGCAATGGAATGTATGCTTGGTAAAGGTCCGAGTGCGCTTGTAATCAGCGGTATTGATTCTATGGTTGCTGCACGTAATGTAAGAGGAAAGATGTCCAAAGCCGGCGGTTGGGGATATCTTCTTGGAAACGAAGGCAGCGGCTACGCTATTGCTATTGAGGCAATTCGTTATTCTATCCGTTCGTATGAGGGCAGTGAAGAAAAAACAGCTCTGCTCGATGAAATGCTTGAGTTTTTTGATGCGTATAATCCGAGTGAGCTTAAAGAAAAGTTTTATGATCCTGCTGTTGAGCGAGATAAAATATCAGCATTTGCAAGCCGTGTATTTTCCTGTGCTTCGGCAGGCGATAAGGTTGCAATTAAGATTATTGCTGAGCAGGCAAGATTGCTTGCCGGCACAACAAAGAGCCTTATCAAGTCTTTTCCTGCAGACACTACTATTGGCTTATGGGGTGGCGTTTTTGTCAACAATCGCAGATTTAGGAATGAGTTTTCTGCTGCAATGTTTGAACAAAGTGCCGACTATCGGATTGAACCTCTGAACTATCCAGCAGAATGCGGTGCGCTGTTCGCTGCATATGAGCTTGATAATATAGGTATAGATGATGAACTTATGAAGAACATTGATTTGTACAGAGGTGTCAGAGTATGAATAAAGCCGCTGCGTATATTCAGAATGTCCAGATGCTTATTACCGATGTTTTACACACTCAGCTTCCGTCAATAGAATCCGCATCACGCGAAATTGCAAAAGCTCTTCAGTATGACAAAAAGATTTTCCTTTTCGGTACAGGTCATTCCCATATTCTCGCAGAGGAACTTTTTTTCAGAGCAGGCGGTCTTGTAAAAGTACAGCCTGTTCTTGAAGACGCATTGATGCTGCATACCTCCGCATCAAAAAGTTCTGAGCTTCAACAGCTTAAAGGCTATGCCGATATTATTTTTGAGCATTACAGAATGTGCAAAGGCGATGTTCTTGTAATATTCTCCTACTCGGGTCAGAGCGGTGTTTGTATTGACCTTGCAAGGCTTGCTAATGAGAGGGGACTCATTCTTATCGCTTTGACTAACACAAAACGCGCTAAATCAAGTGGATCACACCATATCAGCGGTAAGTGCCTCTATGAATTTGCCGATATTGTAATTGAAAATATTGGTGATTCTGATGATGCTTCAATCGAAATTGATGGGGTTGATGTCAAGGTTGCCGCAACGTCAACCGTAATCGGCGCCACTATAATGAATTCTATTGTAGCTCGCACTGTTGAAATACTGTCACAGAAGGGAATTAAACCCGAAGTATTTGCAGGTGGCGATTCTGAACATAACTGTGAAATTGATACCAGATATGTGAAAAAATATATTGGCGAAATTGAATTTTTGTGATATAATGCTTTTCGGTGAGGCTGTCAAAAACGGCAGCCTTGCTTTTTTTATTAGTATTAATTGGGATGTGTAAATTTTGGGTGTAACTAAAAGCAAAGAATCGCTCGGAAAAGTGTATTGGTTAAGTTGGCTGGTCTATACCTGTGCTTATATCGGCAGATATAATTTTTCCGCCGCTGTTGCAGGTATTGTGGCAGACGGTCTTTTTAACAAAAGCGAAATGGGTATCGTCGGAACAGTCTTCTTTGTTGTTTACGGTTCGGGTCAGCTGATAAACGGATTTATGGGTGATAGGCTTTCACCGTTTAAGATGATATTTGTTGGCTCATTTGTTTCTGCAATAGCTAATTTTTTGATGTGCTTTTCAGCATCACTGCCTATGATGATACTTGTTTGGGGCTTTAACGGCTTTGCTCAGTCAATGCTCTGGTCACCGATAATTTATCTTGTCTCCAACACTTTTACCGGAGAAAAGTTAAAGCGTGCTCAGGCTCAGCTTCCGGCGACATTGCCTGTCGGCAGTCTCACAGCGTATCTGCTTTCAATGTTCTTGATGAAATATTTTTCATGGAAGTATATATTTATCGCCGCAGGTCTGTTTCTCTTTATAGTTTCGATTATTTGGGGCTCATTTTCACTTTCCTTAGGCAAAGAAGGAAGAATTATCAGAAATCCCGTCATCAAGCAAAAAGACGGTAAAAATACCTCTGTCAGTTCATTGCTTACGGCTTCAGGTGTTATCATCATGTTCATACCCATTATGCTCCATGCAACGCTTAAAGACGGCGTAATGACTTGGGTTCCTACAATGATAAGCGAGCTATTTGATGTTACACCTTCCTTTTCAGTAATGCTTTCGCTTATTTTGCCTATCATTAATTTCTTCGGCGCGCGAATTGCAAGCGGTATGCATTCATCCGGCAGATTCAATGAAGTGAAAATTGCCTGCTGTTTCTTTGCTTTCAGCTTTATTCCTCTTATAAGCCTTATGTTTATTTCAAAGCTAAATGCTGTATTCAGCGTAGTTTTACTTGCTTTGATAACTTCGTCTATGGTAGCTATTAACCATGTGTTCCTTACACTTGTTCCCGTATCGTTTGTTTCGAGGGGCAGAAGTGCAACAATGGCCGGCATGATTGATGCTGTGGCTTACGGAGGAAGTGCTGTTTCGTCTTACGGATTTGGCGCGATAGCTGAAAATATCGGCTGGAATAATACAATTACCGTCTGGCTTATAATTTCAGTTATTGCACTTGTATTTTGTTTACTCTGTGTACGCAGATGGGAAAACTTCAAAAAAACTGAGAATCGATAAGGCGTCAGCCTTATCGATTCTTTTTTAGTTGAGTAAATATATTGAAAATGTAAGATAACCTGCAAATGTGACCCATATTAAATACGGAATCTGTAAATATGCGGCTATTTTATCGCGTTTATTGAAGAGTATAATCATAGCTATTATAAGCACCCAAAGCAAAATCAGCCATATAAACGCAAATAGAAATGCACGTAAATTAAAGAAGATGATGCTCCAGAAGAAATTGACCGCCAGCTGTACAGCCCATACAGTCAAAGAAGTATCCCATTGCTTTTCATTGGCAATATAAATCCTTGCGGCACTTACACCCATCAGAATATACAAAACTGTCCACACTATCGGAAACAGTATTCCCGGAGGAGAAAGTGCAGGGCGGTTAATTTCAGCATATAAGTCCATACTTGAGCCGGAGATTAATGCGGATATTCCGCCTACTAGCAGCGCAACAGCTATAAAGAAAAAGTAAATGTTTCTGTTTTTCATTTTTATCGCCTCCGTTAAATATTATGCACATTCTGTTATATAATACCGATTTGTTGCAATTTCATTAACGAAAACGGTATTGAGTTATATAATTTTCGGTGGTATAATAGTTTTATAAAGAGGAGAGTTAAGAATGAAATTTAGACAATTGTTAAGTAAGTTATTAGTAAAATACGGTCAGTTTATGAGTGGCAGATACGGCAATGATGAGCTAAACATTGCTTTGGTCATTATCAGCGTCATTTTGATGATACTGTCAAATATCAATAAACTATGGTTTTTGTATTTTGTGTCATTGGTTCCGCTTGGAGTTTCTTTGTGGAGAAGTCTTTCACGCAATACTAACGCACGCTTTGAAGAAAAACTGATATTTCAAAAGATTATTTCCAAACCCAAGAGCAAGTTTATGCTGCTTTCAAACAAAATCAGAGACCGAAAAACTCACCGATACTTTACCTGTCCGCAATGTAAAGCAACTCTGCGTTTGCCAAAGGGCAGGGGAAAAATCAATATTACCTGCCCCAAATGCGGTAATCAGATGATTAAAAAGACATAATATAAAATGGCGTGATATCTGTTTGAAACAGGTATCACGCCGTTAATTGTTTATAATTTAATATTTGTTGCAGATTACAAATGTCATTCTTTCCTGAATAGACGGGCCTCCGTGACCTGTGCCGTGTCCGCCGTGGTCAGAAGTGATGATAATAAGCCAATCTTCACTCGCATAGCTTTCTCTGGATTCGATAGCCTTGATTGTTCTGTAAGCAAGAACATCGTTAATCTTGAAACCTATTTTGTAAATCGGGTTATTTGTCGAGAAGCCGAATGAGTGACCTGAATGATCGGGACCTTCATATATTGCAAAGATAAAGTCTGAGCAATCCTCACTCTTGATATCATTGATTGCTGTATTTGCTGATGCAGTATCACCTGAGCAGTAATTAAACTTAACAGCAAGTTTATTCTCCTCACAGTAAGCCTTTTCAAGCTTATATGTGGAGTTATCAGTTACAAAATGACCGTCCCAGGATGTGATAAAGTTTGAAGAATCGACAACCTTATCTTCAACTAGTGTTGTAAGCAGAGTCTTATACTCAAGCGATTTTGTAATTCCGTTGCCTGTAATTCCGTGCTTATCAGCCCATGCACCGGTAAGTATAGAGCACCAGCCGGGAGCGGTGGATGTTGCCTGTGTATTTACTTCAGGATAATTGACACCGCCGCAATAAGCAAGCTTACAGGAAGCACCGCTGTCGAGCAGTTTTCCTATACCGCTGTTGCTGTCAGCAACAAAAGTGAGAGCGTCGGCTCTGCAGCCGTCATATCCGATAATAATTGCTTTCTTTTCGGTTTTTCCTTCGGGAAGAGCTGAAAAGAAATGCTCGGTTATCATACCGTAAATATCGGTTTGCGGTATTGCTGTCTGAACAGTGTTTTCATAGCCAACCTGGCTGACTTTTTCAAGATAGGGGAGTTCGGTATCAACTTTATCGTTTGAGTAGAATCCTACAATAGCAGGAATTATCATAAGAAAACTTAAGATTTTTGAGAAAGCACCCATTATAATTCTCCTTTATAAGTATCAAAGAGCGGACAGAAGACTGACCGCTCTCTTTGTAATTTGATTAAAGTGACTCAGCGATTTGCTTTGTATCTCTTGCGATCATAAGTTCTTCGTTTGTCGGGATAACGTAAACCTTGACCTTTGAGTCAGGACCTGAGAGCTCGCCGCCTGTGCCCTTGATTGCCTTCTTGTTCTCTTCAGCGTTGAATGTTACGCCGATGTAGCCGAAGCTTTCGCAGATGTTCTGACGAAGGGGCTGTGAATTCTCACCAATACCTCCTGTGAATACAATTGCATCAACGCCCTGAAGGGCTGCGATGTACTGACCGATGTACTTTCTGATCTGGTACCAGAGCATCTTCTTAGCAAGCTCGGCACGTGCATTACCCTCGTCAGCAGCCTTGAGGATGTCTCTGTCATCGCTGATACCGCCAGAAATACCGGAAACACCGGATTTCTTGTTGAGAACATCATTTGTCTGGGCAGGTGTCCAGCCTTCTTTTTCCTGAAGGAATGTGACAACTGAGGGATCAAGGTTACCAGAACGGGTGCCCATAATAAAGCCGTCAAGGGGAGTGAGACCCATAGATGTATCAATAACCTTGCCACCCTTAATAGCGGTGATGGATGAACCGTTGCCGAGGTGGCAGGTGATAATCTTAAGATCTTTAATATCCTTGCCCATAATCTTTGCGCATTCAGCACTTACATATCTGTGAGATGTACCGTGGAAGCCGTAACGGCGGATCTGATACTTCTCATAGTATTCGTACGGAATACCGAACATATAAGCCTCTTCGGGCATTGTTGAATGAAATGCATTATCAAAAACAGCAACCTCAGGTACATCCTTGCCGAAAACATCAAAGCAAGCGTTGATACCCTGAATGTGTGCGGGGTTGTGAAGGGGAGCGAGGTCACAAAGGCTTTCGATGCCCTTGATAACATCATCGGTTATAAGTGTGCTTTCTTTGTAGATAGCACCGCCTTGAACAACACGGTGACCGATTGCGGAAATCTCATCAAGTGAATCGATAACCTTGGTTTCACCGGTTGTAAGAGCCTCTTTAACAACCTGGAAAGCAGCAGTATGGTCGGGCATAGCTACCTGCTTTTCAAATTTGCCTTTTGCTGTTTTGATTTCAAATTCACCCATCTCTGATTTAACTCTGCCGCATGTGCCTTTAGCAATTACGACTTCGCCGTTCATATCAATGAGCTGAAACTTGAGCGATGAACTGCCTGCGTTGATAACAAGAACTTTCATGTTTTTCCTCCGGAATATTAAAAATCAATTTATAAACTTAAATTACTTTACAGGTCTAACTTCACCGAGAAGCTCGTAGAAAGCAACGATGAATGATGAACCTGCCTTGGGACCTGCTGTAACGATCTCTTCGTTCTCAACAAGGAATGAACGCCAGCTGTTGTCAGTAAGCATATAACCTGACTGGTCATTTGTGATACCGAATACAACAAGCTTTCTGTCGCCGACCTTGGTGTTGATGGGAGCATAGGTCCATTCTTCACCTGACCATGATTCTTCCTTAGTAGTAGCACCGCCAAAAGCGATTTCGGGAGCAAGCTCTCCGCCGCAAATTACAACAGCAATGTTCTTACCAAGTTCCATATAGCCAACCTCAGTAACTATGCTGTACTTAAGGAATCCTGTTCTTACAACTGTATTTGTAAGAAGACCACCCTTTGCAGCAAGCTCAAGAATGCTGTTGTCAACAGGGCAGGTATAAGTCTTTGTTGCGTAGTTGAGAATAGGCTCAATTTCAACCTCATCACTCTCTTTGATTGAGCAGGTGAGTTCGCCGAGCTTTGCGCCGTATGCAGCCATTCTTGCGTAACCTTCGTCATATTCTTCAACGAGCTTTTGGTCAACAACAAGCTTGTCGCCGTATTCAGATGTGATTGCAAGCTCTGCTCCTTGAATCATAATGAAGTTAGCATCAGCTTTTTCGTTGATATACTTTTCGAAGTAGTAGGGATAGTCACCGCTGACGGTTGTTCCGCCTGCACCGAGACCAACACAGTGGATACCTGCATTGACGAGCCATGTTTCCTTACCACCGTCGTTGGGAACGAAACGGAAACGGTTGATGTTGGGATCAATAACCTGAGGATCGCGCTTATCTCTAATATATTCCGATGCATCAACAGCACCGTAATAGAGCTTGCCTTCCTCCATGGATTCAACAGCCTCTTTAACGGTCTTGATAACCTTAGCATAGAGGTTGTTCATAAAATCATCATTGAGGCCGCTGGGGTTAGCAATGCCGAATATGTTTCTGATGGGGCTGAGGAAGAGAGCTGCTACGATATCGCCGTTAAGACCGAGTGTATCAACGCAGCTGTGCTGATGAAGTGCGGAAATGTTGATGCTTGTGATATTCTTTTCTCTGCAGTAGTCAGCAAGCATACCTCTGATTTTGTAAACCTCTGAAGAGGATACACCGAAAGAGTCGAGAGAAACAAAAACAGTAATGCCTCTGCCGTCTGAAATGGCAGCAGTTCGTACACGCTGATCGTCCCAAACTTCTGTAGCAAGCTTTTTGCTGACTGAAAGGCTGCCGCCAACGTAGCACTCCTTTTCTTTGCCTGTCTGGAGAGTGTCGCTTGCATAGCCGACCTTCCAGTATTCGCTCTGAGCTTCGTCAACAAACTCAGTTGCTGTGTCGTAGAGATCGGTTTCCTCAAAATACTTATCTTTGCTAAGCCAGGAATAAGGGGCTTTGATAAGGTCGGAAATAATGCCTACAAGACCCTGAATGACTTTTTCGCCGATTGTATTGAGCGTAATGTCTGATTGTGAGTACTCATCTGCAGCAAGAACGGGAGTTGCTGTTGCAGATAAAAGGATAACGACGCTGAGAAGTAGTGCGATAAAACGTTTTTTCATAGTTTGTACCATCCTTTCTTATTAATAAATATTAACATAAATGTCAATCAATTGCAACCAATATATAAAAAATAACCTGCCAAAAGACAGGTTATTTTTAAGAGATTAATATTTTTCCATGCTGTTGACATCAAGAACAAAAACAGTCGCACCGCCGACAGAAACCTCTGTAGGTAACGAGTTAGCATTGAGCCCTTGACCGAATGAAGCAGTTGAGGGTGTAGCTGCACGTTTTCTTGTCTGTGAATGTTTTTTAATTATGTCCTTTACTCGCTGAACATCACCGTCTTCAGAACCGATAAGGAACGTTGTGTTGCCGACCATAAGGAATCCGCCTGTGGTTGAAAGCTTTGTAACAATAAAGTTCTCACTTGTAAGTGCCGAAGATACAACGGCGCTGTCATCGTTATTAACAATAGCAATAATTAATTTCATCTTGTAATTCTCCTTAATAATTCTATTAAACATCGGGAAGTATTAGCTTTATACTTCTGCTGTCGAGTGCATACAAATCCGGAATTTCGTATCTGTTATCGTTACCGTCTTTAATGAGGATTCGTCCGTCATAAAGGATTTTTATCGACTGATAGCTGTTGATAATTTCAAAAGTAAATTCTCCTCTGTCTGTATCAACTGTCCACATCCAGATTTCAAATTTCTCAGTACGCTTGATGAGCTTTGTGATTTTAGGAATCATATATCGCTCATTAAGGCAGCTGAGCAGAGCATCTTTTGATTCGGGAAGGAGATTATCGACATTGCGGATTATCATCTGCTCATTTCCTTCTTCATCAATAAGAGAAATATACCTCATCAAGCCACTGACAGGGAAAAGACGGTGCGGTTCAAGCATTGTAAACTTTTCGCCGGTATAAAGCTCAGCATCAATATAAATCTTGTCATTAACAGTCAGTTTTACTGCTTGTTCATCAATAAAATTTCTTGACATTGAAACGCACCTCCTTATTCAAAGTTTTCAGCCTGCTTATCTGCGGCAACCTTTTCTGACATTGACTGAATCTGAATCAGCTTATAATACTTGCCCTTTAGTGCCATAAGCTCTTCATGCGAGCCGTTTTCAATGATACGGCCTTTGTCAACAACAAGAATACGGTTTGCCTTACGCAGAGTTGAAAGTCTGTGAGCAATCATAAATGTTGTTCTGCCACGTATAATCTGATCAATTGCATCCTGGATGAGTTTCTCGGTTTCAGAGTCAACAGCGGAGGTTGCCTCATCAAAAATCATTAGGTTGGGGTTCTTCAGAACGGCTCGTGCTATTGAAAGTCGCTGTTTTTCACCGCCTGAAAGTCCTACACCGCGTTCACCGAGTGTGGTATCATATGCGTCGGGCAGACGAGAAATAAACGTATGTGCGTTAGCTACATCGGCAGCATTGATAACCTGGTCAACATGAGCACCTGGCAGGGAATAAGCGATATTGTTGAAAATTGTATCACGGAACATAAGCGGTTCCTGCTGAACAAAACCGATCTTTGAACGGAAGAAATCCATATCAATATCTTTGATGTTGATGTCATCAACTAGAATTTCTCCCTCGTAATCATCGTAGAAACGCATCAGCAGGTTGATAATTGTTGATTTACCTGAACCTGTTGTACCAACAATACCGACGGTTTCACCGGGTTGAATTACAAAGCTAACATCGTTGAGTATTTTTTTTGAACGGTCGAAAGAAAAATTAACATTTCTGAATTCAATCTTACCTTCAAAGAATTTCGGAGAGTTACCCTTGCCGAAATTGTGCTCGGGCTCAGCATTGATGATGTCAAGAATCTTTTCCGTTGAGGCAAGTGCGTTCTGATAGCTGTCGCTCAGACTTGCAAAGAAGTTGACAGGCGTATAGAACATGCTTGCATATGAAATGAACGAAACAAGTACACCGAGTGTCAAATCTGAACTCTCGTTAATTACATATTGACCGCCGATAAGCCAGATTATAAGCGAACCGCATGTCACAAAGAAAGTGATTGCATTTGGGAAAATACTTGATATTTTAGCTGCACTCTTATCTTCTCTCATCCAGTCATCAACATAACGGCTGAACTTTGAAATTGCGCTCTTTTCATTGGTAAAAGATTTAATGACCTTAATACTCGGAATTGTATCCGAAAGAATTGTCGAAATGGAGCTTGATCTTCTCCAGAGTCTTCGGTACATAGGGGAGAGCTTTTTGCCGAAAAAGCGGCTGAGAAGAGCAACAACAGGAACAGGTATAAGCGAGAAAAGAGCCAGCTTCCAGTCCATAATTATCATAATTACAATAATACCGATCATCATGAAGAACTGGACAACGGCTTCCTGAGTGATTCTGAGCATAAAGTTCTGCAACTGAGTAGTATCACTGTTGATTCTGTTGATAATTGAGCCGGTTGATGTCTTATCGTAAAACTTCATGGGAAGATATTGTGCTTTTGCGTAAATATCCTTTTTAAGGTCAACGATAATCCGATCACCTGTAATACGCAGTATATATGCTCGTAAGGCACCCAGTCCGTACTGGAGCAAATAAACACCAAGCAAGGCTGCAAGCGTGTAGAGCAGAAATTTTACATTCTTGGCGGGGATGATATCGTCAACCATCATCTTGGTTATGTATGGTGGTACAAGAGCCATCGTAGTTGTTATAACTGAAAGAATAATACTTATGACAAGCATTTTCAGATGAGGCTTAACATAACCGAACAATACCTCAACCATTTTGCCTTTACCTTTACAGTTCATACAGTCGGCATTGGGGGAGGCGAGCTTTCGTCCGCATTTGGGACAGAAACAGCGTAAGTTATTGTAAGTGATTTTTACAACCTCAAGCTGTTCGTCAATATCAGCGCCGTCTTTTATATGGGTAATAAAATCAGCAATAGCATCGCACAAGTCTGTTGACGAATATGTAAACCGTAAAATGTCAACGGTTTTGTCATCAGCAGTTACTGCGCGAAAAATAGCATTACCGTATAAACGCTTAACACTGACGCTTTTGATGTCTTCAAAAAGCAGCATAATGCCGCCATTCTCATGGGCATCATCAACAGCAATTAGTCTGTCAGAACAGACAAACAACACGGATTCGCTGTACTTACCAAACAAATTAAGATCACCGACAACGCTCATCAAAGGATTGGCACCGCAAAGCAGAGCGGTGGCTTTTGCGAGCAGTTTTTCGGGAATGGGTTTGTTTGTCAATGGACTTTTAACTTCCGTTTTAATCACCCCATTTTATATTATTTTTCGGGTGTATTATTGCAGTTTTTTACAATCATGTCAATAACTTTTTAATAAAAATTTTATAATTTTTCCAGTATAAAAAGCAAACCCGATTGAACTGTAGTCAATCGGGTTTTTGTTGTAATTATTTATTGCCGCTATCGTCGTTGACGCTGTCCTGCATCTTCTGGCGACGCTCGTAGAGCTCGCGGTACATTCTGTCTTTCTTCTCGCCCTGAAGGTCATAGAAGAGCTGAGGAATAACGCTGAGAATACCTGTAACAACAGGAAGAAGAGTACACATCCAGAACAGTGCATGACGTGCTCTGACAGACTGGTTACCAACGCTTGCGCTGGGATCATAACCGAACTGTTTGAAGAGAAGGGGCTGGATAGCGCCCTTTGCGGTGTTGACCATCTTGGTAACAAGACCCTTAGCAACACCTGTCATACCCTCGGTTCTGAAGCCGTTCTTCCACTCGCCGTAGTCGATAGCCTCGTTACGCATCTCTTCGGGAATAACCTTTCTGATACCCCAGAAGAACATCCAGATTGTCTCACGCAGCATAAATGCAGGGATCATAACTGCAAGATTTTCGTAGCCGCGCTTGCCCTTGAAGTTAATTAATTCACCGGCAGCATATACACCGAGCATCAGCACGCTGTCAACGTGTGAACCGGCAATCCATAGAGCTTTTGTTGAGAATTTCTTACGTGCCCAGGGGACATAAGAATAGGAGAGGGGAGATACAACAGCGCCGGGAATACCGACAACAGTTGACATTGAAGCAAAGTTAAGAACGTTGATGTAATAAAGGTTTGTACCTGAGTTAAGGCTGAAAGCGCCAAGGAACTCGGAAAGAGTGATAAGAAGAAGAGGCTTGTTGGTGATAACCGACTTGATACTTCCGAAGATACTCGGACGCTCAATTGTCTGCATAACTCTTTCTTTAGCAACAAAAGCATAGAAAAGAGCAAACAAACCGGAAACAACAGCAGTAATTACACCGCCGAGAACAAACATCTTGTTGTAACCGCTCTGCCATGCGTAGTTGTTGGCAATTTCAAGAGCCTGGTTCTTGGGGCTGTTGATATAAATATCAATAAGAAGACCCATAAGAATTTCAGGTGCTTTCTCAATGAAACCTGAAAGAAGGTTTGCCATAGTAATGAGTCGGGTTCGGTCAACAATGTTTGGCGTAATTGTCGAAGTCATACCCTGACGAACAATGGCGATAAGTGAGCTGGCAAGATTTGAGAATATCTGCAGAACAAGGAATATCGCAAAGCGCGACATATTGTTACCAATACCCTCAACGCCCATAAAAATAGGCAACGTCCAATAAATGACTGTTAAAAGTACACCTGGTATGGCGTAAACAACAAGCCAAGGTTTGAATTTACCCCAACGGGTACGGGTTTTGTCTACAACTGCAGCGAGCAAAAGGTCATTGATGATATCCCAGATACCGATAACACTGTTTGTAAGAGATTGCAAAACAAGGTCGATCTTAAGGATGTTCATCTTGAAGACGTCGTCATATTTACCGATATTAAAGCTCTGAGCTATATCGTCAAGTATGTAGGCAAAAGTTTCTTTAGTGCCGACATAACGTCTGTTCAACGACTTTTCTGCTTCATTAACAGTTGTGTTTGTTGCAGGTTCAGCTGACATCTGTAAACCTCCTATTAACATAATGTTGTTATTGTATCATAGTTTTGCTGCTTTGGCAAGAATATTTTACAAATTACGCAGATATTGCTAAAACTTATTTCCAGGCAGCATCGCCGAGCATGAGTTTAAGTTCAAAGTCAGCAATGTTTGTAGCTTCATCAATAACTACACATTCAATGCCTGCCATGCGTGCAAAATCGATTATATGTTCTTTTGTCAGCGAATAGCTGAGTACAGAATGATGAGCGCCGCCTGCAATAAGCCAGGCCTTTACTCCGTTCTTGAAATCGGGCAGCGGCTTCCACATTGCACTTGCGACTGGCAGATTGGGCATCGGCTTTTCGGGCTTGATGCAATCAACTTCCGCGCAGATAAGTCGGAGTCTGTTGCCGATATCGATGAGTGAAACTGCAATAGCTTTTCCCTCTTTTGCGGTAAAAATCAGTCTTGCAGGAGGTTCTCTGTCACCGATTCCGAGAGGCTGAACATCAAGTCTGATTTCACCGTCAGCAATTGTAGGACAAACCTCAAGCATATGAGCGCCGAGAATTGCCTCATTTCCTTCGGTGAGATTATATGTATAGTCTTCCATAAAAGCAGTAGATTCGTTATCTGCCATTGTTTTGAGAACTCGTGTGAGTGCTGCAGTTTTCCAGTCGCCCTCCGCGCCGAAACCGTATCCCTTAGCCATAAGACGCTGTGCGCTCAGACCCGGAAGCTGCCTGAGACCATGCAAATCCTGGAAATTTGTTGTAAAAGCTGAGCAGCCTGTTTGGGAAAGGAAACGTTCAATAGCTATTTCATATTTAGCCTGCTCCTTAACTGCAGCCATATCGTCAGTAACAACTGTATAGGTTGACTTATACTCTTCAACAAGTGCGTCAGCCTCAGCGTCTGTAATCTTATTGATTTCTTCAACAAGATCACCGATTCCGTAGTAATCAACGCTCCAGCCGAGTTTTGCCTGAGTTGTAACCTTGTTACCCTCTGTAACCGCAACATCGCGCATATTGTCACCAAAACGGCATACTCTGAGTGTGTTTCCCTCTGCAAAAGCCTTTGCTGCACTTACCCATGTTCTGATTTCTGCAATAGCTTCTTCATCCTGCCAGTAACCGACAACCTCTTTACGGCTCTTGCGCATAAGTGCATAGATATGGCTGTGCTCACGGTCACCATGAGCAGATTGGTTGAGATTCATAAAATCCATATCAATGGTATCGTAGGGGAGAGCCTTATTAAACTGTGTGCTGAAATGAAGAACAGGCTTGGTTATTGTTTTAAGACCGTCAATCCACATCTTTGAAGGCGAGAAAGTATGCATCCACGTGATAACACCAACACAATTCTCATCAGCATTGGCTTCACGCATAACCTTTGTGATTTCAGCAGCGGTAGTTACAACGGGAGAGCAGATAACTTTCGCACCTACCTTACCGTCTAAGTAATCAGCAATAATTTTTGAATCAGCGGCAACCTGCATCAGAGCTTCATCACCGTAAAGGTGCTGGCTGCCGGTAATAAACCAAACGTTTTTCATAGTTGAACCCTCTTTCATTGATTATTCTGACCGTAATATGCGTTTGCGCCATGCTTACGGTTATAGTGCTTATCAAGTATATATTGATTAATAGGTGCAGAATCCGGATTGACCATTTTCATCATTATTGCCATTTTTGATACTTCTTCAAGTACAACGGCGTTGTGTACAGCTTCTGCAGCATCTTTGCCCCAGGCAAACGGACCGTGATTGGCAACAACTACGCCGGGAATGGCAACAGGATCAAGCATTCTGAACGCTTCAACGATTACTTTGCCTGTGTTTACCTCATAATTATTTATTGTTTCTGCAGCAGTAAGCTCACGCGTACAGGGAATTTCGCCGTAAAAATAGTCGGCATGTGTTGTGCCGTAAGCAGGAATGGAAGCTCTTGCCTGAGCAAACGCAGTTGCGTGAGATGAGTGAGTGTGTACGATTCCGCCGAGACCAGTAAAATTCCGATAAAGGTAAAGGTGAGTCGGTGTGTCGCTAGATGGCTTATATTTGCCCTCAATGATGTTACCGTTGAGGTCAACTATCACCATATTTTCCGGTGTAAGCTGTTCATATTCAACACCCGAAGGCTTTATAACAACATAACCGCTTTCTCTGTCGATAGCGGATACGTTTCCCCAAGTAAAAGTGACAAGACCGTGTTTGGGAAGCAAAAGGTTAGCATCACAAACCTGCTTTCTGAGACTTTCAAGCATGATTTTTTCTCCTTATCTGATCTGACCGTTACCGCGTATAACAAATTTTGTCGTTGTAAGCTCAGGCAGACCTATCGGTCCTCTAGCGTGAAGTTTCTGAGTAGAAATGCCGATTTCTGCACCGAATCCGAACTGTCCACCGTCGGTAAAGCGTGTGCTTGCGTTAACATAAACAGCTGATGAATTGACAAGCCTTGTGAATTTCTGTGCAGATGTATAATCAGATGTGATAATAGCTTCGCTGTGACCGGTTGAATATGTGTTGATGTGTTCAATTGCTTCTTCAACACTTCGGACAGTCTTTATCGACATTTTATAATCAAGATATTCCTTGCCCCAGTCTTCTTCAGTAGCGGCAGGAATGCTGAGAATTGAAACAGCAAGTTCATCACCGCACAGTGAAACATTCTTCTTGTCAAGCTCAGCCTTGATTGCAGGAAGGGCAATTGGTGCAATGTCTGCATGCACAACAAGGCTTTCCGCTGCGTTACAAACCGACGGGCGTGATGTTTTTGCATTGAAAATAATGTCGACAGCCATTTGGATATCAGCAGTTTTATCAACGTAAATATGGCAGTTGCCCACACCTGTCTCAATAACAGGTACGGTTGCGTTTTGTACAACGCTGTTGATAAGTCCTGCTCCGCCTCTGGGAATCAAAACATCAATATATCCATTGAGCTTCATAAGTGCATTTGCGGTTTCTCTTGATGTATCTTCAACAAGCTGTATGCAATCTTTATTAAGACCAACCTTTTCAACAGCTTCTCGCATGATTCCGGCTGTTGCTATATTTGAGTTAATTGCTTCTTTGCCGCCACGGAGAATTACTGTGTTACCGGATTTAAGACAGAGTGCCGCGGCATCTATTGTTACATTCGGACGCGCTTCGTAAATCACGGCAATCGTTCCCATTGGAACGGCGACTTTTTCAATGAAAAGTCCGTTAGGTCTTGTTGAACCGTTTTTTACAACTCCGACAGGGTCAGGAAGAGCGATGATTTCTGTTACACTGTCTGCAATAGAATCAATACGTTCCTTGCTGAGCGCCAGTCTGTCGAGCAATGATTCGGACATACCTGCTTTTTTGCCATTGTCAAGGTCAATGGCATTTGCAGCAATAATTTCATCGCTGTGTGCTCTGAGTGCATCTGCAATTGCAGCAAGAGCCTTGTTTTTCAGGTCGGTAGAAGCATCGGCAAGGGAAAGCTGTGCTGCTTTAGCTTTTTTACTGAGAGAAATAATATAATCCATTCTGATCAATCCTCCGCCTTTACAAAATGAGTGCCGACCTTGTGTCCGTTTATAAGTCGGTAAATATCATCGGGATTTTCGCCATTTATAATAAATGTGTCTATATGCGCGCTTGTGGCTTCTTTTGCGGCATGAATTTTAGTTATCATACCGCCGGTACCGCGGTTTGTTCCGCTGCCGCCGGCAAGGCTTTCAATTTCTTCAGTAATAGCTCTTACGGTAGGAATAAGCTGTGCATCATCAAATTCCATCGGGTTTTTATCAAACAGACCGTCAGTATCTGTAAGAATTATCAGCTTGTCGGCATTGATAAGTTTTGCTACCTGTGCAGAAAGGTTATCGTTATCACCGTAAACAATTTCATCAACAGCAACCGAATCGTTTTCGTTGATTATCGGAATTGCACCGTATTTGAAAATATGTTCAAAAGCATTGACAAGGTTGGTGCGGCGCTCATCGTTCTCAATATCACTTTTTGTAATGAGGAGCTGACCTACCGTGCAGCCGAGTTCACCGAAAAATTTATCATACATGAACATTAGCTCGCACTGACCGATACAAGCTGCCGCCTGTCTTTCGGGGGTCGATTTCGGTCTTTCCGCAAGACCGAGCTTACCTACACCAACTCCGATTGCACCGGAAGTAACCAGAGCAATTTCACAGCCGCTGTTGTGCAAATCGGCAAGAGTACGAACGAGCGCCTGCATTCTGCGTATGTTTGCCTTGCCGGTTGAATATGTCAGGGTAGATGTTCCTACCTTTATTACTATTCTTTCGTTTTTAGACATAGTTTATCCACTTCCTGTATTTATCTAATCAATTAATTATATCATAGTGAATTTTGTTGTCAATTGCTATTCCGAGTAATTTTCTTTAACATTTATCATCTGAAACAATGGACTTTTATAATGTAAAGTGATATAATTTTATGTCGCGATAACCAAATTAATGGGGGATTCGAAATTATGAAATTTCATACAAGAATATTTGCAATGATTCTGTGCGTGGTGCTGACCTTGAGTGCTGCACCGCTCGGCGGCTTTGTCGGGCTTGATTTTTCAGGCCTGTTTGATTTCAGAGCCGAGGCGACTTCGTACAGCGGTACCTGCGGTGATAATCTCACATGGATGCTCGATACAAGCACAGGTCTGCTTGTAATCAGCGGTAGCGGTGCGATGACTGATTGGTCGAGTTCTTCAACAGTTCCTTGGTATTCTTACCTCAGTGTCATCAAATCTGTTGATATCGGCAACAGCGTAGCAAGCATCGGTAGTTGGGCATTCTATGGCTGCACTTGCCTCACAAGTGTAACAATCCCTGACGGTGTAACAACCATCGGTATCTGCGCATTCTATGAATGCGACGGTCTTACAAGCGTAACAATCCCCGACAGCGTAACAACCATCAATAATGGTGTGTTTTATAATTGCGACAGTCTTATAAACATAATTGTAGATGCAAACAATAAGCATTACTCAAGCGACAGTTACGGTGTGCTGTTTAATAAAGATAAAACTAAGCTTTTACAGTATCCGATCGGCAATACAAGAAAAAGCTACACAATTCCCGACAGCGTAATAACCATCAGTGATTATGCGTTTTTTTGTTGCGCCACCCTCACAAGCGTAATAATTGGCAACGGTGTAACAACCATTGGGGATTATGCGTTCTCAGGTTGTGATAGTCTCGCAAGTGTAACAATCCCCGACAGAGTAACAACAATCGGTGAGGAAGCGTTCTCTAATTGTAGTGGTTTCACAAGCGTAATAATTGGCAACGGTGTAACAACCATTGGGGATTTTGCGTTTTCAGGTTGTGATAGTCTCGCAAGTGTAACAATTCCCGACAGCGTAACAACCATCGGTTACGGAGCATTTAGATGTTGCTATGGCCTCACAAGTGCAACAATTCCCGACAGCGTAACAACCATCGGTGGTCAGGCGTTCAGTTATTGCGTGAGTCTTACAAGTATAACTATACCCAATAACGTAACAACCATCAGTTATGCGTTGTTTTCTTCTTGCTATAGCCTCGCAAGTGTAACAATTTCTGATAGCGTAACAACAATCGGTGAAGAAGCGTTTGGATATTGTCGTAGCCTCACAAATGTAACAATTGGTAACAGTGTAACAACCATTGGTGATTATTCATTTTATAAGTGTACCAGCCTCACGAGCGTGACAATCCCCATTAGCGTAACAACCATCGGTGAACTTGCGTTTGATCATTGTGACAGCCTTGTCGATGTTTATTACTGTTCAACAGAAGAAGATTGGAAAAAAATTTTAGACTACTCAAACGCAAACGTAGAACCATTGACCTCTGCAACGATTCACTTCAATTACACCCCGCATAATCACACATACGCATGGCTTGTTGTAACTGCTCCTACTGCAACTCAGGACGGACTAAAAAACAAGGTTTGTTCGGTCTGTGGCGGTGTAACTGAAAGCGTTGTAATTCCTGCAACGGGTTTTGAACCGACAAACGGTATGGTTGTCGATTATGCGAATAATACTGTATACGGTCTCACTCCCGGTGTTGATTCGCTTGCCGGCTATACAGATGTTGTTGCAAGCGATGCCGAATGGGTCTATACCGAAACGTCAAACGGCTTTGGCACAGGCTCAAAGGCTGTTCTCAAAAATGGTGGCGAAGTCATAAGCGAGTACACGGTTCTCATTTTCGGCGATGTAACAGGTGACGGTTGGTACGATGCAGAGGATGCGTTCCTCGTCAATATGGTTGCCTGCGGTATGCTCGATGAATCTGCGGTAGGCGAGCTGTTTATGATTGCGGCTGATTGTAACCACGACGGTATTGTCAACGAGCTTGACGTCGAGCTGCTTTCAAATGCAAGCACAAAACTCGACGATATCAGCCAATCTGCAACGCAGGCAGAGCTCGCAACAAATTCGGTTTATCTTGAATATTGCTCATTTGTCAGCCAGTCAATAGATATTGATGCGGAGCAACACGAACCGGATTCTGTTCAGCCTGAGCCCGTTCCCGAAGATAATGCCATATATATATTCTCATATCTTTTTGATCTGTTTGAGAAAATATTTGCATTTTTAATTTCGATTTTTTCGTAAAAAATAATTTTGTTACTTGAGATTATTGACAAATAAATTGCTTTGGATTTATAATCGGAGCATATTTGAAAGGGGATATAATTATGCGTGAAATTTTAAGATCAGACAAACTTCAGAATGTTCACTCAGATATCAGAGGTCCTGTTTTTGTAGAGGCTATGCGTATGCGCCGTGAGGGCATCGATGTTCTCCGCCTCAACACAGGCAACCCCGCAACTTTTGATTTCAAAATGCCCGACAGCGTTCGCAATGCTCTAATCGAAAATGCTGATAAGGCTGTTGCATACTGCGACCTTAAGGGTATGCCTGATGCAAGAGAAGCTATCTGTAATTACCACAAGTCAAAGGGCATCGAAGGAATCACACCTGACGATTGCTTTATCGGCAACGGTGTCAGTGAGCTTGTAACCATGGCACTTACTGCACTTCTCAACTACGGCGATGAAATTCTTGTCCCTGCTCCCGATTATTCACTCTGGACAAATTCCGTCTATATTGCAGGTGCTAAGCCCGTTCATTACATTTGCGATGAGCAGGCAAACTGGTACCCCGATATTGCTGATATCAAGTCAAAAATCACACCTAAAACAAAGGCTCTAGTTATTATTAATCCCAACAATCCTACAGGTGCTCTTTATCCGAAAGAGGTTCTTGAGGAGCTTGTTCAGATTGCACGCGAGCACGAGCTTGTCATTTTCTCCGATGAGATTTATGACAGACTTGTAATGGATGACCTTGAGCATATTTCAACTGCCACACTTGCTCCCGACCTTCTTGTCTGCACAATGAACGGTCTTTCAAAGTCACACATCATCTGTGGCTTCCGCTGCGGTTGGATGGTTGTCAGCGGTGCAAAAGAGAATGCAAAGGATTTCATCGCAGGTCTTGTTCAGCTTTCCGCGATGAGACTTTGTGCAAACGCCCTTATGCAGCTTGTAATTCCCGCTGCACTCAATGATCCCGACAGCACAAGAGAAATGATCGTTCCCGGCGGCAGACTCTACGAACAGCGTGAGGCTACTTGCCGTGAGCTTGCTAAGATTGACGGTATTTCTTTTGTCAAGAACAGCGCTGCTTTTTATCTGTTCCCGAAGATTGATGTTAAAAAGTTCAACATCACTGACGATCAGCAGTTTGCTATGGATTATCTTCACAGCAAGAATGTTATGATTATTCCCGGCAGAGGCTTCAGCTGGAAGGAGCCTGATCATTTCCGTATCGTAATGCTGCCCGAGCCCGAGCAGATCGCAAAGGCAATGCGCGATCTTGGCGACTTCCTCAAGGATTACCGTCAGAACTGATCAGTCAAAAGCCTCTATCAGCTCTCGTAATTCACCGTTGTCGGAAACATCTATTCCTTTTTTAATCATGTTCTTTTCTTTTTCCGTCAACACACTCAGCGGACAATCAAGCACTGTTATCGGCTCATCATCGCCGTAATCAAACACTGCGATTTTCCCGTTATAGTCCTTAATTGTATACACATAGCCGACAGTGGTATTGTTACTGCTGTCGGCCTTTTCTTTTATTTGTTGTGCATCTTTACCTGTAACGGCAAGTGCGAGTACCGAAACTGCAAAGATTACAATCAGAAGTGAAGTTTGTATTTTTGTATTCATATTATCACTCATCCATCGTTTTTCTGTATTATTCCGCAAAAAGTGTTACATAAACATTAAAATTTCAAATTTTGCTTTATTTTTCGGAATATTATGTTATAATACTTTCAAAATGGAAAAGTATTTGTTTAACTTTATTCCGAGGTGTAAATATGAGCAAGAATCAAAAAAAGAAAAACGGATTGTCCATCGGCAGTCTGGTAGGGGAGATTAAACCTAAAACGGTGATTTTCTCGCTGCTTGCCGTTGTTGTCCTTACCGGCATTATTACGGTAGGTTACGTTCTGTCGTATATGATTTCATATACTTACGGCGATGTAGCTATTGATCTTAATGAGTATCAGGCTAACCAGAGCCAGACCTCAATAATTTATGCTTATGACGAAAATTCACAGATTTTTGAGCTTCAGCGTCTGCATGGTGATCAGAACAGAATTTATGTCGGTCTGGACGAAATTCCCGATCATCTTCAGAAAGCCTTTATTGCTCTTGAGGATGCTCGTTTTCCGAAGCATCAGGGCGTTGACTGGATTCGATTTGTTGCTGTTTTCATTAAAGATAAACTTTCAACCGGCGGTTCTTCAATTACACAGCAGCTCGTAAAAAACATAACGGGTGAGCGTGAACCGAATTTTGTGCGAAAATTCCATGAAATTTGTAATGCACTTAACCTCGAAAAGAACTTTGATAAAGATGAAATACTCGAAGCATACCTTAATACACTTTATCTCGGAAGCGGTTGTTACGGAGTAAAAACAGCTTGTGAGAAGTATTTTGGTAAGGATGTTTCCGAAATAAATATTGCTGAGGCTGCTTGTATTGCTTCAATCACTAAAGCACCTTACACATATAATCCGCTTGTCAATCCCGAAAACAACCGCGACAGACAGGTTAACGATTGTCTTGATGCAATGCTTGAAGAGGGCTATATTACACAGGCTGAGTTTGATGAGGCTGTTGCATACAAAATGATTTTCACCAACAGTCCCGAATATGTTGACACGGATAAAACCGAAGAAGAAAAATCAGAAGAAAAGAATGAAGTCTGGAGCTATTATGTTGACTATGTTGTTGATAAGCTCATTGATGACTTTATGAGAGAATATGACATGTCTGAGCGTCAGGCAACACAGAAGATTTATTACGGCGGTCTTCAGATTTATGCAGCTCTTGATGTAAATGCTCAGTCAGTTGTTGATGAGGTCTATTCACAACGAAAGACTTTCCCGAATGAATCCGGCAAAGATGTTCAGGCACAATCGGCAATTACTGTTATGGATTATTCGGGCAGAATAGTTGCAATTTGCGGCGGTGCCGGTGAAAAGACACGTAACAGAGGACTTAACCGTGCTGCCGATTCTCCCAGACAGCCAGGTTCATCAATCAAACCGCTCAGTACGTATGCTCCTGCTATTGAAGAAAAGCTTATGACCTGGTCTACTCTTGTTCAGGATAAGGCCTTTGCTTATAACGGCTCTCTTTGGCCCAAAAACTATACAGGTGACAAGGGTACAGGTAATTATGTAACTGTTCAGAATGCTCTTGCCCGTTCACTTAATACCGTTCCCGGACGAATTGTATATTACAATCTGGGCCTTAAGAAATCTTACCGATATCTTACAGATGTTTTCAATATTTCAACAACAGTTGAAAAATATGATGTAGCTCCTGCACCACTCGCAACAGGTGCTATGCGTTACGGCATCACAACCCTTGAAATGGCCGCTGCTTATGCAGCTTTCGGTAATGGCGGTAAGTATTATGAGCCTTATTGCTACTATAAGGTAACAAACAGTGACGGCTCTGTTGTGTATTTCGATAATGCTGACCTTACCGGTAAACAGATAATCGGCGAAGATACTGCTGATATTATGTGCGAGCTTCTTCAGACTGTTACAACCGACAGTGTTGGTACAGGTCGTCCTTATAAGATCGGCAGCTTCAGCACAATGGCAAAAACAGGTACAACATCTGATGATTTTGACCGTTGGTTTGTTGGCGGTACGCCTTATTATGTCGCTGCAGTCTGGTACGGTTATGACCTTAATAAAACTGTTTCAAATGTAAGCGGTAACCCCTCAGGTAAACTTTTCAAAAAGGTTATGGATGAGCTTCACAAAGACCTGCCTGAGAGAGAATTCCCGAAATCGAGCATAGTAACTGAGAAAAAATATTGCCGCGTTACCGGTTTGATCGCAGGTGAAAAGTGTTATTCAACCGGTGTGGGTTGGTATTCGCTCAAGAATATGCCTCAGACCTGCACATCCTGTACCGGCGCTCCGCCTGTGACTGATCCCGAAAATTCCGGTGATGAAGTTGAAGCAACCACAGATCTTTTTGGTGGACTTGAATTTATAGGCGAGGGTTTGATTGGCGGATTGAATTAAAGAAAGGAAAACAGCCGCTGGAGCCTGAATCTGCCTCCAACGGCTGTTATATTTATGATATGATAATTCTCGGAATAGATTACGGCGATGCAAGAACAGGTGTTTCTGTTTGCGACAAAACTGAGTTTCTTGCCTCACCGGTTTGTGTAGTTAAAGAAACTTATATGCCGAAGCTTATTGAAAAGCTCATGCCGATTATTGAAGAAAAAAAGCCGGAGCTGATTGTTGTCGGATTGCCAAAGAATATGGATGGTTCGCTTGGTTTTCGTGCTCAGGCATGCAAAGAATTTGCTGATGTCTTAAAAGAAACGTGTGGAATTGAGGTAGCAATGTGGGACGAGCGCCTGACAAGCGTTATTGCTCACAGGCAGCTCCGCTCAATTGGAAAGAAAGAGAAAAAACACAAAGATGTAGTTGATGCTGCTGCCGCAACAGAAATACTTCAGAGCTTTATTGACAGCAGAAAAAGGGGATAAGTATGTCATTAATTTCTCTGCGTAATGACAAGTATATTATTTGTCTGCAAACTATATTTGCGGCAGTTTCTTTGATTTTAGTCAGTATTCCTGCTTTTAATATGACAGGTGCTATTATAAAGCCGTTATTCGTTTGTGTTTTCGGTTCCGTTATTGTTTGCGTTGGTTCTTTATTTGCAAAAAGACCGCAGCTGACAACTGCAGGCGGTCTGCTGATTATGATGTGCTTTTGGCTCTGCTTTGCACTTATAAAACAGTTTTTTCTTCAGGTTGAGGCGGGATTTGTTTTTAAGTGGATCTATTTTTTCTATTTCGATAAACTGCTTATGCTCGGTGCAATTTGGCTTACATCAGCATCGTTTTTCTGTATTAAACGGTTGCTTGATAAAAGTGAACCTGATGAATATGAAAGCTTTTTTAAGCTCAGCAGTATAGCTTTCTCTGTGTTTTATGTATTTCTTTTAGTTTATTCTTTTGTGCTGATAAGACTTGAGCGCGGCGACTATCCACTCAATATACGTCCGTTCGCAACCATTAACGAGTACATTGATAGTTACAGTGAAATACCTTATGAAGTATTTATGATGTTTTTTGGTAATCTTTTTTATTTCACTCCGCTCGGATATATTTTTTGCGTAAAAATGCGAAATCGAAATAAATACTTCAAATCTATTACTATTATTCTCTTTCCGCTAGTCGCTTTTTCGCTATTGGAACTGTCGCAGTATATCATTCAGAACGGTTTTTGTGAATTTGATGATATGCTTATGAATTCTCTGGGGTTCTGGATGGGTGCTGTTTTATATGTAATCAGTGACAAATTAGCGCGGAATATAAGCAAAAACAGATATAAACATTTCTGGTGCTGAAATATTTAAGCAAACTTCGGCATAACCTCTTTTGAGGTGATGTCATATGAATCGAACTACAGCAGGCTTGTTTGGTGCCTTAATTATCACATTTTCAATTGTTATATGCAGCGGATTCTTAAACAGCAAAATTTTGAATACTTCTCTTCCGCTGGAAGAAGAAACGAACTTTTGCATCATAGTGGATGCAGGTCACGGTGGAGAAGACGGTGGTACAAGCAGCGCTGACGGAACACTTGAAAAAGATATCAATCTGTCTGTTGCCCGCAAATTAGCGACGATTTTGAGAGCTTCCGGATATTCTGTTGTAATGACACGTGAGGATAATGAGCAGATCGGTGATTTATCACTGCCGACAATACGCCAACGCAAAATATCCGATATAAAAAAGCGGCTTGCTTTTACAGAAAAATATCCGAATTCTATACTTGTCAGTATTCATCAGAATCACTATAGCTCACCAAAATACTCGGGAACACAGGTATTCTATTCGCCAAATAATCCACAAAGCCTTTTGCTTGCTGAATGTGTTCGGCAAAGCTTTGTAAATTCTTTACAAAAAGATAATACAAGAGAAACAAAAAAAGTAGGCACTAATATATACTTATTGTATAATTCTAAAATTCCGTCAATAATGGTTGAATGCGGATTTCTTTCAAATACCGAAGAAACTCAAAAGCTCAAAAATGATGACTATCAAAGAAAAATTGCTTTTACAATAATGTGCGGAATTCAAAAATTTTTGGAGGAAAATGATGGCTAAATCAAAATCGCTTTATGTCTGTTCCGTTTGCGGATACGAATCTGCTAAATGGTACGGCTGCTGTCCCGGCTGCGGTGAATGGAATACGATGAATGAAGAGGTTGTTGCTAAATCTTCTTCATCTCACTCATCGCTTTCAAAGCCTGTTTCTTCACTTAAGTTGGATGAAATCAGCAGCGATTCTGGCGTAAGATACAAAACGGGGTTAAATGAGCTGGATCGGGTTCTCGGTGGAGGAATAGTTAAGGGCTCTCTTGTTCTCCTCAGTGGTGATCCCGGTATCGGTAAATCAACAATTCTACTGCAGATTTGTCAGTATCTCGACAGTTCACTAAACATACTGTATATTTCCGGTGAAGAATCAGCTCACCAGATTAAGCTGCGTGCAGAAAGATTAGGTGTAAAAAATTCTTCTCTTTCCGTTATGTGTGAAATTGATGTTATATCTATAACCGAATATATCCGCACAAATAAGCCGGATATTGTTATCGTTGACTCTATACAGACAATGGATTATTCAGAGGTTTCTTCATCTCCGGGCAGTGTAACTCAGGTCCGTGAGTCAGCAAGCGTGTTTATGCGCACTGCAAAATCGCTTGGTATTCCTGTAATTCTTGTCGGTCACGTTAATAAAGACGGCAATATTGCAGGTCCGAAAGTACTTGAGCATATTGTTGACGCAGTGCTTTATTTTGAGGGCAACCGCAACTTTTCTTACCGAATACTGCGTGCTGTTAAAAACAGATATGGTTCAACAAATGAAATCGGCGTTTTTGAAATGAGAGACAGGGGACTGGTCGAGGTTGAAAACCCGTCTCTTATGCTGATATCGGGCAAACCGAAAAACACACCCGGTTCCTGTATTGCCTGTGTAATGGAAGGCTCGCGTCCGATTATGGCTGAAGTACAGGCTTTAGTTACTGCTACCGGCTTCGGTAATCCGAGAAGAATGTCAACAGGATTTGATTATAACCGTATGTCGATGATACTTGCCGTTCTTGAGAAGCGTGCGGGATATTTCTTCGGTAATACCGACACTTATATAAATGTTGTCGGCGGACTTAAGCTGGATGAGCCTGCGTGTGATCTTTCGGTTGCTATGGCACTTGTATCCAGCCTCAAAGACACCGTTGTCAGCGACGATACGCTTGCCTTTGGTGAAATCGGACTTGCCGGTGAAATCAGAGGAGTTAGTAACTGTGAGCAGCGCGTGCGCGAGGCTGTTCGTCTCGGCTTTTCCCGTTGCATAATTCCGCAGCATAATCTGCAGAACCTCTCACTTAAAATAGCCGGTGATACTGAAATTATCGGTGTCAGAAACATACGTGAAGCCTTTGAGGCAGCAAGCAGATGAATACATACAGCCCGATTATTAATCCGAACTTACCTCAATCCAATATTAAGGTCGCCGTGGTGTCACCGCAGTTTAATAGTTATATAACTGAGCTCAATAATTGCGGTGTTGATGTGCTGACTACTGATTATTGCAGCTCGGTTTTACAACCAATTGCTTATCATGCTGATACTGTTTTATCGTATCTCGGTGCAGGTAATTTTATTGTTGATAAATCACAGATTTCTTTATCTGAAAAGCTCATTTCGTTGGGCTTAAAACAGAGATGCGAACCTGTGAATCTCAGCGAAAAATATCCTGAAGATACAGTTCTTAATTTCTGTTTTCTGTCTGATTTTGTGATTTGCGGTAAAAACTCAATATTACCGTATTTGTCACTTGACAAGCAGCTTATTATAACTGCCCAAGGCTACGCAAAGTGCTCTGTATGCCCGGTTGACGAAAATTCTCTGATTACTGATGATAAATCAATTCGCGATGCTTGTATATCAGCCGGACTTGATGTGCTTTTAGTACGAAAAGGTTCGGTGAGGTTAAATGGATTTGACTACGGGTTTATCGGCGGATGCTGCGGTAAAATATCAGACGATACAATTGCATTTTGCGGAGATATAAAAACTCATGACGATTATTCGCAAATTATTTCGTTTTTGCGCGAGAGAAAGGTTTTTCCTATAAGTCTCGGCATAGGACCTCTCAATGACATTGGTTCAATTATTCCGATATTTGAATGATAACTATTTTTATAACAGCGAGATTTCTTTTTCACGGAATTTCGCTGTTTTTATTTATTTCTTGCATTTATTAAATAATAATGCTATAATAATAAAATTATAAGGTAGGTGAAGTACAGTGAGCCGAAAAATATGGCAGGTAAACAAAGTGAATAAACCCTTGGCAGTTTCTCTTGCCGAACGGCACGAACTGTATGCAATTGCCGCTCTTATTGCGTCTTCTCGCGGTATTGACACCGATGAGAAAGTACGATCATTTTTCTATGATGAAATCGAATTTGCCTCTGCATGGGATTTCCCCGATATGCAAAAGGCAGTTGATGCGATAAATTCAGCTATTGACAGGTTTGAGCGTATTGCAATATGCGGAGATTACGATGCTGACGGTATTACGGCATCTGCTCTGCTTTATTCATATCTTGAACAGCAAGGTGCAAATGTAATTTGCCGTATTCCTGACAGAAATGAGGGGTACGGACTAAAAAAAGAAGCAATAGACTATTTTGCAGAACAGAATGTAAAGCTGATAATTACTGTTGACTGCGGTATTAGCAGCATTGCCGAAGCTGAGTATGCAAAAGCAAAAGGAATTGATCTTGTTGTTACAGACCACCACCGAGTTGGTAATGAATTGCCGGATTGTCTGGCAGTTGTCAATCCCTACCGTGATGACTGTTTATGTGATTTCAAGGCATACGCAGGTGTAGGTGTTGTTTTCAAGCTTCTTTGCGCTCTTGAAGAAGGTGACAGCGAATCTGTACTTGACGCTTTCGCTGATATTATCACAATCGGTACGGTTGGCGATGTAATGCCGCTCATTGACGAAAACCGATATATTGTACGAAAGGGTATTCAATTACTCAACTATTCCGACCGCCCCGGTATAATTGCTTTACGCCAGGCTGCAGGATATGCATCAAAGCAGCTCACATCCTCGGGGCTTGCTTATACTTTGGTTCCCAGAATCAATGCTGCCGGCAGAATGGGCAGCCCGACCCGAGCGCTTAATCTGCTTCTGAATGATGATTTAAGCGAGTGTGAAGCGCTTGCTGCTGAAATTGACGAAGCCAATGTACAGCGTCATAAGACCGAGCTTGAAATCCTTGCACAGATAAAACAAAAATTTGACGAGAATCCTCTGCTTAAATATGACAGAGTGATTGTGGTTGACGGTGAGGGTTGGCCAAACGGAATTGTCGGTATAGTTGCAGCAAAGCTCGTTGAAATTTTTGGTAAGCCTGCAATTGTAATTTCCAGAGACGGTGAAATTTGCCGCGGATCAGGCCGAAGCTTTGATGGCTTTTCTCTGTATGATGCTATAAAACACTGCGAGGATGTGCTGGATCATTTCGGCGGTCATACTTTGGCCGCAGGAATCAGCATTGAAAAAGATAAAATCGACCTTTTCCGCAAGAAAATCAATGATTATGCAAAATCACTTGGTGATGCACCTCATCCGGTGCTCAGCATCGACTGTAAACTTAACCCTGTAGCTGTCAATAACGAACTTCTTGTTGCGCTCAAAACTCTCGAGCCCTTCGGTGCAGGTAACCCTGTGCCGCTCTTCGGTCTGTTTTCAATGAGGATTGATGCTGTTCAATCAGTCAGCGAGGGTAAACACATACGGCTTATTCTTTCCAAAGATAATGTTAAAATCAGTGCAATGCGTTTTGGCGTTGCACCCGATACATTTGCTTATCACAAGGGTGATATAATAGATATTGCCGCTTCGGTTGAAGCTAATGAGTATCTTGGTGAAGTCCGTCCGAGTGTTCATATAAAAGCTGTCAGAGCACACGGAATGGATGATTTTGCAGTACTTGACGGTATGGCTCTTTATGAAAAAATCAAAAGGGGAGAAGCATTAACCGATTTTGAAAAGACAAATGCTTGCCCCACACGAGAATTTATGCTCAATATATACAAATACATAAAATCGCTAAACGGCTGGAAACATGATATAGAAGCACTCTGTTTCAGACTCTCGGATAACGGCTCAGCCTACTGCAAAACAGCGGTTTCTGTCGATGCAATGCTTGAGCTGGGAGTTCTTGTACGCGATGAATACGGATATATTTCTTTACCGGATTCGCAAGTAAAAGTTGACCTTGCTTCGTCACGTTTACTTGCATCACTCAAATAAAAGGAGGTGTGAGAATTGAGCGATAATATTGCTTTTGATGAGGTTAATCAGTTGTACGCAAATCTTACAAATCTTATTGCTGATAACTTCAGCGATGAACAGAAATCAACAATCGACAAAGCATATAAGCTTGCATTAAAGGCTCATGATGGTCAACTTAGAAAATCCGGACAGCCTTATATTATTCATCCATTATCTGTTGCCATAATACTTGCTCAGATGGGTATGGATGCGTCTTCGCTTGCCGCTTCTCTCCTCCACGATGTTGTTGAGGATACCGATGTTACTAAAGAAGATATTGAAAAAATTTTCGGCAAAGAGGTTGCAGCACTTGTTGACGGCGTTACAAAGCTCGGCAAGGTCACAATTTCAAACAGGGAAGAACAGCAGGCAGAAAATGTAAGAAAAATGCTCATCGCTATGTCAAAAGACATAAGAGTTATCATTATCAAGCTTGCTGACAGACTTCACAATATGCGCACGCTTCAGTTTATGCGTGAACAGAAGCGTCGCGATATAGCAAAGGAAACTCTTGAAATTTACGCTCCGATTGCGCACAGACTTGGTATCAGACCGATCAAGGTCGAGCTTGAGGATCTTGCAATCAGCTATCTTGACAGCGTGGGCTATAAAGAAATTGAGGATAACCTTACGAGTCAGCTGACAGCCAGAAATGAGTTTCTGCAGGACGTAAAACAGCGCATACAGGACAGAGTTGATTCAATTGGTGTAAAAGCCAAGGTTGACGGCAGAGTAAAGAGTGTTCACGGCATTTACAGGAAAATGTATATGCAGAACAAGACCTTTGATGAAATATATGATATTTATGCTGTAAGAATTATAGTCGATTCTGTTATTGACTGTTATAACTGCCTTGGTGTAATTCATGATATGTTTACGCCGCTCCCGGGCAGATTCAAGGATTATAT
>JAZPYF010000040.1:0-2654 GCA_045544055.1 Acutalibacteraceae bacterium | reverse complement strand
CATGTATCAAGAACGGAGGATTCGGGAATCCATTCGTTACAGCCGCATTCGCAGGTTGCCTCGGGAGTGAATTCAAGCGGGTTTACGGGGAGTATGCTCTCATCTGCAAACATCGGCTTGCCGCACTTCTTACAGTACCATACCGGGAACGGAACGCCGAAGTAGCGCTGACGGGAAATACACCAGTCCCACTTGAGGTTTTCAACCCAAACGTCGTAACGGCTCTTCATAAATGTGGGGTACCAGTTAATCTTCTTACCTGCCTCGACAAAAAGGTCCTTGTGGGAAAGAATATCGATATACCACTGGCGGGAGGGAAGAATTTCAATCGGCTTGCCGCAGCGCTCGTGAGTCTGAACGGGGTGAACAATGTCCTCTACCTTTTCAAGCAGACCCTGCTCCTCCATCATTCTGACAAGCTCTTTACGTGCGCCGTAAACGCTCATACCTGCAACGTAAGGAACGCTCTCGTCAATTCTGCCTTCGGTTGTGATAACCTTGCGGTAGGGAAGGTTGTGCTTCTCGCACCAGTCAACGTCAGTCTGGTCGCCGTAGGTAGCGCACATAACAACGCCTGTACCCTTTTCAAGGCTTACGATTTCGTCGGTAAGAATCGGAACTTCATAATTGAATACGGGAACAACAGCCTTCTTGCCGACATATTCCTTGTATCTTTCATCCTCAGGGTTGACGAAGAGGCAAACTACGCCGTAAAGCAACTCAGGACGGGTTGTTGCAACCGTGAGAGGCTTGCCGTCAACCATAAAGTAGATGTAGTTGAATGTAGATTTGATGTCTGCGCTGTCAAGCTCAGCCTGTGCAATTGAGGTCTGGCACTCTGTACACCAGAGAACGGGAGACTCCTTGACGTAAGCCTTGCCTTCCTTTGCAAGACGGATAAAGGATTTCTGTGAAATTCTGCGGCTGCGCTCGTCGATTGTTTCGTAGCGGAGGTTCCAGTCAACAGAGAAGCCGAGTGACTTCCAGAGGTTTGTGAACTCCTCAACATACTTTGCCGTAGTGCTCATACACTTTGTGTAAAGCTCTTCACGGGAGAGATCCTTTGCCTTGATGCCCTCTTCCTTTTCAACAAGACGCTCGGTGGGCAGACCGTTATCGTCAAAGCCGAAGGGATAGAAAACGTTGTAGCCCATAAACTTGCGGTAACGGGCAACCATCTCTGCCTGGGTGTAGGAGAAGATGTGACCGATGTGAAGTGAACCGCTGACCGTGGGAGGCGGAGTATCGATTGAGTAAATCTGATTGGGGCTTTCAGGGTCAAAGCGGTAAACGTCTTTATCTGCCCAGAGCTTCTGAACTGATTTTTCAGCCGCTCTGAAATCATACTTTTTTTCCAGCATTATTTCTGCACCTTTCTAACTGTGATTACGACATTCTTGCCGTTTATATCAAGCTCTTCGCCTTCAACAGAGTCTGCACGGACGATTTCGTCTGCAAGAAGCTCCTTGGAAACAGCCTCAACGCTCGGAGCAAGAAGCTGCTCAAACTCGTCGTCACTTGCGTATGTGATAACGATTCTGTCCATAACCTCGAAGCCGGAGGACTTACGCATGTTCTGTACCTTGGAAACGAACTCACGGGCGTAGCCCTTCTGAATAAGCTCGGGTGTGAGGACTGTGTCGAGAATAACGGTGATGTTTCTGTCTGCCGCAGACATAAAGCCCTCTTTGTAGCCTGTGCTGATAAGAAGGTCTTCCATTGTGAATTCAACGTCTGTGCCGCCAAGATTTGTCTTGTGGCTGCCGTTAGCCTCAATATCGTCAATTACGCTGTCGCCGTCAACTGTTGCAAAGTATTCACGAATAGCGTTAAGCACCTTGCCGTACTTCGGGCCGAGTGTCTTGAGCTGGGGCTTGATTGTGTGGGAAATGAAGCCCTTTGTGGAGCTTGTCTGCTCTGCCTTTTCAACGTTGAGCTCTTCTGCGATGATGGAGAGCATTTCCTCGTTGAAGTGTGCGTCCTCACCCTCTACACAGACGAGAAGGCGTGAAAGCGGCTGACGGATTTTGAGGTTTGCAAGGTTTCTTGCGTTTCTTGCAATACCGACTGAATCGTAAACGAGCTTCATATCACGCTCAAGAGCTTCGTCAATGTAGCTCTCGTCACATACGGGGAAATCGCACATATGGATACTGATGGGAGCATCGGGGTTGTTCTTGCGGACAAGGCTCTGGTAAATTGTTTCCGTTGCAAACGGTACAAAGGGAGCAGCAAGTCTGATAAGGTTATCAAGAACAGTGTAAAGTGTCATATAAGCGGCAATCTTGTCCTCGGTAAGCTCGCTCATCCAGAAACGGCGGCGGCAGCGGCGGACATACCAGTTGCTCATCAGGTCAACAAAGCTTACAAGCTCTCTTGCAGCCTCTGTGATGTGGTAGCCCTCAAGCTCTGTGTCAACCTTCTTGATTACGGAGTTGAGCAGGCCGAGAATCCACTTGTCCATCATAGTCAGCTTGCAGTCAGCAAGCTTATAGTTGTTGGGGTTGAAGTTATCAATGCCCGAATAGAGGTTGTAGAAGTGGAAGGTGTTCCACATTGTGCCCATAAAGCGGCGCTGATGCTCGTTGATTGCATCGCCGTCGAAGTTTGTGGAAATCCAGGGGGCAGAGGAAACATAGAAATACCAGCGGATA
>JAZPYF010000039.1:0-32138 GCA_045544055.1 Acutalibacteraceae bacterium | reverse complement strand
ATATGAGGACAGTCTGACGGTACACCGCAATGCATATTATCAAGCTGTGTGCGAAGATAAGTCTTATAAAGCCAGTTGAGCACTTCGTTGTCACACTCAAAGCCGCTCGTAATCTCACAATCGGAATGAACTACATTTACGCTGATTATTTCGGCATTGTTCGAAACTTCAATATAGCGGAAAGCATGCCAGCAGAAATGAGGGAAACAGCTCTCCCCTGCCTTTGTGTTTGAAAAAACCTCTTGCTGGAGCTTGTCTTCGTCACCGCCGCTCGGATAAAAATCGAGCGTAAAATCTTCGTTGAGTGCATCGGCATAGCGTACGGTAACGGTTGCACCGTCATTAACAGATGCAACAACGGCATAGCCGCTTATTCCCTCACCGCAGTCATAAACGCTGATATCACCGAAATCTTTGATTTTCACAGGAGCAACTGTACGGATTACTCTGTCGGGCGGACAGGTCTGGATACAGAAATCACATTCTGGCGCCAAAGTTACGCCAACACTGCTCCAGGCACTGTCATCATAGCCTGCAACTGAAAAGCCGACCTTTGCAAGCGAATAATCGTGCCGCTCACCGCCGTAGATATTGTTGAATGTGATTTCGCTTTCTGAGCATTTCAGACTCTCATCTGAGAAAATTTCAGCCTTTGAGCCGTTATTAAGCTCAAGATTTATCTTATAGCAAAGCTTAAGCTCACCATAACTTGTCCATGTGGGGTCACCGTCATCTGTATCGCTTAGATTATACCAGCCGTTACCGAGCCTAACACCGATTGCGTTATCGCCGCAATTAATATAATCGGTTATATCGTATAGCATTACATAAGTGCGGTAGCTCATAATATCCTGCCGCTCGGTATAGTGCGCACTCAGGTCACGGTAGCAATACTGCGAAAAAGCCGGCACGAGCAAATCATCACTGACCTTTTTGCCGTTTATGTACAGCTCAAACATTCCGAGACCGCAAATAAAAATCTCTGCTTTTTTCACATCTTTTGCGGAAAACTCTGCTCTGAAAAGCGGAGAAGAAATAACTTTATCGGCACTAACCCATTTTGCATTACCGAAAATATCAGAATGTGTCATAAAAAACTCTCCTATCAAAAAAGCCGAGGTAATCCCTCGGCTGTATTATTTTAATTAAAGCTCTGCAATCCAGACAAGATCAAAGCTCTCCTCAGGGTCAAGGCTCTGGATTCCTCGCTTCTGAGAGACATCCTCATATCTGATTCTGTCATCGTTAACGCCGTACCACGGCTCAATACAAACGTAAGGCGCATTGGGCTTTGCCCAGATTCCGAGGAATGGAGCATCGCCAAAATCAAAACGCACCGTACGGTCACTGTTTTCACTTTTAAGGGTTACTACATTTGAATTGAGGTCGGAGAAAATAAGTGCATCCTCAGCAAAAAGCTCGGGAGTGAGGCGAAGACGCCTGCCCTCTTCAAGCTCAACATCAAACTTTGTGCCGATAATAATGTTTTCCTTATCAATTTTCTCAACCTGTGCGCCCTCTTCGCTCTCTTCGAACTCAAGATAATCACCGATTGCACAGTTGAAGCCGGGATGAGCACCGCAGGAGAAATACATCTTCTTGTCATCGAGGTTTGTTACTGTATGTGTAACCTTAATAGCTCTGCCAACCAGCTCAAAGCAAACGGCAAATTCAAACTCGAACGGGAACATCTTACGCGTTTCATCGTTACTGCGAAGAATAAACACCGCTCTTGCGCCCTCAACGTCTGCTGCCTCGAAGAGCATTTTTCTTGCAAAGCCATGCTTGGCAAGAGGATAATCCTTGCCGTCATAGCGGAACTTATCCTCAAAAAGCTGACCGATTACAGGGAAAAGAACGGGCGCCTGACCGTACCATACATCGGGATTGCCCTGCCAGAGGTACTCAAAGCCGTCATCTTTTGTAACAAGCGAATGGAGCTGAGCACCCATATCATCAATCTGCGCGGTAAGATAATCGTTTTCAATACTGTAATACATTACTCTTTTCTCCTTTAAGCGTTCTGCTTTTGTCTGTATGATTCAACTTCCCAGTTTGTAATAAAGTCGGAAAGCTCGTCTGTCATATGAAGTGCGCCGCCGAAAGATTCGGAATATACCGCAACCTTAATGGCGTCATTAAAAAGCATTGCCGCCGTTTCACTGCCCTTTGCGGAAGTATCAACAGCAAAGAATCCGCAGCCCTTGATAACGATAATCTTCGGCATATAGCCGTGAATATCGAGATAGTCATTAACAGCGCCCTTAATACAAGCATCGCAAAAGCCGTATACGGGATTAGCCTTGCAATAAACAATGTGATCGGGCGTAAACGGCTTCATCAAAGAAGCTGCTGCTTCGGGTGATTCGGCAAATTTAAGTGCCTCAACGCTCGGCTCGTAAGTAATAACGGCATCATCACCGTAGATTTCGTAAATTACATCAAAGCATTTGCGGGCTTTTTCTCCGTCATAATCGCCGCTTTCAAAATCAGGCTCACGCTCGACTGCGCTGTTAAGCTTGGCCATTACATCAGCCAGCTTATCACCGATTTCCTCTGTTGTATCTGCCGCAATGAATATACCGTGGTTCTGCAGCAGAAGCATATCTGCGCTCTTGCCGTTTGCAGACTTATACTCCTCCATTTTATCATAACAAATCTTTGAAAGAGTGTAGCCCGGCTTACAGGACTCAACCCAGATAAAGCCATCGCCAAAGAGCTTTTCAGCATCTGCCTTACCGTTTACAGAGCAGGTAAGACCGTTGACAAGCGCAGGGTGAATATGAAGCACATAAGTAAAGGGAAACAGGCTGTGCAGGAGTGTTTCAACGCTCGGGCGCTTATGCTCCTCACCCGGCATTTTTGCAGCTGAAAGGTCAGCGAGAGCCTGAGCCTCTCTTGCATCGTCATCTGTCGGATACTCCTTAAGGAATATATCTGCAAGTGCCGCTCTGTTCATTTTTACAAAGCCGTCTGCAGTAATTGTTGCAAGCTGAGTGCCCGAACCTTTGATATACATTACTTCGCCGTCTTTTGCGGAGGTATTGCCGCCGCCTGCAAGAACAAGCTCTTCATTCGAGCCGTAAATGTTTGAAAGAGCTACAAGCTTATCGAGAATCATAATAATCCACCTTTATTTTGATTATATTTTATAAATTTAATTATAAACAAAAGTAATTGCAGGTTTATGGAAATAAACCTGCCCGATATAAATAATTATTTTAATAATATACGAAAACACGTTAAATTGCAAGCGTATTTGAAGTGTGTTAAATTATTTTTTGCAGAATGCAGAAAAACGCTTGACAATTATTGTGCAAAAAGGTATAATCAACTCAATCTATCGAACATTTGTACTATTGACCAGCGGAGGTTGATTATATGGCAGACAGAATCACAGAAAAGAACAGCGCACTTGAAACAGCGCTCAAACAGATTGAAAAGAGCTACGGCAAAGGTGCTATCATGCGTCTTGGTCAGAGCTGCGGTCTTAATGTTGAGGCAATTTCAACAGGCTCACTCTCTCTTGACCATGCAACAGGCATCGGCGGTCTTCCCAGAGGCAGAATAGTCGAGATATACGGCCCTGAATCATCAGGTAAAACAACTCTTGCTCTCCACGTAGTAGCAGAAGCACAGAAAGCAGGCGGTGAAGCTGCATTTATCGATGCTGAGCACGCTCTCGACCCCGTCTACGCTTCACACCTCGGTGTTGATATTGATTCTCTGCTTGTTTCTCAGCCCGATAACGGTGAGCAGGCACTTGAAATTACAGAGGCTCTTGTACGCTCCGGTGCGCTCGACGTTGTTGTTGTTGACTCTGTTGCTGCTCTTGTTCCACGTGCAGAAATTGAGGGCGAAATGGGCGATTCTCACGTTGGTCTTCACGCAAGACTTATGTCACAGGCTCTCCGTAAGCTCGCAGGTGCAATTTCCAAATCCAACACAATTCTTATATTTATCAACCAGTTACGTGAAAAGGTCGGCGTAATGTACGGCAACCCCGAGGTTACAACCGGCGGACGCGCACTCAAATACTACGCCTCAATGCGAATTGACGTTCGTAAAACCGAGCAGCTCAAGGGCAACGGCGGCGAATTTATCGGCTGCCGCACCAAAGCAAAAATTGTTAAGAACAAGGTTGCTCCCCCCTTCAAAACCGCTGAATTTGATATTATGTTCGGCAAGGGTATTGCTATTGAAGGTGAAATTCTCGACCTTGCTGTTCAGTTTGATATTGTTCACAAGAGCGGCGCCTGGTTCTCTTACAATGAAGAGCGCCTTGGTCAGGGCCGTGACAATGTTAAGGAAATGATACGCACCAACAAAGCTCTCCGTGAAGAGATTGAAGCAAAGGTCAGAGCAAAATTTGCTGAAATCAGCGATGTAAAGAGAACAGATACAGCAGGTTCAGATTCAGATGTTCCTCCTGCTCCGGCTCCCGTAGTTGCTCCCCCTGCCCCCAAAGCAAAAATCAAAGCCAACCTTGACATTGCGGTAGATGACGACGAATGATAATTACAGCACAAAAAGGTAAAGCAAACAAGATACACATCAGCATCGACGGTGAGTACAAGCTCACCGTTGATGCTGATTTCTGGTTTTCATGCGGTTATGTTTCCGGCGATGAAATTGATGAAGATGCTTACGCTTCTCTCGCTGACAGCATTGCAAAGCGCCGTTGCTTCAACCGAGCTCTCAACATTCTTTCACGCCGTGACCACTGCGAAAAAGAGCTTTTTATCAAGTTAAAACGTGCCGACGGAGAATCTGCCGCACTTGACGCTGTTGAACGTGTTAAAAAACTCGGCTATATTGATGACGAGCGTTATGCGGTCAATCTCGCAAACGAACTTGCAAACAGAAAAGGCTGCGGAAAAAGAGCTATTCTGGCTGAACTGATACACCGCGGAGTTGACCGTGAAACGGCAGAAAACACAATTCATTCAATTACACTTGACGAGAGCGATAATATTAGAGTATTATTAAATGGTAAGTATTCGCGCAAGCTCACAAGCGAAAAAGGCAGAAAACAGGTCTTTGCGGCACTTCTGCGGCTCGGATACAGCTATTCCGACATACGCAGTGCCATGAACGAATACGATGAATTTGATGAGGATTTTGATGTATGAATACTGTTGGTTTCATTTCCCTTGGCTGTCCCAAAAATCAGATTGACGGTGAATGTCTGCTCGCTTCTCTTGATGCGGCTGGCTTTGAAATTGTCGATCCATATAACGGTGTTGATGCCGTAATTATCAACACCTGCGGCTTTATTGAATCTGCCAAAAAGGAAGCAATTGAAAACATTCTTGATATGGCTGAGCTCAAAGAAGAAGGCGTTATCGGCAAAATCATCGTAACAGGCTGTCTTGCCGAAAGATATAAAGATGAAATCCTCACTGAAATGCCTGAGGTTGACGCTGTTGTGGGAATTGGTGCAAACGCCGATATTGCTGACATATGCCGCAGAGTTATTGACGGTGAACGAATCGGCAACTTCCCCGCAAAGGAAGAATTACCGCTCAACGGTCAGAGAATCCTAACTACACCCGAATACTACGCCTACCTCAAAATTGCTGACGGCTGCAACAACTGCTGTACCTACTGCGCAATTCCGCAGATACGCGGCAGATACAGAAGCCGTGAAATGGACGATATTATTGAAGAAGCAAAAAACCTTGCCGAAAAAGGTGTCAAGGAGCTGATTGTTGTTGCTCAGGATACCACTCTTTACGGCTACGATTTGTATGGCAGACTCGCTTTGCCCGAACTGCTTGAAAAGCTCAATGAGATTGACGGAATACATTGGATCAGAATGCTTTACTGCTACCCTGACGAATTTACCGATGAGCTTATTGAAGCTATTGCCACCCTGCCGAAAGTACTTCACTACATCGACCTGCCGCTCCAGCACGCTGACGACGGTGTTCTTGAGAGAATGAACCGCAGAGGAACTCAGCAGCAGGTAAAGGAACTGATAACAAAACTCAGAAACAGAATTCCCGATATTATCATCCGTACAACCTTCATTACAGGTTTTCCCGGTGAAACGGAAGAAGCATTTGAAAATCTGGCACTCTTTGTCAACGAAACAGAGTTTGACCATCTCGGCTGTTTTGCTTACTCTGCCGAAGAAGGCACACCTGCCGCTGAATTTGAGGATCAGCTCGACGAGCGCACAAAGCTCAACCGACAGGAAATCATAATGAACGACCAGTATGACATAGTAACCGACAAGCACAACCGACTCATCGGCAAGAGCTTTGAGGTTCTGGTTGAGGGCTATGACGCCTATACCGACAGCTATACAGGCAGAACCTATATGGACGCTCCCGAAATTGACTGCTGTGTTAAATTCACAAGCGATGACGATTACGGCGAAGGCGATTTCTGTACAGTAACCATTATCAACACAGATGAGTATGATCTCATCGGAGAGGCTGAATAAATGAACACACCTAACAAACTTACGGTTGCGAGAGTTTTTATAACTCCGATTTTTCTGCTCGCTTTTCTCAGCTCAATCCCCCACCGATTTCTGATTGCTGCAATTATTTTTTCAATTGCTTCAATTACAGATGCCGTTGACGGAAAGCTCGCAAGAAGAAACAACCAGATCACTACCTTCGGCAAATTTCTCGATCCCGTTGCGGACAAGATGCTCACCACCGCCGCCCTGCTCGCTTTTATTCAGGAGGGTATATGCGGCACGTGGCCTGTTTTCATAATTCTCACAAGAGAATTTATTGTAACATCAATGAGACTTATTTCCGCATCACAGAACATTGTTGTGCCTGCTAATATCTGGGGCAAAATCAAAACCGCAACTCAGATGGCATTCACTATCATCATTCTCCTTTGGGGCGAGCTTGTTGATGTTTTCGGCTTCCTCAGAGAGAATTTCCATGATGTTACTAATATAATGATCTGGATAACTGCCGTTCTTGCGGCTGTTTCAGGCGTTGTATATCTTGCAAAAGCGAAAAAAACAATTGACTTCTCAATGTAAATTGCATATAATATATAAGAAATTTGAAATGCGATGAATGGGACCAGTAGCCACGGCTTCAAAGCTCATCCCAGAGAGGCGCGCAAAGGCTGAAAGTGCGCTGTTGAGCTGTCTGGCGAATGCACCCACGAGCACACGGGAGGAACTTAAAGTATTTCCGTGCGGCAGGCACCGTTATCAGCCAAGGGCTTAAAATTAAGAGAGCCTTACTGAGTATAATGTCGGAGTGGAACCGCGACAAAAATCGCCTCCGTCACCTTTTTGGGGTGGCGGAGTTTTTTATTTCGAGGTGATTAGTTTTGTTCAACCGCTTAAGAGAAGATATAGCCTGCGTAAAAGCAAGAGACCCTGCGGCGCGCTCGTCGCTTGAAATTCTCCTGCTTTATCCCGGTCTGCGTGCGATAAGAATGCACCGTAAGGCTCATTTCTGTTACAATAAAAAAATGTATTTTCTTGCCCGTCTGATTTCACAGAGAGCGGCAAAAAAGACAGGAATTGAAATACATCCTGCAGCTAAAATCGGTAAAAGATTTTTCATTGACCACGGCACAGGCGTTGTTATCGGCGAAACGACGGTTATCGGCGACGATGTAACGATTTACCAGGGTGTCACGCTTGGCGGTACAGGTCACCACACAGGCAAGCGTCACCCGACAATAGGCAACAATGTGCTGATCGGTGCAGGTGCAAAGGTGCTCGGTCCGTTCAAAATCGGAGATAATACAAATATTGCGGCAGGTGCGGTTGTGCTTGACGAAATTCCGCCCAATTCAACTGCTGTCGGTGTGCCGGCAAGAGTTGTAAAGCAAAACGGAAAAAGAGTTGACGACCTTGACCAGATTCACATCCCCGACCCGATTGCAATGGAGCTTTGCAAAATGCAGGTTCAGATTGATAAACTCACTAAAAAAATTCAAGCCTTAGAGGAGGATAATGCATAATGAAAATCTTTAACACACTCACACGTTCAAAGGAAGAGCTTAAAACAATCGAGCCCGGTGTTCTCAAGGTTTACGCCTGTGGCCCGACTGTTTACAATTTTATTCACATAGGCAACGCAAGACCGCTTTGCGTTTTTGACGTTCTGCGCCGCTATATGGAGTACAGAGGCTACGATGTTAAATTTGTACAGAACTTTACGGATATTGACGACAAAATCATCCGCAGAGCAAACGAAGAAGGTATCACCTACAAAGAGGTAAGCGAAAAATATATTGAAGAATTCTGGACAGATGCAAAGGGCATGAACGTTCGTGAGGCAACAGTTCACCCCAAGGCAACGGAAAACATTGATGAAATAATCAACATTATCTCCACTCTCATTGAAAAAGGCTTTGCTTATGCTGTTGACGGTGATGTTTATTTCAGCCCCTCAAAATTTGACGAATACGGCAAACTCTCGCACCAGCCGCTTGAAGAGCTTGAGGCAGGTGCACGAATCAATGTAGAGGATATCAAGCACGAGCCTATGGATTTCGCTCTCTGGAAGAGCGCAAAGCCCGGTGAGCCTTACTGGGAATCACCCTGGGGCAACGGCAGACCCGGCTGGCACATTGAATGCTCCGCAATGGTACGCCGCTACCTCGGCACAACAATCGACATTCATTGCGGCGGTCAGGACCTTATATTCCCCCACCACGAGAACGAAATTGCACAGAGCGAGTGCTGCAACGGTGCAAGCTTTGCAAACTACTGGATGCACAACGGCTATATCAACGTTGACAATGTAAAGATGTCCAAATCACTCGGCAACTTCTTCACAGTACGTGATGTTGCTGAAAAATACGGCTACGAGCCTGTTCGTTACTTCCTTATTTCATCTCACTACCGCAGTCCTATCAACTACAACACAGAGATCATCGAGCAGTGCAAGGCTTCACTTGAGCGCCTTTATACTTGCCGCAACAACCTTGATTTTGCGCTTGAAAACACTGCAGACGGCGAGCTTGACAACGAGTTCAACGATAAGGTACACGGCAGAATTCAGCAGTTTATCACAGCTATGGATGACGATCTGAACACTGCAGATGCTATTGCGGCTGTATTTGAGCTTGTACGCGACATTAATACTGCTATTGCTGCAGGTGCAAACAAGGCAACTCTTGAGCTTGCAAGTAAAGCATTTGATGAGCTTACAGACGTACTTGGTCTTGTATATAACAGAAATCAGGCAAGCCTTGATGACGAAGTAGAAGAGCTTATTGCACAGCGTGCACAGGCAAGAAAAGACAAAAACTGGGCACTCGCTGACGAAATCCGTGACAAGATAAAGGCTATGGGAATTGTACTTGAGGACACACCGCAGGGTGTAAAATGGCACAAAGCATAAGAGTATAAAAATCAACAGCTCAACCGAAAAATCGGTTGAGCTGTTTTTTATGCTTATTCTGAAATTATCGTTTCCCATATCGGGTTATGAATCACACCGTATGAAAGATAATAGCTTATACAGCAATCAGCATCGCTGAAAGAAAACTGTGCAACATCTCTTGATGAATTCTTATATACATCCTGTTTCTCAAATTGGTAACATTTAAGGTTATAAGTGTCTGCACTGTCAGCTATTCTCTGTTTTTCTGCAATATATTCATTTTCGGGTAAGGTCCACTCAGCATAAATATAACTACCACTGAACAAGTCACATCTATAACAGTAATCATACACGTGATTAACGGAATTCTCCGGAACATCATCAGGCATAAGATCTTTACATTCATTATTATGTACCAAACTGCCTTCATCAAGAACAAGATAATTATCAATATCAGTTGTTTTTGATACATAACCTCCAAGGAAAAACGCAAGAATTGCGAAGCACACAATAGCAACAAGAATAACCGATGATACTATAATAACTACTTTTTTCGCTGCTTTATTCTTAAGCTTAGTAAATAAAACTAAAGCCAATAAATAAACTATACTTGTCAACACGCCAAACTGTAAAACGACGGGAATATCAGAAGAAAAATCGGGATAAAGAGCAACTATAGCAACGTAAAGCAAATGCAGGCTGAAAAATGCAAAGAAAAGAATCGGTGGAATTAACCACACACCTATACGCATGTTTTTCGTTCTCATAACATCCTCCTCTTTATTCGACAAAGAAGCAATCCGTTATCCGTTTAAGATGGTTGTATCCGCAATATTCTATTAGTTGGTCATTTTTTCCTGCTTAACCTTATGGTCGATAACGTGGCGTGAAGAAAGCTCTGCGAAAATATCTTCGGTTGTGATACCCATTTCGACCATCATAACCATTACGTGATAGGCAAGGTCGGCAACCTCATATATAGTTTCTTTTTTATCTTCAGCTTTGGCGGCGATGATAACCTCGGTTGATTCCTCGCCGACTTTCTTGAGAATTTTATCAATTCCCTTTTCAAAAAGATAGCTTGTATAAGAGCCTGCAGGCGGGTTTTCTTTACGTGAAACAAGAAGACCGTAAAGACTTTCAAGCGAGAAATCCTGATAGCCGTGTTTTTTGTAAACAGGCTTTGTGAAACAGGAATCCGTACCCTTGTGACAGGCAGGACCGTCCTTTTTAACCTTTATGACAAGTGCATCCTTATCGCAGTCAGCAGTAATGCTCATAACGTACTGATAGTTGCCTGAGGTTGCACCCTTGCGCCAGAGTTCCTGACGGGAGCGTGACCAAAAGCAGGTTTTGCCCTCCTCGAGAGTTATCTCAAGGCTTTCTCTGTTCATATATGCAAGAGTAAGCACCTTTTTGCTCGCATAATCAACAACAATAGCGGGAATAAGACCGTTTGAATCAAATTTAAGTTCATCAATATTAAGCATTTTTATATCCTCACATTTATATCATTTTCAGCAAGCTCACGCTTGAGCTCATCAATTGTAACCTCACCAAAGTGGAAAATCGAAGCGGCAAGACCTGCATCAACACCAGGAAGCGATTTAAACAGCTTTACAAAATCGCCTATTCCGCCTGCACCGCCTGAAGCAATAACAGGAACGGAAACGATATTGCAGACTGCCTCAAGCATTTCAAGGTCAAAGCCCTGTTTGACACCGTCGGTATCAATGCTGTTAACAACAATTTCACCGGCACCGCTGTCAACACCGAACTTTATCCATTCAAGGGCATCAATTTCAGTATTTACTCTGCCACCGTTTTTGAACACCTTGAATTTGCCGTCAACTCTCTTGATATCGGCAGAAAGCACAACGCACTGGTCGCCGTATTTTTTAGCCGCCTGCTCGATTATTGACGGATTTTTGATTGCGCCCGAATTGACGCTGACCTTATCGGCACCGCATTTGAGCACACGCTCAAAATCATCGAGAGTTGTAATACCGCCGCCTACTGTAAGCGGAATAAAAATCTTTGAAGCGGCCTCTCTGAGTATATCGGTGAAAATCTGTCTACCCTCAACAGAGGCTGTAATATCGTAAAAAACAAGCTCGTCAGCGCCTGCACGGCTGTAATAATCCGCAAGCTCGATCGGCGACGAAACATCGCTCAAGCCCTCAAAATTAACGCCCTTGACTACCCTGCCGTTTTTGACATCAAGACAGGGAATTATTCTTTTAGTAATCATATATCATTCCCCTTTTGTTATCTTAACGGCATCTGCAAGGTCAACAGCACCTGTATAAAGTGCTTTGCCGAGTATTGCACCGTAAACGCCTATTTCATTGAGTGCTCTGACATCGTCAAGTGTTGAAACGCCGCCAGAAGCGACTGTATCAAACTTAAAACGCTCAGCCATTTCACGGTAAAGCTCTCTGTTTGTGCCCTGCATCGCACCGTCCTTGGAAATATCGGTACAGATTACAGTTGCAACGCCCATTTTTTCAAGCCTGTCACAAAACTCAAAACCGTCAACCTCTGAAACAGAGGTCCAGCCGTGAGTTGCGACCTTACCGCCGAGCATATCAACGCCGACAGCAATTTTATCACCGTACTTTGCAACCATATCAGCAACAAACTCAGGATTTGAAATTGCAACCGTGCCGAGGATTACGCGCAAAACACCTGCGTCTATATACTTCTTAATTATCTCTTCGTTTCTGATACCGCCACCGATTTCTACCTTGAGTCCGCTGTTAGCGGCAAGGTCAGCCACGATTTCAAAATTGGGATTGTTTCCGTCCTTGGCACCGTCAAGGTCAACAACATGCAGATACTCAGCACCCTTCGCCTTAAAGCCAAGCGCTGTTTCAAGCGGATTGCTGCCGTAGACGGTCATCTGATTGTAATCGCCCTTATAAAGACGGACAACCTTTTTATCTCTTAAATCAATTGCAGGAAAAAGCTTCATAAATTATCTCCTTACAGTTCACAAAAGGCTTTGAGTATACCGAGACCGACCTTGCCGCTCTTTTCGGGATGGAACTGACAGCCGTATACATTTTCTTTGGCTACGGCTGCGGTGAGCGGTGCGCCGTATTCGGTAACAGCAATCGTGTCCTTACTGCAATCAGCCGCATAGAACGAATGAACGAAGTAGACGTGGTCACCGTTATTTATGTACTTGAACAGAGGGCTGTCTGCCGTAAACTCAAGAGCATTCCAACCGATATGCGGAATTTTCAACTCAGGCGGAATTACATCGGCAATCGGCATAACGCTACCGCCGATAAGACCAAGGCCATCGTTTTCACCGTACTCAAGGCTTTTGTCAAAAAGCATTTGCATACCGAGACATATGCCCATGAGCGGTTTGCCTGTTTTCACCTGCTCCCTGACAATCTCGGTCATTCCGCTCTCATCGAGCTTGCGCCTTGCATCAGCAAAGGCACCTACGCCGGGAAGAATTATATGGGAACAGGAATCAATGATTTTTTTATCGTTAGTCAGTACAACATCTTCACCAATAAACTTGAAAGAAGAATAAAGCGAGAATATGTTGCCGACACCGTAGTCAATTATTGCGAGCAAGATTAAAGCACTCCCTTGGTTGACGGAATTTCGTTACTGTATTTTTCATCAATGCTGACAGCCGTTGCGAGCACACGTGCAAGCGCTTTGAAGCTGCCCTCAATGATATGATGTGTGTTTGAGCCGTAAAGCAGTTTGACATGGAGAGTCATCTTTGCATTGCGGACAAGGCCGAGCAAAAACTCGGAAACAAGCTCGGTATCAAAATCACCTACTGTCGGGTTGATATTACCGAGATCAAGGCTCAGATGTGATCTGCCCGAAATATCGACAGCGCACATTACAAGGGATTCATCCATAGGAAGAATAATATCACCGTAGCGTCTGATACCTGCCATATTGCCCAGAGCCTGTGCAAAAGCCTGTCCGAGGCAAATACCTATATCCTCAACAGTGTGGTGATAATCAACCTGAGTATCGCCATTACAGACTACATCAAGGTCAAACCTGCCATGTCTTGCAAAAAGAGTAAGCATATGGTCAAGGAAACCGCAGCCTGTATCGATATTGCTTTTACCCGTACCGTCAAGGTTGAGTGTGAGCTCAATCTTGGTTTCTGCGGTGTTTCTTACAATTTCACTTTTACGCATTTTAATCATTCCTTTTATAAGAGAATTGCATCGAGTGCTTCAAGCAGAGCATTCATCTGCTCAAGCGTACCGATAGTTATGCGAAGATAGTCTGAAAGTCTTTCTTTATTGAAAAAGCGGACAAGTATTCCCCTATCCTTAAGCTTTTTATAAAGCTCCTCGCCGCTTACAGTATGATGAGCGGCAAAGACGAAGTTAGTTTTTGAATCAAGCACTCTGAACCCGCGCTTTTCAAGCTCCGCAACAGCATACTGACGGTTTTCGATAATCTGCTTTCTTGTTTTTTCAAAGTAAGCCTTATCGTTAATTGCAGCCTCACCTGCAAGCAGAGTAAGACGGTTGATGTTATACGGGTTTGTTGAAAAACGAACGGTATTAAGGTCAGCGATAATCGCTTCATTTGCAACAGCAAAGCCAAGCCTTGCACCTGCAAGCTGACGTGACTTTGAGAAAGTCTGCACAACTATAAGATTATCGTATTTTCCGATAAGGCTTACTGCACTGTCGGCACCGAAATCGACATAAGCCTCATCAATAACAACTACATTATCAGGATTTGATACAAGGATTTTTTCAATATCCTCAAGGCTGACAGCCATACCCGTAGGTGCATTGGGATTTGCAATAACAATTGTTTTGTTGATGCCGCAATAGTCATTAACATCAAGAGAATAATCCTCTTTAAGAGGAATAACCTCAGCATCCAAACCGTAAAGCTGGGCAAAAACCGAATAAAAGCCGTAGCTTATATCGGGAAAAGCGACAGGAGTATCCTTATCGCAAAAAGCCTGGAAAATGAAAGAAAGGATTTCATCAGAGCCGTTGCCGAGAACAACATTCTGCGGCTTTACGCCGTAATAATCGGCAATTGCTTTTACGGTGAGCCTGCACTCAGGGTCAGAATAAAGCCTAAGCTTTTCGACCTGGGCGCTGCTGACAGCCTCAATCACCGAGGGTGAGGGCGGAAACGGCGACTCATTTGTATTGAGTTTGATAAACTGACGGTCCTGCGGCTGTTCACCGGGTGTATATGCCGTAAGGGTTTCAAACCTGCGGCTGAAAAATCTGCTCATAGCTGTTTTCTCCGAAATAATTAGTCTTCAAATCTTACAGTAACAGACTTGCCATGTGCCTGAAGGCCCTCCTTCTGTGCGAAGGAATCAATCTTCTGATACACGCTCTCAAGTGCAGACTGCGAATACGAGATAAATGACGATTTTTTAATGAAATCATCAACTGAAAGCGGGCTTGAAAATCTGGCTGTGCCGCTTGTGGGCAATGTATGGTTGGGACCTGCAAAATAATCGCCGAGCGCTTCGGGACAGTTTTTGCCGAGGAAAACAGAGCCTGCATTGCGAATCATCGGCAGCAGGTCAAACGGACGCTCAACACATACCTCGAGATGTTCGGGAGCAATTGCATTGGACATCTCAATAGCTTTATTAAGGTCATCAACAACAATAATTTTGCCGTTGTTGTCAATTGATACTCTTGCAATTTCCTCACGGGGAAGCATAGGAATCTGCACCTCAAGCTCTGCGCTGACGGCCTTGGCAAGCTCCATACTGTCTGTTACAAGAACGGCGCTTGCGTTCTTGTCATGCTCTGCCTGAGAAAGCATATCTGCCGCAACATATTTCGGGTTGCAGGTTGCATCGGCAATTACGAGAATCTCACTCGGACCAGCAATCATATCAATTGCAACTGTACCGAAAACCTGACGCTTTGCCTCAGCAACAAAAACATTACCTGGACCTACAATCTTATCAACCTTGGGAACGCTTTCTGTTGAGTAAGCAAGAGCCGCAACAGCCTGTGCGCCGCCTACCTTGAAAATTCTGTCCACACCTGCGATTTTTGCGGCAACGAGAATTGCAGGCTTTACCTTACCGTCCTTTGAGGGCGGAGTGACCATAACAATTTCATCACAGCCTGCAAGCTTAGCAGGAATACAGTTCATAAGTACTGATGACGGATAGCTTGCTGTGCCGCCCGGAACATAAAGACCGACACGCTCAAGCGGAATAACGCGCTGACCGAGTACCACACCGTCACGCGGAGTGATAACAAAGCCTGTCTTTATCTGGTGGCGGTGAAACTCTCTGATATTATCTGCAGCTTCTTCTATTACTGCAATGAAATCCGGTTCAAGCTCGGCAAAAGCCTCATCAATTTCAGCCTGAGAAACCTCAAGGCTGTCGAGCTTTGCACCGTCGAAACGCTCGGAATACTCACGCAGAGCGGCATCACCGTTTCTGCGGACATTGGAAATAATATCGGCAACTATATCGCCTACCGTGTTTTTTTCTTCTGTGCGGTCAAATATCTCTTCGGGCTTGAGACCGCCCTCGTAAATCTTAATCATTTTCAACTACCTCTTGAAGTCTTCTGCGGATATCCGCAATCTGGTCATTCTTGAATTTTGTGCTTGCCTTGTTGGCAATAAGTCTCGCGCTGATAGGCACGATTGTTTCAATAACCTCAAGGTTATTTTCCTTAAGAGTTGTACCCGTTTCGACAATATCGACGATAACATCGGTCATGCCGAGGATAGGCGCAATTTCAATAGAGCCGTTCAGCTTACAGATTTCTATATCTCTGCCCTTTTTATCGTAATGAGCGCGTGCTATGTTGACAAATTTGGTTGCAACGCGCAGCGTTTTTTCCGGGTTATCGCGGAATGTATTTCTTGCCGCAACACACATTCTGCACTTGCCCGTGTTCATATCAAGCAGCTCATAAACATCGGGTTCGTATTCTAGGAGAATATCCTTGCCGACAACGCCTATATCAGCGGCACCGCGCTCAACATAAATTGCAACATCGGAGGGCTTTGACCAGAAATAACGCACCCTGTTTTCGGGATTTTCAAAAATCAGCCGTCTGTCCTTTTCTCTGATCGCAGGGCAGCCGTAACCGATTCTTTCAAACATTTCATAAACTCTTTCGCCGAGTCTGCCCTTGGGCAGAGCGATATTAAGATAATCCATCGGTAAAACTAACCCCTTTCTTAAGTCAGCTCAACAAGCTGTCTGTACTTGAGCCCCTCAGGTATACAGTTCATAACCTTTACTGTTTTGCCCTGAGAAGTAAATTCTGCTGCCTTACGTGAAACCTCAATCGGTGAAACCGAGCTGTTATAATGAAGCAGAATATCAACATCGTACTCTCTTTCGTGCTTTGAGTAAAGCTCAAGCAGGTCAACATAAACAGCAAAGCCGATTGCCTGGCAGTTTTTGCCGAGCTTGACAAGAAGATTATCATATCTGCCGCCGCTGAGAACGCTGCACGGTACTGATTCAATATATCCGCGGTAGATAACACCGTTATAGTAGCTCATATCATTGACGATTGAAAAATCAAGGTTGATATGCTCACCCTCGCCAGATGCTTTGAGGAAGCCGTAAAGACCCTCAAGCTCATCAGCCGCTTCAAGCATTGCACTGTTACCGCATGCAAGCTGACGGATTTTCGGGAAAGTGGATTCAAAGCTGCCGTAGATTTCGCAAAGTGAAGCTATACGGCAGGACAAGTCCTCTGTAACGCCGTATCTGCTGCAGGCAGCCAGAAGCTCATGGCTGTCTTTTTTGCCGAGGAAACCGATAAGCTTTTCCTTTTGCGAATCGGTAAGATTCGCCTCATCAAGCAGAGCGGAAACAAAGCCCATGTGAGAAATATCAAGCACATAGCGTGAGCTTATTGAGCGAAGACTCTGAGCGGAAAGAAGCACAACCTCGCCGAGAGTATAGGCGTCAATCTCGCCAATAAACTCAAGGCCGAGCTGAGTAATTTCCTTATACTCCTTAGTATCTCTCGATGCTCTGTAAACCTTTTCCTTGTAGTAGAGCTTCTGCGGCTCATCGTGCCTTGCATTCTTTGCTATTGAAAGCGTAATATCGGGCTTAAGAGCGTAAAGTTTGCCGTTAAGGTCGGTAAAAGTAATAATGTTCTGTGTCGAGAGGAATTTTTTATATTCAAGATAGAGGTCATATTCCTCGAACTTGCTCATTTTGAAACGCTTATAACCGAACTGCTCATAGAGCATACAGAGATTATGAAGCGTTGTTTCGTTGTAGTTATAGGTGCCCATAAAATTCTCCTTGAATTAAAGAAGCTTTTCAACATCCGAAAGACGGATGCGCTTTGAAACGATATACGTGTGACGCTTTTCATCGGCTGTAAAAATGCCGTAGGTTGAAGTTACAAATGTGCCGTCGGGAAGAACAACATTTCCACAGTAGCCGCAATCGCCGTTTGCAACGGTATCAGGCTTATCCTGATACTTGAGGTATGTATGGGCGAGCTTTATTCTATACTGACCCTCTCTGCCGTTTTTCAGATCGTCATAGGTGCCAACCCAGGCAATCCAGCCCTCGCTGTACCAGCTTCTGTTTTCGTGACCATTTTCTTTGAACTTCTTGTTCTTTTCGGGACAACGCTCAATTGAACGGAAAGTTATTATAAGTCTGCCGTCGGGCAGATAGTCAGCCTTGTGCCGCTCACCGTTAAGTGCAGCAGGAAGCTCAACAGGCGCAGACCATGTCTTGCCCTCATCCTGTGAAAAAGTGATGAGTGAGTTCATCTTTTTGGTGTTGCTTCGTGTTAGCAGGCAAATCTCATTGCCCTTGCCCATATCGGAGCGAACACATTCAACCTCACACATATTGCTGCCCTTTTCTGTTTTGCGGTACTTTGCAAAATACTTTTCGGGCTTAGACCACTGCATTTTTCCATTGTTGTCAAAAGTGAGAATGGTTTTGTAATTATGAAATTTCTTATCGTGGAAGAGCGCCATCCATTTGTCAACAAATTCGCCGTTTTCTTTAAGACGGGTAAGCGAAGCCATAGCAACGATTGTGTTCATTCCTTTGTAGAACAGCTCAAACTCGCTCCAGGTTTCACCCTCATCACAGGAAATCGAGCAATTGAATCCGCCTGTTGTAGGCTCCATTCCCCATTTCGGATTGCCGCACACGAGCAGCAGTTTATCGGGTGTATTCGGGTCGCAGAATTCAAGGCGGTAAACGGTGGGTGTTTCACGTGAACCCTCCCACGATTTAGGCGGATTATTCACGCCGTTTGTGTATGTAACGCCGCCGTCGGTGCTTCGTCTTGAAAGAGCCGCACCCTTGCCGTGACCTTTCGGGAAAAATGTGAGGATATCGCCGTTTTTGAGAAGAACGGAATCAGGATGACCGAGATAGCCCTCGCCGTAATCGACAACTGATTGTTCAAACAGATATTTAAGCTCATCAGGCGTATTGTCGGGAGCAGATGACAAATCCACCTGCTTTATTGAATAATTGCTTCCCTTTGTTTTATACTTTGATAACCAACTCATTTGATTACACCCTCTTCGTAAAGTTTTTCAGCACATCTTACGGATGCCATAGCATCCTTACAATAGAAATCAGCACCGATTTCATCGGCATAATCCTGCGTAAGCACAGCACCGCCTACCATAATCTTACAGGGATACTCACTTCGCAGAAGCGATATCGTCTGCTCCATGTTAGGTACTGTCGTAGTCATCAGCGCGCTCAGACCGACAAGCTGCACACCGTTTTTCTTTGCCTGCCTTACAATCTCTTTAGGAGCAACGTCCTTACCAAGATCAAGCACTGTGTAGCCGTAATTCTCAAGCAGCACTCTGACTATGTTTTTACCGATATCGTGCACATCCCCCTTGACGGTGGCAAGCAGAATCTTGCCCTTTGTGCCGGAATCGGAGGAAAACTCAGCCTTGATAACATCGAATGCAGCGGTAGCCGCTGAAGCCGAAAGCAAAAGCTGAGGCAGGAACAGTTTCTTTTCTTCAAACAGTCTGCCCACTTCGTCAAGTGCGGGAATCAAAAGACCGTCAATAATTTGAAGCGGTTTCTTTTCTGTGAGCAGCTGCTTTGTGATAGCTGCCGCCTTTTCACTCAGACCGTTTATAACGGCTGCTTTAAGATCATCTGTTGATGTCTGTACATCCGGCTTTTGCTGAACCTGAGTCTGTGCAGGGGTCTGAGCAACGCCGTTTGCGGCAATATACTCAAGACAGCCTTTATCCGCAGCCATAAGAGCGTTGTAAGAATAATAAGCATCCATCATAGCGGCACTGAGCGGATTTACAATACCGGCACTCAGACCGTTTCTCATAGCGAGAGTAAAGAAAGACGAATTTATTTTATCTCTGTTCGGCAAACCGAAAGAAATATTTGAAACACCGAGAACGCTGTGTACACCAAGCTCATTTTTTAAGATTTCAAGAGCTTCAAGTGTAGGCAACGCTCCGCAATCACTCGTGCTGATTGTAAGAGCCAACGGGTCAATGATTATATCGCTTTTATCAATTCCGTACTCTGCCGCACGGGCAATAATACGCTTTGCGATTTTGATTCTGCCTTGAGCCGTATTGGGAATACCGTTTTCATCAAGGGTAAGGCCGACTACTATAGCACCGTATTTTGCCGCAAGAGGTAAAACTGAAGAAAGTGATTCCTCCGAACCGTTGACAGAATTTATCAAGGGCTTGCCGACATATACTCTGAGCGCTTTTTCAAGTGCCGCAGCATCTGAGGTATCAATCTGGAGCGGAAGCGAAGTAACACACTGAACACGCTTTACTGCTTCGCTGAGCACACTTGCCTCATCAATGCCCGAAACACCAACATTTACATCAAGCACGTGAGCACCTGCCGCCTCTTGTGCAACAGCCTCATCACAAAGATAATCAAGGTCGCCGTCTTTGAGAGCCGCCCTCAGCTTCGGCTTACCTGTTGGATTTATTCTTTCACCAATAAGAACGGTTTTATTTTCAAAAAATACCGTTTTACCGTGCGAGGAAATAAAGCTGCCTCTCTCCGCCCTCTCGGGGTTGGAAATTCCGACAGGCTTGCAGCACTCGATCAGAGCGGAAATATGCTCGGGCGTTGTGCCGCAACAACCGCCGACGGCTGCACAGCCGAGCCTGACAAGCTTCTCACCGCTTTGAGCAAAGCGAGCAGCATCAACATCGTAAACGGTTTTGCCGTCAATAACATTCGGCATACCTGCATTTGAATTTACAAGCACAGGCAAAGATGTAAAAGCAAGCAGAGACGGAACAAACTCAAGCATTTTTTCGGGACCGAAGCCGCAATTGAGACCGACACCGTCAGCACCTAAGCTCTCAATCAATGCGGCTGCGGTAATTATATCCGCTCCGTTCATCAGCCTGCCCGATTCGTCAACAGTAAAGGTTACGATAACAGGCAGAGAGCAATTCTCTTTTGCGGCAAGAACAGCCGCTTTGATTTCTGCCGTATCGGTCATAGTTTCGATAAGCACAAGATCTGCACCTGCTTTTTCTCCTGCAACAACGGTGCGCGCAAAGCCATCATACGCTGTATCAAAGCTCAGCGTACCGAACGGCTCGAGCATTTCACCGAACGAGGTCATATCAAGAGCTACAAAAGCATCTTTTCCGCTCTCTTTAACAGCCGTTTTTGCAACTGCAACACCTGCGGCAACTATCTCCTCGGCAGAATACTCACCGCCTGCAGGAGCAGAAAATGTATTGGCTGTAATGATATCACAGCCGCATTCAAGATACTTGAGGTGAACGCTTTTAACTTTTTCTGGCTGTTCAATGCTCCAATGGTCAGCACGCTTGCCGACAGGCAGACCGAGCGACTGCAGCATTGTACCCATAGCACCGTCGCAGAAAAGCAGACGACTGCCGAACTGCTCTTTGAAACTCATAAAAGCGTCCTCACTTTCCGATAATATCCGAGAGATTTGCCATAATTGCCGCCGCAATATCAGGCTTGTTCATTGTGTAAATATGTATATTGTTTACACCGCTTGCAACAAGGTCAATAATCTGCTCGGTAGCGTATGCAATACCTGCCTGTTTCATTGCCGCAGGATCGTCAGCAAATCTGTCGGCAATTGCCTTGAACGGGAGCGGAATGCCCGAACCCGAAAGCGAAACGATTCGGTCAAGCTGTGAGCTGTTGGTAACCGGCATTATTCCAGCAACAACAGGTACATTGATCTGAGCAGAAAGAAGGCGGTACATAAACTTATAAAAAACGTTGTTGTCAAAAAACATCTGTGTAGTGAAAAACTGACATCCGCTTTCAGCCTTGATTTTCAAGCCCTCAAGATCAGCAGAAACACTTGATGACTCTGGGTGACATTCGGGATAGCAGGCACCGCCGATGCAGAATTCACCGTGATTGTGTATCAGCTTTATAAGCTCGCTTGCGTGAGCAAAAGCACCGGGTACTGAAAGTTCACCCTTATCTCCACGCAGAGCAAGTATGTTCTCAATTCCGTTTGCCTTAAGGCTTTCGATTATGGAAACAAGCCTTTCTTCATCGGTAGAAAGACAGGTCAGATGAGCAAGAGCGGTAACTCCGCAATCCTGCACCTCACGGCTCAGCTCAACAGTATGCTCGCTCGTGCCGCCGCCCGCACCGTAGGTTACGCTCATAAACGACGGAGACAGCTTTGCAATGTCACGCACAACCTGCTTTGCTCCCGAAAGCTTTGCCCACTCCTTCGGAGGAAAAAGCTCACAGGAAACATTAACTTTTCCGTTGTTGATAATGTCAATTACTTTCACGGCAAACACATCTCCACAGTTAAAATAAATATATTATAATATAGCACAATACTTATTTATATGCAAACAAAAAATTGCTGTTTTGCATATTTCGTCAGTTAGTAGAAAATGTCGCAAAATTATCGGTATTTTATGTTCATTTTACACTTTACAGTATTAAAATCGAATAAGTTTTTTACAAAAAATTTACAATTACACATTGTACTTTATTATTCTTTAAGTTAAAATTAATTGATTAATCATCTTTCAACGATGGTATGGAGGAAAAAAGAAAATGAAAAAGGTTTTGAGCTATCTCAAATATGCGGCAGGTTACGTTGCGCTTAGCATATTTCTGCTCGCCGTACAGGCAATATCGGAGCTTATGCTGCCGACAATGATGGAAAGCCTTGTTGACGAGGGTATTGTGGCACTCAACGGCAAAGAAGGACAAATGGCTTTTATTCTGACGAAAGGCGCACAAATGATAGGTATTTCATTAATCTGCGTGCTTTCGGCAATAGGTGTAGGCTTCTTCTCAACCAAGACCTCAGCAATAATCTCAAAAAAAATGAGGCACGATGTATTTGAGCGTGTTACACGCTTCTCAAACGCTGAGCTTGACAAATTTTCAACCGCTTCACTTATCACAAGAACAACTAACGACGTTCAGCAGGTACAGGGTATGCTCAGCGGCGGTGTACGGTTTATATTCTTCGCACCGATAATGGGTATCGGCAGTATTTTCCTTGCATTGAGCAAAAGTGCATCAATGAGCTGGATTCTTGCCGTTGCCGTTGTGCTTATGCTCACCTTTATCGGTGTCGGTCTTTACTTTGCAATGCCGAAAATTAAAATTCTGCAGAAGCTGATTGACAAGCTCAACCTTGTCAGCCGTGAAAACCTTTCGGGCCTTATGGTTATACGCGCATTCGGCAACGAAAAGCACGAAGAAAAGCGTTTTGAAGAATCAAACAAGGAGCTTCGCATGACAAACCGCTTTGTTCAGCGTACTGTTTCACTCGTTCAGCCGATGATGACGGTAATTATGAACTTTTCGGGTATTGCGATCGTCTGGTTCGGCACTGATTCGATTATCAAGGGCGGTCTGGAAATCGGTGATATGATGGCATACATTCAGTACGGTATGCACGTAATCATGTCATTCCTCTTTGTCGCTATGATTTTCATTAACATCCCCCGAGCAATGGTTTCAATCAACCGTGTCGGTGAGATTCTCAGCACAGAGCCCGGCATAACCGACCCCCAATCTCCGAAAACGCTCAAAAATCCGCAGGGCCGAATTGAATTCAAAAACGTTTCTTTCCGTTATAATAACGCTGACGACTGTGTGCTGAGCGACATATCATTCACAGCACTTCCGGGACAGACTACCGCATTTATCGGTTCAACAGGTTCGGGTAAGTCAACGCTTATCAACCTTATTCCCCGTTTTTATGATGTAACCGAAGGCTCGATCACCTACGACTCGATTGACGTGCGTGAGCTTTCGCTGCACAGTCTTAGAGAGAATATCGGCTATGTACCACAGAAGGGGCTGCTTTTCTCGGGTACTGTTGAATCAAATATGCTGTTCTCAGCACCCGACGCAGATACAGAAACAATTGGCAAAGCTCTCTCAACCGCGCAGGCACGCTTTGTTGCGGATATGCCTGAAGGTATCCATTCCAGTATAGCTCAGGGCGGCTCAAATGTCAGCGGCGGTCAGAGACAGCGCCTTGCGATTGCACGCGCACTTGTTAAAAAATCGCCCGTATATATATTTGATGACAGCTTTTCGGCACTTGACCTCAAGACGGATGCCGCACTTCGAAAAGCACTAAAAACCTACACTGCAGACGCTACTGTACTTATAGTTGCACAGCGAGTCAGCACTATTATGAACGCTGAGCAGATCATAGTTCTTGATGAGGGCAGAATTGTAGGAAAAGGCACTCACAAAGAGCTGCTCAAAACCTGTGAAGAATACCGCGAGATCGCTGAATCTCAGCTTGCAAAGGAGGAGTTGGCATGAGCAGAATAAAAATGAAAAAAAACTCCCCCCCGATGGGTCCGGGCGGTAAGCCTGTTGAAAAAGCAAAGAATTTCAAAGGCACAGTAAAAAAACTGCTTGCATTTATAAGACCTTTCAGGCATCGCTTCATAGCAGTAATTATACTTGCCGCCGGAGCTTCTCTCTTCTCGGTTATCGGTCCGAAAATCCTTGCTGAGGCTACAAACACCGTCGGTGACGGCGTTATGAAGATGATCAACGGCACCGGCACTATTGACGTAGGAAGAATTGCACAGATTCTTCTTGCAGCACTTATCGTTTATCTTATCAGCGCAGTATTCAACTATCTGCAGTCATTCATTATGTCAGGCGTTACGACAAGGCTTTCGTTCAACCTGCGCAACAGCATAATGCAAAAAATCAACAAACTACCCCTCAGCTTCTTCCACAAGCAAAGCCAGGGCGATGTGCTTTCCCGTATAACCAATGATGTTGATACGCTTGAGCAGGCACTTACGCAAAGCATCACTCAGCTTGCGACCTCCGCAACATCGCTGATCGGTATTCTTGCAATGATGCTGTTGACAAGTCCTTTGCTCACACTCATTATTGTGCTCACCGTACCCGTTTCTCTTATTGTTGTACGCAATATAGTAAAGCTTTCACAGCCGCATTTCCGCAAACAGCAGAAATTCCTCGGCTCTGTCAACGGACATATTGAAGAAATGTACGGCGCTCACCTTGTTGTCAAGGCATTTAACGGCGAAGAACGATCAATAAAAGATTTTGACGAGCTTAACGGTCAGCTTGCCGAAAATGCACGAAAGGCAGAATTTCTCTCGGGACTGATGATGCCGCTTATGGGCTTTGTAGGAAACCTCGGATATATTCTTGTCTGCGTTGTAGGCGCCATTCTTGCCTCAAACGGCAGTATGAAAATCGGTGATATTCAGGCAATGCTCCAGTACGTGCGCAGCTTTAATCAGCCTATAAATCAGCTTGCAAATATTTCTGCACAGATGCAGAAAATGGCTGCAGCGGCAGAAAGAGTGTTTGAATTCCTTGATGAAAAGGAAGAAGACGATTCCGGTGCAACACTTACCGTAGCCGATACAAAAATTGAAGGAAACATCACCTTTGACCATGTTAAATTCGGCTATGAGGATACAGATAAAATTGTCATCACCGACTTTTCCGCTAAGGTTAAGAGCGGACAGAAAATTGCAATTGTCGGCCCGACAGGTGCAGGCAAAACAACAATGGTCAAGCTCCTTATGCGTTACCATGAGCTGAAAGACGGTGCAATTTATGTTGACGGACACAATCTTAAGGATTTTGACCGCCACGACCTGAGAAGTGAATTTGCAATGGTGCTTCAGGACACCTGGCTTTTCAGCGGAACAATTATGGAGAATATCCGCTACGGTAAGCTCGATGCCACTGATGAAGAGGTCATAAAGGCGGCAAAAACCGCACAGGTTGACCACTTTGTGCGCACTCTGCCCGACGGATACGCAATGGAAATCAACGAAGAAACTACAAATATTTCACAGGGTCAGAAACAGCTACTCACAATAGCCAGAGCAATTCTTGCAGACCCGAAAATCCTTATTCTTGATGAGGCTACAAGCTCAGTTGATACCAGAACCGAAATTCTGATTCAGCGAGCTATGGATAACCTTATGAAAGGCAGAACGAGCTTTATTATCGCTCACAGACTCTCAACAATACGAAATGCCGACCTTATTCTCTGTATGAACAACGGTGACATTGTTGAGCAAGGCACTCACGAAGAGCTTATGGCAATAAACGGTTTCTATGCCAACCTCTACAACAGCCAATTTGAACGAACAGTATCATAAAAAGCAAAACACCCGACTTCACAGTCGGGTGTTTTGCTTTTCGGTTTATTTAAGAAGAATCTCCTCTAAAGTGCGCTTGGGAACAAAATGCTTCTCCTTGCCGTCGCGGTAGTACTTTATATTACCGTCTACCGCATCAACAATCTCAACGCTTTCTTTCGGCCTGCCGAGGGCTATAATCAGCCTGGGTCTGACAGTTTCGGGCAGATTAAAAATCTCAACCGCTTTTTCCTTATTAAAGCTACCTATCATACAGGCGCCTATTCCCATATCCATAGCACCAAGCACTATCGTCTGTGCACAGATTCCTGCGTCAATTTCAAGCTCAGGTGCAATTTCCGTATCGTAACACAGCAGTATGTATGCCGCAGGAACATTACCGTCATACGGCGGCTTATTCTCTTTTATATAGCCTGCCCAGCCGAGCATAGGGAAAATCTCTTCACACTTTTCTCGTGTATTGGCATAGGCAAACTTTATAGACTGAGAATTGGCGGTCGAAGGTGTATATCGGCAAAGCTCAATGAGTGAGCGCATTGTTTCGTCACTAAGCCGATAATCCGGGTCAAAATTACGAAAGCTTCGAGTTGCTTTGACAAGGTCAGAAAACATAGTAACCCTCCGTTAATTTATCAGCCGTTACGCATTTTTACAAGGTCACGGTAGTTGATAAGCTTGATTCCGAGCGAATCAATGTGCTGCTTTGTCTGCGGATCGGAGAAAAGCTTATACTCCCATACTCTGCGCTCCCAACAGCCTGTTGTGCCCTTGAGCTCGTCTGTTTCGTAAGCGGGGTGAATATAAGTTTCAACAACACCCTCGGGGAAACCGCGGTACATCTCATAGATGTACTCCTTGAAATTCTCATAGCTGTCCTTCTGCGGACCCGACCAGTCACCGGGCATAAGATAATCGGGCATAGCTACGCCGAGAGATTTACCGTAGGCAACAACCTTGTCGATAAGACCCTTGACAAGCTCAGGCGGAACCTGAACATCAAGCATTGTATTGCCGAACTGAGCCTCTGTAAAGTTCATCGGCATGCGAAGAGCAAGACCGTACTCACCTGCAATTTTAATCATAAGCTCAAGAAGCTCAAAACGGCCTGTTGCAACGCCGTAGAGCGAGCCCATATGGTTATCAAGATGTGAGGGATTAAGGCCGAGCAGCTTGAGCTTTTCAATCTGTGCCTTAGCCTCTGCCTCCACCTCTGCAAGGTCAGCGTGTTCCTCAAATTCATCGCACTCGTGATAAAAATAACCGTCCTTATCACGCAGGGACGCATTGGGCGAGCTGCTTACGGGACCCCAACGGTAGTTCTCCCACTCTGCAGTTGTGGTGAGGTGAACACCGATTGCAAACTCAGGATGCTCCTTTGCAAAACGTGCAGCCTCAGGTGCCCAACCGCAGGGTGCCATAATTGTAGAGGATGTGATTCCGCCGGATTTGAGAAGATCAAAAACAGCGAAGTTTGCTGAGCGGCACATGCCGAAATCGTCAGCGTTGATTATAAGATATCTTTCCATAATTCTGTAATTCCTTTCTTTTCAAAAATAAATGTGCGATAAATAATTTACAGTATAATTATATTATGATTTGGCATTAATGTAAAGCGCAAATTGCCAAAAAGAAACTATAATTCTCTTACAAAAATAAGTTGAATAATTTGTGCATTATCTCTTGAAACTTTTCGTATTTTCTGTTAGAATTCAAAAAGATTCAAAGCCGTGTTAAAAAATCAACAGAAAAATATGCGGGTATGGTGGAATTGGCAGTTTCCGACCGAGCGCCGCCTGTGGCGGATAAAGTGAGAGTCGGAAAGGCGCAGCGGTCAAAATTCGGCGAGCGAACTGCGAGCATACGAATTTTGGGTACCGCAAGAGTCACACGGTCTTTTAACTTAATTTAATATGCGGGTATGGTGGAATTGGCAGACACGTAAGATTTAGGATCTTATGCCTCCCGGCGTGCAGGTTCGACCCCTGTTACCCGCACCAAAAATCTTCCGATACTTTTGCTATCGGGAGATTTTTTTATATTCACGGGGTCGAACCTGAGAAGGTCTGAACGTAAAAAAACAGTTCGGTGAACTGTTTTTAGTGAAGAGCGGTGAGGCGGGTACCGAATGCAACGCATTGGGTCGCCGAGCCGAAAGTATGCAAGGCAAAGCCACAGCATACGGTCGACCCCTGTTACCCACACCAAAAATCTTCCGATGCTTTTGCTATCGGGAGATTTTTTTGCAAAACACGCCACTTGTTTTGCGGTTTCAGATATGATATACTTTATTTATTAAGTTATATAAAGAACGGCTGGTGATCAAATGTCAAAGATTTTATTCAATATAATCATTGCAGTTCTTACATTTTTTGGGGCGATTATCCCCTTCCCCGGCAGTTTTGATTATGACACGCTGCCGATAAGGTTTGATATTGAATCCGTCAGCGATGTTTATGCCCCTGCAAACAACAGCGCAAATGTAGCAGAATACCCAACGGTAATAAGGCTCTGCCACCAGAAGAACGAAGCTGACAACGGAAAACTGCTCGCAACATTTGAAAAATGGGGCGACACTTATCCTATTTATGAAAGCACAGACGATGCAAAAACCTGGCGCTATATCTGTACGGTAAGAGACACGCTGAACGAAAACTACAGGAATGAATGGATGCCGTTTCTGTATGAATTGCCTGCCGACATTGGAGAATTTGAAAAAGGCACAATAATTCTTGCGGCGACATCAATTTACGGTGAGGGCGTGACAAACAGCACAATCACCCTGTATTCAAGTACAGACCTTGGTCGAAGCTTCACGGCATTCTGCAATGTTGATAAAGCAGGCGGTACAGATTGGGGTGTATGGGAGCCGTACTTCGTTTATGAAGAAGAGGACGGCAGACTTTACTGCTTCTATTCCGATGATTCAGACCCTGAGCATTCACAAAAGCTCGTATATAAATACTCAACCGACCTTGTAAACTGGAGCGAAAAGAAAGAGTGTGTTGCCTGTGATGACCCTGCCCTCAGACCGGGTATGGCATCAGTTACAAAAATGGGCAACGGTGAATACTACATGGTTTATGAAATGGTCGGAATAAACGGCAACCCGATTTATTATAAAAAAACTACCTCGCTTGACAATTGGGGTGATGTTTCCGACTATGGCAAGCCCGTTTCTGCGGCAGGCAAAACCTTTGGCTCTTCACCTTATGTCGCATGGTCACCCGTTGGCGGTGAGTGCGGCACACTTATCGTAACAGGTAAGCACCAGATAAAGGGCGAAAGCGATACAGGTGCTGATATGTTCATCAGCTTTGATTACGGTAAAACCTTTGCACCGATTGATAACCCTATCCCCTATTCACTCGAACCGTACGACAGGTGCGGTTACAGCGCGTCGTTGTTTTTTTCTCCAGACGGTTCAACGCTCTATTACGCAAACAATGCACCGTGTTACGAATCAACATACAAAATCTCCGTTGCTAAAATCAAGATATCGGAACTAAAATAAAACCGTGAGGTGATTGATATTATTAAGTTTATTTCGCTGATTCTTGCAATTTTTCAGTTTTGTCTTTTACCGATAAATCAGATTTTGGGGAGGCATGAAATCTTGATTGACAGAAGCACACGCTACCAGACCTTTGAAGAATTCGGCACAAGCTCGTGCTGGTGGGCTCAGACCATTGAAGACGAAGCAATGGCTGAAGAAATAGCTAAAAGGCTTTACAGCGAAGATGACGGCCTCGGGCTGAAAATATTCCGCTATAACATTGGCGGCGGTGAACACGACAACCCCAACTGCAGAATATGGGATACCTCCCGCCGTACAGAGAGCTTTTATGTATTCAGCGAAGAAAGCGGTAAATACGAATACGATTTCACGCGTGATGCAAATGCAAGGCGCGTAATGGATTATGCAGTTAAATACGGTGCGGAAAAAATCATACTTTTCTGCAACAGCCCGCATTTTTCAATGACAAAGAGCGGTCATGCTTCGGGCGGTCTTGAACAGTATTCTTCCAATCTGCCAAAAGAAAACTATGCTGCATTTGTCGAATACGTGCTGACAATTGCTGATTGGTTTGTTGAGCAGGGATATCCGATTTATGCCATATCCCCTATCAATGAGCCGATGTGGAGCTGGGGCGGCGACTGGGTCGGTCAGGAGGGCTGCCACTATACAGCAGATGAAACCGTCGAGGTGCTTGAGCTTTTCGCAACCGAAATGAAAAAACGCAATTCGCCGTATAAGCTCAGCGGACCTGAAAGCGGCGAAATGAGCTGGGCATATTTTGAATATGTTGAAAAGTTTTTTGCAAGTGAAATTCTCACAGAATTCTGCGATTCGTTCAGCGGACATTCGTACTGGATGGACACTAAATCTGACGAAAAGCAACAAATCGGAGACGCTTTCAAAGAGAGATACCCCGACACAAAATACGAAATGAGCGAGTGGTGCGAGCTGCCGCTGACGATTGACAGCACAACCATTGACAGCGGACTTCATATGGCGCAGGTTATTGTTGACGACCTGACAAAGATGAACGCCGTTTCGTGGCAGAGCTGGACAGCGGTAAACGGCGACGGTCTGCTTGACAGAAATGACGAGGGCGAGCTTATAACTTACAACCGCTACTACGCTTTCAAGCATTTCACTTCTTTCATCAAGCCAGGTATGGTTAGAATCAGAACTTTCGATAATTTTGAAAATTCCGCACTTAAAACTGTTGCATTTACCGATGGCACGAATTATGTCACCGTAATAGTAAACCCTGCTGAAAGCGAAGAAAATATCCGTCTTGGCGGTATTCTCGGCAATGCCCGGATACATCTGACCGACAGCACACACAACTGTGAAAAGATTTATGAGGGTAATTTCAAAAGAGATATAAACATGCCTGCAAAGAGCATTATGACGGTATGTGTTGAGATGTAACGCTCAAAGAAAGGAAGTTTTGCAATGGCAAAGAAAGACAACAGATTTGAAAAGGTTTACAGCCAGGGTGCACTCAGCGGTGTTGAAATTCTGGTTGATAAAGAAACCGGTGTAAACTACATTTTCACTTTTAACGGCAATGCAGGCGGTATGACTGTACTGCTTGACAAATACGGTAAACCCGTAATTACGCCAATTGAAAAAGATTGACAAAAAACATCCCGACAGAAATCAATCTGTCGGGATGTTGATTTTTTATCTTATGCCGTAATTCTCAATGATATAGTCCATATCCTTATCGCCTCTGCCGGAGAGGTTAATAAGGACTGAGCCGTGATCCATACGCTGTGCAAGCTTCATACCGTATGCTACTGCGTGTGAGCTTTCGATTGCAGGAATTATACCCTCCATACGAGAAAGCTTGTAGAATGCATCAATCGTTTCCTCATCATCAATCACATCATACTTAACTCTGCCAATCTCCTGGAGGAAAGCGTGTTCCGGACCTGATGACGGATAGTCAAGGCCGCTTGCAACAGAATATACCGGAGCAGGCTCACCGTTTTCGTCCTTGAGCATAATGCTGTTGAATCCGTGCATAACACCCTCAGTGCCGTACTTAAGGCTTGCAGCGTGGTCACCGAGCTTAGGACCTCTGCCCAGAGGCTCAATGCCGTAAATATCAACAGGATCGTTGAGGAAGCCGGCAAACAGACCTGCTGCATTTGAGCCGCCGCCGACACAGGCAACAATTGCATCCGGCAAATGACCTGTCATATCAATGAACTGGTCTCTTGCCTCAATGCCAACAACACTCTGGAAATCACGCACCATCATCGGGAACGGATGAGGGCCGAGAACCGAGCCGATACAGTAAATAGCATCGTTATACTCCTTGCTGTATGCCTCAAAGGCTGCATCAACAGCCTCTTTGAGAGTTTTAAGACCGTGTGTTACCTCAACAACATTTGCGCCGAGAATCTTCATACGTGCAACGTTTGGAGCCTGCTTTTTGATATCGACAGAACCCATATAAATATCACACTCAAGGCCGAAATATGCGGCAGCAGTAGCAAGTGCGACGCCGTGCTGACCTGCACCTGTTTCGGCGATGACCTTTTTCTTGCCCATATATTTTGCAAGCAAAGCCTCACCCATACAGTGATTGAGTTTATGAGCGCCCGAATGATTGAGGTCCTCACGCTTTGCATAGAGCTGAACATTGGCGCCGAGATAGTCGG